>CAYTJD010000017.1:0-45441 GCA_964438005.1 uncultured Solibacteraceae bacterium | reverse complement strand
ATGGAAGGGCCATCGCTCAACGGATAAAAGGTACGCCGGGGATAACAGGCTGATCGGAGTCAAGAGTTCACATCGACGCTCCGGTTTGGCACCTCGATGTCGGCTCATCGCATCCTGGGGGTGTAGAAGCTCCCAAGGGTTAGGCTGTTCGCCTATTAAAGCGGTACGTGAGCTGGGTTCAGAACGTCGCGAGACAGTTCGGTCCCTATCTGTGGTGGGCGTAGGAGATTTGAGGGGGCTTGTCCTTAGTACGAGAGGACCGGGATGAACGAACCTCTTGTGATCCAGTTGTCACGCCAGTGGCATCGCTGGGTAGCGAAGTTCGGTCAGGATAAACGCTGAATGCATATAAGCGTGAAACCTTCCCCAAGATGAGATCTCCCAAGCTTCGAGAGAGGCTAATGAGGGCACAGGAAGACGACCTGTTTGATAGGACGGATGTGTAAGTTGGGTAACCAATTCAGCTAACCGTTACTAATTGCCCGTTCGGCTTGACCATAAAATTTACTGTCAACACAAAAGTAAATTCTTTGTACGCGTGGTAAAGTCCCGTCAATATTCAATCCAGAGCGAGGTAATCCTCGCCCTGATACAAGTTCTGGGTGACCGTAGCGAGAGGGACCCACCCGTTCCCATCCCGAACACGGAAGTTAAGCCTCTCCAGCCCCGATGGTACTGCATAGGCAACTATGTGGGAGAGTAGGAAGTCGCCCGGTTTAAATCCCATCAAAGGCCCCGGAAAGTTCCCCGGGGCCTTTTGTTTTTGGCTCGCACCATTTGTTCTATTCCTCACGGTCGCGCCAAGCCCCCCCGATTGCCCCCGTATCCGCCTCATGGTATAGTCGAGACGCATTTGATAGCTTCTCCGGTCGAGTGTATCCGAGCGTTGTCCGCTTCTGTTCCTCCCCGATGAGCCCGCTTTCAAATCGTTAGGAGGATGGTGTGAAAAATATCTTCGTAGGCAATCTCAACTTCCATGCCACCGAAGAATCGCTGCGCGCGTTGTTCGAGCGGTACGGAACGGTCAACAGCGCCCGCATCATGACGGATCGGGATACCGGGCGGTCGCGCGGGTTCGCGTTCGTGGAAATGGCGAACGAAGGCGAGGCCGATCAGGCCATTCAGGCGCTCAACGGGTATACCCTGGACGGTCGGGCCCTGAATGTGAACGAGGCGCGTCCCAAACCGGAACGCAGTTTTGGTGGTGGCGGCGGCGGGCGCGGTTTCGGGGGCAGAGGAGGCGGCGGAGGCCGCGGTCCCCGCGAACCGAGATTCTAACCAGCCAAACCCGGCTTCGAGTTTGGTCGCTGACGACGGCGCCTGGTTCCGTGTTCTGGCTCTGGTGCGAACGTGCGCGGAAAAATAAAAGGAGCTGATCCAAAGGCGGGCCCGGGGCGAGCCGGCGTCCGCCGCTAGAGGCCGCGCGTGCCGTTTTCGAGAAAAGCGCGCAGACGGTGGCTCCGGCTCGGGTGGCGGAGCTTCCGTAGCGCCTTGGCTTCGATCTGCCGGATCCGTTCGCGCGTGACTGCGAAGTTCTGGCCGACTTCTTCGAGCGTGTGCTCGCTGCCATCCTCCAGGCCGAAGCGCATCTTGATAATCTTTTCTTCGCGCGGCGTCAGCGTCTTCAGCACCTGAGCCGTCTGCTCGCGCAGGTTCAAATTAATGACGGCGTCGGACGGCGAAATGCCGTTCTGGTCGACGATGAAGTCGCCGAGATGCGACTCTTCCTCTTCGCCGATCGGGGTTTCGAGTGAGATCGGCTCCTGCGCCACCCGCAGTACCTTGCGCACTTTGGAGACGGGCAGCTGCAGCCGCTTGGCCAGCTCTTCGTTGGTAGGCTCCCGGCCCAACTCCTGGACCATCTGGCGCGAGGTGCGGATCAGCTTGTTGATCGTCTCGATCATGTGCACCGGGATTCGGATGGTGCGCGCCTGATCGGCGATCGCGCGCGTGATGGCTTGGCGCACCCACCACGTCGCGTAAGTCGAAAATTTGTAGCCCCGGCGGTATTCGAACTTGTCGACCGCCTTCATCAGGCCGATATTGCCTTCCTGGATCAGGTCGAGGAACTGCATGCCACGGTTGGTGTACCGCTTGGCGATGCTGACCACCAGCCGGAGGTTGGCTTCGATGAGTTCCTTCTTGGCCGCCTCGGCCTCCTGGTGCGCCTGGGTGATGATCTCCAGGGTGCGCCGCAGCTCGGAAGCGGACGCGCCGAATTCCTCTTCCAGCTGCTGCAGCTTCTGGCTGAAAGCCCGCTGTTCTTTGCGGAGATCCTTGATCGCTTCGGTGCGCGGGCCGGGCCACGTCTCGAGCTTGCGCTGCAGCTTGAGCACTTCGCGCTCCACCGGCCGGAACTGTTCGACCGCATGACGGACGCGCTCGATCAGGTGCCGGATCACCGGGGACTGGAAGCGCACTTCGCGGACCAGCTTGGAAGTCTTCACCACCAGCCGCGCCAGCTCCCACAATTGATGCCGGTATTGTTTCGGCTTCATGGCGCGCGGAATAGCCTGCAGCTTTTGCCGCGCCTGGAGAATCTTTTTGTACTGGCGGTTGATCTCTTCGGTGGCCGCCAGGAATTGCTGGCGCTTTTCCTCGACCAGCTCATCGCTCAAGATGGGATCGGAAATCTGGATGATATCCCGCGCCGAGATCAACTCCTGCGCCATCTCTTCGGCAAGCGACAGGATTTCCTGCACCACCAGCGGCGCGCGGGATAGCGATTTCAGCACCGTGTTTTGCCCGCGCTCGATGCGGCGCGCGATTTCGACTTCGCCTTCGCGCGTGAGCAGCGGCACCGTTCCCATCTCGCGCAGATACATGCGGACGGGATCGTTGATCTTCTCGCCCAGGCCGGCAGGCAGCTCGAGATCGATCAGCTCCTCGGCTTCCTCGAGCTTCTTTTCGAAATCCTTCGGCTCTTCGAGAATCTCGATGCCGGCGGTATCGAGGCCGGCTAGGACTTCATCCAGCTCCACGCCGGCCGCCATATCGCCCGGCAGGACTTCGTTGACTTCGTCGTACAGGACGTAGCCCTTCTCCTTGCCCATCTGAACAAGCCGTTGGAGTCCTTCGAATTTTTCCTCTAACGCCACTGAAGCCCCGTTTCCGGCGAGACTGAGACTAGCCCATTGTACAATACGGCGTGGCGCGCAACATGAAGAAATCCGATCATGCGCCCGCTGCCCCGCGGCGTTCCAGCCGCGTCAATTCTTCGCTCAACCGGAGTGCTTCAGCAAGATTGCCGGCACGCTCGGCCTGCTTCACTTGAGCCTTCAACTCCGCTTTGCGGAGCTGCTCCTCGGAGCGGCGCATGCTGTCGAGACAACGCCGTCCATATTCCAGATTCCCTTCGCGGCTATCGGCGTCTTCAGCCAGCAGAGCTTCGGCCAGTAGGATCTGATCGTTCTCTTCCAGCCGGCTGTTCACCGCGTCGAATGTGACGGCCGCGCCCGCCGCATGCAGGGCGCGAATCGCCTGATAGATGCGCCGCGTAGCGATGCGATCGAGAATCTCGATGGAGTCCAGCTGGCTCAGGAGTTCCGCGGACCCTTCCGCGCCGGACAGCAGCGATTCGAGCAACCCGCGTTCATCGGCGCGCAGCACTTCCTTCGGACGTTCGATAGTCTTTTCACGACGGTCCGCCACGGCTTTGCGAAACGTCTCCAGCACCGCGCCGCGCCCCACCCCGATATAGTCGGCCAGGTTCTCGGCGATCGCCATCCGCTCCAGCGGGTCGGAGACGGCTTGCACCGCAGGCAGCAGCGACTTAAGTACCGCTACAACGCCTTCCGGAGTGTGCACGTCGTGTTGCGCGCGCGCCCGGTCTGCCAGCCAGTAAAAGTATCCCTTGGCCGTGTCCAACCGCTGCCGGTAGCTGTCCGCTCCGCGCTGCTTGCAGTATTCGTCCGGGTCGAGACCGCCATCCAGCTCCATGATGCGGACGAACATGCCTTCCGCCAGCAGGAGGTCGATGGAGCGCTCGGCTCCGCCGCCTCCGGCCGCATCCGGATCGAAGTTCACCACGATGTGCTGCGAGTGCCGCTTGAGTGTCCGCACCTGCTGGTTGGTAAGGGACGTGCCGCAGCTGGCAACGACGCAACCCACGCCCGCCGCCGACACGCCGATCGCATCCATGTAGCCTTCTACCAGAATGGAGCGGTCGTCTTTCCGGATCGCGTCTTTGGCGCGGTGCAAGTTGTATAAAACCTCCCTCTTTTTATATATCGGCGTTTCCGGAGAGTTCAGGTATTTCGGTTCGTCTTCTTTGAGAAGGGCCCGTCCCCCAAAAGCGATAATCCGGCCCTTTTCGTCCTGGATCGGAAACATGAGCCGGTTGCGGAATTTGTCGTAGAAGCTGCCGTCCGCACGCTTACCCACCAGCCCCGATTCTTCGAGGAGCGGCGCGGCGAATCCGCGCTGTTCGAACAAGCGGATTAACGCGCGGCCGGAACGGTCGGAATATCCCAAGCCGAACTCTGCCATCGTTTCGGCGCCGACACCCCGCTGCCCCAAATATGCCCGCGCGGTTTCGCCCGCCGGGCCGGCGAGGTTGGCACGAAAATTTTCCTGGGCCAGTTCGTGCATCTGAAACAGCGCCGCGCGGCGCCGCGAGTCCTCGTCCGCATACTGTGAGCGTTTCGGCATGGGGATGCCGTACCGCTCCGAGAGGCCTTTGAGCGCCTCGTAAAAGCTGACGTGCTCCATCTCCATCACGAATTTCAAGACGTCGCCATGGGCGTGACATCCGAAACAATGATAGAACTGCTTGGAGACGTGAACGGTGAAAGAGGGCGTTTTCTCCGAATGAAACGGGCATAGTCCCGTAAACCGGTAAGCACTGGATTTGCGCAGACGGACGTACTCTCCCACCACAGAGACAATATCGACTGCGGCCTTCAACTGTTCGACGAAATCCATCCGGCTCTTCCGCCTATTATCCCGCACGCCCCCGAAGTCCGGGCTCCCCGTCCCGGCCTCAGGCCGACATAAACAGTCGATACGGCCCTGCTAACCAACGGCATCTTGATCCGTTGCGCGATGGCAGGCATAGACTTGTGCGATGGGGAACCTAGTCGAGGCCATCAGTCCCCATGCCCGCGTGGCTACGGCGCTGATTCCCTTCCTGGCAGCGATCGTGTTGCGCCTGCTTCTGGGCAAAAACGCGTTCACCCGTGCCGCTCTCTCCGTAGCCACCATGTGGTTTGCGATCAATGTTCTGCTCGCCCCCTATTCGGTGGAATTGCGGCGGGAAATACTCAATATCGGCACACGCCTGCGGTAAAAATCCCGTTTCCGATAATGAATTCTTTTTGTATTTGCGTTTCGCAATGCTGCCTTATAGACTAAAGTGGACGGTACGATGATTGGTCTGAAAGTATGCCCAGGAGGGCGTCCGTAAATGTGGAACAAACGCCGCGATGAAGAGGCGCCAAAGCCTTCCACTCAGCCGGGCCCTAGCGCCGTCGCGCCCAGCGCTCCGGCTTCCGTTGTCCCCAAACCGATCGAAGTGAAAAAGGAGAGCACACCCGTGGCCAGTACTCCCGTGGGAAGGTTCGAGCCGGAATCGCGAGGCGGTTCGGCGACGATAGGAAAGGCCGTGAAGATCGTCGGCCAGATTTACAGCAAGGAAGAACTTTACGTCGACGGCGATCTGGAAGGGACCCTGGAGGCGCTCGAGAACAAGCTGACCGTCGGACCGAACGGCACCGTGCACGCCAGCGTGAAAGCGCGCGAAGTGGTGGTGCTGGGGACGATCCAGGGTAACGTGGAAGCTGCCGACAAGATTGAGATCCGCAAAGACGCGAAGCTGGTGGGTGACATCCGCACGGCGCGCATCATCATCGAGGACGGGGCCTATTTTAAAGGCAGCATCGACATCGTGAAGGACGCTAAGAGCGCTCCCAAGCCGCAGTCGGCGCCTCCTCCCGTCGCCTCGAGCCCGACGCCCGCCGCTGCCGGAATGCCCGGCGGCCCGCGGTAGCCCGAGAGGCTGGCGAGTTGCTTCCTGACCGGCTGAAGAGTCTGCTGCGCGGCGTGCTCGGTTCGCAGCCTGCAGGCTCGCCGACCAAGCCTGCCGATTCTGTCCGTTCGCTCTTTTCCTCCCGTCACGGCGCCACGGTTGAGACCATTACCCGATCGAGCCGTGGTTTGCAGGAGTTTTTCAATTACATTCGCGGTCAGAGCGGGCTTACGATTCTCGACTTCGGCGCGGCCACACAGCAGAATGTCAGCTTCATCACCAATCTCGGACACCGCCTCTATTCCGAGAATTTTGTCCAGCTCTTGAAGGAAAGCTTCAGCGCCAACACCACCGACCAGTCCAACCCGGGACGTATCGAGAGTTTTCTCAAACAGGCGCTGGATTATCCCGAAGGCCGGTTCGACGGCGTGCTCATCTGGGATGTTCTGGAATATCTTTCACCGCCCCTGCTGGCGGCCGTGGTGGAGCGGTTACACAAGATTGTGAAGCCGGGAAGCTACATGCTGGCCTTTTTCCACTCCGACGACAAGCAGGACGCGGTTCCTTATTACACCTTCCGCATCCAGGATCTGAACCTGCTGCAGGTGGAGCAACAGGGTTCGCGCCAGCCGATCCAGCTTTTTAATAACCGGAGTCTGGAGAAACTATTTTCAAGATTCGCATCGGTCAAGTTTTTTTTGACCCGCGAGCGCCTGCGCGAAGTAATTGTCAAAGTCTGAAGAGCGGGGCGAATCGGCGATCCGCCCCGCTTTCCCTTTACTGCACCGTAAACATATCGGCAGTCGACGGCAGGAAGGTCGACGTGCCGTTCGGCGTGACTACGCGAACCAGGCGGGGTCCGGCTGTTGCCGATGCGCCGATCGCGATACTGGCGGTCACCTGGCTGCCGTCGGGGGTCACGGCGATGTTCGTCACCGTGAAGGCCGGATCGTTGCCGCCCATGGGGCTTGCCCCTTTCCCTTGGCCTTCGTCCATCGCCAGCGCCGGGTTCACAAACACCACAGCCGTGGCGCCTGTGAAGTTCTTGCCGGTAATGGTCAGGCTAAACGAAGTTCCCGCTTTGCCCGACATGGGCGACAGGCTCGAGATCGACGGCAGGTTCATGGCGGCGGCCCGATCGCTGTGATCGTCGTCGTTGTCGTCGCCGTTCAGGTTGGTTTGGACCGCGTTGATCCGGCCGGTGACTTTGCCGGTCGTCAGGTCGATGAGCACCAGCGTGCCGGAGCCCTCGTTACTGACCACCAGAAGCTGATCCTGGGTATCGATCGCCAGCGCCCGGGCTCCGAGGTCTACCTTGATTGTTGTGATCGTTCCATTGGGATCGCCGCTCGTTTTGATCGGCAGCACCGAAATCGAGCCGCCGGTCTGGTTGGCGAAATAAACATTGTGCCCGAACACCACCACCGCGCTGGAACCGCCGGAGCGGTCCGGGTTGGCGCTCACCGGGTTGGTCGCGCCAGAAGTCAGGTTCAGCTCCAGCACTTGGCCGTCGGATCCGCCGGCCGGCACGGTCAGGTAGGCAACGCCGGTGCCGGGAACCAGGGCAATCGATTCGGGCCGCACGGACGCGCCCAGTGAGAGCGTTTTGGTGACCGACAGACCAGTGAGGTCGACGATGCTCACATTGCCCTCATCTTCGTTAACCACGTACGCCAGTTTGGCGGTTGCGTCGATCGCCACCGCTTCCGGGCCGTGACCGACCGGAATGGTCTTCTGCACCGTCTTCGCATTCAGGTCGATGACCGAAACACTGTCGACATCTCCATTCACGACCACGGCTTGCGTCCCGCCGATCGCGGCTGCGTTCGGTCCCAGGTCCGTCGTCACCTGCGTGATCCCGACATGGGACATATTACTGAGGTCGAGAATGGCCGCTTTGCCTAGGCCACTCTCGGCGACTACCGCTGTTTTCCCTAAGGAGTCGACCGCAATCGCGTTCGGGTTCGCGCCGTCGGGCAACGTGATCACCTGAGTCACCTTCTTCGCCTTGACGTCGATCACTCGAATCACGTCGTCGTTTTCGTCGGCGCTCATCACCAGGCTGGTACCCGGAATCGAGGCCAGGCTGGAGAGTTCGCGGCTGCGTTTTCCGTGATCTTCATCGGAAGCGAATGGTCCGGTGCCCTTGTCGGGAAGCAGGACCACTTGCACCGTGTTGCTGGTCTGGCCGTTGGCCGTAAGCACCACCGGCACGCGGCCCGCGCCGGCCAGTGACGCCGGAAGCTGCACATTGATTTGCTCGAGCCCTTCACAGCAGGTGGCGGGGCCGGCGAAGGTTACCGTGACGTTCACGCCGCCGATCGTCACCGTCGGTGTCGTGGAGGTCAGACCCGTGGCGAATAGTGCCAGGTAAGTCGAAGAGTCTGCCGTGTGGGTGCTGAAGTCGCCCAGCGCAAAAGTGACCGCGTTCAGGATGGCGCCATCGCGCGTGCCTGTGCCGAACAGCGAAAACAATCCGGGCGGCGAGTTCGGGTCTATTGTTACTGTGCCGTTCTGGGTCCCCGTTCCGGACGTGACTACTACGGCTTCGTTGCCTTTCGGAGTAGCCGGATCTACGAGTAAGTTAATCTGGTGCGGGCCGACGTAGAACAATGCCGCAGCCGTGCCGCCTATTGTCACACTCACTCCGCCCAAGGTTGTCGGCGGGTGCGCGGCGTCCGTGGCGAAAGCAACTTCCGTTGTCAGGTTGTCCCCCTTGATAGTGGCAATGCTGCCCGGCGCAATGCTAACCGTGGACAGCGAAGCGGCATTCATGATCTTTAGGTTCTGTGCCAATACGCAATGTGTGAGTGTAAAAACGAGCGTGAGCAGTAGTAGTTTTTTCATAGATCCCTGTATCCTCCGAGGCTTCCAAAAAAATGGCCGTCACATTAGGCAAGTGTTCGGCCACAACCGGGATCTATTGGTATTTACAAGTGAAACTGTTCCAGCGAACTCGGAGGGGATCAAGAAACGCGGAGACGCCGCGCCAGAGACTGACTTTCGTCCCCGCGACGTCATTCCAACGTACCGGCACTTCGAGGCATTTGAGGCCCTGCCTCCGCGCGATGTAGAGAACCTCAACATCGAAACCAAAGCCGTCGAGGCGTTGACGGGAAAAAACGGAACGTGCCGCTTGTGATTCAAACAATTTGAATCCGCACTGTGTGTCCCGAAACGGCAAGCCGACAATCAGCCGCATCACCAGGTTGAAGAGCCGGCCGATTCGGTCGCGCAAGAAAGGCTGGCGGATTCCGATCAGGGAGCGATCGACCGCCCGCGAGCCGATCACCACCGGGGCGTTCTCCCGCTCGGCACAGCCCCACAGGCGCTCGAGTTCCTCAATCGGAGTGGAGAGATCGGCATCCGAAAAGAGGATCCACTCCCCTTGCGCTTCGTGAATGCCGTGGCGCACCGTGTAGCCCTTTCCGCGGTTCCCGGGATTGCTGACCACGCGGAGGCCGGCCTTCCGCGCCACCTCGGCCGTGCCGTCCCGCGATCCATCGTCCACTACCAGGACCTCGATAAAATCCCACCGGGACCGGCCCAGGTACTCCTGAATTTTTGCCAATGTGGCCGGCAACCGTTTCTCTTCGTTGTATGCGGGAATGATAATGGAAATGGACCGTCGCAAAGCGAACCCTTATAATATCCAATTTCCCCTCTAGGAGAGCCGAATTTGTCGTTGGAAGACGAGTTACTGAAACAACGCCTGAGCCGCATCCGTGAAATCGAGGCGTTGGGATACCGGCCATACGGAGCGCGCTACGACTGCACGCACACGATTCCGGACATTCTGGCGGGTTATGGCAGCAAGACCGCGGAGGAACTGACGCCTGAGATGCGCGTGCGCATCGCCGGGCGCGTTATGACCAAACGGCTGATGGGAAAGGCCGGCTTCGCGCACCTGCAGCAGAGCGGCGGACGGCTGCAGATTTACGTCAAGAAAGACGCCGTCGGCGAGCGCGATTTTCAGCTCTTTCAGATGTTGGATATCGGCGACATCGTCGGCGTCGAGGGATATTTGTTCCGCACTCGCACCGGCGAACTTAGCGTCCACGCCGAAAAGCTCGAATTCCTTTCCAAAACCCTTCTGTCGATGCCCGAGAAGTGGCATGGACTCGAGGATGTCGAGACGCGCTACCGCCAGCGGTATCTCGATCTGATCGCGAATCCGGAGGTGCGCCAGGTCTTCGTCACTCGGGCGAAGATCATTGCCTCCATCCGGCGCCAGCTGGAATCGCGCGGGTTCATCGAAGTTGAGACGCCCATGATGCAGCCGCTCTATGGCGGTGCCGCTGCCCGGCCGTTCATCACGCATCACAATACCCTCGATATCGATCTCTATCTGCGCATCGCTCCCGAGTTGTACCTGAAGCGGCTCGTCGTAGGCGGCCTGGAGCGCGTGTACGAAATCAACCGGAACTTCCGCAATGAGGGGCTCGGTTTCAAATACAACCCCGAATTCACAATGCTGGAGTTCTACCAGGCCTACACGGATTACCGCGGCCTGATGGACTTTACTGCGGAACTGCTCGCTCAGGTCGCGATCGACGCCACCGGCTCGGCGCAAGTGGAATATCAAGGCCAGAAGCTGGATTTCGGCTGTTTTCAGCGGTACACCATGCGGGAGGCCGTCCTGCAGTTCTGGCAGGGAGGCAACCGGCCGAGCCTGGAAGACGTCTCGAATCGTGAGTGGCTGATGCATCATTCCGATAAGCAGACTCCGGGCGAGGCGCTTGCCGATATCTTCGAGCGTGTGGCCGAAGAGCAGTTGCTTCAGCCCACGATCATTTATGACTACCCGGTGGAGACCTCGCCGCTTTCCAAGAACAAGCCCGAGGACCCGGCCTTTGTCGAGCGGTTCGAGATTTATGCGGCGGGCATGGAGATCGGCAACGCCTACACAGAGTTGAACGACCCGCAGGAGCAGCGGCGGCGTTTCGAGATGCAGTTGGGCATGCGGGAGCGCGGCGACGAGGAAGCGCACCAGATGGATGAAGATTACGTCCGCGCCCTCGCCTACGCGATGCCGCCCGCCGGCGGCGAAGGCATCGGCATAGACCGGCTCACCATGATTCTCACCGGCTCGCGCACCATCCGCGACGTCATCCTGTTCCCGCTTCTGCGGCCCGAAGGCCCCATCGACCTGGTCAACCTGATGCGCGAGTACGACAAGCTGTGAAGGCTGCCGGCTTCGAGCTATTCATCGCGAAGCGCTACTTGCGGTCGCACCGCAAGGAGAAGGTGATCTCCGTTATCACCGCGATCTCGGTGCTGGGCGTGGCCGCCGGCGTGATGGCGCTGGTGATCGGGCTCGCGGTTACAAACGGTTTCCGCAATACGCTGACGCGCAACCTGCTCGGCGCCATGGCGCACATCAATGTCCTGGAGAAAGAACCCGGCTCGGGCATCGAAGACTGGCAGGGAATGGCGGCGCGTTTGAGCAAGCTGCCGCACGTCACCGACGTGGCGCCCGCGCTCTACGAGCCGTCGTATCTCACGGGCCCGCTCCAGTCCAAAGGGATCTACTTGAAAGGCATCGATGTGGATGCCGAGCTGAAGATGACAGACGCATTAGCCCACCTGAAATCGGGTTCGCTCGACCGCCTGCGCGATCCGCAGGCTTCGCCTCCGGGGATCATCCTCGGCACCCGCTACGTCGAGGATACGGGCATGACCGTGAACTCGAATGTCGCGCTGGTGGTGAACGAGTTGACGCCATTCGGACCTCGGCCGGCGACCCGCCGGTTCCGCGTGGCGGGCACGTTCGAAACCGGCTTCTTTGAAATTGACGACAACTGGGCCTACGCCTCCGTCGGCGCCGTGCAGCGGGCATTTTCCCTGGGCGACGTGATCAATCAGCTGGAACTGAAAGTCGACGATTTGAACCGCGCCGATGTCATCGCCAAGGAAGTAGAAAAGGTTGTCGGCCCGCGCTACACGACCACTACCTGGATGGAGCGCAACAAGCAACTCTTCACCGCGCTGCGCACCGAGCGCATCGTGACCGCCATTACCATCGGGTTGATCGTCCTGGTCGCCGCGCTCAATATCCTGATTGTCCTGGTGATGATGGTGATGGAAAAGTACCGGGACATCGCCGTGCTGATGTCGATGGGCGCGCGCCGCGAGCAGATCCGCCGCATCTTCATGCTGCAAGGCGTGCTGATCGGCGTCGTCGGCAGTGCCGTCGGGTTAGTGTTGGGTTATACGCTGAGCTATTTCGCCGACAAGTACCGGTGGGTGCCCTTGGACGAGGCGGTCTATTCGATGAGCTTTGTGCCGTTCGAAGCCCGCTGGACCGACGGGATCTGGATTGCGGCCGCGGCGATCCTGATCAGTTTTCTCGCGACGATCTACCCCGCCCGCAATGCTACGCGCATCACCCCCGCCGAGGTCCTGCGCTACGAATAGGTGTGAGCGGGGGTTACTCCGACAACGTGAAATTCACGTCGATTTCGGTCTCCACCTCCGTCGGATCGCCGTTCAGCAGAGTGGGCTGATACACCCAGTGCTGCACGGCCTGCATCGCCGCCGGAACTAGCAGCGGGTGCCCGCTGATTACTGTGAGGTTCTGAACCCCGCCATCCTTGCCGATAATTGCCAGCAATTTGACGACGCCTTGAATGCGGGCCGCCTTCGCATCGGCCGGATACATCGGCCTCGGCTGTGTGACGATCTTCATTGCCTGCACATTACCGCCGACGCGGATGCGGCCGGGGGGCTCCGGCGCGGGCGGTGGCGGAGGCGGCGGAGCCAGGCCGATCAGAACTCGGAGATTGCTGCCCGAGGGCACCGCGGCAACAGCCAGGTGCTCGTCAAAACTCCGAACCGTCTCTCGCAACTTCTGTAAGCCCTCGGCGGAGAGTGTTTCTCCCGCCGCAGGCAGGCGGGAGCTCAGATCGGCACGCGCCTCCTCCGACAAACCGCTGATGCGGATCATCTCGATCGTGCGGTCCGGGACGCGGCCGGCTGCGGGCAGGGGAGTCGCCGGCGGCGACACCGGTGCCGCCGGACGCACCTCCGCGGCCGGTAGTTGGAACGCAATAACGACCTGCCGCATGCTGCCCGCCGAATCGGATGTAAAGTGCCACGTCAGTACCGACTGCAGCGCGGGCCTTCTCAGCTCTTCCGGCCCCGTTAAGACCTGCGCATCCGCCACGTTGCCGCTCCCGTCGATCTTCACCTGCACCAGCACAGCCCCCTGAATGCCGCTCGTGCGCGCGCGCTCCGGATAGGCAATCGGGGAGCGATGCAGCAGCGTGGCGCCGTTGAGTTCGACGCTCACCCCGGGGGAATCGGCCACCGTCTCCGGAGCCGCCGCCAGCGGAAAGGCCGCGGTTACAACCCAGCACGCCGCGGCCAGAACGCCGAGCGATGCAGCCAGTGACGAGACCAAGCGCGTTTTTGACATACGAACCTCTTTCAAAATCGAAACCACTCGCTGCTTCAGATGCCGCTGCCGCAGAAACAGCGGGGCGGGGGCCAGGTCGAGCTGCGGCCGTGCTCCGGCGATGACCAGCAGCGCGTCCACGTATTCTTCGCGGCACCGCGTTCGCGCCACCACTTCCCGGTCCACCGCTTGCTCGCGCGCGAGTTGAATCTGGCCCAGCAGCCACCAGATGGCAGGATGGAACCACAAGATGGTCCGCACCACCTCTTCGGCCAATGTAAATACCCAATCGCGCCGCTCCACGTGCAGCAGTTCGTGACAAAGAATCGCTTCCCGCACCTGCGGATCGAATTCGGGAAATGCCGCGGGCAGCAAGACCACCGGCCGCAGCGCGCCGAAGGTGACGGGGCTGGTGATGTCCGCGGACACCAGCAACGCCGCCCCATTCCGCGTTTCCAACGGCTGCGAGCGCCGGCGGTACAGCCGCAAGCGCCAAAAGCCCGCTGCCAGCCATAGGGCCCGCCCCAGGATTCCTGCCGCCAGCAACCACAACGCCGCCCGGTCGAGCGGAATATGGAATCCTGCGGGGCTGGCCACCGGCCGCGCCACACCGACCATCGCGACCGTGACATTGTCCGCAATCACTTCGTGTTTCCACGGCCGCAGCAGCGGCAGCGCCAGGCACGCCAGCAGAGCCATCTGCCAATAGAACAGCCGGGCAGCCGGCACGCGCAACCGGAGCACGGCGGCGGCAAAGCCCGCCGCGCCCACCAGCACCGCGGCCTGCAGGCTCCACGCCAGTATATTGCTGTTCATCATGACTTCCTCCGCAGGCGCGCGATTTCTTCCAGATCTTTCTGCGAGAGGTGATGCTCCTCCACCAGGTGCACCAGAAGCGGTTCGGCCGAGCCGTTAAACACCCGATTGATGAAGTCTTTCACCATGGCGCCGATTACCTGCCTTTTCGCCTGCGCCGGCCGGTAGACGTACGCCCGGTCTTCCTGGGACTTCTTGAGGAAGCCTTTCTGCTCCAGAATCTTCATCATGGTCATCACGGTGGTGTAAGCCACCTTCCGGCGTTCCAGGAGTGCCTCATAGACGTCGCGCACGGTCGCGCGCTCTCGCTCCCAGATCACCTTCATGATTTCCAGCTCCTGCCCGGTGAGGGTCCGGCTGCGTTGTCGCATACTAATTCATTAGTACTAATTTTCTTGAATGTCAAGCGGAAATTGCGTACAATGCCGTTCATGCCGCCAATCCCGGTGCTCGGCGAGACCCTCTGGCGCGATCTCCTCTACGCGCTCCGCGCTCTGCGCAAGGGCCCGTCCTTCGCCGCCACCGCCATCGCCGCCGTCGCGCTCGGCATCGGCGGCAATACAGTCATGTTCACCGTAATCCGCGCCGTGCTTCTCCAGCCGCTCGAGTACCGCGATCCGGAGCGCCTGGTTCGCGTCTCCATGGACAGCGCTCAGCTCAAGTCCGTGGATGCGCCGTTCAGCATGAACCAGTTCGACGCCATGCGGGGGGCGCGGTCGTTCTCGGGCTTTGGCGTGTTTCTGAGCACATCTCAGGACATGACGCTCTCCGGCAGCGGCGCGCCAGAGGCTCTCAAGGGGGCGCGCGTCTCGGGCAATTTCCTGGAGGTTCTCGGCGTGCGGCCCGTCGCCGGCCGTAGCTTCGCCGCCGGCGAGGACCGGCCGGGCGGTCCGCCCGTGGCCCTGATCAGCTCGTCGTTGTGGCGCCGTCGCTTCGCTGGCGATCCGCAAATCGCCGGGCGAACGGTGACGATCGATGCCACCCCGTACACCGTAATTGGCGTGTTGCCGGCCGGATTCGCCTTTCCCTTTGAAGGTACCGACGTGTGGGTCACACGGCCCTGGGAGTGGCCCTGGCTGCCCCAGCGGTTCTGGCGGAATGTCACGTTCCTTGTAGGTTTCGCGCGCCTGCAGCCCCATCTCACTCTGGAACAGGCCGCCGCCGAGCTGAATGTTCTCTACAGCCACTACGCCGCCGGCAATCCGACATTCTTAGCGCGGCGTTCCACCATGCGGGTAGCGCGCATTCAGGATCAGATGGTGGCGAATGTGCGCTTGATGCTTTGGACGCTGTTTGGTGCGGTCGCCTGCGTGCTGCTGATCGCTTGCGCCAATGTCGCCGGCCTCCTGTTGGCGCGCTCGGCCTCGCGTGCCCGCGAGTTCGCGGTGCGGGCCGCCATTGGCGCAGGCCGTATCCGCCTGATTCGCCAACTACTCGCCGAAAGCCTGGTGCTGGCGTTCGCCGGGGGGATCCTCGGTCTGCTGCTCGCTCGCTGGAGTCTGGGCGCGATCACGGCGATCAATACCGCCTATGTGACGCGCACGGGACCCGTCTTGCCGCGCGCGGCCGAAATTCACCTCGATGGATCCGTGTTCCTGTTCACGAGCGCCCTCTCGGTCATGACGGGCATCGCGTTTGGCCTGCTTCCTTCCTTCCATGCGTCGCGGACGGACTTGGTCGCGGCGCTCCGCGGGACGGGAACGGCCGCCGGCGCCGATTCATTTCGCGGCCGCGCTCGTGGGTTGATGGTGGTCGGCCAGGTGGCGCTTTCGATGGTCCTGTTGATCGGCGCCGGGCTGCTGCTCGCGAGCTTTGCCCGTCTGCACGCCGTCGATCCCGGGTTTCAGCCCGATCATTTGCTGACACTGAAAATCGCGCTCCCGCCCGCCCGCTACGACACGGACCGGAAGAAGGTGGCTTTCTTCGACGATTTGGTACAACGCGTGGAAACCGTCCCCGGTGTGCTCGGTGCGACCACCGCCCTTTCGCTCCCAACCACCAACTGGCTGCGGACCAACGTGCAGATCCCCGGTCCGCCGGACGAGCCCGGCGCGCAGAAGTTCGCCGTTGTGCAGAGTATCACGCCGGATTATTTCCGAACCCTCGGGGTTCCTCTGCGCCGCGGCCGCTTCTTCACCGAGCGTGATGGCAGCCCCGGCGCGCCGCCAGTCCTGATGATCAATGAAAGCCTGGCTCGCCTCCTCTGGCCGGACTACCCCGCCCGCCTGGATCCCCTTGGCCGGCGTCTCTTCGAAGGCGGCGATAAGTTCACCGGAGAGATCATCGGCGTGGTCGCCGACATGCACGAAGGCGGCCTCGCCTTCGACGCAGTGCCCGAGTTTTACGTTCCTTTAACTGTGCATCCCCCTCAACTGGCATACCTCGCGGTGCGCACGACGGGAGATCCGCCGCGTTTCGGAAACGCCGTGCGCACTCAGCTGGCCGCTGTGGACCGCGATCAGCCGGTCTCCGAAATGCGGCCGATGACCGAGGTGCTCGACGCCGCGGTCGGGCCGAGACGTCTCGCGTTCCTCCTGTTGACCACGTTCGCGGCCATCGCCGTGTTGCTCGCCGTCATCGGGATTTACGGCCTCATGGCCTACTCGGTCGCGCAGCGGACGCAGGAACTGGGCATCCGCCGCGCCTTAGGCGCGCCGCAGCAGCACATTCTCCGCCTGGTTTTGGGACGCGGGCTGGCGCTGGCCCTGGCCGGAACCGTCCTGGGCCTGGGCGGCGCCTTTTCTCTGACCCTCCTGTTGACGGACCTGCTCTTCCACGTCAAGCCGCTCGATCCCGCCACCTTCGCCGGCGCCGCCGTCTTGTTCCTCGTCGTCGCCGCGGCCGCCAGCTATCTTCCGGCCCGCCGTGCCGCGCGCATCGACCCCATGGCTGCCCTGCGAGTCGAGTAGCCATGAAAGTTCTGTCGCCGCTTCTCTTGCTGCTGGCCGTGTCCGCCTGCGCGCCGCGCGCGCCCCGCGAAGGGTTCCGCGTGCTTCCGGCTCGGCCGGAATATCGGCTCCGCGCGCCCGACTCCCGCGAGACTCCGTTCCCGGAAGTGCTGAACGAATTCACGCAGACCGCATCCGCCTGGGTGGAACTGCGGTCCGGGATGGAACTCCGCATCGAAAACGCCTATTACCGCGAAGGCGCCGCCGCCCGGACGTTCGCCGACTTTCTGGGAACCGAGGTCGCCCACTACCAGGTGCGGCCGGACGGAAGACTGCGGCTCCTTTTCGTGGATTCCGGCGTAAAACAACAACCGGCCGGCCAACTTGCCGTGCAGCGCCTGATCCAGCCGCCACAACAACGCTACCGCTTCCACCGATTCTTCTACGAGATTCTCTTGAACCGGCGGGCCGAACTGCGAGGCGCAGTCGTGGTCGGCGCGCGTACCGCCGGCGAGCTGAATCGCGTTTCCGCGCAACTGTTCGCCGACCCGGCTTCCGTCTGCGGCGCGTCCTTGCCCCGCTGTACCGTGTTTCCGGAGAAGTGCACCGTCTCGCTCGAAATCGAAATCACGGTCAATGGCGCGGCGCGAACCGTATTATGGGGCAGCTTCCTGTCGAGTGTCGCGCCGAAGCCGCGCCGCCTGGAACTCCTGCGTCTCTATCGCGGCCGGAGCACACCCGTCGCGATCGATGCTTCCGACGAAGCCGCGTTGCGCTTGCCGCTTCTGCCGGGTGACCAGATTCGCTGGGAGTAGGCGCCGATTACAAGACGCTAAGGAAGTTTACCAGGTCCTGTTTCTCTTTTTCCGTGAGCCCGATCCGGAACCGGCGATCGTAGAACTCCACCAGCTCGCTCAGATCGCCGGCGGAGCCATTGGCGAAGTAGGGCGCGCGGGCAATCAGTCCGCGAAACTGCTGCATCAGGATCGCGCCGGCGTCCGCGCACTTTCCGGTGATGAGCGCGCGGCCGGGGTCCTGCGTCAAAAACGTCCGGCCGAGTCGCGGGTGAGGCGGAGCCGAGGCGTCGCACGTGATGCGGAACAGAGGCAGCTGGGCCGAGTCCTTCGCCGTGGGCAGATTCGTCGTGCCGATGTCGAAGGAGCGGTTGATGCCGGGCCGATGGCACGTCGCGCACGTGCCCTGCTTGCCGTCGGGCAGTCTGAATTCACGCCCCGCGAACAAGTCCACACCCCGCAGGATGGATTCGCGAAAGGCGCGCTGGCGGACGGCCAGACCGGGGTCGCCGAGATTCCGCCACGGATCGAACGATGCGGCGAGCGGGCCCGTGGCGGGGACCGCGCCGGTGCCGGCGATGCCGCGGGCGACATTGTCGACGCCGAGCAACGGAGGTCCGCCCGGTTCGCCGAGCAGGCCACCCGAGTTATCCGAGTGCTGCGCCATGAAGAGTTGGCGCTCGAAATCCTCAATCTGTTGGAGCTGAGCTGCGGTGGGCGCGGCCGATCCCTGCTCGTGAATGAGCGCGGCCGTCGTGGCCTGCGACTGGAGATTGGGTTCGCGGCCGTCGGCCATGAGCGTCACGCCGCCGGGAAAGGCAATGTATTTCAAATTGGCTACCACGCGCGGCCGGCGGTATACAGAGATCGATGCGTGGTTCTGGTTGCAACCAGTCGGATCGCGCACCACTTCAATCCGGAAATCCGGCTTCATGGGCTGGCCCGAGGCGGTTGCGGGAGGCCACGGAAGGGCGATGCGGATCAGACCGCGTTCCAGCAGCAGTGAGTGCGACTCTTCTTTTTCCTGGGGAAGGTTCGGGCAGTTGGAGCCGTCGATCGCGGCGAAGACCGGGTCTTTGCCTTGCGTGTCTGCCCAGCGCTGGCGGATGAGATCGAGCGAAAGGCTCATGGCGCTGGTTGGCTGGTGACAGGTGACGCACGCGCGTCCGTTGGTGCCCAGCGGGGTGAAGAACGCGTGACCGTTCGTCTCCACGGCGCCGGCCATATTCAGGATTCGCAGCTCCCCGGTGGAATCCCCGAACATTTTCGATGCCTGGAACGGCGTGCCGCGGTTCGGCTCCCACCAGGGGTAGGCAAGCTCATACCGGGCTTCCAGAGCCCGGGCGTCTGGCGTACCGCGAGGCGGCTGTTGTGCGGGAAGCGCCGCGGCCACCAAAAGCGGCACAAGGCAGAGCCTGATGCGGCTTGGTGGCATAAGGCTCCAGCCTTGTCGAGGCGAGCCGGGCTCGCCTGCGCAAGTTGCCAACTCAGACCTTCTGCGCCGCTTTCGCGGCGAGGAAGTTGGCCGGCGTCATCGGAATCTGCCGCAGACGAACACCCGTGGCATCGAAGACGGCATTGCCGATGGCCGATCCGACCAGGGTGATAATGGTCTCCCCGGCGCCCGTCGGCGCCACCTTAAGGTTATTGATCAGAACCGTGTCGATTTGCGGAATCGTGTCGCCGAACTGCAGCACCCGGTACGTGCGCCAGTCGAAAGACGTGACGGCGCCACCGCCGAAACCGCCCGTTCCCTGGTTGGCGAATTTCACTTCCTCGATGAGCGCGCGGCTCATTCCCTGGATCACCTGACCTTCCATCTGGTTGCGGAGACCGTCGGGATTGATGACCGGGCCCGTGTCGAGCCCCGCGGTGACCTTCGTCACCGTGATCACGCCGCTGGCTTGGTCGACGCTGACTTGGGCGACCACGGCGCAGTAGCCGTCAAAGCCCGAGTACAGAACGAAGGAGACGCCGCGGCCTGTGACCACGCCGGTGCGAGCGTTGCCGGGTTTGGGCGACGGCCGGGTATCCCAGCCCGCTTGCTGCACCACCGCGTTGAGCACACCGATCAGGCGCTGATCAGTCACATGGCGGAGACGATACTGGACCGGGTCCACGTTCTGGCTCGCCGCGATTTCATCCATGAAGCTCTCGTTGGCCCAGGTGTTCTGAATGTGATCGGGAGAGCGTAGATACGAGGTCCATAACGGAGATTCGACGAGCCGCGTCACCGACCGCTGGCTGGGCACGGTGCCGGTTCCCAAACTCACCCCCCCGATGTTGCCGGTGGCGTAGGGCGGGACCGAGTTGCCGAAATTCCAAAACGGACTAGGGGCCGGAGGGGCCGGCGTGGTTGTTGGAACCACTTTCCCTGTCGGGAAACCTGCGAGTGCGCCTGGTATGAAGTTTCCGGGGCCGGGAGCTCCTCCAAACGTAAACCCTGCCAGAGGGCCCTCCCCGTGCACCATCAGGAACGTCTCGCTATCCCACGCGATGATCGTGCCGTAGGCGTCGATGCCCGCCTTTCGATTGGCGACCATGGGATGGCCGTAATGTTCACCGCCGGTCATTTCATCGCGCCGGGTGTACTGCACGCGCACGGGCTTGCCGACCGCCTGCGAGAGGAGCGCCGCATCGAACGTCACCGGGTCGGCGCCGTTTCCACCGTAGCAGCCCGAGCCTTCCACTTGGACCACCTCGATGTTGGCCGCCGGAATGCTCAGCAGAGTGGCCAGGTACCCGCGCACGTCGTAGACGCTCTGCGTCGCGGACCAGGCCTTCACCGTGGCTGTTTTGCCCGTGCCTTGAACGTCGACAACCGCGCACGAACTGGCCAGCGAGCCGTGCATCTGGAAGGGATACAGGTACTGGGCGCTCAGGGTCTTGACCGCGCCGGCCATCACGGTGTCCACGTCTCCGGTATTGACGGCGTACGCATCGCGGGAAGGCTGCGAGGTCATGTACGTGTAGAGGTTGGCCTGAGGGGGGAAAGTAGCCCCAAGCGTCCAGGCAATCGCGGGAGCCAGCGCATTGGCGGCATTGGTCGCATGCCATTCCGTGTCGGCCACCACACCCACAAAGTCATTGACTTGGACGACCTGGGGGTTGCCGGGCAGGCCGTTGACAGAGGTCTTGTCGATGCTCACCACATGGCCGCCCAGGGCGGGCGGCCGGACGACTTTCCCGTGAAGCATTCCGGGAACCCGCACCTTCTGCACATACTGGAAGGTGCCCTTGGCTTTGGCCGGAATGTCGACCCGCGGAATGGGTTGTCCGAGCACCGTCCACTTGGACGGATCTTTCGGCACGGCCTTGGCATTCACTGTCAGATTGAACCGTTGTCCCTGGACCAACTGGCCGTAACTCACCGTATAGGTCGGATCTCCACCCACCACCGAGAACACGCCATTCTGGACCGCGAGCTGGCCAACCGGAGCGTCGAGCCATTGGGACGCCAGCTGATACAAAGCGTCGCGCGCGCTATCGAGAGCGTTGCGCAGGCCGCCGGCGCCAAACTGCGTCCAGGTCGAGAAGCTACCCGCGGTGTACCCCTGATTGGGAGTGATTCCCGTCTTGCACAGGACCAGCGTGATCCGGTCCATGGGCACTGACAATTCTTCGGCGGCGAGCTGCAGCTGCACCGTCCGCATACCCTGGCCGAAGTCGCACTTACCCGAAAGGACTGTGATGCTCTCGTCGGCGCCGATCGCGATCCAATTGTCCACCTGCGTCACGTCGACATTCCCCGAGGGATTGATGGTGCTCTGCGCCTTGCCTTCGGCTGCCGCACCGAAACCGATCATCATGACGCCTGCGGTTTTGAGGAAGTCGCGGCGAGAGGCGCCTACATGGTTGAGGGCCTCCAGTGCTTTCTGCGGGAGCGGCTCGGCTCCGTTGAGTCTGAATGTCTTATTCGGCTTCATTTGGATTTCTCCTGGGCGTAACTCTGAATCGCGTTGAGCATGCGCGTGTGTGAACAGCACCGGCACAAAATACCGGCCAGGCCCTGCTCGATATCGGAGCGGCTGGGGTTCGGATTGTCGCGGACGAATGCGTATCCGTACATGACGGGGCCGGCCACGCAGTAACCGCACTGCAGGGCTTGCTGAGTGACAAACGCCTGCTGGATCGGATGCAGATCATCCGGGTTCGGAAGGCCATCGAGCGCCCGGAGCCCTTCCAGCGAAGTGACACTGTGGCCGTCGGCTTGCGAGACAGCCGTGTTGCACGAGCGGATCGGCTGTCCGTCCAGCAGCACGGTGCACGCGCCGCATTGGCCTAGTCCGCAGCCGAATTTTGGACCGTTCAGGTGGAAAACTTCTTGCAACACGAACAGCAGGGGAGTATTGGGATCGTCGATCGTCACGGTGGAACTTTGCCCGTTGATTTGAATGCCGTAAGTGGCCATGGTGGTGTCCGCCTCCTCGTTATTTGGGGTGGGGAGGATTATACTTGCGGCGAACTGCAATTGTCAACCGCTCGTAATTTTTTTGGTCGTTTTGCGCGGTGCGTGCCGTTCGGTGGCGCATGATGCGCCACGACGATTACCAACCCATTCATTCGACGAGAGCTATCGTTCAGGGCGTGGCGCATCATGCGCTACTTGGACAGAACCGCTCCCGTCCGTGTTGCTCAAAATGTGTATTTCAGCGCGAACTGAATCTTCCGTGTCGGGTAGCCGGTCAGAATCTGGGCGAACTGCGAGCTGTTCAGCGCGGCAAACGCGGGGACCGCGGGCGAAATCGGCGCGGCCGTGCTGGCCAAGGACGGCACAAAGCTGTTGCTGATGTTGAAGGCGTCGGCGCGGACTTGCAGGTTCTGCCGCTCGCGGAGGCGGAACTCGCGTGAGAGCGCCAGGTCCATGTCCCAATAGCCGGGACCGGTGATGTTGTTCCAACCCAGGTTGCCGACGGTGCCGAGAGGCTGCGGAGCAAAGGCCGCCTTGTTGAGGTACAGGCAGCCGCCGCAGGCGTGCCCGCTATAGACCGACGACGGGTCGGCCAGGTTGGGCCGCTGGTGATTGATGGCGCTCAGCTCCTGGTCGGTGCCGTCCTGCACCGAGACCGGGATGCCGGAACTGACGCGGTAAATGGCGGCCAGTTGCCAGCCCGTCACGACCGCGTGCGCGAACCGGCCGGACAAGTTCGGCGCCAAGGCGACGGCGCTGATGCTGACCAGATGGCGGCGGTCGCTGTCGCAATTGCCGCGATCGAAGAGCGGATTGTAGGGATTCGTCGCGGTCTCTTCCGGTTTGGAATTGAATCCCTGGTAATAGCCCAGGCAATGCGACCAGGTCCAATTGGCGCTTCCGCTCAACCCGCGACTCAGTCTCTTTTCGAGGTGAGTCACCAGGCCGTTGTAGCGCTGGGTGCCGTAGGGATACCAGGTATCCATGTTGCCGACCAGCTGGCCCGCCGCGGGATTCAACAGGGAAAGCACGCGGCGCGCCTGCACGTTCGCCAGGGCGTTGCAGTTGGTGGCTGTCGGCGCACATCCGCTGGCGACGGCCGGCCCATTCACAATCTGGCCGTAATTGATGGCCTGGTTGATGTAAAGGTGCTGGACGCGGCTGCCGACATAGGTGATCGACGCCACCCAGGTCGACCCGATCTGCTTTTGCACCGAAACATTCCACGAATAGCTCGTCGGCGAAGCGAGATCGTAGGGCGTGGTCATATACTGTCCCGCCGGCGTGAAGGCCACGTTCGGCGTGACGGAATAGGGGAAGGGACTACCGCCCGCGAAGCTCTGGTAGGGGCTGGCCAGACCGCCGGCCGGGCTGGTCAAGGTGACGCGGCCGCCCCACGGATTGGAGCCGCCTTCATCTTCGTGGGCGATTCCCGGAACATAGGCATAGCCGAACGCATAGGAGGCGCGAATCGAAGTGCGGCCATCACCCCTGGGATCCCAGGCCAGGCCGCCGCGCGGATCAAAGTGCGCCCACTTTCGATAGGCCGATGATTGCTCGGGGAAGCCGGGGTCGCCCGGGAAATAGAATCCCGGCGGCGCGTTCACAAACTTGCTGCTCCTGGTGCCTGCGAGGAACCGGCCGAGGTCAAAATTCGAAATCTGGCCGTTTTTGATTTGTTGGGGCAAAAACGGATCCCACCGGACGCCGAACGTGAAGGTCAGGCGGCTGGACAACTTCCAGGTATCGGTGAAAAATGCGTCGACGAAATTCTGGCGCGCCGTATAACTGTTCGGCAGTCCCTGGAGGAAGCTGCTCAAATTGCCCAGCAGAAAGTCCGACAGGCCCAACCCGGTAGCCTGCCCGGTAAAGAGAATGTTGGCGCCGCCGGAAGTGAAGTGGTTGAACTCGTCGACGCGGCCCTGCCAGGCGCCCACGCCGAAACTCATCTGGTGCGCGCCCTTGATCCAGCTGACGTCATCGTTGATGGCGAAGCTGTATCCGTTCCAGAAGTCGCCGTTGCCGAGACCCGTGCCGAAGGCGAAGCCGCCGGCGATGGTCGCGGTACCGATCTGCCCGGGGGTGCCGCCGCACCACATGTTCACACCGGCGTCGCACAGCGTGAAGAGGTTGGCGCTGGTCAGAGTGGCGGCCGTGCGGTTGAACGCCAGCCGCAACGAATTGACCATCGTGTTGCTGATCAGGAAGGTGTGGCCGACGGCGTCCGACTGGGCCAATTGATTCTCTCCGCTCACCGTGGAATTCAACATGTTGTTGGAGAGGCAGCTGCCGCTGACGGTTTCCGACGCGTGGTCCAACGAGCAGCCGGCCAGCACCGGCGGAAAGGCGACGTGGCTTTCCAGAGTTCGAAAGAACAGGGACTGCCTGGGGCTGAGCTGATAGTCCACCTTGCCGACAACCTGGTGATCGTTCTCGTGCGTCGGCACCTGGTAGGTGACGGAGCCGCAGCCGTTCGGCTGTAGGCCGCCGAGGTTATTCAAATAGGCGTTGGCGATGTAGCGGGCCTGCGGTGTATAGAACGAGGGAGAAATCTGGCTGCCGTTGAAGGCGGCCGCGGCGTTGGCCAGGTTGTTCACGGTGCCGCCGCGGAGAGTTTTGGGCGCGCCGCCATTGCAACCCGCGGAAGCGAACGCGGTCCAGTCACCGCCCATGACGGCAGCGGTCGGGACAATTGTGGTATTCGGCAAGGTCTGGCGGATCGTCGTTCCCTGGTATCCGCCGAAGAAGAACAGCTTGTCTTTCTTGACGGGCCCGCCGATGATGCCGCCAAACTGATTCCGCTTATACGTGCTGGCCACGGGCGAAAAATACTCGCGGGCGCTGCCAAAGCCGTCATTGCGCAGGAACTCGAACAAGTCGCCGTGAAACTCGTTGGCGCCCGAGCGCGTGACCACGCTTACGGAAGTGGACGCGCCGCGCTGCGCCGACTGGCCGCTGACCTCGGCACGGAACTCCTGAACCGCGTCGGGAAAGGCCAGCGGCATGGTGCCGCCGGAGAGAAAATTCAAGTGGTTGGCGCCGTCGAGGCTGTATTCGGTGCCGAACAGCGAAGTGCCGCCGGCCCCGCCAACCGCCACCGAGCCGCCGATGCTATAGACCGGCAGGTTGCTGAACCAGCGCGTTTGCGAATTCCCCGTCTGCACGGCAGCGCCGGATAGCCCGATCAGGTCGGTGACATTGCGACCGTTAAGAGGCAATTCCACGATACGTTGCGTCTGCACCACTTCGCCGACGCCGTTGCTGCGGGTTTCGACCAGCGCCGCATTGGCCTCCACATTGACCTGTTCATTGGTGGCGCCGACTTTCAGCGTAATGGCGACGGCAGGGTCGCTGCCGACTTCGAGCACGATACCTGTATTGATAAAGGTGGCAAAGCCCTGCTTGCCGACCTCCAGCCGGTAAGGTCCGAGCGGCAGGTTCGTCAACACGAATCCTCCGTCTGCCTCGGTGACCACCGAACGCGTGACGCCGGTCTCCACCTGAATCGCTTTGACCTCGGCGGCGGGGACGGCGGCGCCGCTCGGATCCTGCACAGCGCCATGGATCTGCGCAGTAGATTGCGCTCGGATGGCCACCGCAGCCCAGCACCCCAAAACGACCACACACACGAGATTTCTCATTTTTGCCCCTCCCCACAAGAACGGCGCACACCCCTGACGCAAATCGGCAGTAGTCTTTCACGCACGCTTGGTGAATGTCAAGGGTACGATTCGAACTCCGCATCATGACGAAGTCCCATGAAAGGTAAACTCGTTATGGGCCTTTTGAAGCCCACTGATGCGCGACTATGCGCGGAAAGGCAAGACGCTCCTCGCCGCCGGCCTGCTGTCGGTGGCGGCCCCGGCTCGCTTCCTGGCCCAGACGACACCAGCGGCAACCGCGCCTCCGGGAACGGCCGCCCCTGCGTCGCGCGTGCCGCGCACACCCGACGGGCGCCGGCAAAAAGTAGGCTTCGGTTTACAGAATCTCCAGATCCGGCTCTACCTGGTCCGGCTTTCCGATTCCCTGCAGGTGGGCCCGCACGACATCCACATCGGGAGCATTCGGATCGAGCTCAAGGTATTTCGAAATGTGGCCGCGAGCCCCGTTGAGGTCGCCTTGGGCCTCCAGGATGCGGCCCAGGATGTATTCGGCCCGCGGCTTCTTGTGGCGCGGATCCAGCCGGACGGCCTCCTGCGCGTTTTCCGCCGCGCCCGCCAGGTCTTTAAGCTCATAGCGCGCCACGGCGCGATGCATGTAGATCTCCGGGTAGGTGTGTTTCGTGTCAGCCTTGATCAACGTGTCGGCTTCCTTTACCGAACAATCCCAGTCCTTTAACTTCAGACACGTCCTGGTTAGCGTGACGTAGGCCGGCAACATCTTGGGATCGGACTCGATGGCATGTTCGTAAGCAGCGCGTGCGTCCGCCGGTTTTCGCAACTCCTCCAGAACGATTCCCAACGCATGCCACCCCTGCGCGAACTTCGGGGCTGCCGCCGTTGCCGCCTCAAGTTGGCGGGCGGTCTCCTCGGTGTTGCCTTCGTCGAGCGCCTTCATGGCCGCTTTGAATGCCGTTTTCGCTTTCGGAGGCACGTTTGTCTCAGAAGCGTTGATCGAGTACGCATCCGGCACCGACGGACTGATGACCAGCGGAGGCAGCGTGATCATCGTCTTGGTCGTGTCCAAGCCTTGCACTTCGATGGAGGTGGACACCCACCCGGCATGGGTTGCCCGGATGGAACAGGCGCGCGTGGCTAATGGGTCGATCTCCATTCGCCATTCGTACTCGCCCTTTTTGTTGGTGGTCGGTCCGGGAGCCGAGCCTTGGCCGTCGCTGCAGATCCGTTCTGTCCCCACGGTAAATGCGGGCGCAGATCCGTCGTCGGTGGTCACCTTGCCTCGCAGAATGATGGGATAGACGTTGGCGCTTGCCGGAGCCAGTAAGCCGCCAAACGCTACCAGCAGGCAGACACTCAAAGAAATGCGATGGGGCAAACGCCACCTCCCGAACCCTTTCAGCTTATAGCAGGAGGCGGCCGTTTTGAATCGCGCCTAGCCGCCCTTGGCGTCGTGGATTCCGGTCCCGGCCAGTTCCTCAATCTTGGAACCGTGCGCGTCGATTCTCTGGGGAAGAGCGGCGCGCATGCTGATCTGTTCTTCGGTCGGGCGGTGTTCTTCGGTGGCGGTATGCCGGGTGTGCCGCACTCCCACGCCCACGTGTTTGACAGCGCCGGCCACAGCCTCCGCCATGTCCTGCGTACCGGCGCTGCCTCCCATGTCGTAGGTCCGCACACGGCCGTCTTCGATCACGGCCGCAACCGCTCTCTCGATCCGCCGCCCGATCGCGGCTTCGCCCAGCCATTCCGCCATCATGGAGGCCGCCAGAATCGCCGCGAGCGGATTGACCTTATCCTGTCCCGCGTATTTGGGAGCCGACCCGTGCGTGGGCTCGAACACGGCGTAGTTCTGCCCGATGTTGCCGCTGTACGCGAAGCCCATGCCGCCCACCAGCTGCGCGCACAGATCCGAGAGAATATCGCCGAACAGGTTGGTGGTGACAATCACGTCGTAGTCGAGGGGATTCTTGACCAGCCACATGCACATCGCATCGACGTTGGCGGTTTCAAACTGAATCTCCGGATACTTCGCGGCGACTTCGCGGGCGCACTCGAGGAATAAACCGCAGGTCGTGCGCAACACATTCGCCTTATGCACGGCGGTCACCTTGCGGCGGCCGTGATTCACCGCGTACCGGAACGCCGCATCCACAATGCGAAGGGAGGCCTTGCGGGTGACGGTGCGGACAGAAATGGCGGCGTCGGCGGGAACCGCCTTCATTTCCGGCTCGGCGAGAAACCGCTCCGGGACGCGCGGGAACTCGACTCCGCCGTACATTCCTTCCGTGTTCTCCCGAAAGATCACGGCGTCGATGTTTTCCCGATAGTTCAGCCGGTTCCCGAAAAAGGCCCGGCACGGCCGCAGACAGATATATAAGTCCAACAACTGGCGCATGCGGACGATTGGGCTGCGATAGACGAACCCGCGGGTACGAAGTTCCGGGGCCAGTTCGCGCGCGGCGTCCGCTTGCGGTTTCGAGGTAATCGCGCCGAAGAACGCGCAGTCGGTGGTCCTGAGCAGGTCCAGGGTGCGCTGGGGCAGGGGATCGCCTTCCCGGCGCCAGAATTCCCATCCGATATCTCCGTGCAGATACTCGGCCGGAAAGCCGGCCGCGTCGAGCACTCGCCGCGCCGCCTCCGCCACCTCCGGGCCGATACCGTCTCCCGGCAACCACGCCACGCGATATGTCCGCATAACTCTCCTTTACGCCGCCTGCTTGCGCTTCAAATACGGAATCAACCCGCCCGCCGCCAACAGTTCGACACACTGCCGATCCAAAACCGCGGCGGAGATCACCCGATTCTGCGAGAGATTGCGAACCTCCCCGGTCGCGAGATCGATAGTCAGCACGTCTCCCACGACGCATGCTTCGCGGGCTTCCGGCGCGATCACCACCGGCAATCCGAGATTGATGGCATTGCGGAAGAAAATTCGCGCGAACGACCCGGCGATCACCGCGCCCACGCCTGCAAACTTCAGCGCGGCCGCCGCCTGTTCGCGGCTCGAGCCGCACCCGAAGTTCTTGCCGGCTACAAGGAAATCTCCGGCTGCGAGACAGCCCCGGATTTCGGGATAGCTCAGCTCGAACAGGTGCTCGGCCGTTTTCTCCCGGTCTGTGATGTTCAGATAACGGCCCGGATAGATGACATCGGTGTCGATATGATCGCCTAGCACCGCGCGCACCGAGCCGCGCAATTTCAAGCTTCCATCAGGCACGGTTCCTCCTTGGCGACGGTGGCCGGATGCACAATTCTTCCCGCAATCGCCGAGGCTGCGACTACCGCCGGACTCGCCAGGTACACGCGGGAATCTTTACTGCCCATCCGGCCTACAAAATTGCGGTTTGTCGACGAGATGCACGTTTCGCCGGCGGCCAGGATCCCCTGGTGGATGCCGACGCACGGCCCGCAGCCCGGCGGATTAATGATGGCGCCGGCCGCCACGAGCGTTTCCAGATATCCCAGTTTCAAAGCCTCGCGGTAAATCTGCTGGGAGGCCGGAATCACCAGCAGACGCGTCCGCTCGCAGACTGTGCGGCCTGCCACCACGCGCGCGGCTATCTCCAGGTCCTCGAGGCGTCCATTGGTGCAGGAGCCGAGAACCGCCTGATCGATGGCTACGTTTCCGACCTCCGACAGCGGCCGCACGTTATCCACCGCATGGGGACAAGCGATCTGCGGTTCCCGCACCTCGCGCCCCGCATCGATCGTCAGGGTACGCTCATATGACGCGTCGCGATCGGGCGCGATCCTGTGGATTTTCTGCGGCGCCAACGGCCGCAAATAGTCCAACAACAGCTCATCGACGGGCGTGAAGGCGACCTTGGCGCCCATCTCCATCGCCAGATTTGTCAGCACCATCCGGGAAGCGACGCTCAGGCCGCGGATCACGGGGCCGTCGAATTCCACAGCCCGGTAGTCGGCGCCGTCAGCGCCCAGCCTTCCGATGATGTAGAGGATGAGATCTTTAGCCGAAACCCACTGTGCCAATTGGCCTTGCACTTCGATGCGGAGGCTGTGCGGCACCTTGAACCAGAGCGAACCTTCGGTCCAGACTCCGGCCATCTCGGTGGCGCCGATCCCCACGGCAAAGGCGCCGAAAGCGCCATGGGTGGTCGTGTGCGAATCGGTGCCCACCACCAACATCCCGGGACGGACATGCCCGTTTTCGGGCAGCACCTGGTGGCAGATGCCGCCGCGGCCGACGTCGTAGAAGTTGGAGATGCCTTGCGCGGCCACAAATTCGCGGACGGCCTTATGGGTGGCGGCCGTCCGTTCCGATTCGGCCGGAATCCGGTGGTCGAAAATGATCACGATCCGCGTCGGGTCCCACACGCGGCGCGCCCCAATCTCGGCGAAGCTCTTCCGTACCAGGTCGGCGTTCTCGTGGCTCATGGCGAGATCTACGCGCGCGACCACCACCTGGTCGGGAACCACACGGGTTTGCCCGGAGGCCCGGGCGAGAATTTTTTCCGCGAGAGTCATACCCATGGCGACCTCCTCGATTCAACGCCCCGCGGGTGCCAGGGCGGGTAGATATCGGCTTTCCAGGGCGTGATAGTCCGGAAGACCGACGAACGCCGTATATTCCGCGAAACTCGTCACCCGCTGCGTCTGTCCCGGTAGAATTCCATCCGGGGCCGCGCGCAGCGCCACAAAGAAATCGGTTAGCGCGCGGTGCATGACGAGAATGGAGGCGACCGGGATACTGACGCGCGCTACTCCCATGGCGGCCAGCACCGGTATGGACAGCAGCTCGGTGCGGACCCCGGTCACCGCATCCATCAGATTCACGGAAAGCAGCCCGCGCACGTCCCGCACCGCCCGTTGGATATCGGCCCGTGTGCCAATTCCGTCGATAAACGCCATGTCGGCGCCGGCGTGCAGGTACAGGTTTGCCCTCTCGATCGCGTCCGCGAGTCCGTGCACCGCGAACGAATCCGTGCGCGCGTTGATCACGATGTCTTTTCCGAGGCGCCGCCGCGTATCGGCCATGGCGCGGATCTTCCCCGCCATTTCTCCGGCGTCGGTCACCTGCTTGCCTTCCATGTGACCGCACCGCTTGGGGAACACCTGGTCTTCGATGTTGACGCCCGCGACTCCCATCTCGAGGAGCCGCTCGGCCAGGACCGCGGCATTGATCGCATTGCCGCCGCCCGTATCGATATCGGCCATCACGGGGATCTGGACCGCCCTCGTGATGTGCCCGGTGATGTCGAGGATATCTTTCATATCCATCAGCCCGACATCCGGCTTGCCGAGAAGGCTTCCGGCCAATCCGAACCCGCTGATCTGGATGGCTTCGAACCCGGCATGTTCGACGATCCGGGCGCTGAGCGCGTCATGACACCCCGGCACCACCAGCGCCTGCCGGCGCTGCAACGCGGACCGGAGAAGGGACACTCGATTGGACACAACTGGCATCTCCTTGCTCGCCGACTCCTATATAGCATATTGCGATGCCGATATCCTCTATAGGAGAGATAGGGGCGCAAGGGCGCATTCCGCTATACCGAATGTGTTCCTATGGACGTCGAGCTCGCGCCAGCTCAGAAGGTCACCGAGACCAAGCTGCAGAGCTTGATCGAATCGCGACGGCGCGGCCGCCACGGCAACCACCGCCAAAACTAACCGTCCTTACCCCTTAATCACAGCCATCGGCCGCAGGCGCGCGACTTTTTGCGCCAGTCCTGCGCGGTGCACCACCTCGATCACCTCGTCGACATTCTTATAGGCGTCAGGCAGTTCTTCCAAGATTCCGTCGCGCGTCTCGCTGCGGACGAGAATTCCGGCCGCTTCGAGCTTACGGGTCTCTTCGCGCGCGTCGCGGCCGCGCTTGGCGGCGGTGCGCGACAGCAGGCGCCCCGCGCCATGGCATACGCTGCCGAAGGTTTCCCGCATCGCGCCAGGAGCGCCAGCCAACACCCACGACGCCGTACCCATGCTGCCGGGAATGAAGACCGGTTGGCCGATGGGCCGGTAAGTCGCGGGAATCTCACGATGCCCGGCAGGAAAGGCGCGCGTGGCGCCCTTGCGGTGCACCAACACGTCGCGGGAGCGCCCGTCGACGTCGTACCGCTCCAGCTTGGCGATGTTGTGGCATACGTCGTAGATGAGATCCAGGTGCGCCGTTTCTCCGAAGAGGCGCTGGAACGCACCGCGCAGAAAATGCAGAATTCCTTGCCGGTTCGCCCACGCAAAATTGGCGGCTGCGCGCATGGCTCCCAAGTACGCCCGGCCTTCTTCCGAACAAATCGGCCCGCACGCAAGCTGCCGGTCGGGCAAATGGATGCCGTGGCGTCCCATGTTCTGGTTCATCAGCGCGACGTAATCGGTACACACCTGATGGCCGAGCCCACGTGACCCGGAGTGAATCAGCACGACCACCTGCCGTTCGCGCAGGCCGAACAACTGGGCCGCCTCCCGGTGCTCGATGTGCTCGACGTACTGCACCTCAAGGAAGTGATTTCCGCTGCCCAGCGTCCCCAACTGCGGTTGGCCGCGTTCCTTTGCGCGCGGAGACACGGCGGCCGGATCGGCGCCGTCCAACGCGCCGCCGGCTTCGGCGAATTCCGTGTCGCGCGGCTCGCCATACCCGTTCTCGACCATCCACCGCGCGCCTTGCATCAGCACGCGCTCGAGTTGTTTGTGATTGAGGTTCACCCGACCCGTGGTGCCGGCGCCGCACGGGACATCGCGGAAAATCTGGTTGATCAATTCTCGCAGCTTGGGCCGCACATCGCTTTCGTCCAGAGTGCTCCGGACGAGGCGCACGCCGCAGTTGATGTCGAAGCCGACACCCCCCGGGGAGACGACGCCCTCCTCCGCATCGAGGGCGGCCACGCCGCCGATCGGAAATCCGTATCCCTGATGGATGTCCGGCATCGCGAGGCTGGGCCCCACGATCCCGGGCAGCGTGGCCACGTTTATGGCTTGTTCCAGCGAAAGATCGCGGCGGATCTGGTTCATCAATTCGGGACTGGCGTAAACCACCACATCGGTGCGCATGCCCCGCCGCTCATCGCGCGCGATCCGGTATCGATAGGCATCGATTGGTTCGATTTGGATTTCATGCGGCACTCAGACGTCCAGATACACTTGAGCAATCCATTGGCCTTGCTCCTGCCACACGCGCAACTGGTGCCAGGTTACGGCCTTTACAATCAGCCTGGCGCCGTGGCGGCTTGAGTCTCGCGGTTCGCCCAGCCCCATGCCGGCGACGTGTTGTGGATGAATTTCCGTCACACGAAAGCCGCGAAAACCAATCCGCCTGCCGTCGAAGAAGTACAGCACTTCGCTCAGCCACGCCACCAACAGGGATTCGGTATCGGAACCAGTGGCTTCGAGAAAATATTCCTGTCGCGGTTCGACATCCGCGACTTCGCTGGCAATCGAAACCAGCGCGAGTGCTGCATTTTCAAACAACTGTTCGAGCGTTGCGCCAAAGGCGCGAAAACCGATATCGGCTGGATGTTCGAGGATCGCAAAAAGTGGATTCGCGGCGGGCAACGGTTCAAAGATAACAAAAAAGGTCCCAACAAACCGTTGCACTCGCCCAGGACCCGTTTGTACTCAAGGCCTAGCCGCCCTGCGGGAGCCTCACCTTCCGAACAGGGTTCCCGGGGTGGCTCCAAGCCCGCGGGCCTGACCACCGATCGAGCGAGTCTTCGATTTATTGGGACCTATTTATCTTATATTCCTTTTGCGCCGAAGAGTCAAGAGGCTTGTCACGCCTCGATGACGGTGCGGCGCGCTTCTCCGGCCGGATCAATCTTGAGTTCGCATTTATTGTCGAAGATCATGGTGGGAACTTTCTCGGTCGTGAACGCGGCCCATTTCGGAATTCCGCTGTGATTCGGATCTCCCTTGCGCGCGAAGTTGATCCAGGACTCGGACATCTTCGCACCCAATTCCCGAGCTTCCTGGGTGCCGCCCGTCATGGCCGCGCAGCGGTCGGTGTTATCGAAGACAAAGGGCAGTTCGGAGCAGTGGAATGCGCGCGGCCTTCCATTGAGCACCGGAGTCTGCCAGGTGAACCAATATAGATAGGCCGGCGCCGCTTTCTGGGCGGCCTTGCGTTCCGCCTGCGTGATGGCGTTTTGCCGCGTGGGGGTGGCGAAGATCAGCGACATCAAATCGAACGGCTTGGCGCTCGGATAGGCTTTTTGAAACGCTTCGAGGATCCGGCCGGTCTTCGCGCCGTAGCGCGCATCGACGCGCCGGCGCGCTTCGTCCAACGTCATCGACTCGTACTCGGGATGCCCGATGCCCGTTGTGAATTCGTTGAGCACGGTCCCGATGATCATCGGCACATCGGAGGAAATTGCGGGCGCCGCCGGATCGAAGGCGTGCTGCGGGAGGACGCGGCCATCGACGGTCGGGCCCCAATTCACGCCGGTCCCGGATCCCGGGATGTTGCCGCCGCGAGGAACGAGTTTGCGCTGGGCGGTCACTCCGGCTGCGACCACCTGCTCATACGGCAGTTCCTGCAGGCGGTCGATCTGGGATCCGCTCAACCCGAGTTCGGACAAGACGCCGGCCGCGAGTTTTGCCGAGGATTCCGGCGCCGACTGCCGGAGGCTGGAGCCGCTCTCGATGATGGCCTTATGAAAGAGCCCCTTGGCGGAAGGCATGGCCATGAGGACGCCGACCTTGCCGCCGCCACCGGACTGGCCGAAGATGGTGACGCTGTTCCGGTCGCCGCCGAAATCCCCGATGTTGTCCCGCACCCATTCAAGCGATGCGACCAGATCGAGCATGCCGACGTTTGCCGAGTCGGCCCAACGGGGGCCGTATTCGGCGAGGTTGAGATAACCCAGCGAATTCAAGCGGTGATTGACGCTGACGACCACCACATCGCCGTGCCGGGCCAGGTTTTCTCCGTCGTACGATTTCAGTTCCTGGCCGGAGCCGGCCGAATAGCCGCCGCCATGAATCCAGAACAACACCGGGCGTTTGCGGTTGTCATTGATCCCCGGCGTCCAGACGTTCACGCGCAGACAATCTTCGCCGGGCTGGCCGTCGTCCCACTCGAACATGAAGGCGTTCTCGTCGACGGCCCAGCCGGTGCGCGGTCCCTGCGGGCACACCTGCCCGTAGTAGAGGGAGCTGCGGACGCCGGTCCAGGGTTTTGGCCTGGCGGGCGTCAGAAACCGGTTGGCACCGCCCGTCGAAGCCGCGTAGGGAATGCCTTTGAAGGTGAAGATGCCGTTGCGTGTGTACCCGCGCACTTTGCCTGCCGCAGTCTCGACGACATCGCCGCCCTCGGTCACGACGATAATGGGCGCGGTTCCAGGAATGTTTGCTTTTGGCGCGCCGGAGGCCGCTTCCGGCAACAGCGCGCTGCCTCCCAACGTGGCTACGCCTTTCAGTAGAGCGCGCCGTCCTAAAGCGTGCTTCGTCATTGGCCCTCCTCGTAGCCGGCTGTCTACTCCCGGCCTCGGATGCTCAGAACTGAATCCGAATAATCGTTTGTAGAATTCGCGGCGCACCCACTTGGACGCCGGTGTTCGTGATCAGCGAAGTGCTCACACTACCGAAGCCGTTCTGGTTCACCAACTGTCCGGACGAGTTATAGGGGTTGTTGGTTACCGACAGGTTGTTCGGATAGGCGCCACCGAAGTTCAGCGTTGTGTTCAGCAAAGGGAAGTTGGCGTGGTTGAACACGTTGAACGCGTCAAACCGCAATTGGAACCGCAGCCGTTCTTTGACGGAAAACTGCTTCTGCAGCGCCATATCGAAGTTCACCACTCCCGGAGCGTAGAGCCAGTTCACGCCCGATTCCCGGCCCGTGCTGCCGGGCGGCGGCGCGAAGAAGCAGGCCGAATTCAAGCGGTTCCAGGGATCGCTCGAGTTGGTGTACGGATTGCAACCGCTCACGTATCCGATTCGCGCCCCTTCGTAGACGTACCCGGCCGCCCCGGGCGCGGGATTACCCGCTACCACGTTTCCCGTGATGTTCTGCGAACTGACGCCCGAGATCGTGAACGTCGGCGTAAACGGAGCGCCCGTCGCGATCGCCGAGACGCCCGATAGCTGCCATCCGTTCGTCAGCGCGCGCGTGAACGGATTGCCGTTCGTCATGTTCGGCACGTTGATCACATAGTTGATGCCGAGCACTTGCCGACGGTCGAAGTTCGCCGGCCCGTAGTCGGCTGCCTTGGTGAAACTATCGGCTCGAACATAGGTCGTGTCGCTGGTGGCGGTCGTCAGCGTCTTGCTCCAGGTGTACGAAGCGCCGAAGAACAAGACCTTGCCCACCCGCCGGGTCAGTTGGAATTGCAGCGCATTGTAATTCGAGGTGGCCGCGCTTTCGTACAGCGCAATCTGGTTGAAACCGCGCAGGGGGCGCAAAAAGTTCGGCTGCAGTGCGCTGTTCCCGTTGGTCGAGGGAGCCAGACTCGGGTCCTGGTTCTGCGGCAGGAAATCGGCGCCGTACGGAACCGGATTGAGGTTGCGGTTGTTTTGCAGGTGCCGCCCGAGGTCGCCGACATAGGCCGTATCCAGCATCAGGTTGAACGGCAGCCTGGTTTGCACCGAGAACTGATAGTTGTAGGTCGTGGGCAGTTTCCCGGTCGGGTCCGCCGCATAAAGCGTCGGCGGCGCGAGAATGATGTTGCTCGGGTTGATATTCTGCGCCAACCCATAGGTGAGGGATGGGTCCAGTCCCTCCGGAGGATTGCGCACCATATCGAACACGCGGTTGCCCTGGAACCGGTCGTAATAGATTCCGCCGCCGGTCCGGATGACGACGTTCTGCCGGCCGGTGACATCCCAGGCCACTCCGAACCGCGGCCCCCACTGCGGCCCGCGATTGTCCTGGAGGTACTGGCTGTAGCCTTTCCCCGCCTGCACAATCCCATTGAACGGATTACCGGTATTCGGCACTTCCAGTCCAATGTCGTAGGCGGGCAGCACCTGGCCCGTGACCGGATCCACGGCCGACCGCACGCCATTCACGTTCGCCGGCTGATACAGCCGCGGCGCCTGGCTCGGATCCCATTTGCTCAACACGAACGTGGAAGCCTGCAGCGAGGCGTCATATTGCGGCTGATACCACGAGAGGCGCAGACCGTAATCGAGGGTCACCCGCGGCGTGACTTTCCAGGTGTCCTGCACAAAACCTTCCAGGTTCGTGTAGCGGTATTGGCCGTTAATGTAGTTCACTGCCTGGTCCATGGTTTGATACACGCCCAATGCAGCGTTGGCGAAGCCGAACCCGGTATCCAACGGGTTGGCCGTCGTGTCGCCGAAATTGTAAAAGCCGTTGTTGTTGCCGAACGAGCTTTGATTTTTCCGGCTTCGCTCGATGAACAGGCCGGCCTTGACCGTGTGCGCCCCCATAATGCGCGTGAAATTGTCGCTGAAGTTGAGTACGGTGTTGTAATTCACGAAGGGCGCGTCGCCTACCGATGTGAAGTTGGGCGCGAACGCGCTGGTGATGTTCGTTCCGGCGAAATTAAATCCCGGAATATAGTCCTTCTGCACGGCGCTCGGATAAAGAAGCGGCAGATTGATCCCCGATTTGGTCCGCGTCAGCGTGTTCCCGATCTCGTCGATGTTGATCGAATTGTGTGTCACGCCCATGTTGAATTCGTTGGTGGTTCGCGGTCCGAGGATCCACGTGGCGCCGCCGGCCCAACTGTAGCCGGGATTCAGATATTCCACCGGGACCACGGGGACGTTGATACCGACGACAAACGAGCCGTAGGGATACGTGAAGGGTTGGGAGTTATTAATGTAGTGCCCGAAGATCCGGAGGTTTGAGGTGGCATTGTAGTCCATGCGCAGCAGATCTTCGCGCCGGTTCTGAGAATTCGAGAATTGGGAAGTATAGTTGTAGCCTACCTGCCCGGTCACGTTGGGCTGCGGAAACAGATTGAGCAGCGCGACTCCCGGCGCATATAACTGCGATTTCGGAATGACATTATTGGTGAATGCCTGGCCGTTCGTCGGGTCTTTAATCGTGACTGGCCGCCCGCTGCTGTTCAGGCTCTGCGAAAAATCGCCGGTCTTTTCGAGCGCCGTGGGCACCTGGATGTTGCGCACTGTGTTGGGCGCCAGTTGTTCTTGGAATTCCTGGCTCCAAAAGAAGAAGAGTTTATCTTTCTTCGGGAAAAGTTTGGGTATATATACGGGCCCGCCGATCGTGTACCCCGGGTCGTTATAGCGGAACAGGCTGCGGGGGATGCCTTTGGCGTTGTTGATCCAGCTGTTGGCATTCAGACCGTCGTGCCGGTGATACCAATAGCCGCTGCCGTGCAGGCTGTTGGTGCCGGTCTTTGTTACCACGGCGATTTGCGCTCCGGCGTTGCGCCCGTATTCTGCCTGGTACATGCCCGTCAGGATGTGAAATTCTTCGGTCGAATCGATGCTCACCGTGACGTTCTGCGAGCCGTTAGATCCGGTATCCATGTTGCCGATTCCATTGATCGTCAGCATATTGGCGGATCCGCGGTTGCCATTCACCTGGATCGCGCCGATGCCGCCCGGTCCGCCCACCTGGAAATTCGCCGTGCTCACCACGCCCGGCACCAGTTGCGTCATAGCCAGGGGGTTGCGCCCATTCACCTGCAGATTCTCGATCTGCTTGCCGATGATGGTGTCCGACCGCTCCGCGCTGGTGGTTTGGAGCAGCGTGGCCTCCGCCGACACCTCCACGGTTTCCGAGAGCGCGCCAACTTCCATGGCCACATCGGCCAGCGCCAGTTTTTCATCCGCATTGAGAGGAATTCCGGGCCGGTCCAGCCGCTTGAAGCCCATGGCCTCCAGGTGCAAATCATACGTGCCCGGACGAAGTCCCGGCACCACGAACACCCCCTGGTCGTTGGTCCTGGTCGAAACGGAGATTTGCTGGCTGCGATCCGCCACCGTGACCGACACGCCCGGAACTACCGCTCCCTGCGGATCGGTGACTCTGCCGGTAATCGAGCCATTGATGTTCTGCGAATAGGCCGCGTTCACCCATAACGCAGCCAAAACGAAAATCCAGGCGGTTCGTCTAATCATATTCGGACACCTCTTGGGCCGGTTGCCCCGTTGGAACCCTAAGTGTGCTGTCTAGCTTGATCGCGAAGGGCACGTGGAAAAAGAGCGATACGGTAACGGAGCCGGGCGATTCTCTGTAAAGGCTTGAAGAATCGCTGGTTCCGGCATGCCGTTACGGCTCTCGCGGGGACGTATGATACGTCCTGCAGAGCCGGGTCCTACCACGAATTGACCGCCAGAACCTGGGGTGGCCCGGGTGTGTGATCGATCACTTCGGTGCCGATCACGATTTGCATGTTCTTTTTCTCCCAACCTGCCGGGACCTGGCGGGCCAAGGCCTCCAGGAAGCGGCCGTTGGTCAGAAATTCTCCGGCGGCCTGGGTCCCGTATCCCCATAGCCCCGCGACCAGGACCAGCATGCTTCCCGTCCGCGGATTGGCGACGCGTGAGACGATCGCGTAATCTTGAGCCAAAAATGGACTCCCATGGGCGTCGGTATGGCCCAGGTCGATGCTCCAGCGTTTGTCGGCCGGGTTTTGCTGGTCCTTGATCCAGCACAGGGTGCCTTCCTTTTGGAAGCGGAACCGCTGGTCGTTCATCAGCCGGAGCGTCCAACTATCGTTGAATCCACCAATGAGAATGGCGGGACCTTGGCGTAAATCGTCGAAGCTGGCTCGATCCTCACGCCGGATCTCGTACCGTTGACCCTTTGCCTGCAAGAGTCCCGTCAGTTTAGCCAAGGTCACTACGTCCGGCCAGGCAATATTTGAGGAGCGCGACTCGAAGTTCACGGTGTCCACCAGGTGCCCGGATTCGAAGGGACTGCGCGCCACGCACAGCGAAACGGGGCTGCCCGACTGCACCAACGGCCGCCAGAACTGGTCGATGGGCGCAGCCCGGTTCCACGAGAGTGCAGCCAGCGGAAGGCACGCCGCCAATGCCAGCCACCACCACTTCTTCGCCGGATACCACGGCCGCACGACTGCCTGGGTCAGGACCGGCGCGACCGTCGCCGAGTGAAACACGGGTATGTAGGACCCGAGCGGCAATTCGATCCGCAGTTCCGTCTCATGGCCTGGCTCGTGATAGTACTGCGCGATCCGCTTGCGAATTTCGGCGGCCGACACGCGGACGATGGGATCCTGGTTGGTGTCGTAATCGGCCCGGCGTCCGAAGACCTCCACGCCGAGCGTCCGTTCCTTCAGTTGTTCGATGCGCCCGTCGAGTTTCCGTTCGACAATGAAGCGGAGCAGGCCCGGATAGCGCCGGCTGCCGCGAAACAACGAACTATCGAGGAGGCGGGCCAGTTGCTCACGCACCTCGGCGCGGCCCGGACTGGCAGTACCGCTCGCGCCGCCCGTGCTTTCGATCGGATTACTCGTAATGGTCGCCATGGACCCCCCTCTACTGACAGAAGATTATACAGGAGTACCTGCTCTCAATTGGCCGCCATGGGTTACGTGTAACAGATCACCGATCACACGTCTGGGGTACTCGATAAAATGGTTCCGAGTGCGGCCTGTCCTCTTTCTCGGCGCCACCTGCGCCTGCTTATTGCTGGTTCCTTCGGCCCGGACCGATCCAACGTCGCTCGTCCTCAAGACGTTCTTTCTTCGTGATGACCCAGAATCCGCCATTTCTCTCGCGCAGCACCGATTCCGGCCGGACCTGGACGCCTCTCAACATCGCGCCGCCCAACCAGCCCGCGTTTCCACGCGCGCTTGTGTTCGACTCCACCAACCCGCAAAATCTGATTTTGGGCCAGTCGGTGAGCGGCCTGCTCAAGTCCAGCGACGGCGGCGATACCTGGGGGCCGCTCGCCGGACTGGAAGTGCTGGCGGTGTTGAACGAAGACTTCACATTCAACTCGGCCTCCAACCCGGCGAAGGCAGGCTCCGTGATAATTCTATACATCGGCGGCGCCGGCCAGACCAATCCGCCCAGTCAGGATGGGCAGCTGAACAGTCTGCCGCCGGCGCAACCCGGCGCGCCGGTTCGTGTGGCGTTTGGGGCGACGCCCTACACCGTCAATTTCGCCGGCGCCGCGCCGGGGTTAGCCGCGGGCATCCTGCAAGTCAACTTCGTCGCCCCGCAGCAGACTACAACGAACGTGTCGGTGCGGGTGGGGCAGAGTTTCGCCTTGTTCTCCGTCGCGATTCAGTAGTCGAACCGGGCCGGCCGTTCGTGCTCCGGTTGTGATACCTTCAAACACTTCACAGGTTGGTTTGGAGGCGTATTCATGAGGAACCGAGAGATTTCCCGTCGCGAAGCTTTGGGCACACTGGGCCTCACGGCTGCGGCCGGGGCCCTGGCTTCACACGAATTGTTCGGCCAGTTCGTCAATAAGTCCACGGCCAAGGGAGGGCGGATCGATGTCCATCATCACCATGTCCCGCCGGCCCTCGGCGTTGGCGGCCGCGGCGCCCGCGCTGTCCGCAACGGAAACTGGACGCCCGACCTGACGCTGGAATCGATGGACAAGTTCGACATTTCGGTATCCATCCTCTCTATGACCCAGATGGGCGACATTCTCTACGACAACAAACAGTCGGGCCGCGACGCCGTTCGCAAGGGCAACGATTACGGCGCCAAACTGATGTCCGATCATCCCAAGCGCTTCGGTCTCTTTACCGGCGTGCCGCTGCCCGATATCGACGGCGTGATGAAGGAAATCGAATACGGCTTCGATACGCTGAAAGCCGACGGGATCGGCATCTACACCAACGACAACCAGACCCGCTGGCCCGGCGACGCCTACTTCGATCCCATGTGGCAGGAACTCAACCGCCGCAACGCCATCGTCTACATGCACCCGCTGGCGCCGCCGTGCTGCACGAACCTGAATGACAGCGTGCCCACCGCGATGAACGAATTCGATTTCGATATCACGCGCGCCTGCACCAGTATTCTTGTGAACGGCGTGCTCCACAAATATCCCAACCTCAAAATCATCATTCCGCACTCCGGCGGCACCATGCCGATGATCGCCGGCCGCATCAAGGACCGCTACCCGCACGACCCCAAGCACGACGAATACATCCCCAACGGCGTGATTCCCGAGTTGCAGAAGTTCTACATCGACATCGCGCACGCCAGTTTTGCGTATCCAATGGCCGCGATGTTGAAGTTCGCCCAGCCGGACCGCATTCTGTTCGGCACCGATTACCCCTTCGAGCCGATTGAATCCACTGTGAACGAACTGCCGCACCTGGGCCTTTCCGCGAAAGTGATGCGCGCCATCGAGCGCGAGAATGCCGAAAAGCTGCTGCCGCGCTTCAAGGTGTGATCGCCTTGACACTCGGATTGCCGCTTATGTAGGATCGAAGCCGGTAGTCTGCTTCGAAGGTCAGGAGAATCCGTTCATGGGCAGTTTTTCGATGAGCTTGCGTGCTGCGGCGCTTGCGTTTTTTGTGGCGGCCGCGCAGGCCCAGACGTATCGCGCGCCTCGCTCCGCGGACGGGCACGCCGATCTGAATGGCATCTGGCAGGCGCTCAACACCGCCAACTGGGATTTGGAAGATCATTCGCCGGCGCCCGGCACGATGTGGGAAACCGGCGCCATCGGGGCAGTGCCCGCCGGGCAGAGCGTGGTGGAAGGCGGCGAGATTCCGTATCTTCCCGCGGCCCTGCAAAAGAAGAATAGTAATTTCGCCAACCGCCGTACCAATGATCCCGAGGCCAAGTGCTACATGCCCGGCATCCCCCGCGCCAACTACATGCCTTATCCGTTCCAGGTCGTGCAATCGCCTAAGGGAATTCTATTTGTCTACGAGTACGCCAGCGCGAATCGCTTCGTCAATATGGGCAAGCCGGAGGAAGCCGCGTCCGACACCTGGATGGGCACCAACTACGGACATTGGGAAGGCGACACGCTGGTGGTGGATGTCACGGGCTTGAACGGCCTCGCCTGGTTCGACCGCGCCGGCGATTTCGGCAGCGACAAGCTGCACGTGGTGGAGCGCTGGACGCGCAGCGACCGCGACCATCTGCAATATGAAGCCAGCATCGAAGATCCGTCCGTCTTCAGCCGCCCTTGGAAAATCAGCATGCCGCTGTATCGGCGGGTCGAGAAAAACGCGCAGATCCTGGAATTCAAGTGCGTGGAGTTCGCTGAAGAGTTGCTCTACGGGCAATACAAGAAGAAGTAGGCATGCCATGCGCCGATTGCTTGTTTTCGTAGCGCTGGCGGTGCTGTTCGCGCCGGCGGTTTTCTCGCAAGCGTCCGCGAAAAACTGGACGCCGCCCAAAACACCGTGGGGTGATCCTGACCTGCAAGGCATCTGGCCCGGCAACATGGGCGTTCCTATGGAGCGTCCGAAGGGCTTGGGCGAGCGCACGGAACTGACGGACCAGGAATTCGCGCAGCGCGTTGCACAGGCGCAGCGTGCCTCCGCCGCCGATGCCGTCGAATTCGCGCCCAAGGACGAGCGCATCGGCATCGGTCCGCCTGCTTACTGGACCGAGCGCGGTAAGCCGACGCGCCAGGCCTCGCTCATCATCGATCCGCCCGACGGCCGGCTACCTCCGATGACTCCCGAAGCCAAGGCGATCCAGGCGAAGACGCCGGCCGAGTGGGCCGGCAAAGCGAATTCGTATGACGACGTCAACTTGTATTACCGCTGCATCACGCGCGGTGCGGTTGGCTCCATCATTCCGGTTGTCTACAACAACGGCAATCAGATTATCCAGGCGCCCGGCTACGTCGTCATTCGCAATGAAATGATCCACGAAACGCGCGTGATTCCGCTCGATGGCCGCCCGCATGTCGGATCCAACATCCACATGTATCTCGGCGATTCCCGCGGCCACTGGGAAGGCAACACGCTGGTTATCGAAACCACCAACTTCACCAACAAAACCAGCATCGGATCGAACGGCGTCGCCTACAACGGCCAAGGCGGCCGCAACAGTGAAGCCCTGCTCCTCGTCGAGCGCCTGACGCGGGTCGACGACGACACTGTCAACTACCAGGCAACCGTGGACGATCCGAAAACCTGGACCAAGCCGTGGACGATGCTGATTCCGCTGAAGCGCGACGACAAATATCAATTTCTGGAATACGCCTGCCACGAGGGTAACTACGCGCTGAAGGACATTCTCCAAGGCGCCCGCAAGCAGGAAGAATCAGAGCGCCAGCCAGAGCAGCGGCGTTAGCCCCGCCAGCGCCAGGGCTACGAGAAACGTGAGGCTCTGGCGGCCGGTCTTCTTGTCCGACAGCGAGTAGGCGTACAGGCCCTTCATGACATTGTTGCTGGCGGCTGCGATCAGGATCGCCGACGCCGCCACCGCGAGCGGAGTCGTCTTCCCGCCCTCCTGCGTCATTCCCATGATGAACGGGTCGACGTCGGACACGCCCATTACCGCCGCCAGGGAATAGACGCCGGCTTTGCCCAGGTACATGACCGCAAGGTGCGTGGCGATGAGCATCACCAGGAACAGCCCGGCGAAGAACAGCGCCGCGCTCATCTCCAACGGATTTTTCGGCTCGAATTCCTCGGCGACGGCCCCGCCTTGTGTGTCCGGCAGCCGCGTCCACAGCCAACCCGCCAGCAGCGCCGCGGCCGCGAGGATGAGGAACGGGACGCCGAGCATTATGACCAGCTGCTGATTGAACAGAGTGACCAGACCGGCCAGCCGCAGATACATCATGCCGGAGGCAATCAGCGTTCCGCCGGCAAACAGATGCGTCCGCTTTTCGCGTGCGGCGCGCTTGGCCAGCACTACCGTCGTCACGGTTGAAGAATACGCACCGCCGAGCAGCGCCGCTACCAGCACGCCGCCCTGTCCCTTGGTCACCTTCTGAATGACATAACTGCCGTACGAAACCGTGCTCACCGCCACGACGACCAGCCACGTCTTCGCCGGGTTGATACGGAACAGCGTGAACTCCTGGTTGGGCAAAATCGGCAGGATCACCGAGGTCAGTAGCAGGAATTTGGTGAAAGTAAGAATCTCTTCACCGGGAATCCGCTTGGTGAGACCCTCGAGCGAAACTTTCAATTCCAGCAGTAGCGCACTGGCGACGGTGAGCGTGGTGGCGATCCAGTATTGTTCCCGATAGACCAATGCCGCGGCCACGTACGTGGTTAGAGCCGACATTTCCGTGGTCATTCCGGCGGATGTGGAAGTCTGCAGCTTGTGCCGGTACGACAACATCAGGAACCCGGCTACAATCGCAAATCCCAAGACGACCGGCAGGACCTGCCCTCCGGCCAGAAACGATACGGCATAGGCGATCAGCCCGATCAGCGGAAATGTGCGCACTCCGCCGAAGGCATACTGCTCGGCGCCCGCTTTGTGTTCCTCCCGTTCCAAGCCCGTGAGAAACGACAGGAACAACACCAGCAGGATCTTCGCGCCTTCCGGCGGCAAGAACCGGTACAAGTTGTTCAGCACGATGTCTGTAACAGGATACCGTGTCGCTCCCTAGGGAGCAGAGCGTCGCCCAAGGCCGAGCACCTCGTTGAGCGACCCTTGCCGGTAACCTTCCAGGTCGAGCGTGACGTACTGGAATCCCAGCGCTTTGAAGGTGGCGGTCAAGCGCCCCGCCATCTCGACCGTGAGCGC
>CAYTJD010000016.1:0-84221 GCA_964438005.1 uncultured Solibacteraceae bacterium | reverse complement strand
CTGGAAAACGGCGGCTCGCGCGGCCTCAACGGGAACCAGGCGGATCTATCGGCCGAGGATTCCGGCGCGCTGTACCTGTTCACGCGCACCGGTAGCACATGGACGCAGAAAGCGTACATCAAATCGTCGAACGCGGATGCGTACGACGAATTCGGCAGCGCGATGGCGCTAAGCAAAGACGGCAAGGTGCTAGCCATCGGCGCGCGCAGCGAAGGCAGCGCGGCGAAAGGCGCCGGCGGGGACATGAAAGACAACTCCGCGGCAGGCGCGGGCGCGGTGTACATCTTCGAGAACCAGTAGAAGAGCGAAATACCTCCGCGCGTACGCGACGGGGCTAAATTCACATTTTTTTCTTGACAGGGGCGGAGCGGACGTGGCACAGTAGCACTGTGCTAGATCAGTAGTACAGTTGAAATGATGATTTTCCGGCCCAATCCGTCGCTTGGCGTTCCCATCTATGTGCAATTGATGGAACAAGTTAAGCACGCGATTGAAACCGGAGCGCTGCGGGCCGGCGAGCAACTGCCGGGGATTCGGCCGCTCGCGGAGGAGCTTGTGATCAATCCGAACACGGTGGCCAAAGCCTACCGCGAACTGGAACACGAAGGAGTGATCGAGCTGCGGCACGGCGCGGGCGCGTTCGTCACGGAGAACGCGCGCGCGCGGAAAGTGGCGGACAAGCTGCGCGGCGCCCAGCCAGTGGTGGCGGCGGCGGTGGAGCGGCTGCGCGGGCAAGGACTCACCGAAGAGGAAATCCGGCGCCTCTTTGAGGCCGAGCTGGCGGGGCTAGCCCGGACAGGAGGGCGGAATGGCTGAGCCGTCGATCATCGAAACTGTCGATTTGCGGAAGAACTACGGCGCGGTGAAAGCTCTCGACGGGCTCAACCTGCGGGTCCCGAAAGGCTCGATCTATGGATTCCTGGGGCGAAACGGCGCGGGGAAGACGACCACGATCAAGACGCTGCTGGGAATGGCGCGGCCAGCGAGCGGGCAAGCGCGCGTCTTTGGTTTGGCCGCGGACTCGCGGGACGCCAGCTTGCAGATCCGGAGCCGCACGGGATTCGTGAGCGAAGACAAGGACCTGTTGGACGAGATGGGGGTGGAGGAGTTGATTCGCTTCACGGCGTCGTTTTACTCCCGCTGGCGCGGAGACCTGGAGCGGCGCTACCAGCGCGCGTTCGAGCTGCCGGGGGAGCGGAAGGTGAAGGCTCTTTCGCGCGGCACACGCACCAAGCTGGCCTTGCTGCTGGCGTTGTGCCGGGGAGCGGAGCTGCTGATCCTGGACGAGCCGACCTCGGGGCTCGACCCGTCGGCGATCGAGGAAGTGCTGCAGGCGATCGTGGCGCACGTGGCGGGCGAGGAGCTGACCGTCTTCTTCTCGTCGCACCAGATCGGCGAAGTGGAACAGATCGCCGACCGGATCACGATCATCGATCGCGGGCGGGATGCCGTTTCGGGCGCACTCGATGAACTCCGTGAAAACTACCGGCGCATCCGGCTGGTGTTCGATGGCGAAGCGCCGAGGGCGGCGTTTCGGGCGCCGGGCGTGGTTCACGTGGAGCGCAACGGGCGGTCGCTCACGGTGCTATCGAGCGCCGGAGCCGGGCAAATCGTGGAAGAAGCACGGGGGCTCGACGCGGTGTCGGTGGACGTGGTTCCCGTCACGCTGAAAGAGATCTTTTTGGAAACAGTACGAGAGGAGAATTGACATGCTCTGGGAAAAATCCTGGCTGGATACGCGGTGGCGCTTCCTGATCGGCCTGATTCTATTAGTGTGCTCGGCGGGAGGGGTGGTGGTGATGTGGCCGAAGGTCCAGGAGCTGATGCCGCTCGCTTCCGGTATCAAGATGGACGGGTACATCGGCCGGCAAATCCGGGAAGCAACGGTAATGCAGCGCGAGTACCCGGGTTACATTTGGGCCCAGTGGTTCCGGCAAAACCTGCCGCAGATGGGGACGCTGGTGGCAGTGCTGCTGGGCAGTGGGAGCCTGCTCGCGCCGCGCTCGGGAGCGCTGTACCTGCTTTCCTTGCCGGTCTCCCGGAACCGGCTGTTCGGCGTGCGGACGGCGACGGGCCTGGCAGAGTTGCTGGGACTGGTCCTGGTCTCGTCGCTTTTGATCCCGGCTCTTTCGCCGACGGTGGGCAAAAGCTATGGCATTGGCGACGCGCTGGTCCACGCGATTTGTATGTTCGTTGCCGCCACGCTGTTCTTCAGCCTGGCGTGTCTGCTGTCGACCGTGTTCACCGACCTGGGGCGGCCGATCATGCTGACGGCCGCGGCCGCGATCATCCTGGCGCTGGGCGAGCAACTGGTTTCCGACATGCTGCCATTTGGGATTTATCGGGTGATGAGCGCCGAGTCCTATTTCCGCCAGGGCGCGGTGCCGTGGCTGGGACTGGCTGCGTGCGTGGCGGTTTCGGCCGCGCTGTTGTATGGGGCCGCGATCAACGTGGAGCGGCGGGATTATTGAGAGGAGATGACCATGAAGGCGATCGCGATTCTGACGATGTGCGGCCTGCTGGCCGCGGCTGCGGCAACATCGGATGCCAGCGGCCATTGGGAAGGCAAAATTCAACTGCCTGGACGCGAACTGGGCATGACGGTAGATCTGGCGCGGAACGCGCAAGGTGCGTGGGTCGGCTCGATGAGCTTACTGGGGAGCAGCGCCGCGGACGTACCGCTCGAGAAGCTAACGGTGCGGGATACAGCCGTAAACTTCGCGGCGTATCTTCCCGATTTTGCGTCGTTCGAGGGAAGGCTCTCGGAAGACCGCGGCGGGCTGAGCGGCACGGCTTCGAATGCTTCGGGCGGCGTGCCATTCCGACTGGCGCGGACGGGTGAGGCTCATGTGAACGTGCCGCCTCCGAATAGCGTGTTATCGAAGGAATTCGACGGCGTGTGGGAAGGCGCGCTGGCAGAGGAGGGGAAAACCCTGCGCGTGCGGCTGAAGCTGACGCCCGGAGCGGAAGGCCTCGCGACGGCGTCGCTGACGTCGGTGGATCAAGGCAGCCAGGAGATTCCGGTTACAACAGTTACGATCGAAGGCCAACAGCTGCAAGTGGAGGCGCGGGGCGTGTCGGGAATCTACAAGGGAACGCTGGGCGCGAACGGCGAAATCGCCGGGGAGTGGTCGCAAGGGCCCAATCACCTGCCCTTGAGCTTCCATCGCGCGGCGCGGCCTTAGCGGGGCGCCGGCGGCTTCGCGAACCGGGCGGCATCGACCGAGACGTTCGGCTGGATTTCGGTCAGCTCCACGTTCTCGCGGCCGTCGAGCCACGTCATGGTCCAGCGGAAGGGCATTTTGGCGCCGGCAACGTCGCGATAGTCCGAATAATCGAATTGGGTGGGGACGCGACCAACCGAGGAATTGGCGTAGCGGATCAGGCGGACCAGGAGCCCGGATTCGGCATCGAAATAGAACGTCGCGAAAGACGCTCCGCTGGCGCTGGTACCCTGAACGACCTGGGCTTTGCGATCGTTGATTACTGCGGGGCGGCCAACGCGCCATTGCGGGAAGGCTTGCTTGATGCGCGAGGGGAACAACATCTCGGCGTCCAAGCGGGCACCTTCCAGTTCGCCACCGGTCAAGGAGAGGACCGGTACGGGACGCAGGGGCGCCGCCACCCAACCGGAGCGCCCGTCAAAGACTGTAGTGCTGTCGCCATTCAAGGTGTGTGTGACGGCGGTGCGCTGATCGGGAGCTTTGGCGTAGACTTCCAGCGGCCGCTTCTCGCTTTCCGGGCCGTAGCCGGAGCTGGTTCCTTTCGCCGTAAAGCTGGCGAGCGTTCCGCCGAGGGCGCGGACGTACTTGTCGAAAATCTGATCTGCCGACGGCGCGTCGCGCGCGGGCTGGACGATGTCATCCTCTTCTTCATCCGGCGGCGCGCCGTACAATGTACCGAGATTGGTGGTGACTTTGGGGCGGCTGGTGCCGCGATGGCACGAGTGGCAGGTGACCATCTGGCGGCCGCCGAAGTAGGTTTTGTTGATACCCGACATGATGCCGATCATGCGGCGGGCGGTCTGCTTGCGCGGACTGGTATCGAGGGCGTAATTTTCCCACTTGCTGTCATTGGCGGCATGACAATCCTCGCACGACATGCCGAGCGCGGCAGAAAACACGCCCATCATGTCCATGAACTGATCGACGGGCACGCCCTTGAGCACCTGGACATTCTTGAAAACCTCTTCGGCCATCTGCGGACGGGCTTGCGGGGCCAGCAGCAGCCCGGCCATGGCGATCCAGGCTCGTCTCATCGTTTGTTTTCTCCGCACAGCAGATTTTGATTCCGGAAGATGACGCTCCACGGGCGGATTTCCCAAGAAAGGAAGACGCCCTGTTTCGCGAAGGGGTCTTCGCGGACCAGGGTGTCGACCTGCTCGGGACTTTCGGCTTCGTAGACCAGCAGCCCGCCGGAATCGTCAGCGAACGGCCCGGAGATGACGAGCTTGTTCTGATCGCGCAGGCCGGTCAAATACTGACGGTGAGCGGGGCGGGCCTTGGCGATGGTGGATGCGTCCGGGGTGTACTTCGCGATCGCGGCGTAGAACATGTCGAGGCTCCGGTTATTTCGCGAGGCTGGGTACGGGCTTGGCAAACTTCGCGGCGTCGATCGCGGCGTTGGCCTGCACTTGCGTCAATTCGATGAGCGCGCGGCCATCGAGCCAGGTCACGGTCCAGCGAAACGGCATCTTGATGCCGGAGACATCGCGATAGTCGGAGTAATCGATCTGGGTGGGGCTGAGGCCGATCGGCGAATCGGCAAAGCGGACGAGGCGGGCCAGCAAGCCGGTCTTGCTGTCGAAGTAGAGGTTGACCGGATAGCGGCCATCGGCGGTTCCTTGCACCACCTGCATGTCCTTGTCGTCGATCGTGGCAGGATAGCCGATGCGCCACTGCTTCAGGCTCTGCTTGATCTGGGCGGGAAAGGTGAGTTCGGCATCGAGACGCGCGCCGTCCAGGTCTCCGCCGGTGAGCTCCAGTATCGAGACCGGACTATCGGTAGCGGGCGCCGCATTCCAGCCGGTCCGACCGTCGAAGACCGAGACACTGTCGCCGTTGCCGGTGTGAACGACCGTAGTGCGCAGATTGGGGGCCTTGGCAAACAATTCGAGCGCGTTCTTGTCGATATCCGAGAATCCTTTGTAGGTCCCCTTGGCAGAGAAGCTCTTCACGGCGGCAAGCCGCGGCGCGCCGCCCAAGGCATCCAGATACCGATCGAGCACCTGGTCGGCGGTCGGCTTGTTCGGACCTTCTTTGAAGATTTGATCGGGCTCATCGGGATGCGGAGGGCCATAGAGATCCGCCAGGCTCGGAGTGACCCTCGGACGCTCGCCGCCGCGATGACAGGAATAGCAGGTGATCACACGCTGGCCGGCGAAATAGGATTTATTGATCGCCGAGACCATCGTGATCATGCGGCGCGCGGTTCGTTTGCGCGGGGTGTCATCGGCATAGCGGTCCCAGCTGCCGCCGCTCTCGCCGATGTGGCAATCGGTGCACGTTTCCCCCAGCGACGCAGAGATGAATCCCATGGTGGCCATGAATTCGTTCACGGGAATGCCCTTGAGGGCCTGGATGTTCTTAAAGACCTGGTCGGAGAGCTGCGGTTTTGAGTCGGGGCGGGCCTGGCTGCGTGCGGAGACGGCGCTCAGCAGGCAGAAGATTCCGGCAGAAAAGATACGGGTTCGCATCCTGGGCCAGTATATAACACGAGGGCGATTCGACCCGGGGGCGCCCGATCGGCGTTGGATTGGTGTACCATTCTAGATCGCTATGAAGAGCCCGACAACGCAAGTGCTTTTCGCGGTCGGAGTGGCTATCGTCCTCGGTTCTGTGAGTCCACACAAGGCCATCGCGATGAAGCCGCTGGGAGACGCGTTCATCCGGCTCATCACCATGGTGATTTCCCTGGTGGTGCTGTGTACGGTGGTGACGGGCATCGCCGGCATGCAGGACCTGAGGAAGGTGGGCCGTGTGGGCGGCAAGGCGATCTTGTATTTTGAGATCGTCTCGACATTGGCGCTGGGGATCGGGCTGATCGTCGGCAATGTGGTGCAGCCGGGTGGGGCGTTCCATGTGGACGCGGCGACGCTGGACGCCAAAGCCGTCGCGCAATACGCCGGGCAGGCGAAGGCGCAAAGCGTGACTGATTTTTTGATGGGAATCATTCCCACCACGATTGTCGACGCCTTTGCCAAGGGGGCGATACTGCAGGTGCTGCTGGTGGCGCTGCTGTTTGGGTTCGCGCTGTCGGCGGCGGGCGCGCGGGCGAAGCCGGTGGTAGATGTATTCGAAGGACTGACGCGCGTGGTGTTCGGAGTCATCAACATCCTGATGCGGCTGGCGCCCATCGGGGCCTTCGGGGCGATGGCGTTTACGGTCGGCCAGTACGGGCTGGCGTCGCTGGGCCCGCTGGTCAAGCTGATTGTGACGTTTTGGATTACCAGCATTCTGTTTGTGATCCTGATCCTGGGGCCGATCTCGCGGGCGGCGGGTGTGAGCGTCTTCTCGCTGCTTCGGTATTTCAAAGATGAGATCGTGCTATGCCTGGCAATCAGCTCGTCGGAACCAGTGCTGCCGGCATTGATGGAAAAGCTGGAACGGATCGGCTGCTCGAAGGCGCTGGTGGGGCTGGTGGTTCCGACGGGGTATACCTTTAACACCGACGGAACGAGCATTTATATGACGATGGCGGCGCTGTTCGTAGCGCAGGCTACCAACACGCACCTGACGTTGACGCAGCAGCTGACCATCCTAGCGGTGGCGGTGCTCACCTCAAAGGGGGCCAGCGGTGTGCAAGGTGCGTCATTCATCGCGCTTGTGGGCACGCTGATGGTAGTGCCGACGGTGCCGGTGGCGGGAATGGCCTTGATCCTGGGCATCGATCGGTTTCTGAGCATGTTCCGCGCGGCGATCAACGTGTTCGGGAATGCGGTGGCCACAGTAGTGGTGGCGCGTTGGGAAAAGGAAGTAGACGGCGCCACTCTGCGCAAACAGCTGGCGGCCCAGTAACGACGCCGAGTTACAGTTTCAGCAGCTTCGCCGCGGTCTCGCCGAGGATCGCGCGCTTGTCGGCATCGCTTAAACCGGGCGTCTTGAGGATATGGTCGACTGTGGTCGTGCTCCAGGGGAAGGGATAATCGGTGCCGATCATGACCTGGCTGACGCCTACCTCCGCCACCAGGTGACGCAGGCCCTCCGGGGTGAACACCATCGAATCGAAGTAGAGCTGACGCAAATACTCGGTCGGATGTTTCCTGGTCTTGCAGGCATCCGGAAAGCGCACGCAGCCGTAATCGGAGCGGGCGGCGTAGGACGGCAGGTACCCACCGCCGTGCGCGGCGCAGATCTTCAAACCAGGGAATTTGTCAAGAGTGCCGTCGAAAATCAGGTGGGAGAGGAAGATGGTGGTCTCGAGCGGATTACCGATCACGTTGGTCAACCCGCCGGCGCCCGCGAACCGCTTGTTCATTTCAGGAATGCCTTGCGGGTGCATAAAGACGACGCATCCCAGCTCCTCGGCTTTCTTCCAGAACGGGTCGAACTTGGGATTGGAGCACTCGTCGCCATTGACATGACCGCCAATGGCCGCGCCGCGCAGGTTGTACTTCCTGACGCCTTCTTCAAGCTGCGCGGCGGCCAGATCGGGAAACTGCAGCGCGACCGAAGCAAATGCCACGAACCGGTCCGGGTACTTCGCGCACAATTCCGCCAGCTTCTCGTTTTGGAGCTGAATCATTTTGCCGGCGATTTCGCGATCCACGCTGTACCAGTTGGCATTGATGCTCAGCGCCTGCATGTCAGTTCCCCACTCGTCCATGGTCGCGAAGCGCTCCGGTGACATCACGGCGGTATTGTTGGGCTCGGTCTTGACGCCCATCATCGCGGTGGCTTCCGGAATGATCACGTGGGCATGAATGTCGATGGTGCGGATGCGCTTGCCGCCCACTGAGACCTGACGGCGCTTCTTCGGGCTGGCGTTTTGCGCGTGCAGAAGCTGTCCGCTACAGGTGGCGAATACGACTCCGGTGGCGGCGGCGACGTCTGAAAGAAACTGGCGGCGGCTGGTCATGGGCCTTCTCCTCTCGCCACATGGAGTATACTCCGGGAGGGGATTCGATGCGGCGGATTTTTTCGATCGGAGCTTACGTGGCGTTGCTGGCTGCCAGCAGCGTGGCCGCGGACCTGTACGCGGTGACGCATGTCGATATCGCCGGCAGGGGCGACGTTCTGACGGAAGCCACGAACCTCATCAAGGAATTTGCCGCTGCCAGTCAAAAGGATCCGGGCGTAGTTCGCTTCGAAGTGTTGCAGCAGGACGGGCATCCCAACCACTTCACGATCTACGAGGTGTGGCAGAGCCGGCAGGCGTTCGAAGCGCATCTGGCGGCGCCGCATTCGAAGAAATTTCGCGAGAAGCTGCAGCCGATGCTGGGCAGTCCCTTTCGGGAAGGCCTGCACCGGCTGCTGTAGTTTCCTAGAAGATAATCTTCAAACCTAACTGAATCGCACGCGGGCCGCCCGAACCGAGTACGGGGTTGGAGCTGGTCACATCGGGGGTCTGCGGCCGGAAGCCGAAGCTTGCGCCGGCATCGACCGAGGGATCGGTATAGGTGTTGTCGCCGCCAGGCCCGCCAAACGGGTTGGAGATATTCGGGTGGTTGAAGATGTTGAAGAACTCAGCCCGGAACTGGGCCTTGACGCGCTCCTTGAACGAGATGGTCTTGGTGACGGAGAGATCCACGTTGTAGTACGGCATGCCCCGGAAAACATTCGGACCAGTAGTGCCGTAGCTGCCAAACGCAGGGGGAATGAGGACCGAGCTTCCCTTGGCGTAGCAGCCGAGATTGGCCAGCGAGGCGACCGCCAGCGGTCCCGACGCCTGCGCCTTGGCCAGGCAAGCGGCATTGCTCGTTCCGGCGAAATAGGGGATTCCGCCGCTTCCAGCATTGGTGTTCTGCCAGAAATCCTTGGTCGTCGTAAAATCGCCTGGATTGCCGGAGAAGTTCCACTGCTCGCCGATTGGGGCTTGGCTTCCCATTTCATTGGTGCCGCTGAAATCGGTCGTCAAATCGTTGATGCCCCACGGCATGGCACTCTGCAAGTTGATGATCGAATTGAGCGACCACCCCTCGAGGACGTGTCCCGGTGTCTTTACACCCGGGATGGCGTAAGTTACGGAGAACGTAAAGTGGTGCCGCACATCGAACGGCGAATTGCCATAGAGGTTCCGCACGTTGTTGTTGTCGATCGGGCTCAGGAACGACCAGTTATCCGGAGACATTCCCAGCGCGTGCGACAGCGTGTATCCCATCACGAACGAGACGCCGTGCGAGGCTCTTTGCGTGAGTGAGACTTGCAGCCCATCATAGTTGGACCAATTGTTATTCGACAGCCAGTAGACATAGCTCAGGTAAGGGAACTTCTTGGCAAAGGGCTGAGCAGCCACCTCGGCATCGCCATCGGGATTGCAGTTGTCATAGCCGGTCTTGGCGCTGGCGAGGCAAAGGTTGGCCGGGCTCCCCGGAGTGGCGGGATTGCCCCAACCGGGGCTGAAGCCATTGACCTTTTGCGGCTGATTCAGATCGGTCAAGCCAACCAGCTTGGTGGCGTGATTGCCGACGTAGGAAACATCCAACGAGAGATTGGCGGTAAGGGCCTGTTGGACACCGAAGTTCCAATTCGTAACGTACGGAGTTCGTAAATTGCGGTCGACACCCATCGTCACGCAGGGCTGGGGCGTCAAGCCGTTGGAGAGAGTTACGCTGCCATCGCCGCACGTCGGCGAGGCGTTGAAGAGCGGATTGTTGGGTCCATTGTTCGCCCAGGCAGTACGAACCGATCCGACGGCGGGGCCGGAGAATGTAATAGCTCCCAAAGCGATGCTGCCGCCCGCGGTGGTGGGAGTAGGATTTCCATTGGTGTACAGAGGGACGCCCGTCGGAATCGTGCGAAGACCGAGCAGGTTGCCGATGGCCATAAAAGAATCGTAGCTGGGCTGCTCGTAGAAAATGCCGCCGGCAGCGCGGACGACCGTCCTGCCGTTGCCGAAGACGTCCCACGCCAGCCCGAGACGAGGCGCGAAGTTATTGTGATCGCCGTTGTAAATGGAGGAAATCTGCTTTCCTACCTGCACCAGTCCCAAATTGGGATCGAAGTTGCCGAGCAGGTTGTTGGCGTCGGTCGGGACGGTGTTGAGCTCATACCGCAGGCCCACGTTTACGGTGAGCCGACGGCTCACGCGCCAATCGTCCTGAACGAAGAGGCCATACCCTTGATTGCTCAGATGGCGGAGGAAATTCCCCGCTGTGAACGAGGCCCGGGCCATCGTGCCGGTAAAGAAGTTGGTCAAACCTGAAAAGCGGATATTCCCCTTGGTGTTGGAAGTCACGTTATTCGTGCTTTGATTGCCGAGAAACTCAAATCCCAGCTTGAGCGTGTGGTTGCCGCGCAGGATGGAAACCGAATCGGACGCCTGCCAAACCCCGTCGGGTCCAACGGTCTTCGGCCAGTTCAGTCCCAGCTGAAACGCGTAGCCCGGGAAGGTCATGAGCGGCAAGCCGTAGTAGGAGGAATTGGTCTGGCCGGTGTAAACGTGATAGGTGCTTCCGTTGTATGCGTAACTGGACGGATTCTGCGAGGAATCCACGCTGAAGAATGTCTGGTAGTAGTGCGAGTACCCGAAGTGGACCGAATTCACAACAGTCGGGGCGGGTGTCCAGATCCAGTTTCCCGATCCGACTTGAGACCGGGCGTACTGATCAGTGAGCCATTGGGGCGCGATCTGGGCGCCAGGGTTATCGACGAATGTTCCGTTGCCGGGGCTAATGAAATACATCCCGCTGATCGAGTTCTTGGCATTCGGGTGGAAGTCGATCTTGCCCACGCCGGAATTGATGTTGTTGGTGCTAGTCAGAGACGTGTTGAAATCGACGGTCGGTCCGGGATTGGCAGGAAACAGGCCGGGATAGTTCGGCAGCGGCGCGCAGGTCAGGCTCAATCCGGCTAGTTGCGCGCTCAACGGAGTGAGTTTGCCGGCGGTCAGGGCGGAATTGCAGGAACTGATCAAATTCTGGGTCGGATTTCCCACGCCTGCGGCGGTGATCGGCACCTCGTGCTGCACCGGGTTGCCAACGCTGTAGCGCTGCTCTTCGAAATTGCCGAAGAAGAAGAGCTTGTCTCTGCGTATCGGGCCGCCGATGCTTCCGCCGAACTGCTCCAGAGCAACAGCCGCCTCCGGCGCGCCAGGCGCGGTGAAATAGTTCACCGCGTCCCAACTGCCGTCTCGGCCGTAAGCGTATGCAGTGCCGTGGTATTGGTTGGTTCCCGACTTGACGCCGACGTTCACCACGGCGCCCGGCTTCCAGCCGAATTCGGCGCGCGGGTTCTCCTGGGTCTTGAATTCGTCGATGGCATCGATCGGCAGCATGGTGCCGGCATCGCCGGCGGCCATCACAGCGTTCATCATGCTCTGGGCCATCCAGGGATCGTTGCTGTTGATACCGTCGACCATGAAATAGTTATCGTGCGGCCGCATCCCGTTGGTGCTTTGCGTCCAGCCGGAATTGCCGGGATACTTGGTGACACCGGGCCGCAGATCGAGGAGATTTTCGAAATTCCGGCCGTTCAACGGAAGATCGTTGATCGCCTGATTTTGGATGGTGCCTCCGAGCTCGGCGCTGGTGGTGTCGAGAAGGGGCGGCGCTTCGGTCACGCGGACCGTTTCATTGACAGCGCCGGGAGCCATCACGATGTCGAAGCGGGCATCTTGCGCCACTTCGAGCGTGATGTTCGATTGTTCAAAGCCTTTGAAACCTTGGGCCTCCGCCTTGACGGTCTTCCTTCCGGGTAACAGACCGGGAAGGAAGTATTGGCCGGTCGCATCCGTCATGGTGCTGCGTTCCAGACCGCGGTCCGCGTCGGTGACGGTTACGGCGACGCCGACCATCGCGCCGCCCGATTGATCGCGCACCGAGCCGCTAATGCGGCCCAGATTAGTCTGTGAAAAGAGTGGGGCAGAGGCGAGCACGAACACGAGGCTCAACCACGCCGGTCGGCGAACAGAGTAGATTACTGACATGGACCCCCCTAACACTAGAATCGTTTCCGCTACGCCTCTATTTTTTGCCCGTGGGCGTTTGTGTATTGCTCTTTGCTATCATCCGCGGTGGTCAAAGTCAAGACAAATCCGCGTCAAAATCAGACTCACTGCTTCCACGCCGAATACACGGGCTTGCCGACAGTGAACGCCGGGTTCGCTCCCGCTCGTGGAGTGAATTTCTGTACACGACCGTTGTCGACTTCTGCGACATAGAAGTTGCCGTCCTGATCGACACTGAACCCGTGAACGCCCCAGAAGCCTCCCGGGAAATCACCCCACGTGCCCCAGGAATACAGGAAGTGGCCTTCGAGATCATACTTCAGCATTTTAGAAGTCCCGCGATCGAATGCCCATAAAGTTCGGTCGGCGCCAATGTAGATGAGATGAATATCCGACGGCTCCGCTCCCATACTCCATTCGGAGAGATACTTGCCGTTTTCGTCGAAGACCTGGATGCGATGATTGCCGCGATCGTTAACGAACACGTGCTTGGTTTGGGGATCGACGGCGATGCCATGCACGTTATTGAAATAGCCGGGGCGCTTGTCGTTCGGAGGAGTGCCCTTCTTTCCCCAGTCCATGAGGAATTTGCCGTCCTTATCGAACTTGGCGACGCGGGTACCGTTATAGCCGTCGGCCACGAACAGGGTGCTGTCGGGCAGCCAGGCGAGGAACGTTGGCCGGTTGAAGTGCGTGCCGTCAGCGCCAGAAACCGTCGGCGTGCCCAACGTCTGGACGAGCTGCTTTCCGTCGTGCGTGAACTTGTAGATGGCGTGCATGTGGTCGTCGACCAGCCAGACGTGCTTTTCGGGATCGTACGGGTTGATGGAGATGTAGTGTGGGCGCTTGAGGATCTTGTCCCACTGGGTCCACTGCTCGGTGATGTTGCCGTTGGCGTCGACGACCGTGACGCAATGCTCCCATTTCGCGTCCACGCCGAGCGTGCCCTTCCACAGCTTCATCCCGTCGGCCGGATCCTGACCCGTGCCACCGGCACCCGGCAGGGCGGCGACCGTTGCATCCCGCCAGGGCAGGCGGCCAATGGGGAATTGCAGACTGGGGCCGAAGTCGGGGATCAGCCTCGTCTCAGGCCGCTTGATGTTCGGCAGCTCACCGCGAAAGATCAGGAAGACGCGATTCGGATTTTCGGCGTAGACGGCTTGGCCGGCGCCCCACGTCCATTTGTCATTCCCTGGGAGCGTGCTGATGTTTTTGGGCCAGCCGGCAGCGACTTCGTAGGGGCCGAATGGATCCTGGCCGCCGACCGTGCCCGGAATGGCGGCGAAACCCGTTCCGGGTTTATCTTTCCCCTCGACCGGCGTCACCTTGCTGCCGAACAGAAAGCCGAGCACGAAGACCGCACCGATGCTCAGAATCACGGATAGCTTCTTGCGCATAATTTCACCCTCGCTGACTTGCGACGAAACGTGTGTACACGATATATCACCAACGCTGCTTGTGAGGCAAGCGGAATGGGTTTACTCTTAAGGGCCAGTCGGTCCGCTTGACTGGCGGGAGCAGGGGGCGTATCGTGTCAGTCACCAACGAATAAGGAGGCAGGCGGTGATTTCTTTGTCGAAGTTGAGCAGACGAAGCTTGGCGCGATGGGGGATGCTGTCGGGGGGCGTCGCGGCATGGGCGCGGATGAGTGCGCAGGATGCCGGCGCGGAGAGCGGCACGGTTGGCGCCACTGGCGGACGAGCCGAAACCGAGTTGTTCCCGGGTAAATCGCTTCCCGGAGGCGGACAACTTGAGATCCGGCTGACTGCGTCGATTTACACCAACGACCCGGACCAACTGGAAGTGGCGCAGCGGATGAAGCCCTTCAATCTGGATTCGTGGATGGCCGAGTGGACACGCGTGGCCGAGCGCAACGAACAGGCGGCCGACCAATTCGCCAAGCAGGGATTCAAGATCACCGCCAACGAATATTACCTGCGCGCCTCAAACTTCTATCGCGAAGCCTGCTGGCCGGCGCCGGTCACCGAGCCTCGGATGCTGCCCACGTACAAGAAAATGCGCATGACCTTTGACAAGGCCTGGGAGCTGGTGCGGCCACCGTTCGAGCGTGTGCAGATCAACTACGAAGGCAAGGTGCTTGACGGCTATTTCCGGAAGCCGAACGGACCGGCCGGGCGCAAGTTTCCGGCCGTGATTGCCTTTCAGGGCGCAGATACCATGGCCGAGGCGACGATTCAAAACGGCGGCGCCTATGGCCAGCGGGGCATGGCGTACCTGGCTGTCGATTTTCCAGGTCAAGGCGGCGCGCTGCGGTTAAAGGATCTGCATTTGCCGCCCGACACCGAGCGGATCGCCAAAGCGATGATCGACTACCTGGAAACGAGACCCGACGTGGATGCGAATCGGATCGGCATGCAGGCGATCAGCATGGGCGGCTATGGCGTGCCCCGCTGCGCCAGCGGCGACAGACGGATCAAGGCGGCGTTCATGAGCAGCGGCTCGTTCTGCCTACAGCAGGATATTTTCGACTATTACCCGCCGATTCAGGAGCGCGTGCGTTGGATTATCGGCGCGCGCGATCTGGCCGACGCGCGGAAGAAACTCGCCGATTACACACTCGAAGGCAGAGCAAAGCAGATCGAGTGCCCGATGCTGATCGGCTACAGCAAAGACGACCGCATCATGGACCCGGCCGGGGCGTTCCGCTTATACCAGGCGGCCACAAATTCAAAGCGGGAAATGGTGGAAGGCACGGGTCACAATCAGGCATCGAACGCCGGCGGCCCGCGCGGGCGCCGCGAACCGGTATTCCCGGATTGGGCGATGAAGCACCTGGTGCCGGAAGCGTAGGTGCCGGCGCTACGGCGCCAGCGACGCCGCGTAGGCGGAGATTTCGAGAATATCCTGGTCGGTCAGCTTTGCGACTACTTTCTTCATCAGGGCCGCCGACGTGCCGGTATATTCCTTGCCTTGGAAATAGTAAAGCTGGCGCGTGATGTAGATGGGGTGCAGACCGGCAATCCGGGGCACATCACCCAAGCCTTTCAGGTCATCGCCGTGGCAGATCGCGCACTGGACCGTTTTCCCGGATCCGCCAGTGGTCACGAGGCGCTTGCCTTTCTCGACGCTGCCCATGGGGACATAGGCCACGAAACCCGAGTGAGGATCGCGGCTCTCGGCGCGCGGCGCGTCCTGGGGCAACTCGATAATGCGGTTCCCCAGCGGTTCGCTGCCGCCGTCGGGCAGCGGTAGACGCATGCGGCCTCTCGTGCTTACGAAGCTCTTCGGAACGGTGCTGCTTTCCATCACTTTCACCCAGGGGATCGGTTTTAGCGCCGCAAACCACTCGGCCGCGATGCGGGTATCTTCCTCCGAGGTTATTTTCGCAATGGCGTTCATGCGGGCAGGGTCAATGCGCGTGCCCTTCTTGAAATCGGCCATTTGGCGCACAAGGTACTCCACCGGCATGCCGGCCAGATCGGCGGACTCGGGGTGTCCCTGCCCTCTCATAAGGTGACACGCGCCGCACGCCAGGGCCGTCCCTCCGGGCGCGCCCGAAATGACTTTCGGGAGCGGGCCGTGTTCTTCGGGGAACCAGTCAGGCGGATTCGCGAGATTATCGATGTCCTTCGCCGTGTAGGTTTTGGTGCTGCCCGGCACCTGGATGGGTCCAGCCTCTTCCTTCGCGGGCGGTTGCTCTTTATCAGGAACCAGGAATGCCCAGGCGGGCCGATTTTGCGCCCCGGCTCCGGCGGCAAAACCGAAACAGCACAACAGCACGAAGTTTCGCATGACAGCCTCCGCGTTACTTCTTGGGATTGGCTTCGTTCTTCAGGAAGTCGTCGAAGTTAACGTTGTCTTCGCAAACCATCTCGTTGATACTCCACTTGGGATGAGACGCGAAGCGAAGCTGGCCGCCCCATGGTTTGGTGTAGGCCTTGGGGTCCTCGACGGTGATGTCGATGGTCACCGTGTCGGCATCAACGCGGCGCATCCGCTCGGTGACGTGCATCTGGTCGCTATGCGGATGCCCGGCCCGGTCGACCCAGGTCTTATCATTGAAACCGATCGTATCGACTACCAGCGTGTCGCCTTCCCATTTGCCGATCGAATCGCCCATCCAGGTGGCACCGAGGTCCGTGTTGTGCGGACGGCCGTCGGTCCAGATCTGCCGGATGAAGTGATTGAACTCGAAAAATTCGATGACGCGTCCCTGCGTCTGGATGATTTCCATAGGAAACGGCTGCAGGTAGATGCGCGGCACTCCGGGCGGGAAACATCCGACGGAGTTCAAAGTAGTCGGATTGACCGGGTCGTTGGAATCCTCGAACGAGCGGGGTCCGAAGGAGGGCTTAGTCTTGTTGAATCTCTCCTGGGCCCATGGCGTCATCGGCGGTTCGGTAGCGCTGAACGTCCAGGACCAGTAGCGCGTCGCAGGCGAACCTTTCAGGTTCCAGACACCCGAAAGATCCGGTGTCTTGCCCGCGCCCTGCGCCCACAAGGCGGGCGCGGCGCACACCGCCGCGGCCGCAATCATCTGAAGCTTCAACCAGCCTCGCATATCCATCTTCCTCCCGGCGCCCTGGTCAATTGTCAGCGGCCGTCTTGAGCTCTTCACCGTTCACGACGGTCTTGGTGATCCACAGGGAATTGGCTCCGCTCTTCGCGCGCCAGCCGGTGATCGTGACCTTATCGCCCTCCTTCAAGGAGTGCGAGTTCCAGCCGGCGCGAATCAGGTGATTGGGGCTGGTCAATTCACCCTGCCATTTTTGCAACTCGCCCTTGTCGTCCTTGACGTCAAAGGACACGATGCAATGCGGATTCGAGAACAGGAAATCCGTTACCGTGCCCGATACCGTGACGGGCGTCTTGTTGTCATAGCCGGCCTGTCCGTGGTGCGCAAACGCCAGGCTCTGCACAATCATCGCCAGAGTTGCCGCGCCAATTAAGGAAAATCTCTTTGTCATTTCATACTCCCGGGCAACACGCGAGCAAGGCCCTGCGTGTCGCGGCCAATATATCATCGCCGTTGCAAAGGTGTCAATTTCCCGCGTGCAGCCCGCGTGCAGCGATGCTGGAGCGCTCTTGTGTTATCCTAACAAAGACCGATCGGTCTGAAGCTGTGGGAAAAGGCGAAGAGACACGCGAGAAGATCCTGATGCGGGCCGCCCGGCTCTTTAACGAGAAGGGCTTCTATGGCGTGTCGCTGACCGACCTAATGAAGGCGACGGGGCTCAAAAAGGGCGGCCTCTACAATCATTTCGAAAGCAAAGAGAAACTGGCGCTGGAGGCTTTTGATTACGCGATCGGGCTGTACCGCAAGCGCTATGAAGAGGCCCTTGCCGGTAAAAGCCACGCGGCGGATCGCCTGCTTGCGATCGTCGATGTGATGCGGCGAAACGTGAGCGACCCACCGGTCAGCGGTGGCTGTGTATTGATGAATACCGCGATCGAGAGCGACGACGCCTTCCCCGCGCTGCGCGAGCGCGCCCGCAAAGCAATGGATTCCTGGAGGAGCCTGGTGCGCCGCACCATCGACGCGGGGATTCAGGCGCACGAGATCCGGCCCGGAGTCGATCCCGAGCAGACGGCTACTCTGCTCATCGGCTGCCTGGAGGGTGGCGTGATGTTGAGCAAACTCTATAGGGATCCCGTGCATGTGTTACGCGCGGCTGATCACATTTCGCGCTACATCATTGACAACATCCAAGTTCGTGGAGCGGCGGCGCCGTAAATTGTTTCAGCCTCAGAACAGACCGTTCGGTCTTTACAAATTCTGCTAAATCGTCTAAACCTGTAGCGTCATCTAATACAACCAGGAAAAAATCCGGAACAAAAAAGACCGACCGGTCGTTTGCTTAGAAAAGGAGAATTTCGATGGCACGGCAGGCGCGCCGCTTCGCGGCGCTGTGCACTTGGGCTGTGTCTATCGCCGCCGCGCAGGGCCCGCTCCAAGAGGCGCGCCGGCTGAACAACGACGCAGCCGCTCTTTACGCGGAGGGGAACATCGAGGCCGCGGAGCGTCTCTACCGCGCGGCTCTGACTCTCAGCGCGAACGACCACTTGCTGGCCGCCACCATGGCAAGCAATCTCGGGGCGCTCTTCAAGCAGTCGAACCGGCTCCTGGAAGCCGAACAGCAATACAAGCGGGCATTGGATCTGCGGCGCCAGAGTCTGACTTCGGCGCGCCCCGAGATCGCTTTTTCGATGAATAATCTAGCCGAGGTCTATCGCCTGGAAGGCCGTTACTGGGAGGCCCGCAATCTGCAGGAGGCGGCGGTGCGGGCGCTGGAGCAGGCGGACCCGCAGAACCCCGATATGCCCCTGTTCCTGAACAACTGGGCGGGACTCGAACGCGATCTTCAACACCTTGACCGAGCGGAACAGTTGCTGCAACAGGCCCGGCCCCTGGCGGAGAAATCGGGCGACCGGGCCGGCAACTCACTCGCGATTGTCCTCAATACCCTGGCACAAGTCCGGACGGACGAACATCAATACCTGGAGGCCGAACGGCTGTATCTGCAGGCAGGCGCCATATTTGAAAAGGCGAATCGACTGTATGAACTCGCGGTCAGCTGGGCCAATCTCGGCCGCGCGCAAATGCTGCTTGGCCGCACCGCGGAGGCTCGACAGACCGAGTTGCGCGCACTCGCGCTCTTAAACAGCCAGGTCCATCCCGACGAATTGTTGCGCGCGGCCATCCTTCATAACCTCGGCAATGTGGCGGCAGCCAACGGCGACGTTCTAGACGCGCTTAGCTATCTGGACTCGGCACTCCGTAAGAGGGAGAGAATTCTCGGGCCCCGGCACCCGTCCCTTGCCGATGTGCTTTTCGACTATGCCGCAGTGGCAGCCCGGGCCGGGGAAAAGTCGCAAGCGCGAAAGATGCACAAACGGGCCGAGTTATTGGCCGCGGCGCGACAGCAGGACGATCTGTCGCTCCAGACCATCGACGCCAGCTCCTTCGTGCATTCGCGGTAGGCTTCAGCTGTGATCGAGGATAATTTTCAGCCGGCGGTCCGCCGTGTCCCCCACCATGCGGATCGCCGACTCCAGCGCGTCCAGCGACATATGGTGCGTCACTAGCGGATCGAGGCGGACGACACCGTGTTCCAGCAGTTCGATCATCGCGGTGAAGTCTTCCTGTTTGGCGGCCCGGCCATTGATCAGGGTGAGTTCCTTAAAGTAGAGATCGTAAAAAGGCAGCGCACCTTCGGTCGCGCTCGAAATACCGAACATGAGGATGCGTCCGCCCGGCCGCGCCATGCGAACGGCGTCAGCGAGGGCGGTCATCACTCCGGTCGCTTCGATGACAACGTCGGCGCCGCGGCCGCCAGTCGCGTCCCGCACCCGCTCGACCGTTCCCTTTCCGGGCTCCATCGTCACGTCGGCGCCCAGCGCACGCGCCATTTCATTTTTGAAGCCGCTCCGGCTGATTCCAATTACGGTGCGAGCGCCTCGTGCTTTCGCGAGCTGGACGTGCAATTGCCCGGAGACGCCCAGCCCCATGACTGCCACCGATTCGCCGAGGAATAGGGGCGTCTGCCGCTGCGCGTGCAAACACGTGGTGGCCACCTGGATCAGAGGCGCAACGCGGCTGTCGAGTGAGGCCGGAAGACGGAAAATCTGTCCGGCGGGGACGGACAGGTATTCGGCGAAGCCGCCATCGGTGTCGCGGCCGATTAATTTGCCATTCGGGCAGAGGTTGGTTTGACCGGCGCGGCATTGATAACACGTGCCGCAGTACAGCACCGGGTCGATGATCACCCGGTCGCCTGCTGAGAAACCGGCGGGCAGTGCGCCGCCCGTCACTTCACCGATCATTTCGTGACCCATGATCAGCGGATAGGGCACCGGGATGGCCCCGGTGTAAATTTTGAGGTCGGTGCCGCAGAGGCCGGTATGCGTGATGCGGACCGACACTTCGCCCGGCTGAACTTCGGGAACGGCGACGGAATCGGCCGCCAGTTCGCCCGGCGCTGTCAGCACCATGGCCTTCATGGCAGCTCTCATCCCTCGTTCACCCAATCCCCGAATAGCGTTTGAAAATCTGCGGCAGATTTTGCGAAAAAGCGGACCGGGCCATCACCATGTCACAGCCCGCCGTCTGGGCGCTTTGCTTCAATTCCGCCTGAATATGCGACAGGTAGCCGATCAGGTTGATGCCCTTGGTTTCCGGCGAGGCCTTCAGCTTCGAGATCAACTCCAGCGGCTCGACGCCGTCGAAATTGAGGTCGAAAATGATCAGTGCGGGCTTCTCGTGATGCGCCTTGTCGATCACTTGTGTGGCGTCTTTGACGAATTCCAGCGACAGGCTGGCCCGCTTGGCCGCTTCCGACAACTTCACGGAGAAAAATAGATCGCTGACCACCGCCAGGATTCTTTTCGATCCCTGATTCATACTGATGTATTAATCGCTTCGCGAAATCCTTGATTCTGAGAACTAGGAGGAGGGAAGCAACAATTCTACCATGGAATGTATGGATGTCCACTCTTTCTCGCGGCCCGACTTGATTCGGGTGCGCCACCTCGAATTGGATTTCGACGTGAGGTTCGATCGAAAGATACTCGCCGGCTCGGCGGCGTTACATTTCGATTCTACGGACCGGCCCGAGCTAGTGCTCGATACGCGCGATCTCGAGATCCAGGCCGTGGAAAACGCCGCCGGGTTTGAGGTGGGGCCGCGCGACCCCGTTCTCGGATCTCCGCTGAAGATCCGCCTGAATAAAGGATGCTCGTGGGTCCGGGTGAAGTACTCCACGAGCCCCGGAGCGTCCGGTCTGCAATGGCTCGATCCGGCTCAGACCGCGGGCAAGCAGCATCCATTTCTGTACACGCAGTCACAGGCGATTCACGCCCGCAGCTGGATCCCGTTACAGGATACGCCGGGCGTTCGGGTGACGTTTCAGGGGCGGGTCCGCGCGCCCGCGGGGCTACACGCCGTGATGGCGGCCGAACGAGCCGGCGAACATTTCAAGATGGATCGGCCCGTGCCTTCGTATCTGATCGCGCTCGCCGCGGGTAATCTGGAGTTCCGCCCCCTCGGCGAGCGCTCCGGCGTTTTTGCCGAGCCGGCTCTGATCGACTCCGCGGCGCGCGAATTCGCCGATACGGAAGCCATGATCCACGCCGTAGAAGAGATGTACGGCCCGTACCGCTGGGGCCGCTACGATATTCTCGTTCTCCCTCCCAGTTTTCCATTTGGGGGCATGGAGAACCCATGCCTCACCTTCGCCACGCCGACGATCCTGGCCGGCGACAAGAGCCTCGTCAGCCTGGTCGCGCATGAGCTGGCCCATTCCTGGTCCGGGAACCTGGTGACGAATGCCACGTGGAGTGATTTCTGGCTCAACGAGGGGTTCACCGTCTACCTAGAACGGCGCATCCTGGAAAAAGTCTACGGCCGCGAGCGCGAGGAAATGGAGGCCGTGCTCGGACGTCGCGAGCTCGACCGCGAAATGGAGTCCCTACCGGAATCGGATCGAGTGTTGCACATCCAACTCACCGGACGCGACCCCGATGACGGCTGCACGCTCGTCCCCTACGAAAAAGGAGCGCTTTTGCTGCGCAGCATCGAGCGCGAGGTTGGGCGGCCCCGCTTCGATGCGTTTCTCCGTTCCTACTTCGACCACTTCGCCTTTCAAAGCATTACCACAGAAGACTTCCTGGATTACCTCCGCCGCGAGCTGCCCACCCAGGTGCGCCTCGACGAGTGGATCTTCGATCCGGGAATCCCTTCCGGCGCTGCCGAACCGCAATCGGACTTGTTCCGCGGCGTGGAGGTCGAAGCCGAGCGCTGGCAGCATGGACATCAGATCGACACATCGAAATGGAACACGCAGCTGTGGCTTCACTTCCTCCGCACGCTTAAGAATCCGGATCTGGCGCGCCTGGACCGGGAATTTCATCTCACCGAAGCAGGCAATTCAGAAATCCTGCACCAATGGCTGCTCATGGCAGTGCGCGCGCAACATGAACCGGCGTATTCGCAAATGGAGCGTTTCCTGGCAACAGTGGGGCGGCGCAAGTACCTCAAGCCGCTCTATACGGAGTTAATGAAGACGCCGGAAGGGCAGCAACGGGCAAGACGCATCTATCGGAGTGCCCGTGCCGGATATCACCCGATTGCGCAGACGACACTAGACGCGATCGTGAACGTCCAATAAGCCGGAGGTGGCATACTGGCTTTTTGATGCCGACGGTTCTCATCGCAGGCGGAGGTTTGGCGGGAATGTCCGCGGCGGCAGCTTTGGGAAACGCTGGATTCGAAGTGGACCTGTTCGAATCGCGGCCTTTCCTGGGAGGGCGCGCCACTTCGTATCCGGTGCCCGGCTCGCCGGACGAAGAGGCTGAAACGATCGACAACTGCCAGCACATCCTGCTCCGCTGCTGCGTCAACCTGCTGGATTTCTACGAACGGCTCGGCATTCGAGACCGCATCCGGTTTTATCGCGAGTTTTATTTCATCGAACCGGGAGGCCGCATCTCGGTTTTCCGGCGCGGGCGGCTTCCGGCGCCTCTGCACTTCACAGGTTCGTTCCTGAGGATGGCGTGCCTCAACCGGGCAGACAAATTCGGCATAGCCCGCGCCCTGGCGGCTCTGCGCCGCGAGCGTACCCGTCGGTCGGATCTCGACCGCATCAGCATGCTGGACTGGCTTCTGCAAAAGCGCCAGACTCCGCGCGCCATCGATCGCTTCTGGCGCCAGGTGCTGGTGAGCGCCGTCAACGAGGACCTCGATCGCATGGCGGCGCGGCACGGTTTTCAGGTTTTCTGGCTTGCCTTCCTGGCGCGCGCAGATTCGTATGAAATGGGCATTCCCTCGGTGCCGTTGGCCGAGTTATACGGAAGCCAAGCCTGGCAGCGCCTGGGAACCGTCCGAATTCACAGCCGATGCCCTGTCGAGCGGATCGCGGCCGACGGTTTCACCATCGGCGGCCAGGTGCGGTCCGCCGATCATTACATCTGCGCTCTGCCGTTCGAGCGACTCGAGGGCCTCGGGCTCTCCGCGCCCTCCTTCACGCATTCACCGATAACCGGCATCCACCTCTGGTTCGATCGTGAGATCACCACCCTGCCCCACGCGACGCTGCTCGATCGAACGATCCAGTGGATGTTCAACAAGAACGCCGGCCGCTATTTGCAGCTGGTGGTGAGCGCGTCGCGCGATCTGACGAGTTTGTCGCGCAACGAGATCATCGAAATTGCGGTTGGAGACCTCCGCCTGTATTTTCCGAGAGTGGCCGAAGCGCGGTTGGTGAAGGCCCATGTGGTCAAGGAACAGCGCGCCACTTTCTCGGCAGCACCGGAAACCGAATCGTTGCGGCCGGAATCGGCTAGCGGAATCCCCAACGTTTTCCTGGCGGGAGACTGGACCCGGACGGGCTGGCCGGCCACCATGGAGGGCGCGGTGCGCAGCGGCTACCGTGCCGCCGAAGCCGTAGCTCGGGCCTCTGGGAGGCCGTCGCGCTTCCTTCTGACCGACTTGGCCTAATTACTGGGAACTCTTCTTGACCAGACGAATTTCAAACAGTTTGGGCCAGAGCTTACCGGTCACAAACAACCGGTCACCACCGGCATCGTACGCGATCCCGTTGAGCACGTCAACTTGGCGGACGCGGTCGGAGGGACTCAAAATGCCGGCCAGATCAATCCAGCCCACCACTTTCCCGGAAGCCGGATCAATCCGGGCAATGCGGTCCGTCTGATAAACGTTGGCGTAGACTTCTCCTTTCACCCACTCCAGTTCGTTGAGCTCGGGGACGGGGCGTCCCCGATCGGACACAGAAATGCGCCCCGTCTCCCGCAGCGTCTCCGGATCCCAGAAGCGAAGGTCCGAGGTGCCGTCGCTCATGATGATGCGCTTGCCGTCCTGAGTGAGACCCCACCCTTCACCCGGGTAACTGAACTGGCTGCGCGGCTCAAAACTGTTCAAATCGTACACGAAACCGGTCTGCGACTGCCAGGTAATCTGGATCAGCCGGTCCTTCCAGTTCACGATGCCTTCACCGAAGTACTGCTCCGGCACGTCACGCTTTTCCAGCACCTCTCCCGTTTCGAGCTTGACCTTGCGAATCGACGAGCGCCCGTTCAAGCCGGTGCCTTCATACAGCGCGCCGTTCCAGTAAAAGAGCCCCTGTGTATAAGCCGCAGGGTCGTGCGGATAGACATGTACGATCTCGTAACCGTACTCGGGGACCCCGTCAGCCTGGGAAGCGGTTCCGCATCCAAATGCCGCTACAACTGTCACTGCAATGAGAAATCGCATGGGTTCAAATCTCAGCGTACCGCGAAACGTTGTTTCACGTGGCACAGAGTCCTTTTGAATCTTTCGCATCGAGGCAGGGGAGCGAAGTTCATAACCTTCGATAGTCTTACTTACACTACCGTGCGACAGACTATTGGTCATTACCACTAACAACTGTTCAAGGCATCGATGAACATGCTACAACTTCTAGTACGTGAATTGAGTGACCGGCGGGTCACTGACCGGGTGGATTTTTCCGATTCGGCAGAATAAGGCGAACCTCAACACAAGGAGCAGACAAATGAACTTTTTGAGAACGTTTTGGCAGGAAGAGCAAGGGCAAGACTTGATTGAGTACACGTTGTTGATGGCTTTCGTGGCTTTGGCTTCGGCAGCTCTGTTTATCGGCGCGGGTGGCAGCATCAAGGGCATCTGGTCGGTAACCAACAGCCAGTTGGCAGCTGCGAGCACCTCAGCCAGCTAGCCGCCTCGTTGTTAATGCACTTCGGGGCGGCATGCCGTGTATGCAGCTAGCCGCCCTCTTGTCCTCTCGATCTCAATACACCTCTCCGATTTTACAACCTTCCTGGTTCCTTTCTTTTTCGGGCTAACTCTGCACTAGGCTAGCCCTAAATGCGGCAGGGTATATCGGCTAGAATGGTTGACCGCGAACTAACCGCCCTAAGTGTCCCCTCGCCCACTATTCGTGCGCGTTTGCCCCGGAGGCCGAAAGCCGATGTTCTAACTGGCTCAGGTGATCGCGCACTATGGGGAATTGGGGGAAGTATTTGAGTGCTGCCCGGAAATGCTCCACAGCGCCTGCCGTATTACCCTGGCGCTCTAGAGCGAGAGCATACCCCGCCTGCGCGATATAGTAGTTGGGTGCAATGCGGACTGCCTCTGAGTAATGTGGTAACGCCTTAGAGAAATCCCCTTCGCCTTCGAGCCCTGCAGCTAACTGCCGTTCGGCGACAGCGTTTTCCCTGGTAACTTTCACGCTGTGTGCGAACAGGGTAACGCTGTCGTGCCACACCATGACTTGCTGGCGCGAAACCACCGCACATCCCAACAGCAAGAGCGTGTAGACTCCGGCGGCTACCGCACGGCGCTTCCCCAGCAAGTCAGTTGCGGCCCATACCACGGCCATGCCCAGTCCCAGCCCCGGGAGATACAGGAACCGATCGGCCATTGCCTGTGCTCCAGCCTGCACCAACCCGATAACTGGAACAAGACCGATCACGAACCAAAACCACCCGACTATCAAGTAGGGCCGCTTCCTCCCGTACCAGACTACACCGAACGTGAAGGCGGTGAGTAGCAACGCAGCTCCGGCTACCTGCCACCATGCGATTACTGTGCGGTATGGATACGGAAGCGCCAAGTCGTGAGGCCAAAAGCTGAGTTCCAGATAGCTCGCATAGGAAACTAATGCGTTAGCGATTCGGTGAGGCAGCGCGATCGACGTTCCCACGTTTACAAGCCCAAGCCGGTAAACTCCTGCATGTGTGACTAGGGCCGATGCCAGGCTTAGCGGAACCATCGGCAGCTTTTCGGCCAGGGCCTGCCGGCGCAGCAGCCACCTGTCAAGTAATAGAAGGAGCAGCGGCACGATCACCAGCGTAGGCTTCGACATCAGCCCTAGCACGAACAGGGACAAAACAAGCAGGTAACTCCTCAGCCCAGGCCGCTCCGCATGCCACTGATAGACCCATAAGAGCAGCAGAAACCAGAACCCCGCCAGGAGATCGTTGCGCTCCGAGACCCACGCGACCGACTCCACCCGTAATGGGTGCACAGCGAACAGTCCGGCTAGCGCCGCGCTTCTCCAGAACGCTCCCGTCATCCGGCGAAAGACCAAAAATACCAGCACCGAGTTCAGCGAGTGAAGCAGCAGATTGATCAGATGATGCCAACCGGCTCGCAATCCGAAAAGTTGACAATCCAACATGTGAGAAAGCCAGGTCAACGGCTGCCAGTAAAAGTCGTCGATGGTGGCAAAAGCCCAGTTCAAGCCGGCACGCGTCAGCCCGGATCGGACCCACGGGTTTTCGTAAACGTATGCGTTGTCGTCGAAATTAATGAAGGAGTGCCGCGCGACAGCGCCAAAGACCGTTAGACATGCCAGGATCAGGCCCAGAATAATGGCCAAGGTACGCCTGTGGTTCGCTCGGTCCGGCAATAGCCCTAGAATAGGCCTCGGAGAGCCGCAACCGCCATGCTAGCCTCGGTTAACAAAGCAGCGATCGGGGCATTGTCCCCGCGGCCAGCATTCGTTAAAAGGGAAAGTCTTTATTTGATACTTGCTGGAAAACGCCGGCATTGGCGAGATAACGATACGGGTTGACCGGCGCGCCACCAATCCGTACCTCGTAGTGCAGGTGAGGAGCGGTCACTCGGCCGGTGCTGCCGACCGCTCCCAAGACTTCTCCGCGTCTCACGCCCTGGCCCGCATAGGCAAAGAACCGCGAGAGATGAGCATAATACGTCTCGATGCCACCGCCATGGTCCACGATGACCAGGCGGCCGTATCCACTGCTCCAATCCGAAAATGTCACGACGCCTTCCGCAGTGGCGTGGACGGGCGTGCCCGCCGGTGCGCTGATGTCGACACCTTTGTGGAACTCGCCTTCACCCGAGAATGGATCGTCCCGTTGTCCGAATGGCCCCAGTAAACGTCCGTTTACCGGCCATAGACTCGGTTGCGCGATGGAATTCACCCGGCGACGGCTCTCCAGGGCGACAGAGTTGACGTTCCGCAGGAAGTTGTAGTCTTGGATCGTTTCGGCAAAGCTTGGCACCAGCTTCCCTTCGGCGGAAATGTCTGCCGGTCCGTCGAGCTTCTGTTTGATTCCGTACGCCAACGATACCTCCCGAGCATAGATTTGCAAGCTGGCTAGTTGTTCGTTGGTCTGTGTGACCAATTTCTGGAGGTTCTGATACCGCGTGCGGAGCCCGTCGGCCTCGCGCTTCAGCGCGTTATAGTTGGCGACTTTCCACGCCATGCGCGCATAGCTCGCTACGAAGCCAAAAACGGAGAAACTCCCCACCAGCGCCAGCGCCATAATGGCGTAGACCGCTTGATGGGGAATATGGACGCGCCGAAGCCGGCCGTGTAGCGAGTGAGCCAGTACAACTACAAAATATTCCTGTTTCATCGTTTTTTCCCGACTCGGGCAAATCAAATGCCAACTACCGGGACGGCAACAACGAGCGAACTGATGACTGTAACAAGTTCGGCACTGCCTGTCAACCGTTGCAACTGATTGATTAAATTGATATTATCTTCCGTTAACGGTGCCTCATCGCTTACCCGGCAAGTTCTTTCTGCGCAATCTGGTAGAGAAGCGTGGCCTTCTGTACCAACTGGTGCGCCGGGATTTCGAGCAGCGTTTCGTCGGGTCGGTGATCGGCTGGATCTGGGGTCTCATCCATCCGTTGGTGCTGCTGCTCAGTTGGTGGTTCGTATTTCAGGTGTGCCTGAAACAGACACTGCCGCCCACCGAGGTAACCCAAAACTACCCGTTGTTTCTGTTCGCCGGCATGCTACCCTGGCTCCTGTTCAGCGACACTGTCCAACGATCGTCGTCAAGCCTTCTGGAACAATCGAACCTGATTACTAAAACGGTCTTTCCCGCGGAGATGATCCCTATTTCCGTATTCTTATCGACACTGGTCAGCCACTTACTCGCTCTGGTGCTGATGGTGGGCGCGGCCGCCGTCGTTCTGAATCAAGTCAGCATTTATCTGGTATTGCTGCCACTGTACATGTTTGTAGTGGGTCTCTTCGCCGTTGGAGTAGGGTGGATTATTGCCAGCCTGCATGTGTTCCTTCGCGACACCGCTCAAATCATGAGCGTCGTTCTTACCTTCTGGTTCTGGCTGACACCAATTCTGATTCCCGAGCGAAGGTTTCCATCCTGGGCGCATTTCGTTTTGACCTTCAACCCCCTTTTGTATTCGGTACGCGCCTACCGCAGTCTCCTGCTGAGTTCCCGCGTGCCTGATATTCGGGACTTGTTGATCGCTGCGGCGTATGGATGCGCGGCGTTTATTCTCGGCGGCTTGTTCTTCCGCCATATGAAGCGCGGCTTCGCCGACGTTCTGTAAAACGCCGGCCGTTCATCGCCTGTATTCTGACCAGAACAAAACTTAATATGAAGACGCCTAAATGTGGGAGAACTTTCTTCTTCTGGACGCCTTTAGGAAAGTGTAAGTAGTTGCGCAAACCAATGAAGGAGAAGGCCATGAAGAATGTGTTCTTTGGTATTTTGCTCGCGGGAGCGGCCCTTGTTTCTGCTTCCGCCCAGGAGCCGCAGGCGGCGCCCGAGAAAGAAGGGCGCATCGAGAGGCGCAAGGAGAATCAGCAAACTCGTATTGCGCAAGGCGTAGCCTCGGGCCAGTTGACCGCTAAAGAAACCGCGAACCTCGAGCGTAAGGAAGCCGGCGTGAACCGCGAAATCAGGAATGACCGAAAGGCCAACGGCGGAAACTTGACTGCGCAGGAGCGGCAACAGGTCAATCGTCAGCAAAACCGTTTAAGCCGAAATATCTATCGGGACAAACACAACGCCAGAGTGCAATCGAAATAGGTGGATACTCCAAGATGTCAGGATGGCCGTCGAGCACAAGCGACCCGGCGGCTTTCCCTTGGAGTTGGAGCCGACTGCCTCAAGTTCGGCTTCTCTCAAGGTGATCACTAGCTGACCGAGGTACTCGCCGCCCCTAGCTGACTATTGCTTACAGACCAGACACCTCTGATGCTAAAGCCCTCGCCTAAGAACAGCGCTGCGGAGGCCAAGCAAACGAATGAGACTAATAGTGTATACTCGATCAAATCCTGCCCGCCTTGCTCATTCCAGAGATTGCACATCAACTCGACCATTGGTGCCTCCTCACTTATTAGAACCGATTCTGTGCCGAATGACAATAGATTCCAGTTGGAGCTAACGAAAAAATCCCATTTGTTTTCATATGGATATATCGGGCATGTTATCTACTGGGAGTATCAGATTACTCTTGATAGTAACTAAAGTTATTATGAGTGTAAGGCGCCGGTCAGTGTGGTCCGATCAGAGCCTTTCTGGGCTCTTGGGAAGGAACCTGGCCTGCGGCTACCGAGGGATTCGCAAATCGAGATGAGGAGGAGGAGCGCACCGCTCGGCCCGTGCCGACCCCCGTTATTGACCCTCGTTTGTAAACGGGGTGGGCGTCCTCCGAGCGCCTTCAGGCTTCTCCCTTGCGAGATTCACAGGCAACCCCGCCGGGAGCTTGCACACCAGCGCGTTGTAATCGAGTCGGACTCCCTATTTTGATAGTGTTAGGATCAAAATAGGTGGACCGGCACCTGCATTGCAGACGCGCTCCTTAACGTATTCTACTGCAAGGCTGCCGATTATTCAATCAGCTTCGGCTGCGAAAACAGGAAGTGGTCGAAATAGTAGTGCATCAACAACACGCTCAGGACCACTACGAAATAACTCTGATCGGCGGCCAAAGGCGTCACCGCGCGCACAACTAGAGTCAAAAGCACCAGAATACCGGTCGCCGCCAAGAAACAGAGATAGTACAGCGCCATACTGTCACGGCGGATCAACTTGCGCACGAACCCGCTGGCGACTTCTCCACGCTGCTCTCGTAAGCGGTTAATCAACCAGAGAAGGAATAGGTACTGAAACGAGTGCCAGGTGTTATAGCCTTGAAACAGCACGTCGAGGTTCGATCCCATAGGCAGGCAAAACGAGACAATCGTGGTAATGGCAATCAATAGCGTCTTGGGCACACTGGCGCGGCGTTCCCAAAATTCCACTACGGTTTTTGCGGTCCAGCCGACGAGAAACACCGCAAAAACCACTCCCGCCAAAATCGGCAGATGGAGCCCCTGCACCCATTCGGGGTAAGGCAGCCGGACGCCCCCCACTTTGAACTGCTGCAGCGAGAGCTTGTACAGCCCGATGGGATAGAGTCCGGTCAGGATCAGCCCATAGTCGAAGGTCCGCGACCACTTTGAGTCCGCAAAGCCGCTGCGCTGGCGATAGCAGTCGGTCAGGTAGAGGATTTGATGCAGCACGTGCAGCGACGCCCAGGTAAAGAAAAACGTGATCAGCAGCGTGTATTGCGTGATCCCGAAATAGACTACGGCCAGGGGAATAAGCAGCCCCAACTTTGCGTATCGAGGATGCCGCGCCCGGAAATTGCCGTCGAGAAACGTGTAGGTGATCGTAGAGAACAGATGCGGACCGCCGATGAGCGCGGCCACTGTAATATTGATGGCGTCGATCGTCTGCTGCGGCTGCAGCCATCCGGACGCCTGCGCCAGCCAGGCCGCGAGAAACGGCAACGGAACCAGCAGGGCGCTCCCGATGAGCAAGGTGAGATCCCACGACGGTTTATAAATCCAACCGGGTCGGCGGCCTGTGACCAGCACCGGGGCGGCAGCGAAGGCGGACATAGCGAGCATCATAGTACAGAACTGCAACCGTCTGGGAACGGACGCCGCGCGAGCTCGCGCCTTGGGTAGCCGCTACGGCCGTTGATATGGCTCAGACAAATATTTTCGGGATTCGTGAGCGGCTTCCGCGTCTGGCGCATACGCCACGCAGCGGCGATATGCCTCCAGCGCTGAGTTCCGCTGCTGCGTCATATCGTAAATCTGCCCGATGCGTAAGAAGGCATACGCGCCCGTATTCAAATCCACTTCGGCCGAGGCGGCCGCCACTTTCTTCAGATTTTCCAGCGCGTGGTCGAGATCGCGATACCAGAATTGGATCGTGCCCTCCTGGTAGTAGATTTTTTCCCACGACAGGCGGTCGAGGCCCGGCGCGTGGGTCGTCTTCAGGCGTTTGAGCTCGTCCAGTGCCGCGAGGGCTCGGGTTCCGTCGCCTGCCACGCTGTACATCTGCGATAGTTCCAGGCGCAGCAGGAAATTCCTTGGATACCGCCGAATCAGGTCATTGATCATCGGAACGGCCTGCAGCGGCTGATTTTCGCGACGATACAATGCGCAAAGGAAGACCTCGGCGTCGACCCGATTCAAGCGGCCGTTCCGCGCGACATCCTGAATCGTCTGAATGCCTTTTTCCTTGTCGCCGCGGATGCCGGCCAGAAATCCCACCATTCGGTACATCAGCGGCAAGCTGCCCACGATGTAATCGTGCAGACCTTGGACCAGCCGCGCATCGACATTACCGGGATCCAACTCCGCAATACGGTTATGTTGGCGCCGCGCTGCAGTCGCATCGCTTAACGATTCGCGCCACGACTTCCGCACGACCCAGTAATAGTTCGCTCGCAGACCGTAGGAAATACCAAGCGCATACATCGCTCCCGTATCGCTTGGATTCTTTTTCAGCCGCGCTTGAGAAAGTGACATCGCACGCCCCACTTCATCCAAGAACTCGCGCTCAGTTTCGGGTGTGGGATTTAATTTGGGCCGGCGCAGGAACGAATTGTTGCCCGAAACCAGTTCGCTCTCCAGCGCGCCATCGCGGAACATTTCGCGGAAGACCAGCGTCTGGGCCACGTGATTGTGAAGCTCCGGGGCGACCGGACGCTGCTCGGCCGCCTGGCGAAAATCGGCCAGCGCCTCGTCATATTCGAGGTTGTAGAAGTGGTCGAAGCCGCGGTCAACCAGATCCTGGGCGGCAAGTGGCGCCGCCAGCAACGCCAGAAGGCAGCGCCGCGTCATCCCAATCGCTCCAGCGCCCATCGGGCGTGTTCCGCAACAATCGGATCGTGGCTGGCCGCCAGCCGGTTGAGCGGCGCACGGAACGACTCCCGCCGGCGGCTGCCCATCGCGAGCGCCACACTTCGAAGAAAGCCCGCATAACGGGCCCGCGTGACCGGTGTTCCTTGAAACATTTGGCGGAATTCGTCTTCGGTGATTCCTGCCAGCTTCTCCAGCGTCGGTGCAAACTGGCGTGGCTGAAAGTCAGGTTCGGCCGTCACCGGCGCCCTCCGATTCCACGGGCAGACATCCTGGCAGATATCGCAGCCGAATACGTGCCCGCCGGCTTCCGCGCGGCGGTCTTCCGGCACGGGTCCGCGGAGTTCAATCGTGAGGTAAGAGAGGCACAGCCGCGAATCCAGCACAAAACCGGCCGGACCGGGAACTAGAGCCTGCGTCGGACACGCGTCGATGCACCGAGTGCACGTGCCGCACCGGTCGGGTGGAGCCGTGTCCGGTTCGAGTTCGAGCGAGACCAGCAGTTCGCCGAGAAAGAACCAGGAGCCGCGATGCTGGTTGATGAGGCAGGTGTTCTTTCCGATCCAACCTAAGCCGGCCTGCCGCGCATAAGAGCGTTCGAGCAGGGGAGCCGTATCCACACAGATCCGCGAGTCGAAATTCTCGCTGCAATTTGCGCGAAGCAAGGCTTCCAGACGCGCTAGCGCGCGCCGAAGCACCAAGTGATAATCCGCGCCCCACGCGTAGCGGGAAATCCAGGCCCGCTCGTCGTCATCGAATCGCGTCGAGTAGGGCCACGGGGTATTGTACAGTTTACCTACGCAGATGACCGATCGAGCCGTCGGCAGCAAATGCCGCGGATCATCACGCAAGACCGCGCGATGATCCGTCAGATAACCCATCGCACCGGCATGCCCGGCCAGCACCCAGTCGTGATAACGGCTCCGATCCTCCGCTGGTTGCGCGGCGGCAATCCCGGCCAGTTCAAAACCGCACTGTCCCGCCAACGCGCGAATTTCCGTCCCGGTCAAATTTCCAGCCCCACGGACCGCATCAATTCCAACGCGTTACTCTTGCGAACGACACCCGGGTGCATCACATAGTCGAAGCGCATCTGGCCGTCCTCGAGATGGTCTTCGAAATGGACGTTGGCCGCGAGCGCTCCAAGCACCTCTGCAATATCGGCCAAAGCCAGATCGTGCGTCGTGATCAAGCCCATAGCGCCGCGATCCACCAGCCCGCGCACCAGCGCTTGGGCCCCAATTCTGCGGTCGTGCGAATTGGTGCCGTGAAGAAACTCGTCGATCAGGAACAAGACCGGCAAACCCGCCGCCGTCTGGCTTAGAATCTGCCGGATGCGCAGAATCTCCGCATAGAAGCGCGAGACGCCGTTCTGCAGCGAGTCCGTTACGTGAATCGACGCTCCCACCGACAGCGGCGAGAGCACCAGCTTGCGCGCCCGCACCGGAGCACCGGTCTGGGCCAATATCGCGTTCACTCCGATCGTGCGCAGAAGCGTGGTCTTGCCAGACATGTTCGATCCACTGACGACAAGCAGTCGCAGTGCATCGCCGATGCGCACGTCATTCCGAACCACGCGATTCTCATCCAGCAGGGGATGCCCGATTCCTTCCGCGGCAAACCACGGCGATTCGGTAGTGAATTCGGGAAACGGATCATCCGGGTGCTCGAAAGCATGGCTGGCGAGAGAACACAGTGCCTCCATCTCGCCCAAAGCCACCAGCCACCGCCGTACTGATGGCCCCGAATCGCGCCGCCAGTCCTCGACTTTAATTGCCAGGTGCGGAGTCCAGAGGATAAAGAACTCGGCAAATCGCACGAAGAGATTGTCCCGGGAATCGAGATATTCCATCAGCCTCTTTAGTCGCGCGAGGCGCCGCGACGGGGGGTCGCCTTCGGTTTCCAGGGAGGTGCGGAGCCTGGCGAGCAAAGGGGATTGAAACCGTTCCCGCTCCAGCCGCTCCAGTACTCCGGAAATCAACCGCAACTCGTGCGCGGCCGCTTCCACTCCGGCTACTACCGGCGCCACTCGTCTGCCGATGCGATGGAGATACAGAATATTGCCGAGGAAAGCCAGCAGGAAGAAGTCGCGCAGCGGCGTAGAGACGTTCTCGGGCAGCCCGGCGAAAATCGATGCCAGAATGGCGGTGAGGCCGACGATGCCAAGAACCGTAAACAGCGCCAGCGGGCCACGGACTCCGCGTTCCAGCAGTGGCGGCCGCTCGCCCCAGGCTGCCAGCGATACCGGGTCCACTCCCGTGCGCGCTTCCTCGGCAAGCACCGCCAGGTCTTCGCGCAAATCAACACGCGCGCGCAATTCATCAACTGCCTGCTGCCGGTTTCTGACGGTCTCCGGAGCCGCCGGCGCCAGCAGCCATGCGGCCAGTGTCTCTTCCCCAATGTGCGTCCGAGCCGTGCACAACAGTTCAAACAGGGAGCCCTTGCCGAACAAATCCAGGTCCTGCGCATAAAGATGTTCGGGTTTTAGATATGCAGCGCCGGTCTCACCCGCGCCGGCCCATTGGCCGTCCATCCGCGCCAGGGACCGCTCAAAGAAACGCACGGCGCGGCGGCGCAGTTCTTGGCCGGCCAGCAGCTTTTCGTGGACGATCATGGCCGCGACAAACGCGGCGATCGGTGCCGCTACCCAGGCTACGGACAGCGCATGGGTCGTTAGCGCGAACCACACCATGGCCAGACCCGCCAGGGCGATGCCGAGCCTTATATATCCCAGGGCGTGATGCCGCTGTTCGCCGGCGGCCACGTCGTGACGCCGGTCGTCCAGCAACTGGGCGTAAATCTTGCGGGGGTTTTCCATGCAGGCCTACCTTCATTGTTGCCACGTTTGGGGCCTCTCTGCATAGGTGTTATAGTGGAGTCGTGCCAAACGGATACCTTGCGATATTCGTTTTTCTGGCTCTGGCAATATTGTTCCCCGTGGCCACGATCCTGTTGGCCAAACTGGTGCGGCCGTCCGTGCCGTTCCTGCAAAAGCTGGAGGCCTACGAGTGCGGGATCAAAGCCGCGTCCGATTCCCGCGGACGGTACACGGTGCGTTTCTACATCATTGCCATTCTGTTTGTGATCTTCGATGTGGAAACGATCTTCCTGTTTCCCTGGGCCGTACGCTATCACGCGTTGGGCTGGTTTGGGGTCGCGGAAGTCAGCGTGTTTCTGGCGATCCTGATCGTGGGCTATGTCTGGGCTTTCCAGAAGGGCGCCTTGGATTGGGTCTGAGGCCCATGCGCTCGCAATACCGTACGCTCGTAATACCATAAAAGATACAACTCGTGAAACCTTCAACCCCCTGGCCTCAGGTGTATCTCTGCGTTTCTCTGACCACCATGGCCGCGCTGCTGCTGGAATTGTCCCTGACCCGCATTTTCTCTGTGGTCTTCTACTATCACTTTGCGTTCCTTGCGATCTCGATCGCGTTGTTCGGGTTGGGTGCCGGCGGGGTGTTCTCTTATGTGATTGCCGGGTGGAAGACGCCGCTGTTCACCAAACTCGGGCGATTGAGTGCGCTGGCGAGCCTCCTGGTGGTCGTCACGCTGGCCGTGGTCCTGGCCGAGACCAAGGACCCGACCGCGTGGGACCTCACTCTGGTGTACTTCGCGTCAGCCGTTCCGTTCTTTCTTGCGGGCTCGATTGTCTCCCTCGCGATCGCCACGACCATCGACCGCGTCCATCGCGTCTATTTCTTCGATCTGCTCGGAGCCGCGGGCGGTTGCCTCCTGTTGCTGCCGCTGCTCAACCTCCCACAGGGCGGGCTCAGCACGGTTCTGGCGGCCGCTATCCTGTTCGCAGCCGCCGCGGCCATCTGGCACAGCATGGATGGCTCCGTTCTGGGGCGCGCCGGCTGCGTGGCGCTCGCCTTGGCGCTGGTCGCATTCCTGACGTTCAATACCAAATACAACTTTCTGGCAATCCGCTACGCCAAGAATCAGAAGATCGAACACGAATCGTTCGAGAAATGGAACAGTTTCTCGCGGATCGCCATTGCTCCCGAGAAGGGCTCCGGAACCCCCACGATTTTCATCGACGCCGATGCGTCTACCGCCATCGCCAGCTTCGATTTCGATCACTTGTCCGCCCGCAACCGCCACGATCTTCTCGAGCAAGGCCCTGCCCTGCCCTACGCCGTCCGCCCCGGCGCTCGTACGTTGATCATCGGACCCGGCGGCGGCTGGGACGTCGCGCGGGCGCTGGCCTCGGGCAGCCACGACATCACCGGCGTGGAGATCAATCCGATCATCGCGAACACCATTATGCGCGAGCGGTTCCCCGATTTGAGCCACGGACTGTACCTGCGGCCCGATGTCCACATCTTCGTCGAGGATGGCCGCAGTTTCGTACGGCGCAGCACCGAGAAATTCCAGGTGGTCCAGGCCACGCTAGTCGATACGTGGGCGTCCACGGCGGCCGGCGCCTTTGCGCTCTCAGAGAATAACCTCTATACCACCGATGCCTTTCGTGATTACCTGATGCACCTGACCGACGACGGTATGGTGGCCTTCACACGCTGGGGCTTCGATCCGCCGCGCGAATCGCTGCGTCTGATCTCGCTCGCCATCGAAGCACTTTCTCAAATCGGCGAGGCCGACGCTTGGAAACACGTGATTGTCGGGCGCGAAGGCTCCGTAGAAGGCTGGGGCGCGCGCGACACCGTTCTGATTTCGCGCAAACCGTTCCCCGCGGATGACCTGGACCGTGCTCAGGCCATGATGGCGGCAGCCGGGATGCAAATCGTCTATATGCCCGGCCTGGACGTCCGGAATCCGTTTCGAGATCTGTTGCGCAGCGCCGACCCGAGCCAGTATGAGAACGCCTACACCTTCGACATCACACCGGTGAGCGACAACCGCCCCTTCTTTTTTTACACCGTGCAACCGCGCGATCTCTGGAGATTCGTGAAATTCGCCTCCGACAGGACCGCCGACTACAAAGTCAACAAAGCAGTTCCCCTGCTGTTTGCGCTGATGGCGGTCAGTATCGTCGCAACCCTTGTCATCCTGTTCTTGCCTCCCGTTGTACTCGGCACGCGCTTGCCGCGCCAACCCGGCGTCCTGGGTTTTCTGCTGTATTTTCTCTTTATCGGTTGCGGCTACATTTTGATTGAAGTGGGACTGATCCAGAAATTCGTTTTGTTCCTGGGACACCCCACGTACGCCCTCACGGTCGTAATCTTTTCGATGCTGGTTTCCAGCAGCGTCGGCAGCTATTGCAGCCGCGGCGCGCGCGCCCGCGAGAGCCGGCTGATCAAGGTATTAGGCTGCGTCGTGCTTCTGGCAGCGCTGCTGGCGCCGGCGCTTTCCGGATTGCTCACCGCTTTGGTTTGGCTGCCGCTCGCCCTCAAAGTGCTCATTACAGTCTTGCTTATTGCGCCGCTCGGCTTCTTGATGGGAATCCCCTTTCCTTCCGGTCTGGACCGTCTCGAAAAATGGCACCCGCCCTCGGTACGTTGGGCCTGGTCGCTGAATGCCGCCGCCAGCGTATTCGGCTCGGTGGGTGCGTTGGTCTGCGGGATCTATCTGGGCCTCGTGCAGACGGTGATCATCGGGGGACTCTTCTACGTGGCCGCTCTCGCTGTCGTCGGCCGGGTACGGATTCCAGCAGAGTCTGTTCCGGAATCCGGCGTCAACCGCGTCGTACTTGCGCAATAGCGCGCTCCTATCGCGAGCCCCTGCCCCACTCGAGGCGCAGCCGCAACGATCCCACCCAAACCGGTCCGCGGTCCCGATTGTACGCCGGGTTATTGATGTGCTGCAGATCCAGCGTGGCGAAGACTCCATCGCGGACGCGCGCCCGGTAGTACGTCTCGAAGGTGTACTCCGGCCCGTAATTCAGTGCGCCGTCGCCGATCATGAAATCCTGGCCGCCCAGCGCCAGGTATTGCGCATGCACTGCCGAAAGTCCGGTCACCGTCAAGGCAGCAGCGACCGTATCCGCAGAGCGTTTCCACCGCCCGCCGTCTATTGAGATTCCCGCGGTGGCGAGCCGGTCGATGATCGCGAACGCGAAACTCTGGGTCTTGCCGTCATTCCACCCAAGCCGCCCGAACACGCCGATGTCTTTTCGGATTTCCTGCTCCCAGTTGAGCCCGAACCCATACTTTGGCGTTCCAGGGCGGCTACTTGCGTATACGTTTGGGATGACACCCGAGATCCGGGCCATCTGGATCGCCTCGCCGTACGTGCCTGCTCGGGAATGATTGATGTAACTCAACGCCCGAATCGCGCCGGCATGCCCACCCGGAGCAAAATCCACCTCGCCTTCGAACGTGTCGCCGCGGTCATGAAACACCCGGCGGTCAAAGCGCGGCCCGTTCGCCGTGCGGGGCTCCGCGGCGGCGCCATACCGGAGAGACCACCGCCGCGTGTGAAACTCATGCACCCATCCCCAGGTGTATCCACGCGTATCGGCCGGGTAGTCCCAGGCGCCGTTATACATGATCGCCCAACCCATGAACTGAGTACGCGGATCGTGCGTGTACCGGTTGTTGTCGAAGAAATCAGTTACCGTAAAACGTCCGACGATGATCGAATACCGGGTCGCTGGCCGGCTTCCGGCGAGGTGGTTTTCGTCACTCGACACGGCCTCACGCGCCTCCCCGAAGCCAAAATCCTGCGTGACATACACGCGCGCGATATACGGTTTCGGAGCGGCCGTGCTCACCCTGGGCATTTCGCCATTCGGAAAATTGGCAACCCCGTTGGTTCCGCTGAAGCCCCGGCCGCCAGCCATCTCCGGATTGAAGTAAAACTGAGTGTTCGGTCCCAGGCGCAACCCGAAAAACAAGGTGGAGGTGATTGAAGCTTCCGCCTCCGGATGGGCCGCCAAACTCAACGTTGTGGCATAGGGTGAACGGATCTGATCGTGAGTCTGTCCGATCGAAGTTGCTTGAAAATACAAGTTCCACTGTTCGGTCGGGTTCGCGTTCTGGGCGGCAACGCTCCACGTCCAAGACAATGCGCCGAGCACTGCTGCGGCCGGCATCACACACCGCCGCCAAGATCGTATTTGGAGATGAAATGAAATGGGAACGAGGCCCTTCCTCAGCGTATAACGGCAAAGTTACAGTGTAACCACATCCATGCTGATTATCAGGAAGCGTTTGGTGGCCCAAAACCACCAACAGCGGTGCATCCGGGCCACCGTCGCGTGATCCAACCCAAGCATTTTCAATCAGTTGTAGTTGGAAGCGAAGATGCAAAGTCAGGAGGCGAGGTGCACGAGGTAACCGCCATGAGATTCCAGATTCCACTCCATTCCCAAGCCCGCTATCTGGTAGTGAGCCTTTTGTTGACAACGGTAGTCGCCTCAGCCCAGAACACCGGATGGCGCCGGCTGAATTCTGCAGCGGCGGCATCAGATCAAGCGGTCGATCCCACAACACCGGTGGATCGTTCGGATGCCGATGGAGGACAACCCGTTCAGCCACCGAGCGGGCCGATCGCCGCCCGGCTCACAATACGACCCGGCACCTTCGTGACGGTGCGCCTCAACCAACCTCTATCTACGGATCGCAACCATGAAGGCGATTACTTCTCGGCTACTCTGGAGGAACCCGTAGTGGTCGATGGCATCGTGGTCGCGCAGCGCGGCCAAGCCTTGGCCGGACGGGTTTCGAGGGTGGACAAGGGCGGGCGTATCAAGGGCGTGTCCCAGCTCGGCATTGAACTGACTTCACTGACGGCCGTAGACGGACAGCAGGTCAACCTGGAGACTCAACTCATCAGCCGCGATGCCCATTCGACCGCGGGCCGTGATGTTGCTGCCGTCGGTACGACCACCGGGCTCGGCGCCGCCATCGGTGCCGCGGCCGATTGGGGGCGCGGGGCCGCCATTGGCGCGGGAGCCGGCGCCGCTGCCGGGTTGGCGGGTGTCCTGTTGACCCGTGGTGCTCCCGCGGTAATCTATCCTGAATCCCTGCTGACCTTCCGCGTCACGGCCTCGGCGACCGTCGCCACCGACCGCGCGCCGCAGGCTTTCCGTTACGTGGACGGCAACGATTATCAGCAGCCGCCTCTGGTGCAAGCGCGCATCCAGGGGCCACCTCGTCCGGCGCCGGCGCCTTACTACGCGCCCTATCCGTATCCCTATCCTTATCCGTATTTCGCCTACGGATATCCGTACCCCTACTATTACGGCCCGGGCGTTGGAGTGGTCATCGGTCCCCGGTTTGGCTATTATCGCGGCGGCTTCTCCCGCGGCTGGCGCCGCTAGGCCATCCTATCCTAATTTCCTCGAACCCTTCGCCCTCGCTTCGGCGGGGGCTTTTTTTTGGACAAGGGACGCCGGAAAGCCGCTGTTAGTGATATCATAGCCGTCAAGCAGGTGACCCTCGTGAAATTCGTCGCTACGCTTGTCACAGTCCGGTAACGGCAGAGCCTATCGCCGCTTAGTCGGCGCCACGCTCCGCTGATACTAGGATTCCCTCTTCGAGCCGGATCCCGTCCGGTTAGCCCCTGACAATTTGGAAAGGCTTTCTATGCAGCCAGTAGTGCAACGATCGGCTCCCCGGGGCGTGCTGCAATTTCTTCGAGAGGCGCTCGCAGGCACGGAACAGGATTTCACCACAGGCAGTCTCACGCGCGGCATCGCTTTGCTTGCCGTGCCCACGGTCCTCGAAATGATTATGGAGTCCACATTCGGCGTCGTGGACGCTTTCTGGGTGGCGAAACTCGGCGCCGACGCAATCGCCGCCGTCGGGCTCACCGAATCGCTTGTCATCCTGATCTTCAGTATCGCGCTCGGCCTCAGTATGGCCGCCACCGCAACTGTGGCGCGCCGTATTGGTGAAAAAGACCCGGCGGGCGCCGCAATCGCGGCCGTACAAGCTATCGGTTGCGGGCTCCTGGCCTCTGTCCTTACCGGCACGGCCGGCGCATTGTTGGCGCCGCGCCTGCTGGCCTGGATGCACGGCTCGCCGGGCGTGATTCGCGCCGGTTCCGGCTACGCGGCTCTCGTGCTCGGCGGCAATGCCTGCATCATGCTGTTGTTTTTGATCAACGGTGTATTTCGTGGTGCGGGCGATGCGGCCATCGCTATGCGCACGCTCTGGCTGGCCAACCTGATTAATCTCGTGCTCGATCCGTGCTTCATCTACGGATGGGCTGGGTTCCCGCGTTTGGGCGTGACCGGCGCGGCGGTAGCCACGACGACCGGCCGCAGCGTCGGCGTGCTCTATCAGCTCTGGGTGCTGTTTCGCGGCTCCAGCCGAGTGAAAGTCCTGTGGCGCCACGTGCGCCTGGATTGGGAAGTCTTGACTCGTCTGTTGCGAGTCGGCGGGGTCGCCATGATTCAGTACTTCATCGCCACCGCCAGTTGGGTCAGCCTGGTGCGCATAAACGCATTGTTTGGAAGCCAGTCGGCTGCCGGTTACACACTCGCCATGCGCGTTATCCTGTTCGCGATACTGCCCTCCTGGGGGATTAGCAGCGCCGCGGCCACCCTGGTCGGGCAGAACCTCGGCGCCGGCCGCCCGGAGCGCTCCGAGCGCGCCGTGTGGTTGGCCGGAACTTATAACATGTTGTTCCTGACCTTCATTGGTGTCGCTCTGTTCTCCAGCGCACCCTGGATTGTCGGCTGGTTTACGACCGAATCCGACGTGAGCGCCATCGCCGCTACGTGTCTCCGCTTCGTCAGTCTCGGGTACCCTTTCTACGCCTGGGGCATGATCATGGAGCAAGCCTTCAACGGCGCCGGCGACACCGCTACGCCGACTTGGATCAATTTGTTCTGTTACTGGATGTTTCAGATCCCGTTGGCTTGGTGGCTGGCGGAGCCGCGTGGGTTGGGTGCTCGCGGTGTCTACCTTGCGATCTGTCTCGCCGAATCGATGCTGGCAGTGATCGCGGTTTCCGTCTTTCGGCGCGGGCGTTGGAAACGCGTCAAAATCTAGCGGCTCATTGCCGGCGGCCAGACCGCCGGTGTTACAGGCTCCGGTAGGCCGCTTCCACGAACATATCCGTTGTCCAGGAGCCCGTCGCTGCACCGTACTGGGGATCGTAGTCGCGCGTCGGCCTGGTCGCTTTTACTTGATCCAGCGTCATGCCCTTCTTCTTCAGGGCCAGGATGCGGTCGCGAATGATCGTCAGCATATCCCGATACTCCACCACGTCGAACTCGTCGCAGATGCGGCCATGGCCTGGAATCACGTAGGTGCCTCCTTCCTCGTGGTGCGCGGGAACGGCGATATCCAGAATGTGGTTGAGGCCGTCGATGATTCCCTGTAGGCTCCCTCCACGCTGCAGATCGATCACCGGATAGCTCGTCGTAACGAATAGATCGCCGGCGCTGATTACATCGGAGCCGCGGAAATAGACGATCGTGTCGCCGTCAGTATGCGCCGCGTGCTCGTGGTACATCAGGACGGCTTCACCGTTGAAGTACAACTCCTTTTCGTCGCCGATGAAGGTCTCGGTCGGCCACGCAATCGAAGGCGCGGCCGGACGGCCGGCATCGGGTTTTGTCATGCGCGCCAGCACATTGTCATGCGCATAGATCTGCACCGTCTGTGTTGCGCTCGAACCCGGTGTGTTCACCACTGACACCGCCGTGGCTGAACCAAACGCCTTGGCGAAATCTCCATTGCCACCGGTGTGATCCGGGTGGACGTGCGTGTTGATGATGTAGCGGACCGGCTTGTCAGACAGCTTCTTCACGGCGGCAAGCACTTTCCCACTCATCTCGGGGGAAGACGTATCGACTAGCAGCACGCCGTTCTTGCCCGCTTGCGCCGTAACATTGCCCGCCGGGCTTGCCAGCAGGTAGACGTTTCCCTGGACTGGCAGAACCTGGATCTCCGTCTGGGCGTGGACCCACGGCCCGGCCAGTAACACACCAAGAAGCACGCGCTTCATGGCTTCGCTCCCCGCACGCCTTTCAGCTTTAAGCGATATTCCGGATACATGGTTTCGGCGCCGCCCCGTGCGGCCTGCTCGGGTATGTCAAAACGCGCCGTGAATTCTTTGAGGAACGGGTTTCCACCGGGCAGGAAGTGCGGCACCTCACCCTTCCTACGCCCCACCACTTCTTCCACGTATTCGCAAGGCCAGAGCCAGTTGCCGGGGTCCCGATCGGCCATCACGAAAGTTTGGCTCTTGATAAGGGGCTCCGTCAGATACACCGGGTCCTTGAGCACGGTGACGTGCGTCATGTATTTGTCATGACGGATGAAGTGCTCCGTCAGGGTGGCCTGGTCGCTTTCCGGCAAGCCGTTGCGGCGCAGCCAGCCTTGCTTGATGTGCGTGGTCTCTACCGTCAGCATGTCGCCTTCGAACCTTCCCGTGGAGAATCCCATGAAGGTGTGCGGCGCATACTCGGAGGGATGCGGCCGGCCGTCCATCCAGATCGTGCGCGTCTGTTCGTACGTGCTGATGTAGTTCTTGATTGCGATGAGTTGCTGCGTATCCGGATCTTTTTCTTCCCAGATGCGTACTTGGAGCGGGCCGAAGTAAATGTAGGGCACAATGTGCACGCGACACTGGTGCTCCTGCAAAGTCAGGCGCGAAGCGTCCCAGCTCTCGGCACGGAGCCGCGCCGCGTCGTTGATGGGAATGCCGAGGTAATCGCCCAAATCGGGGCCTTGCGCGCGCTCCGGCTGGTCTTCGTGCATCAGAGTCAGCCAGTCGCCGGAAACAAGAACCTGAGCTGGCGCCGGCACTCCAGCCAGTACGGCGGCGATCAGAACTGCTCGGATGAGATTCATGACAGCCTTTTGAGGATACCGTAGCAACGGCGTTCTTGTCGCCGGCGGCAGAGACCGGGACGGGCGTATTGCCGCCGGCGTTACTTGAACCTTCTCTTGAGATAGAAGTCCAGGCCGATCAAGCCGTTCTCTTCCCGCTGCGCCACCACCGACCACTGGCGGCTCACGGACCACTCGACGCTGACCACCTGGGGGTTGGCATTGGTCAAGTTAGTGACGTAGGTGAATGTGACAGCGGGAGTGACCTGTTGTTCAATCGTCAGCCTTGCCTGAGGATTGTACTGGACGCCGTTGGCGAGCGCCGGGTCAAGCGTCGGGTTGATCCGCAGCTTGCTGACGCCGAAGAAGCGCTCCAGACGGCCTGAGACCGGGTTTGCGATCACCTGGCCCAGCAAAGCGGTGACATTCGATTGCTGGAACGACTGCGCCGTCGGAGATTGCTGGCCGAGCCGAGTGACGTCGGAGATCGGAGCGTTTCCGGTCGTCAGCAGAGAGACGATTTCGCTGAACTGGAGGGGCGGGTCGGAACGAGGCGTGACATTGGGTTTGCTCAATGGGCCGGTCACGCTCAGCGTGATCTCAATGCCCCGGGCCTTCGTATTCAAGTCGACGTTCAAGACCGGTTCGATTTTCACTGGATTGGAAAATGAGATCGACCCCTGATTGATGGTGTACTTGGTTCCAAAGAATTCCAGGTCGCCTTGCGTAACATTGATGCGCCCGAGTAGCGCCGGATTAGTGGCGGTTCCGCGCAGACGCAAGTTTGCGTCCGCCTGAATATTTTGCGTAAGGGCGCTCTCGAACACGATATCGGGCGCAGTTTGGATCGTGATATCGAAATTCAGGCCCGCGAGAAAGCCGGAACGGGCAGAAGGAGTCTGCACGGGTTGTGCTGATTTGGCAAGCAGGGTTCCAAAATCGGATTGGAGATTGGCTGTAGCTCGCTGGATGGTTACGGTCCCCGCCACCAGGCTGCGGTCGGTCGATCCCGTGAAATCGAGATTCGCGTCGGCCACCGTGCTGATCCCCTCCGGATACCGGATGCGCACCTGTTGCCCCCGGGCGTGCAGTCCGAAGATCAAGCCGCCACCGGCGTATCCGGTAAAACCAGAAAGCTGAATCTTGCCGCCGCCAGTACTGCCTTCCAGGTTCTGGATGGTTGCCCGATCTCCGGTGAACAAAATCACGCCAGTGGCGTTGATGATGCCGTTGGGCAACATGCCGTAACTCGCGGCCCCATCCTTCAGCTCGGCGCGGCCGCTCACCTGCGGCGCGGCCGGCGATCCGCGAACCGCGGCCTCCAGGTTCAACGTCCCGGAAGCGGTGAGGTCCGGATTCAACGCCTGCAAGAGGGCCAGGTCCACACGACCGTGGACACGCAGATCCAACGGATTCCGCTGCGTGATAGCAACCTTGCCGCCGATGGAGATATCGGTGGATCGGCCCGTCAGCTCCGCCTTGTCAATCGTGATTTCGGACTTCGCCACATGCGCAACGATCGGTCCGGAGTTGCGAAGAACGAGTCCCGAGCTGGTCGAGACTGGGCGGATCTCGAGACTGGGAATGCGCACATCGGCTTGCATGAGATCCGGCTTCAACGCGGGGCCATTGAGGTGAATCTCGCCTTCGGCGAAACCACTGACCGGAGACGGCGCCTGGGAAGATGAGGGGGAAATCCATTCGCGCAACCCCGCCAGATCGAGTTTTGTGAAGGTTACGGCCGCGTTGCCGGGATAATCACCCTCCATGCGCCACTCGCCGTCTCCGCGAATCGCCGCGCCGTTGAAGCCGGTGTCGAGACGGGCGCGCAACGTTGAGCCTTCCGAGGCCGCTGTGAGGTGGGCATCGCCGAGTGTCCTTCCGCTCAGTTGCAGCCCGTGCGCGGTGACATCGGCCTGGAGTTCGGCGAGCCGAAAGCTTTCTCCTGCGCCGGGCGCCGGAGAAAGATCCATGGTGCCGGAGGCCGCGATCTGCAGCGTACCCTGCAAACCGGGGCGCGCCTGTGTCAAGACGCGAATTTCAGCGAGCGGTAGGACGTTGCTTTTGGCCTGAAACCGAAGACGGCCGGTGTCGAAGCGGTTCACCGCGTGATCAAAGCTCAGAATAACCTGCAGCTCCTTAGCGCCCGCTTTCAGTTGTCCCGCCGGCATCTCCATCGCGTGGCCATTGTCGGCCACATGGGCGGTGAACCTGTCGAAGGGTTCGTCGCGGAGCGCGCCTTTGGCAACCTCGAGATCGGCGTTCCATTGCGGGAGCCCCACCGTTCCGGCGACCTGCCCCGTCGCGCTCATTGTGCCCGCCAGCCCCGGGTTCTTTTCCCCGAGCAACGCGAGAACGTCCGCAACTCCAACATTGCGGACGGTGCCGTTACCGGCTAGCGAGCTGCCGTCACCGGCTTTCCAGCCGTGCAGACCGACCGCGAGCTGAAATTGCGCGCGGCCTGGCCCGCGCGCCAAATCGGTATTTTGCAGGAGCAGGTTGTCCTTCGAGGCGTTGACGTCGGCCTGCAGCAAATCGAAGGCGCGCCCCTCGTAAGAGAATCGCGTGAGCGAGAGATGTCCGGCAATTTGCGGATCTTCTAACTTACCACTGACAACGCCGTCGAAGATCGCAGAGCCGTTCTGCAGTTGAATCGGTACCGAAGTCAGGTTCGCGCCAAGCAGCGGCAGAAAATCGTTGATGTCCCGGGTCTCCAGATGCACGCGCAGGCGGCGTCCGATCGCACCGGTAAGCTCGACACGGGACGCGGGTAACTGCAGCGTCGACCGGCCTAGCTCCAAAGTCGCAGTGGCCTGGTCATACGTAACGGCCACTTGGCCGCTCACCGGCGCGCTTTGCGGAGCCGGCGCCACCGCGAGATTCGCAGACAGGCGCAGATTTTTCTGTCGATGCAGAGAACCTTCAACCTGAACTGGTCCGGAGACCAGACCGTCCCAAGGCAGCGGCTCGCGACTGTAAAGGCTGACCGCGCCTCTGGTCTGCAGTTCGTGGAGATTCCCCCGCACTACAAAGCGGTCCCAGTTCACTAATGCGGCGGCTCCCGTGAAGCTGCCGCCCAGCGCCGCGAACTCGATGTTGCGCGCCTCCAGGTTCGCCCCGCGTAGGTTCAGTTCACCAACCTGCCCCGAGACCGGAATCCGCGTGCGGTCGTCCACGCACTCACCCGAAAACCGCCACGCGGCCAGCCGCACGCTTAGTGGATCCGCGTTCAGCGTCCCGTCTGCTCGCAGATTTTGAATGTCCCACGGCGCCTGCCTGAATTCGCCGCCGGCGATATGGAGATTTCCCGTGATCGTATATCGGGTGCCGCCGGCCCACTGCGCATTTCCGGCTAACTGCACCGTGCCCCGCTCCAATCCGCGCACACGCAACGCTTTTGCCAGATCACTCGCCTGAACGCGGGCTTGGTAGCGCAAGTTGGCATGTGGCGTGGCCAAATCTTCGATTGCGCCCGAAAACTGAACTTCGGATTGCCCGGTCGTCACGCGCGCCGAGGAAATCTCAATCCGGTTTCTCTCGAGCACGCTGGAAGCCTGTATCCCGAGAGGCGCTTCGGTCTGGCCGTCCCATAGCAGCTGCAGCGGCTGAATTGAGATGTCGCCGTGGTAGCGGGCGCCAGCGCGCTCGTAGGTGAATCGGGCGGCAAGGTTGTTCCCGCGAACATCGAACGGGATCTTGGCTTGGGACTCGATTTCAAAAACTCCGTTCTGCGCGCTGAACTCTCCGGCTGCCAGATTGATCAGCGTTTCCATGGCTGTGCGTTCAGACCTGCGTTTGACCTTCGGCTCGGGCACGTTGGTGTGACCGTCCGGATCGATGATCAAATGAATGTCCGGGTTGGAGATATTGAGATAGCGAACGTCCGCTTTCTGGTCCAGGATGGAGCTGATTTTCAGTCCTACGACGATTGACGACGCGCGAGCCAGGGGCGGCTTTCCGGTGGGCTCGGTGCCATGCAGCACGAGGTTCCGCACTTCAGCCCGCATGTTCGTCCAGCTGAACTGAAACGAGCCGATCTCAACCCGCCCGCCGCTTGCGTCCTCGGCGGCTGTGATCAGACGTTCCCGAACCTTGTCACGGAACCAACCGCTCTGGAAGACGACGATAGCCGCCGCGGCACCCGCAAGGAACACCGCACCCAGCGCTCCCGCGACGATCAGCGCGAGTCTTTTGCGGATCAGTGAAACGCCTCCTCGTGATACACAATCTCCGTGCGGACCCGCGTCTCCTTTAGCCACTTGTCGAGCTCCAGATCGGCGCGTTGGCCGGCAAGTGTTTCTTCGATGTCGTCGCGATAATCCTCCAGCGTGATATCGTTTCCCGATTGCGCCGCCGGTTTGACCGTCTTCTCGAAATAATCCTTGATCTCCTGTTCACTCACCTGCACTCCGGGCCGAAAACGCACTTCAATGAATCGCAGGAGCATCACCTGCCACAACAGTTCGTCCCGCACTTCCTGCTCGGCAATACCTGCTTCACTCAAAGCCCGCTGATACTCGGAGACTGATTGGAAGTGCATCTTGCGAAAATCGTCGAGTTCGCTGTCCGCGCTGGAGGGCTCAGGAACGGGATAATGGCTCAACTCCAGTTCGCGCCGGATCAACTTTTGCTCCACCATGCGATCGGCCGTGGCGCGCCGGTTTTTCGGGCTGAAGTCCGGCGGAACGCCGTTCAGAAAAGAAGTGATTCGGATTTCCCGCGTCAAGTCGCTGGCGGCGATGGCGCTATTGCCCACGGACACCGCGACGCGGTCAATGATTTCCGCCTGGACGGCTAGTATGGCCATCGCGCTCAACGCCGGGAGTACGCAACGCCGTCTCAAAACGTTTGTCCGATCGAAAAGAAAAACTGAAAATGGCTTACGCTTTGCTCGACGCACCGGCTGACTGCCGGGGGTACAGGAGTACAGGGGTTAACTCCGGCGTTAACCAGGTCGGTTTCGCTGCCGCTGAAACCGAAAAAATGGGGTGGATTGATGCTGTACGCCAGGTCCAGGCGCACCGGGCCGATCGGCGTCCGGTAGCGCAGACCAAAACCCGCCGCGTGCACCATGTAATCGAAATCCTGGTCGTTATGTTGAGTCACGCGAAACGACATATTGCTCAGGCTGGAGTAAGCGTTTCCCGCATCATGAAAAAGTACGCCGCCTATATTGTCGCCGATCAAGGGAAAACGCAGTTCGGTCTGGTTAAAGAACAGAGCGGTCCCACCCAGAGGAAATCCCGTGGTCGGATCGCGCGGACCGGCCTGGTAATCGGGAAAGCCGCGGTTGGACGTTGCGCCGCCGGCAAAGAAGCGTTCCGGCAACGGAATGGCATCGAGAATTTGCTGGCTGGCCGGCAGTTGAGGGTCGACCGAAACGCGAAACGCATGGATGTCGCCGAATTCCGTGTTCCGCGCCAGAACCACATTCTTACCGATGCGGTGGTAGGTGGCATTGCGTGCGAGGAAGCGCGCAAAGTTCCGCTGTGAGCCCAGGAAGTGTCCCGCGACTCCGGCGTCCAACGTGTTGTAAATGCCTTTGTGTGGGTCCGAGGGATCGTCGCGCCGGTCCTGCACAAGGTTGATCGCAGCGATGCCCAGCCGCACCGGTTGGGCCAGCAGGGGAATCAGCAGAGGGGAGATCTTCAGCGTGGATTCATCGATGCCGACGCGCCGGTACGCGACGCGGTAAAGCAGCGTCGTCGCTTTCGAGAGGCGTTCGGAAAGCTGCACCGAGCCTTCCTCCCGCTTGTAGGAGAACGTGCGCACATCTCGAGAATCTTCGTAGACCCCCGAAAAGGAAAGGTTCAAATTGTCATTATTCTGGAAGCGAGGCCACGAGTAATTCAAGAGCGCCTGGCGTTCCAGCGTCGAGGCGCGGGTTCGCAGACTGACACTGTGCCCGAGACCCCACACGTTGTTTCGGGTCAAATTGACCGAGACCCTGGGCGCAAATCCGGTGGCGCCGGCCGGAGCTTCGAGGCAGGTCTGGCATCCGCCAATGCGCGCCAGCTCCGCGCCGAATCCAACCGCTGCCGAGTACCGCCGCGCCTCATCGATTTCGTATAGAACGTATTTATTGGAGGTGTCACCGTCCGGATCTTGAATGGCCGCGTTGACCCGCTCAAAAACCCCAAGATCATAGAGACGGCGCTGGGTGTCAGTGATTGCCGTGGGTGAGAGCGGATCGCCCGGATTGAGCCGCAGATTGCGGTACACCAACCGCGGACGCGTCTGGTCCAGTCCGCTCACCAGAACTTCTCTCACGAATTGGCGCTTACCTTCGTTGATCACGTAGCGTACATCGACCCGATGCGGTTGCGCGGCCGGACGCGAACTCCATTCGAATGTCGCGTTGGGAAACCCGCTTTCGAAATACCGCGCCAGAATTGTGTCGCGGTCCACCGCCACGTTGAACTCGCTGAACGGCTGGCCGTCAACCGAGCTCAGACTCGAAAGAATCTGCTTCTTGTCCAACTGCTCGATACCGTCTACCTGCAAACTGTTGACGAAGTATTGGGGGCCTTCTTCGATTTTTATGAAGACCGCGATGTTCCCGATCTGTCCCAGGTAATCGTCCACCACCTGGTGCGTCACCTTGACATCGGAAAACCCGTTGGACTGGTAAAGACTGGCGATCGACTGCTCGTCCTGCGTCAGGAAATTCTCACTGTAGCGGCCATGGCGGAATTGCAGCAACGACGCGGTCTGCAAAAACATGCGTTCGCGCAGAGTGGTCACACCGAAGTAACGGTTCCCGGTAATGTCGATGCGGACCAGCCTGTGGCGCGGCCCGAGATTGACGAGGTAATCGATGGCGGCTCGGTCGTTAGTGACGCGCTGCTCTTTGAATTCGACCTGTGATTCGAAATAGCCATCACGTTGAAAGAAGTCGCGGAGGTTGCGCGCGCCTTCGGCCAGAAGATCGTGGTCGATCGCGTGTTCCTCGTAGATCGGGATGTATTTGCGCAGATTCTTTTGCGAGACCTTCGTGCCCACCGTGCGCACCTCGATGCGCGGCCCGGCGTCGATCCTCACAGAGGGCAGCGCGGTGTCAATTTCCGGATCGTATTTGACCCCGTCCAGTGAGATTTGCGCCTCGAGTCGGTCATCTTTCTGGTACAAGCTTCGGATCCCATCCAGCCCTCTACGCATGCGCGCCTGAGTCATCGGCCGCCACGTGTGCACCAGCCAGCGGCGCCACTTCGTCGCGGCGATGACCTTGGCGGCATCCATCTTCAAGTCCCCTTGCAGCACAGGTGTGGTCAGGCGCGCACGGGGGCCGCTGTCGATGTTAAACCGGACATTCACTTGCTGGTAGTTATTGTCGTAACTGAGCTTCGGCTCGATGCTGGGCCGGAACAGTCCGTTATCCTGTAACAGACGGCGCTGGTTGGCCACGGCTTGTTGCAGCTGGGCGTCGCGAAATGGCTGCCCGAGGTCGAGCGCTGCGCCGTTCTCCAGTTGGCCGGAGTTCGGCGGGTCAGAAATATAACCGGCCGCGTGCACGTTTCCGACGAACCAGCTGTTCTTGGTCAGAAACCGGAGAATCACCCCGTTGCCGAAGGGCTCTGCGTCCACCTGAATGTCGGCGTAGCGTCCCGTCGCAAAGAGCCGGTCGATCGCCGCCCGTACATCCGCAATATGGAAAGGCTGGCCTCGCCTGAGGGGAAGTATCTGAAACAGCTCCATCGGATCGACGGGCTGCTCGGGTGGGAAGAATTGAATGTTGGCGATCTCCCTGCCCTCGTATTTCTGGGATTGTCCGCGAAGAGCGGGAGGCTGCGCAATCGCCCAAACGAGGAGGAGATAGGGCCCAAGGGCGAGACGCGTTCGCACCATCATCATGATAACGTAAGTCGTTCATTGCAAGTTTGTTACCATCGAAGTGCAATGAATGCAGCGGAGCGCGAGCGATATTCGCGGCAAATCCTGTTCGACGGCTTAGGGGAAGAAGGCCAGGAAAACCTGCTGCGCGCGCACGCCGTGATCGTTGGGTGCGGTGCACTCGGCACCTTCCAGGCGGCCGCGTTGGTGCGGGCGGGCCTCGGATCCCTGATCATCATCGACCGGGATTACGTCGAAGCCAGCAACCTGCAGCGCCAGTGGCTGTTCGAGGAGTCCGACGCAGCCGACGCGCTTCCCAAAGCCGCCGCAGCCGAACGGCGTCTTGCGCTCCTGAATTCGTCGGTGCGCGTCTGCGGAGTGGTTGCCGACCTCACGGCGGCCAACATCGGCGAGTTGCTCGGAAAGGCACAACTGATTCTAGACGGCACCGACAACTTCGAGACGCGATACTTGATTAACGATTTTTCGGTGAGTCGGGGCATCCCCTGGATCTACGGAGCCGCCGTCGGCAGCTATGGCCTGACCATGCCTGTTCTTCCGAATCAGACCGCCTGCTTGCGGTGTGTCTACCCCAACCCTCCGCAAGGCGCACAACCGACTTGCGAGACGGCCGGCGTATTGAATGTCATCACCGCGACCATTGCTTCTTACCAGGTGGCGTACGCCTTGAAGATTTTGAGTGGACATCCCGAACTTGTGGAAAAGCGCATCACCACGGTGGATCTGTGGCACGGGGCGACCAGGCAGGTCGAAATGCCGTTACAGGATCCCGATTGTCCAGCCTGCGGCCGCCGTCAGTTCTCTTATCTTGACGAAACGCGGCAAACGCCTGCCCGGCTGTGCGGCAGAAATGCCGTTCAGATCCAGGAATGCCGGCAGCCGTTCGACTTGGCGGAATTGAAGGCGAGATTGGAACGCGTCGGCGAAGTCCGGGCGAATGAGTTCGCTCTGCGGTTTCGTGCTGCACCTTACGAGATGACTGTATTTCCTGACGGCCGGGCGATCATCAAAGGTACTTCCGACACCGCCGTCGCTCGCAGCCTGTACGCACGGTATGTGGGTCAATAGCCGAGTTGCTTTTCGACAACGTTGAGAAGCGGTTCGCGCTTGCGGTATCGTTCAAAGTTGTTGAGGAAAAAGCGCATGGCGTCGTCCAGCCAACTTGGGGTGTGGTCGGCGCAATGCGGAGAAAGCAGGACGTTTTCCATCTGGTAAAAGGGATGGCCTTCCGGCAAAGGCTCGGTGTCGAACACATCCAAGGCGGCTCCTTTGATCCGCTTTGCGGCGAGGGCGCGAATCATCGCGGCTTCGTCGATCACAGGACCGCGGCCGATGTTGATGATCACGGCGTCGGGTCTCATGGCGGCAAATTCCGCCTCCCCGATGAGGCCGCGTGTATCGGCGGTGAGCGGCGCGGCCACGACGAGATAGTCGCATTGCGAGATCATGGCGATCCGGTCGGCTGGGGCAAAAATCTGGCTAACCAGCGGGTCGGCATTGTACAGGAGCGGCCCGCGCCGGGTCATCCCCAAGACCCGCATCCCCATGTGGCGGACGCGGGTGGCAACGGCTCGGCCAATGTCGCCGTATCCCACAATCCCGACGGTCTGCCCCGAGATTTCGACTACGTTGAAGGGCGCCCACTTGCCTTCCAACTGGCTGCGGACCATGCGGCGGAAATCTTTGGCGAAATACAGGATGGACGCCAACACGAATTCCCCGAGAGCCTGGCTGAAGACGCCGCTGCCGTTGGTCAGAACGGCTGGACTCGCGACCAGCTCCGGAAACAACATATTGTCGAGACCCGCGGCGCGCGTGTGGACCCAACGAACCTGGGGCGCGATATGGAAGACATCGCGCAACAGTTTTCCGGAAAGCGACCATGCGAAAATCATAGTCGCGTCGGGGGCGGCTCGCTCGAAAGCCTCGATCGTCTTACCCACGGCAATGGTGGTCTCGGGCGGGAGTTCCGCCAATTTGCGCAACTGCGGCTCGGCCGGATCGGCGAGCACCAACACCGTTTCGTTATCCATTAGGAGAAAGCTAGCACATGTTGGACCTCTCACTCGAAGTACTCCGGGTAGTCGAAAACGCGGCGATCGCCTCAGCCCGCACGATGGGCATGGGCGACGCTAAGACCGCCGACCACGCCGCGGTGGAAGCGATGCGGGCTTGCATGGACACCATTCCGATGGACGGAACCATCGTCATCGGAGAGGGCGAGCGCGATGCCGCTCCCATGCTCTACATCGGCGAGAAGGTGGGTTCCGCCAATAGCGATGGGCGCGTCACCGTCGACATCGCGGTTGACCCGCTCGAAGGCACGAACCTGTGCGCCACTGGCGCGGCCGGGGCGATTACGGTACTCGCGGCTTCCGAGAAGGGGGGTCTGCTGCACGCGCCCGATTGTTACATGGAAAAGATCATTGTCGGCCCGGCGGCCAAAGGCGCGGTCGATCTGGAGGCGCCGGTGCGGGACAATCTCAAGGCCATTGCGCGCCGCCTGCAACGCGGTATCGATGACCTGGTGGTGGTGGTCCTCGATCGTCCCCGGCACCAAAAGCTGATCCAGGAGATTCGCGACGCCGGAGCGCGCATTCGCCTGATTTCCGATGGCGACCTCTCAGCCGGAATCGCAGCCGCAGTGGCCGGCACCGGCGTGCACGCGGTAATGGGATCGGGTGGCGCGCCGGAAGGCGTGCTGACCGCAGCCGCGCTGCGCTGCCTCAACGGCGAAATTCTGGCGCGCCTGGTGGTTAAAGACGACGCCCAGAAAGAGCGCATGGAGAAGATGGGGATTCGCGACGTCACTCGCGTCTACAACACGGCCGAGTTGGCTCCCGGCCGCTCTCTCATCTTCGCCGCCTCCGGCGTGACCGACGGTAACCTGCTCCGCGGCGTCCGCTTCACAGGCGACGGCATTCATACGCAATCGATTGTCATGACCACGTCGAAGCCAACTGTGCGCTTCATCGAGACTACGCATCTGGAGAACAGACCCGATGTGAAAGTGCGGTTCCGGTAGGCGGGGTTGCTTACCTTGGCGGGGCTGCGTCAAACTGAAATTGCGTGAACATGCCTGAAACCTGCAGTTGCGGAGCGGACTTACCAGCGGACGCGCTGTTCTGCCACAAGTGCGGTAAGCCCCAGCGTCCCATTCCGCAGGTGGAACCGCAGATTTCGACACTAGAGGTGGCTCCGGCTCCCCAGGCGGCCGCTCGCCCGCAGCCGTTACCGCTGAATTTCCATAATCCGATTGCAGTCCGGATAGCTTTCCTGGTGGCCCTGGTCACGCCTCTGTTGAGCTGGCTCCCGCTGCTGAATCTCGTTATGTGGGCGGGTGCCGGATTCCTGGCGGTCTTCCTCTACCGCCGGCGAACCGGTTATTTGTTTACGGTCCGTGCGGGCGTGCAGATGGGATGGATTACGGGCGTGATGTCGTTCGCCGTCACCATCGTATTCTTTACAGCGACGATCCTGCCGACCGCAATATCCGGCGGTGTGGGAGCGCTGTTTCAGTCGCAATTCAAAAACATCACCGATCCCAATATGCAGGAGGCGCTCAAGATGTTCCAGAGCGGCCCAGGGCTCGCATTCCTGCTTGTCTTTACGCTCTTCATGTTATTCGTGTTCATTTGCGCGTTGAGCATCGCGGGCGGCGCGCTCGGGGCCAAAGTCGTCGGGCAGGATTAAAGGCATCCGGATCCGGGCAACCCGCGCGGCCCAGGTCCGTCTACTTCAACAGTTCGCGCTGGAGAGCCAGGCGCTGGTTCCGATCCTGCGCGAAACGGGTGATGCCGGCAACAATCGAAGCCGAATCCAGGTGAGCCTCGGCGATCACGTCCGGTTCCAGACCGCCCGTCAGCCATTGATTGTCCCAATCGGAGGTGAGCGAGTACTCGTCCGTGAGCGGGCCTAGGTTCCGTGCCGGCATCACGCGGCGCGTCCCGGTTGAGACGACCATGAGGTCATAGAGCGCCTCGCGCGGCAGGACCGAGTTGCGATACGACTCGGGCTGGCGGTCGAAGAGCTCTTCACTGATGGCGGCAACAACTTTAACGTTGATCCCCGCGGCTTCGAGTTTCGGCAGGGAGTTTACGAGGTTGACGGTGGAACTCGAGCCTTGCGTGATCACATAACCGTGCTTCGGCTGGCCGGGAGCGAAGTCGCGGATCAGATAGAAACCTTTGGCCGCGGCGCGGAGATCAGTATCGGCAAATTTGGCGCGGTCGGCGACCGGGAAATCGGGGCGCGCTACCTCTATCGTGATGAGCCCGACTCTCTGCTCACGGGCGGCAATTTCGGCCGCGGCGAAATAGCCGGGCGCGACGTCGTTGTAGTCCCAGAAGTTGAGATTGATGGCCTGGCCCCGAGGAAACAGTTTCCAGACTTGCGGCGCAAAGATACCGAAGTGGGTACGGGCATCGGCGGCCGTCTCGGGACCGGAGTGGCCCGACAAAATGTGCAGGACTCCCATGCGGAACCGGCTGTCCTGGTTCTGCTGGCTCCACACGCGGGCGGGCGTATACATCAATGGAGTGAAGGCGCCATAGGTGCCGCTGATGGCCCAGACACCGGCGAATTTCGTAGGATCCAGCGAGGCACTTTGGCCGACCAGGCCGATCGCCGTAGAAACATTGCCGGCTTCTTCAATGGGGGCCTTGAGACGCGTGCCGAGCGGGTTGGTTTCAGGATCGTAGTGGCCCCAGAGGCTCCCATGCTCGAGATTGATCGATTCCGACAGATCCGCGGCGATGGTGAAGAAACGGTTGCCGGTTACATAATTCATCCACTTGATGATTTCGGAGATGCCCCGGCGGGTACCAGCGATCTCGCCCGGCTTCTTGAATAGGGCAATGCCGGCTTCCTTATCCGCACCGGAAATGGGGTTGTGGATCTTTACTTTCTGCGGTTCGACCGGGAGGTTGGCGACGCGCAGGCGTTCATCGAGAAAGGGATCGCGCGTCACATCGATACGCACGGGAAGTTCGTCCTTGACCGAATCGCCCAACTCAACCAGGCGGTCGGCGAGCCAGTCGCCGAGGCCGTTACGGTCGAGCAGCGACATCACAACATCGATGTTGGTCTTGAACTGAATGAGGCGCTGGCGCGGATCGGTGACGGCGCCCTGGCGAATTCCGGCGAACTCCACGCCGTAGTGCTGCTCAAACGACTGAGCCAGCGCCACGAAATACGGGGAATTCATTTTCATGGCGTACGGATGGCTGGGATAGCCGACCACCTGATCGCCAAATCCGGCAACCTTACCATCCTTGGCGCTAGGCCAGTAGCCCTTGACAGTCTGCCCGATGACAACCATGGGCCGGCGATCGCCCGGGTCCCAATCCTCCATGGCTTTCAGGGCGGCTACGACTTCGCTGTAGTCGTTGCCGTTGTCCAGCGTGAAGACATTCCAACCGTACGAGGTCCACTGGTCGACGAGCCGATAGCGATCGAATCGGGTGGGAATGACGCCGCCGAGCAGCGCGTCGTCGATCCCGGCGTTGTTCGAGGAGACGAGCACGCGCAGCCGCTTACCCACGGAAAGCGCGAGGGCCTGGGTTTTGAGTTCCTGGGCGTGTCCCTCAGTTAGAGCGAACTCACCTTCAAAGGCGATCACCTTGGGCGAACTCAGGCTGGGAGCGCCCACCACGTCCCAAAAAGCGGCTTTGCCGGCAGCGGTTGCAATTCCAATCCCGGAAGGTCCGCCGTTGACATCGTTGGTGCAATCGATGCTTTCGGCGTGACCGGACAGCGCCCTTATGCCGCGCGCCTTAGCTTGGGCGAATAGCGGATGGTCGGCCAGTTTCTGTTCCTGCAGGAGAGTCTTTAGCGCACCGGCGCCGCGGCGGAAGCCAAGGGCGTCCACAGGCAATATGGCAACATGAGGATCAACATGGTACCGGTGGTTGCCGGTGGCTTCAAATTTGCGTGCCAAGGCTTGACCGAGAATCATCCAAAGGGCGTAACATGTCGGAATGCAATGACCGGCGGCGAGCATGAACTTATCGCCGTAGGGGTGTTTCGGACGCCGGTAGTCGTAGCGGAGGCCGCCGAGTTCCGGACCCACCAGGTGCGCGGCCACATTGTACGGCGTGTAGGCGAGCGGACCACCAAAATGGCCGGTTTGCGCGTAATTGCCGAGCAGGACCAGGGTCATGCACGTCATATAGCCGACGTCTTCCAGGCGCTCGCGGTCGTACGGCGTTTTTAGGGGAGAAACGGGTGAGACTAGTGTTTCAAAACCGGAAATCGAAGCCAAAAACCCTCCGTTGTTCGAATCCACTATTCTACGATGCCGCGGAGGCTCTCTGTTGGCTGAGCGGGGATCAGCCGATAGGGGGATGGAAGACCTTGTGAAGATTCTCGTCGCGGAGGACAATCCGGTTTCGCAGGCGGTGCTGCGCTCCATCCTGGGCAAGTGGGGTTATGAGGTCATCATGGTCACGGATGGCGCCGAGGCGTGGCAAGTTTTGCGTACCGACGATCCACCGCGGCTCGCGATACTGGATTGGATGATGCCAGGTTTGGATGGCGCGGAAGTGTGCCGGCGCGTCCGGGCAGCGGGGCGCGAGCCTTACGTTTACATCGTGCTGCTGTCGGCACGCGCGCACGCCGACGATCTGGTGGAGGGAATCGACTCGGGCGCCGACGATTACCTGACCAAGCCATTCAACCATGCCGAGCTACGGGCCCGTTTGCGGGCCGGGCAACGGATCCTCAATTTGCAGGAACAACTGGTGGCGGCGCGCGAAGCGCTGCGTCTGGAGGCCACGCATGATTCTCTCACAGGGCTGCTCAACCGGCACGCGATCCTCGTAGTGCTCCAGAAGGAGTTACAACGATCTGAGAGAGAAGGTTCCGACGTTTCCGTTCTAATGGCCGACCTGGATCATTTTAAGCGCGTCAACGACCAGCACGGACACCTCGCTGGGGATGAGGTACTGCGCAACACCGCGGACCGCATGAAATCGTCGATGCGGCGCTACGATTCTCTGGGCCGGTACGGAGGAGAGGAGTTCCTGGCGGTGCTGCCGGGTTGCAGCGCTGAAGATGGGACAGCTCAGGCCGAACGCCTGAGGCTCGCGATCGGGTTGACGCCATTCAGCGTGGGAGGCAAGCTTCTGACCGTCACGTGCAGCGTCGGGATGGCGTGCCGGACAAGCAACGTATGGCAGGACACGGACTCGATCGTGCGGGCCGCGGATGTGGCGCTCTATTCGGCGAAGGCGCTTGGCCGGAATCAAGTCGCGTGCGCGGAGGCGACTCTCGCGAAATAGAAAAGAAAAAATCGTTGCGCGGGACTCGGCTTAGGGTATACTGAACTTCCCCCACTCCGGAGTTTGTCGGATGAATTGCGCCGTTTGCACGGAATCAGAAGAAGCCATGGTTGCTCTGGTGCACGATTTGCGCCAGCCGCTGGGCACGTTGGAATACAGTGCCTTGTATCTGCAAATCCTGCTTGGCGAGGCGAAAGAGCCGGTTCAACAACAGCTTCGCCTCATACAACAACAGATCGAACTCGCCGAGCAATTGGTGAAACACGCGGCGAAGCGCGTAGCGCGGCCCCCGATTCAGCGCGTTGCTGCCGGCGAGAGTCGGGATTTCACAAAATCGGAAACCTCGGCCGTCACATAGACAGGCGGTTTCACAAGAAACTGAGGCTTGTGATCCCATAAGCCCCGGGAAACATCCTCCCACATCGGGGCGCTCATTCCGCGGTCAACCACGACAAACGCGTCGGCGCGGGCCAAAAACCGCAAGCTCGAAGGCTTGAAGTCGCCGCAGGAAAAATCCAAAACCATCAGAAAGACATCGGGATTTACAAATTCGAGTACGCTATTGGACTCGATGATGGTATTGCGGCCAGAGGCGGTAATCTTCGTCAACGTGCTCTTGGCGCGGGCCAACTCGCCCATTGGGGTGCGCAGCCAAAGGGAGCGCTCAGCTCCAGCCGCGAGGAACCGGCCGGAATCGGTGCGGCTGGGCTCGTACTCCTCACTGAGGGCGAAGGGATGCTCCGGCTCGGTCTCGCAACCGCAGGCTTCACCGTGGTGCGAGCAGACGCCGTGGCCGAACTGCGTGATTTTGACGGCGGTCCATCTCTGGTCGCGCAGCCGCCGGATGATGCCGGCGACAACCGACGTCTTGCCGATATTCCGGGAATGGCCGCCGACGACAACCAGCATCAGGCTCCTCTCTCCAATTCCGCCAGGCGGCGCTTGAGTTCGGCGACTTCGCGGCGCAATTCCGGAAGCTTGGTGAGGTTAGCGAGAGCTTCGAGATGCTGTTTCAGGGGGCGCGCCGGAGTGCCCCAGACGGTTTCGCCGGCGCGGACAACCTTGGAGCTGAGCACGCCGCACCCGGAGCCAAGGGTGGCGCGCGTTTCGATGCGAGCCTTATCGCCGATGCCGACCTGGCCGCCTATCACGGCGTAGTCTTCGACAACGACGCCGCCGGAAAAGCCAGTTTGGGCCGCAACGACCACGTGACGCCCGATACGGCAATTGTGCCCCACATGGACCATGTTATCGAGTTTCGTGCCTTCCCCGATGGAGGTGACACCGAGGGCCGCCCGGTCAACACACGAATTCGCTCCAATCTCAACGAACTCACCGATTTCCACGCGGCCGATTTGCGGAAACTTGTGCCAACGGTCGTGTTCCATGACGTATCCAAACCCATCCGCGCCGATCACGCAGCCGGAATGCAGAATGGATCCGCGGCCGATATCGACGTTGTCATAGATGGTGACGTTGGGGTGGATCACGCAGCCATCGCCGAGAACGACGCGCTTCCCGATGGAGCATCCGGCGCCGATGCTGGTGGCCACTCCCAAGCGCGAACCGTCCCCCACGTGGGCGTGCGGGCCGATGTAGACCAGCGCACCCATTTCCACTCTGCCCACGGCGGCAGTCGGATGGACGCCGGGCTTGAGCTCGGCAGTGGGATAGAAGCGGCTCATGGCGCGCGCAAAGGCGGTACGAGGCTCGGCGACCCGGATTACGGTGCGCCGGCCCGGCCCGGCCCAGGCAAGAGGAACCAGCAGACATCCTGCCGCCGAAGTCTCGGCCTGGGCCTCCGCCTTGCGGGTGCCCAGGAACGCCAGCTCCGAGGCGCCCGCCGTTTCGATCGGAGCCACGCCGGTCAGCTCCTTTTCGCCGTCGCCCTCGTAGGTGGCGCCGAGCCATTCCGCCAATTCCCGAACGCGCATGACTTATCATACAAAGTGGCATGCATGCGGCATTACTCGGGGTTTCACCCTCCATTCCAGCCTTGCCCAGACGCCGTGCGGCCTGACGCAACCGACTGATGCCAATTGACTCTTCCGCGAAGATCGCTTCCAGCGCACGGATTCACCCGGACGCCGTTATCGGCCCCGGCGTGCGAATCGGCGAGTATTGCGTGGTCGAGAGCGACGTCCTGATCGGAGAGGGATGCCTGCTGGAGCCCTACGTCTACGTGAAGCGTTGGACGACCCTGGGAAAGCAGAATGAGATTTCCGCCGGAACGGTTCTCGGCACCGACCCTCTCGATAAGGGGTTCAGCAACACGCGCAGTTATCTCCGGATTGGAGATAACAACAAGATTCGGGAGCACTACACGGTCTCACGGGGTACCGCGACGGATTCGGTCACCGAGATCGGCAACGGGAATTACATCATGACTTCGGGACACATTGCTCACAACTGCCGGATCGGGAACGATACGGTGATCGCGAGTTGCGCGCTCCTGGCCGGATACGTGGAAGTGGAGGACCAGGCCTTTGTTTCCGGCGGAGTGGTGGTGCACCAGTTTTCCAAGATCGGGCGGCTGGCGATGATCGGCGGCAACACGCGAGTGAACAGCGACGTTCCTCCATTCTTTCTTTACTCGGGGTTCAACGTACAAGCTAAGGGGTTGAATCTGGTAGGTTTGAAGCGGGCGGGCTACAAAGCCAGCGATGTTACCGTCCTCAAAAAAGCGTATCAGATCCTTTATCGGTCGGGGCTCAAATTGGAGCAAGCTTTGAAGAGGATTGAGGCAGAGATTCCCACCCCGGAGACGCTGCACCTGGTAGGCTTTATTCGTCGCAGTGAGCGCGGGATCTGCCGGGAGTGACGGGCGAAAAGGCAACGTTAACCGGACTGCTTAAGTCCTGTTAAGTCCTGTTCTTTGCATTTGTAATCAGGCGTCAAGATCTTCTATACTGTGGACTTCGGGTGAAAACTCTCGCTGTGTCTCGGCCCCTACGAGACCGGGCGATTTCCTGAACCAGGAGGTTCTTCGTTAATGTTTTGCACTGCGGACACGGTTTGTGTCGAGCCGCGCGCGCCTCGTATGCCGGCGGCTGTTTTCGGGCACGTTAAGATGCTGATGCGCCCGATTCTAGTCATGCTAGCCCTGGCCTTGTTCGCATTGCCGTTGATGGCGCAGGAACAGGCCGGCGGCGAGGCGAACCTGATTATTCCAAACCTGGACTCGGCAACGTTCCTGGGAGGTATTGGCGGGCGTTCCCTCCTCATGGTGGGCCTGGTGGTGAGCGCGCTGGGTTTTGTATTCGGGTTGATCATCTTCACACGTCTCAAGAACATGCCGGTTCACTCTTCGATGCGTGAAGTGTCTGAGCTGATCTACGAAACGTGCAAGACGTATCTGGCAACGCAAGGCAAGTTTCTGATCCTGCTGGAAGTCTTCATCGCGGTCATCATCGTGTTCTATTTCGGGTTCCTGCAGGGTTTTGAAGCATATAAAGTCGCGATCATTCTGCTGTTCAGCGTGGTCGGGATCGCGGGCAGCTTTTCGGTGGCAGCGTTCGGCATGCGGGTGAACACGTTTGCGAATTCGCGCGCGGCGTTCGGGTCTTTGACCGGCAAGGCCTACCCGTGCTACGACATTCCGCTGCAGGCGGGCATGAGCATCGGGATGATGCTGGTGTGCGTGGAACTCCTGATCATGCTGTTTATCCTGCTGTTTGTTCCGGGCAATCTGGCGGGCTCGTGCTTCATCGGGTTCGCCATCGGGGAATCGCTGGGCGCGGCCGCTCTTCGCGTTGCCGGAGGCATCTTCACGAAGATCGCGGATATCGGCTCGGACCTGATGAAGATCGTTTTCAAAATCAAGGAAGACGACGTGCGCAACCCGGGTGTGATCGCGGACTGCACGGGCGACAACGCGGGCGATTCGGTTGGGCCTTCGGCGGACGGCTTTGAAACTTACGGCGTGACCGGCGTGGCGCTGATCACATTCATCATCCTGGCAGTAAAGGACCCAGTAGTGCAGGTGCAGCTGCTGGTGTGGATCTTCTCGATGCGCGTGATGATGGTGATCTCCTCCGGCCTGGGATATTTCATCAACGGAATCATCGCCAAAGCGCGCTACGGCAACGTGCCGAAGATGAATTTCGAAGCGCCGCTGACCTCGCTGGTGTGGCTGACTTCGATCTTGTCGATCATCCTGACTTACATCGTGAGCAGCGCGATGATTCCGAACCTGGCCGGCGACTCCTCGCTGTGGTGGAAGCTCGCAACTGTGATCAGCTGCGGCACACTGGCGGGGGCCATCATCCCGGAATTCGTGAAGGTCTTCACCTCGACCCACTCGCGGCATGTGCGCGAGATCGTAACCAGCTCGAAGGAAGGCGGAGCTTCGCTGAACATCCTCTCCGGGTTTGTCGCCGGCAACTTCAGCGGGTTCTGGCTCGGGATGACCATGCTGCTCTTGATGACGATTGGGTTCGGCGTGAGCACAACGGGCTTCGCCTCGATCATGGTGGCGCCGGCGGTATTCGCCTTCGGTTTGGTGGCCTTCGGATTTCTAGGCATGGGACCGGTGACTATCGCGGTCGACAGTTACGGGCCGGTGACGGACAACGCACAATCCATCTACGAGCTGTCCACCATCGAAACGCTGCCGGGAATTGAAGCAGACATCCAAAAGAGTTTCGGGTTCAAGCCGGAGTTCGAGCGGGCCAAGGAGAACCTGGAAGAGAACGACGGCGCGGGGAACACCTTCAAAGCGACGTCGAAGCCCGTGCTGATCGGCACCGCAGTGGTGGGCGCGACCACCATGATCTTCTCCACCATCGTGGTTCTGACCGAACGGCTGACCACCAACCTCGACAAGCTGTCACTGATGCACGCGCCGTTCCTGCTCGGCTCGATCGCTGGCGGCGCCGTCATCTATTGGTTCACCGGCGCCAGCGCCCAAGCCGTCACGACCGGCGCATATCGCGCGGTCGAATTCATCAAGGCCAATATCAAGCTCGAAAGCGTGGAGAAGGCATCGGTGGCAGATTCCAAGAAAGTGGTCGAGATCTGTACACAGTACGCGCAAAAAGGCATGCTGAACATCTTCCTCACGGTGTTCTTCATCACGCTAGCCTTCGCCTTCGTAGAGCCGTTCTTCTTCGTCGGGTACCTGATTTCAATCGCATTGTTCGGTCTCTACCAGGCGATTTTCATGGCGAATGCGGGCGGCGCCTGGGATAACGCCAAGAAGGTGGTAGAGACGGAACTGCGGGCCAAAGGCACCGAGCTTCACGCGGCGACCGTGGTGGGTGATACCGTGGGCGACCCGTTCAAGGACACCAGTTCGGTGGCGCTGAACCCGATCATCAAATTCACGACGCTGTTCGGGCTGCTGGCGGTCTCGCTGGCGGTTTCGGTGACCAAGCAGCAAGGTGCGGTGCTGAGCCTGACGCTGGCGGCCGTGTTTTTCGTGGTTGCCCTTTTCTTTGTGTACCGCAGCTTCTACGGGATGCGGATCGAGAGCGGCGGTGGGAAATAGGGGAAAACCGCTCCGGCTTTCGGAAGTTACCCGGTTATCAAACCCCAGACGAATTCCGCCGTCTCCAAGATTGCCGTCGCCAGGAAGAACAGGAGGAGAACCTCCGCTTCCTTATACGGCATGGCGGTGGCGTGCGAAATGGCACTGGCTACTCTTACAATGAACCGAAATTGAAGGCCGATCGCCTCCGTCGCAGGGCTCAGAAGCTCCAGCGCAGCCACCATTAATGCGGATTTCGTGAGAACGATCAGGAGTCGCCAGAACATTACAACGTCCCCACGCACATCGTCGGCTGGTCACACTTCGCACTCAATACTCAATTTTGCTAGGTCGCGCTGATACATCACCGATAGCAGGAGAGAACCTTAGGAAATTTGGGGGACTCCGGACGCGGGAATGGCCCGCGGGACCGGGGAGCAAGCTCCCGCGCGCCGTGTTATACAATCGAAGTCCGCATGTGGCAACAAACCTATACCCCAGTCGCCGGAAGTCTGGCGCTGTCCGCCCTGGTGGCGGCGATTCCGATTTTCGTGCTGCTGTTCCTGTTGGGAGTCAAGCGCAAGCCGGCGTGGTTCTCCTCGTTGGTAGGGCTGGCGGTCGCGGTGCTGATCGCCGGAATCATTTATGGAATGCCGGTGGCGCAACTCACTTCCTCGGTGTTGATGGGCGCCGCGTTCGGGCTGTGGCCGATCGGGTGGGTGGTGTTCACGGCGGTGCTGTTATACCGCATCACCCTCGAAAGCGGCTGCTTCTCGCTTTTGAAGGACTCGATCGCGCACCTGGCAGATGACAAGCGGCTACAAGTGCTGCTGATTGCGTTTGCGTTCGGCGCATTCGTCGAAGGGGCGGCCGGCTTCGGCACGCCGGTAGCAGTGGCAGCGACGATGCTAACCGAACTGGGGTTCACGCCGTTCTACGCGGCGGGCATCTGCCTGCTCGCCAACACAGCACCGGTGGCGTTTGGCTCGCTCGCGATCCCGATCACCACGCTGGCGAACGTCACCAGTTTGCCTGTGGACCGGATCAGCGCGGGTGTGGGCCGAATCTGTGCACCGGTTTCGTTGATCGTCCCGGCGTACCTGATGCTGGTGATGTCGGGCTGGAGTGGGCTGCGTGCTGTTTTTCCGGCGGTGGCGGCGTGTGGAATTTTCTTCGCCGCGACTCAATTCTATGTTTCCAATTTTATCGGGCCTCAGCTCACCGACATTTTCGCTTCGCTCGCCGGAATGGGCGCGGTCGTGGTCGTTACGCGGTTCTGGAAGCCGAAGGACACACACAAATCGGAGTGGAAGTCGACACACTCGGGCGGCATGCCTCACACGGGCAGACAGCTGCTGCGCGCCTGGAGCCCGTATATTCTGCTGGTCGTGTTCGTCTCAGTCTGGAGCTACAAACCGATGGCCGCCTGGCTGGCCAGCCAGAACATCTTAATCAACTGGCCGGGACTGCATAATCTGGTCCAGCGCGTGCCGCCTGCGGTCAACCAGCCGACGCCTTACGGCGCGGTCTTCAATTTCAGCTGGCTGTCGGCGTCCGGCACAGCCTGCCTGGCAGCCACAGTATTCGCCGCGCTGGCCGTGGGAATGTCGCCCGCAAAATATTTCCGAACCGTCGGTCACACCGCGAAGCAACTCGCGCTGGCAGAATTGACGCTGGCCGCGGTGCTGGGTGTGGCGTACGTCATGAACTACTCAGGCGCGACTGCGACTTTAGGCCTGGCTTTCGCCGCGACCGGCGTGGTCTTTCCCTTTTTCAGCGCGCTGCTCGGTTGGATGGCGGTATTTCTCACCGGAAGCGACACCTCGGCCAACGCGCTGTTTGGAACCCTGCAGGTGGTGACGGCCAACAAGCTCGGAATGAATCCGGCTCTGATGGCGTCCGCCAACTCGGCCGGCGGCGTGATGGGCAAGATGATCAGCCTGACCAGCATCGCGGTAGCGGCCGCCGCTACGTCGATGAAGCGTGAAGACGAGTCGCTGTTGTTCCGGTTCACGTTCAAGCACAGCGTGCTTCTGGCTTCGCTAATCGGGCTGGTGGTTTTGTTCTACGCCTACGTCGCGCCAGGGCTGGCGCCGTAGGAAGTCACCGCGACAACGGAGCGGACGCAAGCGTCGCCGGCGTTACGGGCGCCTTGCTTTGACGAATTCCAGCTCCGACTGCTTGGGGATTCCCGGCTCGAAACAGCGGCGGCAGCGGGCTTCATACATATCGGCGGCGCCGACGACAATGAGGTCATCGGAGCCGCGCAATCGCTGTGTATGCTTGGCGGGATTGCCGCAGCGCATGCAGATCGCCAGGGTCTTGGTAATGGATTCAGCATGCGCCAGAAGATCGGGGATCGGCGGGAAAGGCCGCCCCAGGTAATCCGTATCCAGGCCCGAGATGATCACCTGTTTGCCGCTGTCCGCCAGCCGTTGCGCTACTTCCACGAGCTTCGGCCCCATGAAATTCGCCTCGTCGACACCCACGACCTCCGAGCGCCAGTCAATCCGGTCCGGAATCTCGGCGGCATCGTTGACCACTTGAGACTTCATGCGTAGATCACCGTGCGAGACAATCTCGTCGTCTGAATAGCGGTTATCGATGGCGGGCTTGAACACCTCGACGCGCTTGCGCGCGATGATGGACCGGCGCACGCGCCGGATCAACTCCTCACTCTTGCCCGAAAACATGGGGCCGCAAATCACTTCAATCCAACCAATGTTGCCGGTGACAATGTCCATGCGAAGTGTTCAGGATATCAGTAAACTGAAAGTTTGACCCTCACAGACCTGTTTGACCTGTCCCTGCGCGGACGCCGGGATGCGCCGGGCCTGGAATTCGCCGGCCGCACATTCACGTTCGGTGAAATCGATGCGCGCAGCAACCGATTGGCTCAATTGCTGGCGCAGCGCGGCCTCAAGGCCGGCGACCGCTTGTGTCTGTACCTGGCCAATTGCGTGGAGATGATCGACCTGTTTCTGGCGTGCGTCAAACTGGGCGTCATCTTCGTGCCGATTAATATTCTGTACCGGGACCGTGAGATGGGCCACATTCTGAGCGATGCCGAGCCGCGGGCCCTGGTTACGAGCGACTTCGGCGAAAGGTTGCACAATCTCCCGGTCTGGCGTCCGGCCGAGCTGAGCGAAGCGGCGGCCGTGCTGCCGGATGAGCGGCCCAACGTGACGCTCGACGGCGACGCGCCGGCAGGCATCATCTACACTTCCGGCACTACTGGAACATCGAAAGGAGCGGTGCTGACGCACAACAACTTTGTTGTGAATGCAGTGAATCTCACAACGTGCTGGCAGATTACAAGCGCCGACCGTTTCCTGCTGGGGCTACCGCTGTTTCATGTGCACGGCTTGGGCAACGGCTTACACTGCTGGTTGGCGAGCGGGTGCCGGATGCGGCTCCTGGAACGGTTCGAAGCACAGACCGCGGCGGCAACCTTTCTCGATTTTCGGCCGTCGCTGTTCTTCGGCGTGCCCACCATCTATGTCCGGCTGCTGGACGTCCCAGATGACGCCGCGCGTGAGATCGGACGCGCGATGCGGTTGTTCGTCTCGGGATCGGCGCCGCTTCCGGCCCAGGTTCTTGAGGAGTTTCGCGCGAAATTCGGGCACACCATCCTGGAACGGTACGGCATGAGCGAGACATTCATGAACATCAGCAACCCGTACGTGGGAGAGCGGCGCCCCGGAAGCATCGGTGTTCCACTTCCCGGAGTGTCCGTCCTCAACCTGAACAAGGACGGGCAGCCCGTGGCCGATGGGGAGACCGGTGAACTTTTTCTGAAGGGCTCCAATATCTTTGCCGGTTATTGGCGGCGGCCCGACGCCACGCAGGCCGCCTTTGTGAACGGGTATTTTCGGACTGGGGACTTGGCGGTGCGGTCCGCGGACGGCTACTACACCCTGTGCGGACGGCGCAGCGACCTGATTATCTCCGGCGGCTTCAATATTTATCCGCGCGAAATTGAAGAGTTTCTACAGGAGCAGGCGGAAGTGGCCGAAGCGGCGGTGGTAGGCGTGGCCGACCGGGTGCGCGGAGAAGTGCCGGTGGCGTATATCGTGCTTAAGGCAGAGGTGGAAGTCGGCGCGCTGGAACGGCGGTGCCGCGACAAACTGGCGTCGTTCAAAGTGCCGCGCGAGTTCATCGCCATCGAGCGGCTGCCGCGCAACGCGATGGGCAAAATCCAAAAGCACCTGTTGCCGCAACGAAACGGTTGATCAGGCTCCGGCCGGGCGGTTCGAAGCAGCGCTGCGAAACCGCTCGCGCAACGGATCCCACTCGTCGGCGCCGAATCGGCGGAACGCCTCCTGCGGCGTGAAGTCTCCGGCAGGAACCGGGTGGCGGCGGATCTCCTGCAATTCCCGCAGCATCGCGTCGCAGACGCCAATCACAGCCGTAAACAGAACAGCCGGCAGGATGGCAAGGCGATAGCCCATCGCCCGCGCCGAGTCCAGTGAAACATCGGGAGTTTTGCCACGCCAGACGATGTTCAGCAGGCAGGGCCCGCGGACCAGGTGCGGCACCGCCGCAACCTCCTCGAGCGTTTGCGGAGCTTCCACAAACGCCAAATCCGCGCCGGCCTCCAAAGCCGCATTGGCGCGCCGAATCGCCTCCTCGAACCCCAGAACGGCGCGCGCATCGGTCCGTGCGATCACGACGAAATCGGGATCCCGCTTGGCCGACACCGCGGCACGAATTTTGGCCGCGTAATCCTGGAGCGGAATTACGACTTTGTTCTCCAGATGGCCGCACTTTTTCGGAAAACTCTGGTCTTCGATGTGGATGCCCGCTACGCCGCGCTGCTCGAATTCCCGCACTGTGCGCACGACGTTCAGCTCGTTGCCATAGCCGGTATCGGCATCGGCGATGACGGGAATGCGGACAGCCGCGGCCAGGCGCCCCGCGTTCTCCGCCATCTCCGACATCGTGACCAGTCCATAGTCGGGATAGCCCAGTGTAGCCGCAGTCCCGGCGCCTGTCATATATACAGCGGGGAAGCCGGCGTGCTCCACCGCGCGCGCCGTGATGCAGTCATACGCTCCGGGGGCCGCGATCAGACCATCCCTCTTCAACAGTTCGCGCAGCCGCCCCGCTATGCCCATCGCGCCTCCATGCTTCCTCATTATCCAGGTTCAGAGTGGGGGATGTGTGGCGGATTCCCTGACTTGATCTTCCAGTTGATCCAATCCACCCGCGAAAAAATGATCCGCCGCCTCGACCCAGATCAACTTTTTCGGCTCGTTGAGCCGGGCGTAGACTGCCTCCAGTTCCGGGCGGGGACCAAATGCATCATGCGTGCTCTGCACGAAGATCTTCGGGGCCGGACAGGCTTCCATGTAATCGCTGCTGCGCTGGGTGGAATGGCCAACGGCCATGAGGAACGACACGTCTTGGAGAGCACAGCCCAGACGCGTGATCACACGGGCACCGAAGGAGAAGCCTGCCAACGCGAACGGGAGCGACGGGTACCGCCGGCGAAGCCAATCCAGGGCGGCGCGAGCATCTTCGACTTCGCCGGTCATGTGCGCGTGCGCGCCTTCACTTGCGCCGACACCCCGAAAATTGAAGCGCAGCACGACTAAGCCTGCGTGCCGCAAGCCGCGCGCAATCCGGTAGACCACCTTGTTGTGCATGGTGCCGCCATAAAGAGGATGGGGATGGCAGACCACTGCCGCCATGCGCGGAGACGTATCCCCCGGTTCTTCCAATAGCGCCTCCAGGCGGCCGGCGGGGCCATCCAGGAAATAGCTCTCGATCCGGCGCGGCACTTCAGTTGGTGCGATAGTTTATGAACTGCATGTCGATGCCGAAGTCGCTTTCCCTCAGAAGCTTGATGACCGACTGCAGAGTGTCGCGATCACGGCCCGAGACACGCACAAAATCGCCTTGAATGGAGGCCTGCACCTTGAGCTTGGCATCCTTGATTTTCTTCACGATCTCGCGCGCCTTCTCAGTGGAAATCCCCTGCTGCAGGGTAATCTCCTGTTTAACCGTAGAGCCGGCGGAAGGAATAATCGGACCGTAACTCAAACCTTTCAGCGGGACCTTCCGCTTGACGAGCTTTGATTCGAGAATGTCCACCACGGCCTTCAGCTTGAACTCATCCTGGCTGGCGAGACTGATCTTGTTGTCTTTTTCGTTTAACTCGATGTTGGAGTGTGAATCCTTCAGGTCGAAGCGCTGATGGATCTCCTTGAGCGCCTGCTGCACCGAGTTGGAAACCTCGGGAATCTCGATCTTGGAAACGACGTCGAAACTGTTATCGGGCATATTCTATTCGCGGTCGGGAGGCGGCCCGGCGGGAGGCTCTGGGCGGCCAAAATTCAAACCCAGGATGGACGAGGAGCGGATGCGGACCGGGCTGACGCGGCGCACCGGTTCGGTGCTGGGCGCGGTGGCGGGATGCACGGTGGGTAGGGGCTGTTCGGGCCTTAGGATGGCGGGTGGCGGAACCGCGGGCGGCTCCGCAATCTGGGCATCCGGTTTCTTGACGGAGAGCGCGTTGAGGACGCGGCGCGAGACCTCATCAACGATGGTGCCCATTGCCGCGTCCAACGCCACGGTAACGGCGGCGCGAATCTGCTCCGCATCGACGACGGCTACGAAGGGCGCGGGAGGCGATGGAGTCCCTGCCCCGTGACTCCTCTGCCCGGGGCCCTGCGTTTGCTCGGCTCTCTTGCGTTCCGTGACGGCCTGCTCCGCCAGCGGTTTAACAGCCGCCAACAGCGCACTGGCCTCAAACGGTTTCTTCAAGGTGTCGTCGGCGCTGACCCGCTTGGCCTGTTCTTCATCGAGGGCTTCCAACACCCCCGCCGTCAGAATCACCCGCACGTGTCGGTGGCGCGGGCTCATCTTCAGATAGTGGCAAATGTCGAAACCCGTGCGGCCCGGCATGACCGTATCGGCGATCACGACGTCGGGATCGGCGTCATCCAGGCGGATCAATGCGGAGTCGGCATTGCTGACGGTGACGACTTCATAACCCTCATCGGCGAGTATCCGCTCGCCCATGCGTTGCGCGTGCGGGCTGTCGTCGACCAGCAGAATCCGGCTCATTGTGGCGGTGACGCTGGCGCCGGCGCCGCAGACGGCTGGTCTGGAGTCGCCGTTTGCGGCTGCTTGGCGTTCTTCTTCTGCTTCTTCTGTTTCTTCTGCGGAATGGTGTGGTTGGAAGGCAGAGGTTGGTTCTGCGTCGAAACCGCTTGTCCCGTCACTCCCGTTTCAGTTCCCGCGGCGGCCGGGCTCGCCGGAGCATTTTGTCCCGGCGGATTGGCACGCGCATCCGGGCTGTTGTCCAGGACCGACGTGTTGCTTACTACGGCCGCATTGACGTCGGTGACCCCGCCCGGAGCGGCCGCGGTCTGCGGCACACTGACGGGGATGCCGGGCCGTAACCCAGCCATGGTAGGCGTGCCCGATTTGGCTGCCGCCCGCACATCCGGACGCGAGCTGAATACGCCCAACACCCGGCCCGGGATACCGGCCTTGGTCCGGTTTTCGAGTTCGTATTTCATGCGGGCGAGGGCCGCTGGATCGGCCTCGGGAACCTGCCGGTTCATCGCCTGGAGCCGATCTTTGGCGGCATCCGCGTGAGCGCTGAGCGGGTAGTCCTTCACAATCTTCGTGTAGGCATCGGCTTCCTGGTTTTCGAACCGATCACCCATGCGGCGATAATCATCAGCCATGGTCCACAGGGCCTCGTCGCCCTGGCTAAACAATGGGTACTGATCGGTCAACGACTTCAGACGGTTGGCCGATGCCGGGAAGCTGCCCTTGGTGTGATAGAAGGTACCCACCTTGAATTCGGCCATGCCCAGCACCTCTTCGATGTCACGCAGCTTCTGTTGAGCGCCCGGCGCGAACTTGCTGTTCGGGAACTGTACCAAGAGCTGACGGCATTCGTCGGCAGCGCGCAGAACGTGCTGCTGATCCCGATCCGCCTTTTCCATCTGTTTGTAGTGAATGTCGCAGACGCGGTTCTGGGCTTCCGCGGATTCCTCCATCGCGGGATAAAACAGTATGAAGTCCTTGTATTCGGCCTCCGCCTGCGCCAGTCCGTGGGCACCGCCTTCCCTGTACCAGCTATCGGCAATCGCCAGCTTCGCTTTGGCCAGATACTCACTGGTGTCATAGGTATTAATGAGTGTCTGCAGCGTCAGGCGGCCAATCTCGTAGCGGCTGTGCTCGATATCGTGGATCGCTTTGTCGAAGAGAACCTTATCGGGTTGCTGCGTGTCCTTGGTGATGGGGTTGTCGTACGGATGCCGGCGGAGGCCGCAGGAGCTTGTCAACGCAGCGAACACCGCCAGCGCCAGGAAACAACGAGTGGAATTGCCAAATATCATGAGTTCACCCAAATCAAAACTTCAGCACCGGACCGCCATCGCCTGAGCCGCGATATCGCGCATCTCGCGCACCGCGCCTTCGGGGTCCGAGCTGTGAAAAATGGCCGACCCTGTGACGATCCAATCACACCCGGCACGAACCACGTCGGCCAGGTTTTCGCGATGTACACCGCCGTCGATCTGGATCGGCAGGGTCAACCGCTTGCCGGTGCGCATGCGTTCGAGTTCTCGCACCTTGTCCAGGACGTAAGGGATGAGCTTCTGGCCCCCAAACCCCGGATTGACACTCATCAGGAGCACGTAGTCCGCCACTTCAAGCACGTCTTGCAGAATCGACACCGGGGTTGAGGGGTTCAGCACGATTCCGGCCGCCAACCCATGAGAGTGAATCAGACCCAGAACGCCATCCAGATGCCGGCAGGCTTCATAATGCACGGAGATCGAATTTGCGCCCGCATCAACAAACGCCGGAATGTGCCGCTCCGGTTCTTCGATCATCAAATGGACATTCAAGTGAGCCCGGGTAGCTTTGCGGATGGAGGCGACCACCGGGGGGCCAATGGTAAGGTTCGGAACGAAGCGCCCGTCCATGACGTCCAGGTGGAGCATGGTGGCGCCACCGCGCTCGACGCAGGCGATTTGTTCAGCCAGCCGGGCAAAGTCCGCCGATAGGATTGACGGAATAATTTCAACCATTTGCGGATCAACCCGATTTTATCACAGCAGCGAAAAACCCGTCCCCCTCCTCCCGCCCGGGGATGCGGTGCGCGGTATGAATCACCACACCCGGTGCGGCGGCGGCGACTACCTCCTCATTTTCTTCCGGTTCCAGAGAGCACGTTGAATATACAAGCAACCCGCCCGGCTTCAGCAGCCTCCGAGCCTGGGTCAGAAGCGCCATTTGGCGGGCTTGAAACCCTGGCAGGTCCTCCGGCCTGAGGCGCCATTTAATTTCCGGATTCCTTCCGAGCGTGCCGGTGCCCGAGCAAGGCGCATCGACCAGAATTCGATCGAAGGGTTGAGAAAATGGCAACGGCCGCGTGCCATCGAGCACAATCAGGTCCGCACCCAGGCCGGCCATGGGCTGCAAGCGGCGGAAGTACCGATCACAGGCCACGGCGCGTACGCCGGCTTCGAGGGCTTGCGCGGTCTTGTTGCCGGGCGCCGCACACAAGTCGAGGAATCGATCCCCGGAACGGAGTTCGAGTAAAGGCACGATGGATTGCGAACCGATGTCCTGGACCCGGCTCCCGGCCTCTGTGACTCGGACGTAAGTCTTGGGCTCGCACAACGCGGCGCGCGCTACGGCTTCGCTCCTCGTTGAGCCATAATGGCGATCCCATCTTGCCAGCAGCCATTCCGGGCACGAAAATTCCACTTCGCGGGCAGGCCAAGCCACCGGCTCACGGTCTACTTTACGCAGAACGGCATTGACAAGGCCCGCGGCCGATGACTTGCGCGCGCGTTTGACCAGGTTGACACTTTCCGCGACCGCGGCATGCGGTGGAATGCGCTCCAAACACCGGATCTGATAAATGCCCATCTGCAACACGGAACGCACTTCCGGATCGAGTGACCGAGTTCGGCCCGAGTAGTGACTGATCAGAAAATCGAGTTGCGCGCGGAAACGCAGCACGCCGAATACGATCTGGGAGGCCAGCCCGGCGTCCCGGGAATCGAGGGCGGCCTTCAACAATAAGTCAGACGCGTACCCGCCCGCATCTACTTTCCGCAGAATGTCGAAGGCGGCGATCCGAGCGGGCGTGGGCATCTGTTGAGCAGACTAGCAGATCCGTCGCGCAGCGCTATAATCAACGAATGTTTAACCGTTGCCAGTCTGGAGGTTCGTCCCGCGTTGCCCGAACTGCGTAAGGATCCCATCACTGGCAGATGGGTCATTATTGCGACGGACCGCGCCAAGCGGCCCGGCGATTTTATCAGACAGAGCGTGCCGCCAGGCACGGCCAAGATTTGCCCCTTTGACTACGGCAATGAGCATAAGACGCCGCCGGAACTGCTCGCTTATCGGAACAACGGCGCGCGCGACGAGCCCGGCTGGCGCGTGCGCGTGATTCCCAATAAGTTCCCCGTGCTGGGTATCGAAGGCGAGTTGAGCCGCCAGGGCGACGGGATGTACGACAAGATGAACGGCATTGGGGCACACGAGGTGATCGTAGAAACTCCGGATCATGCGGCCACGCTCAGCAACATGCCGGAAAAACAGATCGAAGAGCTGTTCTGGGCATTCAAGGAACGGGTGAGCGATCTCAAAAAGGACCGGCGGTTTCGCTACATCATGCTGTTCCGCAATCACGGAGAGGTGGCAGGAGCCTCCCTGGAACACCCGCACTCCCAGCTGATTGCCCTGCCTGTCATTCCGGATTCCGTGCGAGAAGAAGTGGAAGGTTCCAAGCGGTTCTTCGACATGAAGGAGCGCTGCATTTACTGCGATATCATCCGCCAGGAGGCTTCCGTGGGTACGCGCGTGGTGACCGACACGGACCGGTTCACCGTCATCGAGCCTTATGCACCGCGTTTTCCCTTCGAGACCTGGATTCTGCCGAAGCGCCACGAGTCGCATTTCGAGGACACTGACGCGCCGACGCTGGCGAATTTGGCATGGATTGTCCGAACTACGCTGCGAAAGATCGACAAAGTTCTGGAGCGGCCGCCGTATAATTTCATCTTGCATAGCGCCCCGGTTCAGGAGCCCTTCCTTCCCTACTATCATTGGCATATGGAGATCATTCCCAAACTAACCAAGGTGGCGGGGTTCGAATGGGGCAGCGGCTTCTATATCAACCCGACGCCTCCGGAGGAGTCGGCCAAGTTCTTGAGGGACGTAGGGCTTGGCTAGACGAGAGGGCCTCCGCTTGCGCACTTGCTGTTTCCTTTGCTATAAAACGCTCATTGCTGAAAAGCCCGCAGCGAGGGGCCCCGATGCCCGACAAGAAGAAGACCACCATCGCAAAAGCGCCCGTTTCCAAAATGCCTGAAAAACGAGCAACGAACCCGGAAGCATTGAAGATCCAAAAGAGTCAGGAGTCCGGCCGCGGACCAGTCGTCCCGGGGCGGGCCGCCGGCTCCGATTCGCAGCCGAGCTCTCAAAAGCAGCTGGCAGCCTTTGAGTCGGCCATGAAGCACTTTCACGCCCGGAAATTCCGGGAAGCGCGCGACCTGTTCCAGACCGCCGCCCAGGGACCGGAGCGCGATGTGGCCCACCGCTCCAGGTTGCACGCCACCATGTGCGAACGGCGCTTGGAGCAAACTTCGGTCAAGTTACACACGTCCGAGGATTATTACAACTACGGCATCGCGCTGCTCAACACGCGGAACATTGAGGACGCGCGCACGCATTTGCAGCAGGCGCTGGCCTTGGCGCCGGAAGCCGATCACGTGTTCTACGCGCTCGCCGTGGCCCAAGCCCTGTCCGGAGACGCGGCTGGGGCGCACGATCATTTGAAGCGTGCCATCGAGCTTGAGCCGAAGAACCGGATCATGGCGCGCCAGGATGCGGACTTCGCCTCGCTCTCCAGCCAACCGCCTTTTCAGGCGCTGCTGTATCCTGAGAAGAAGACCTGGTAACTGGAAACAACCCGCAGTCTTTTCGGCAATCGAATCCATGGGAAACAATTCGGCACTCAGAGTGGTTTCCATTGGCGGAGGCACGGGGCTATCGGCGCTGTTACAGGGTTTGAAGCAGTACACGGCTCAGGGCGCGCCGGAACTGGATCTCACTGCCGTCGTGACGGTGACCGACGACGGCGGCAGTTCCGGGCGCTTGCGCCGCGAATTTGCGGTTCTGCCGCCGGGCGATATTCGAAACTGCATGGTGGCGTTGAGCGAGGACTCGGCGCTGCTTTCGCGCCTGTTCCAATATCGCTTTCAAGCCGGACGCGGTTTGAAAGGCCACAGCTTTGGCAACCTGTTTTTGATGGCTTTGACCCAGGTCATGGGCGATTTTCCCGAAGCGGTGAAGGCCTCTTCGGAGGTCCTCAAAATCGCCGGCCGCATCTATCCATCCACCGCGGCGAACGTATCATTGGAGGCGACGCTGGCCAGCGGAGCGCGGGTGGTTGGAGAAACCCGCATCAGCCGCAGCCGGCAAAAGATCCAATCGGTCCGCCTCAACCCACGCAAGGTGCGGCCATTGGCGGCAACGCTCAACGCCATTGCGGAGGCAGACGTCATCACGCTTGGACCCGGTTCGTTGTTTACCAGCGTGATTCCCAACCTGCTGGTGGAGGGGATACCGGCGGCGATTCGGCGCTCGCCCGCCGTGAAAGTGTACTTCGTGAACCTGATGTGGCAGCCGGGAGAGACCTCCAACTTTCGAGCCAGCGACCATATCCGGGCGATCCACAAACATGCCGCCGGAAAGCTGCTCGACTACGCGGTGGTCAACATCCGTCCCATTCCTTTGGCCGTCAGGAAGCGCTATGCGCGCGAATCCGCTCTGCCGGTGGACAACGACATCGACAACATATTTAAAATGGGACTCAAAGTAATGGCCGGCAAGCTCGCGCAGTTGTCCGACAAAGTACGCCATGACCCGTCCGCTACCGCGGCCGTCGTCATCAGGCTGGCGCAGGAGGCCCGGCAGCGGAAGACCGCGCGGGCATAGTAGAGTCATACAGATGTCCGTCACCTTCGTGATTCTCGCCGCGGGACTTGGCACCCGGATGAAATCGAAAAAAGCCAAAGTTTTGCATCGCGCGGGCGGCAAGACGCTGGTGGAACACGTGGTGGAGACCGCACGCGAGTTGGCGCCGGCAGAACGAATTTTCGTCGTGATTGGCCATCAGGCCGAGGAAGTCCGGAAAGCGGTGAAAGATCAAGGAGTCCGGTTCATCGAACAGCGCGAGCAGAAAGGGACCGGTCATGCCTTGCTGGTTGGGCGAGACGAGCTGGCGCCGCTCGGCGGGCGCCTGGTGATTCTGAACGGCGATGGGCCGCTCCTTCGAGCGGAAACGCTGCGGCGGCTAATCGCGCAGGCGGACAGGGGCGGCGCCGCCGGAGTCCTGCTCACCGCGGTGATGGACGATCCTACCGGGTACGGACGCGTCCTTCGCGACACGCACGGCCGCGTCACCGCGATCGTCGAGCACAAGAGCGCCAATGCCGGGCAACTCGCTGTGCGGGAAGTTAACCTGGGGTACTACTGTTTTCGCGCGGACCTGTTCTGGAAACTCTCCGGTGAGATCCGGCCTGACAATGCGGCTCGCGAGTACTATCTGACCGATATGGTGGAGATTCTCAATCGGGCGGGTGAATTCGTCGAGGCCCTCCAAGTCGAGGATGCGCGGGAGGTCCTGGGAATCAACAACCGGATAGAGCTTGCCGAGGTGGATCGCGTCTTTCGTGAACGCAAATTGCGCGAGCTGATGTTGGCCGGCGTGACCATTGAGAAGCCGGAGACCGTCACGGTGGACCTGGGCGTGTCGATTGGGATGGATACCGTGATCGAGCCGTTCGTGCAAATCCTCGGGACTAGCGCGGTCGGGGAGGATTGCCGGATCGGCGCCTGCAGCGTCGTGCGCGATTCCACTCTCAGTGATGAAGTCGAGATCGGCCCGTTTACCATCGTGAATGCCTCGCATGTAGAGCGTGGCGCCAGAGTCGGGCCCTTCGCACGCCTGCGCATGGACAATCACGTCGGCGAGAGCGCGCACGTCGGGAATTTCGTCGAGCTAAAAAAGGCGCACATAGGACGTGGGGCCAAGGCCAACCACTTGGCCTACTTGGGCGACACCCAGATCGGCGCGCGCAGTAACATCGGTGCGGGGACCATTACGTGCAATTACGACGGCGTGCACAAGCACGTCACGAAAATCGGAGAGGGAGCGTTCGTGGGAAGCAATTCGACGCTGGTGGCCCCGGTCGAGATCGGCGACGGCGCCTACCTCGCCGCCGGATCCGTCATCACCGAGCCCGTTCCTCCGGACGCGCTGGCCCTCGGCCGCGCCCGGCAAATTGTTAAGCCGGAGTGGGCCAAGAAGCGGCGCGCGCTGGCAAATAAGTAGCGCGGCCCCATCAATTCGCTGCTGGCGCAGGCAGCCGTGTTGCGCCGGGAACTTGCAGTGCGCAGCGCTCGTCGATCCCGTGGTCGCCCTGCCCCACGAGTGATCCAAGCGGAAACGGGCCGGTTTCGGCTTTCCCCGCCGGAGTTTATCTTCCGCCCGCGCTCGCGGAATTCGCTTTCCGGCTCTGGAAGCACTCCCTGCAATAGACGGGCCTTCCTTGCGTGGGCTTGAACGGCACCGTGGTTTCGCGGCCACACTGCGAGCACGTGGTCATCGTTTCGGCTTTGGCATAGCCGCCCGACGATCCCTGCCGCTTCGTCTTGCAAGGCTTGCAGCGTTTGGGCTCGTTCTTAAAATTCTTGTCGTGGAAGAAGTGTTGTTCTCCCGCTGTGAATACGAATTCTGCTCCGCAATCTACGCACTTGAGGACGCGGTCCTGGAACTCCGGCATAACGGCTCTGCCCCGTGATCAACCTGAACTTGTTGTCGGATGAGGGCGACGAGGTTGCCCCCGTCACCGCGTTACTCGATCTCCCGGCGTGACTTCTTCCGGTTTCGCTTGCGGGCCAGCGCCTGCTTGGCCCGGCGCTTCTCTCCCGGCTTCAAATAGAAAGAATGCCGCCTTACCTCTTTAATAGTGTCTTCTTGCTGGACCTTCCTCTTGAACCGGCGCAGGGCGTTTTCTGACGTCTCGCCCTCCTGAAGCTTTACTTCAGCCAAACGAAAAAACACCTCCAAGACAACCAAATATCCCCTGTGAAGGCGCACCGCGAGGCGGATCGGGACTCACCAACGGAGATTCCCTCATCGAAAAAACTCCCGCGCTGACACAGAAGGTACTGATATCATAGGTGGTTGCACAATAAAGTCAAGCCCAATTTCTTGCCGCAATCCCGGACGAGCCGATCCATTAAATGGGATTCGCTTTGGTTTCATGGACTTAGACTGAAATGGAAAATCTGATCGCAATTCTACTCGCGGGCGGCGCCGGCGAACGGCTCTACCCGCTGACTAAGGACACGGCGAAGCCCGCAGTGCCCTTTGGCGGGGCCTACCGCATCATCGATTTTACGCTGTCGAATTGCATCAACTCGGACATTCGGAAGATTTTCGTCCTCACCCAATACAAGTCCTTGGAGTTGACCCGTCATATCCGCGACGGCTGGACCATCCTCTCCGCTGAACTCGGCGAATTCATCGAGGTGATCCCGCCCATGAAGCGGGTTCATGAGGACTGGTATCAGGGCACAGCCGACGCCGTATTCCAGAACTTCCAAAGCATCGAGGCCGAAAATCCGGAAGAGACTTTAGTTCTGTCGGGCGACCATATCTACAAGATGGATTATGCCGACATGGTGCAGTGGCACCGCGAGCACAATGCCGACATCACGATCGCCACGATCCGCGTCGCGCCGGAGGAGGCTTGGCGCTTCGGAGTTGCCGAAATCGATCCGGACCACCGCATTGTGGGCTTCGAAGAAAAACCTCAACATGGCAATCCGCGGCGCTCGCCGTTCGATCAGGACGCGGTCAGCGCCTCGATGGGAGTTTACGTTTTCAAAACCGAGTCCCTTCTGCGCTTGCTGCACGAAGATGCGCAGAATCCAAATTCTTCACATGATTTCGGAAAAGACGTGATCCCCTGTAACCTGCACCGCGCCAAGGTGATCGCCTATGATTTTCGGGACATCAACGCCAAGCAGGTCCGTTACTGGCGCGATGTCGGCACTCTCGACGCTTACTACGAAGCCAACATGGACCTGGTCGCCGTAGTGCCGGAGTTCAACCTGTATGACAAGCGCTGGCCGATCCGCACCAAGGTCACTCAGCAGCCGCCGGCCAAGTTCGTCTTCGCGCAGGAAGGGCGCCGCATGGGTGTGGCGGTGGATTCGGTGGTGAGTTCGGGCTGCATCGTGTCGGGCGGCCGCGTCCTGCATAGCATTCTTTCTCCGGGTGTGCGCATTAACAGCTATTGCGAAGTGGAGTATTCCATCATCATGCCGGACGCCGAAATCGGACGCTACAGCCGGATCCGGCGCGCCATCATTAATACGGGCGTCAAAGTTCCGGAATCGAGCGTGATCGGTTATGACCTCGAAGCCGACCATGCGAAGGGATATCACATCACCGACGCCGGCATCGTGGTGGTGGCATAAGGAGCGAGTCAGTTGATTGCGATTGCGAAAGTCATTGGACGGGAGATTTTGGATTCGCGCGGTAATCCGACCGTCGAAGCGGATGTCTATCTCGCGGATGGCAGTATGGGCCGGGCGGCGGTGCCGTCGGGAGCCTCGACCGGCGAGCACGAAGCCGTCGAATTGCGCGATGGAGATGCCGGCCGCTACCTGGGCAAAGGCACACTGAAGGCTGTCGCGCACATCAATAACGAGATCGCCAACGTGCTGCGCGGCAAAGACGGAAGCCAGCAGATGTTGATCGATACGACCATGCGCGAGTTGGACGGCACTCCGAACAAGAGCAAGCTCGGGGCTAACGCGATTCTGGCGGTGTCGCTGGCCACCGCGCGCGCGGCCGCTCACGCACATCATGCGCCGCTCTACCGGTATCTGGGCGGCGTCGGCGCAGTTACGCTCCCCGTCCCCATGATGAACATCATCAACGGCGGGGCTCACGCCGACAATTCCGTCGACCTGCAGGAGTTCATGATCGCACCGTTCGGCGCCGCGAAATTCTCCGAAGCCCTGCGCATGGGGGTCGAGGTCTTTCACACTCTGAAGAAGGTCCTTGCCAAGAAAGGCTACTCGACAGCCGTTGGCGACGAGGGTGGCTTCGCGCCCAACCTGAAGTCCAATGAAGAGGCGATCGAAAGTGTGCTGGAAGCGATCACCCAGGCCGGATTCAAACCCGGAACACAGATCGGCATCTGCCTGGACCCGGCGTCGAGCGAGTTTTTCCAGAACGGAAAGTACGTTTTCAAAAAGTCCGACAAGAGCCAGCGCAGCTCCGAGCAGATGGTGGAGTTCTGGTCCGGCTGGGTGGCGAAATATCCGGCCATCCTGTCGATTGAGGACGGCATGGCCGAAGACGATTGGAAAGGCTGGAAGCTGTTGACGGACACGCTGGGCATGAAGGTCCAACTGGTGGGCGACGACCTCTTCGTCACCAACACAGCGCGTTTGAAGCGCGGTATCGAAGAAGGCGTCGGTAATTCGATTCTGATTAAGGTGAACCAGATCGGCACGCTTACCGAAACTCTCGAGGCCATGGAGATGGCGGCCCGTGCCGGCTACACTTCGGTGGTGTCGCACCGGTCGGGCGAAACCGAAGATGCGTTCATCGCGGATCTGGTAGTCGCCACCGGCGCCGGCCAGATCAAGACCGGTTCGGCCAGCCGTACCGATCGCATCGCCAAGTACAACGAGCTACTGCGCATCGAAGAGCTGCTCGGCTCCGCCGCCCGCTTCCTCGGCCGTAGCGCGTTCCGCCAGTAAGGATGCGCATGCATAAGTTAGTCTTGGTCCGCCACGGCGAAAGCGCGTGGAACAAGGAAAATCGCTTCACCGGCTGGACCGACGTCGATCTCTCTGAAAAAGGCCGGCTGGAGGCGCGCGAAGCCGGGACCGTCTTGAAATCGGGCAATTACACGTTCGACGTCGCCTATACGTCGGTGCTAAAGCGCGCGATCCGCACACTCTGGATCGTGCTGGATGAGATGGACCTCATGTGGATCCCGGTCCACCGCTCGTGGCGGCTCAATGAGCGGCACTATGGCGCGTTGCAGGGGCTGAACAAGGCCGAAACCGCCGAGAAGTTCAGTGAAGCGCAGGTGAAGATCTGGCGGCGGAGTTACGACACACAGCCTCCCGCTCTTACTCCCGATGATGAGCGCTTTCCCGGCCACGATCCGCGCTACCGCGGGCTCAGCCGGCAGGAGTTGCCTCTCACCGAGTGCCTGAAGGACACTGTGGCGCGCTTCTTGCCTCTCTGGCATTCCACCATCGCTCCGGCCGTACAACGCGGCGAGAAGGTGTTGGTCGCGGCGCACGGCAACAGTCTGCGGGCCCTTGTGAAGTATCTCGATAACATCTCGGAGCAGGATATCACCGAGCTCAACATTCCCACGGGAATGCCTCTGGTCTACGAACTCGATGACAAGCTGCGGCCCCTGAACCGCTATTACTTGGGTGATCCTGAAAAAGTCAAGGCCGCGATGGACGCGGTGGCCGCGCAGGGCAGGAAGAAATAGCGCGGCCCGGCGTTTACGACTTTACCACCGCCGCGCTCACCGGCTTCGCGCCCACGGGAACCAGCGTAAACAATGCCGCCGACTTGTAACGGTGCGTTCGCTGCGGATTGTCGAGCGAATAGAGGCGGATCACCGCCAGGTCTCCCGACTTCTCGTTGAGCACCAGCGCATACTGATTATCGGGCGTGATCAGGATCTCTCGCGGGCTCTGTCCGACCTCGACAACGGACACCAGGCGCCGGTCGTCGATATTGATCACCGTCACGCTGTTCGTAGTGGGATTCGCCACCAGCAAATACGAGCCGGCCGTCGCCATCGCATCCGGTGCCCGTCCGGCGAGAATGGTCTCGGCTACTTCCGTCTGGTAGGGATACACGATCGCCACAGCGTCCATACCCGCACCGGTGTAAAAAAGCTGGCCTCCATCGGGAGTGAAACAGAACCGTCGCGGCTCAAACGGCAGCGGAAGCCGCACAATTGCTTTGCCGAGAGAGACACCGAAAATCGTGACGCTCCGGTCCGGACCGTTCGCCGCGATCACCTGTTTCCCGTCAAACTGAAAGCAAACGCTGGTCGGTTCGACGGACACGGTTACGGTGCGCTCGACCGTGCCGCGCTCCAAGGAGACCAGGGTTACCGAGCGCGCCTCCCGGCTGATCACGGCCGCGCGCCCCTCCGCGCTGAGATCGAAATCGTCCGGTGGCGCGGCCAGGCGAATGCGGCGGCCCGGGCGCAAAGAGTCCAGCGGAATTTCAATTAAGGCAGCCGGCCTCCGAGCCAGAAGCCACAGCGAATTGCCCGCCGGATCCAGCTTCATCGACACCGCCTCGTCGGCCCCGCGGGCATGGCGGCTCGTGGAAAACGTCGCAGCATCGATCTCGTACACAACGCCCGCCGCCGGAGCCAGCGCGTACCCTTTGTGATTGCTCGGATGCGCCAGCACGAGCGAGGGAGCGGCATCCAGCCGGACCGGCGGCATCCGTCGAAAATTGCTCAGATCGATAATCGCAATGGAGCGGCTCTCCTGGTTGGCCACCAGGCAGTAGCCGGAAAACGGCGTCGCTTTCGGAGGCCGCCCGCAGCCCGCCGCCGCAGCCGTAGAAAGCAGCAGCGTCCTCCGCGAATACCGTCTCTGGATCACCAATACTCAGTGTACTTCCATACTTCAGGTGGAGCCTGGTGCGCGTGTTATGCTGTGGTAGGACTCGTCAGGGAACCTCTGTCACCATCCCGGAGAGATGGCCGAGTGGTTGAAGGCGCACGCTTGGAAAGCGTGTATAGGGGAAACTCTATCGAGGGTTCGAATCCCTCTCTCTCCGCCATTTA
>CAYTJD010000015.1:0-26811 GCA_964438005.1 uncultured Solibacteraceae bacterium | reverse complement strand
TGGAAACGCTCCGAGCTTACCACCGGACTCCTGGCCAAGAACGACGGAATGGAGCAGGCCAGGAAGGGACAGCTTCCAGGCTATCACGTCCTCGCTGCCTCCACTGTGCCGGAGTTTGAGCGCGAAGTGCGGGTGGTCGATTTTCGCCGTGTATACTCGCTTCCGGTTCCGTTCGTTCGGAAGCGGGCGGCGATGGCCAGGCATCTTCGCCTGCTCCCGCCATATCGCGAGCACTTGTCGCAGTCGTTCGCCCGGTTCTTCATGCGCGTAGGATTGCCCATCGACATCCCGCCTTTCACAGGACAAAAGAAGTGAGGGGGGACCGAGGTCATCTCGGCAATCATGCGCGAAGCGGCCCGCCTGACCGGCTATGAATAGTCCCCATCGCTGAACAACCTAACACAACCCGCAAGGGCACAAAAATGGGCACAACCCGCCGTTTGGCGGTTCCGCTGCACTTTGTAAGCAATTGATTTGAGTGGTGAGCGCGGTAGGAATCGAACCTACAACCTAGTGATTAAGAGTCACTTGCTCTGCCAATTGAGCTACGCGCCCGGCCTGGTTTGGCGGATATTGGCGCTGGCCCAACCGCGCCACAACGCGATTATATCGCAATGCAACCTGATTTCTGACAACGCAACTTCTTTTTCCTCAGCCGGCTGGCGGCGGCAGGGCGGCCGTGATCTGGGCGATGTCGAGCAGGCACGAACGACCGGGCCCGGATGCGTCATCGCTCACCAACCGCAATAATTGCCCGATTGTCAGGAAGAGTTTTTGAGCGTAATGATGTGTGTGGCTGGCAGGCAACATCGGAGCGCCAACGCCAATGGTGAGTGGAGATCGCTACCACCCTGCCAGACCGTCTCGAGCCACCCGAGTGCAGTGTGTCGTTGGACACGAAGGTTGCGGCGGCACCAAAATTGCTCTCCACGCACGGGACATATGTCGCTTCCGGAGGGTGATCGCCTTGCCGTAGAACAAGAGTTGCTGGAGGCGGTGAGAGCCGCGCAAGAAGGGTATCACCGCGCCGCTGCCGCGCATCGGAAAGTTCTTGACGCGCGCAGAGCGGGGCATATCGAACTGAATCCCGATGGCAGCCAGTTGCTCTACGAGACGGCTCACGCGGAACGCTACGCGTTAGCGAAGTATTCGATGGCGGTCAAAGCCTTCGCCGACGCGGTGCTGCAGCGCGGGGAACCGAGCGCGAATCCCGCCCAAAGGTCCGAACTGACGTCCCGCGAGAGGCAGGTCTTGGAGCTGATCGCGAGCGGGCTGTCAAGCAAGCAGGTAGCGTTCGAGCTCGGCATCAGCTTTCGGACGGCGGTCTGCCACCGGTATCGGATCATGCAGAAGCTCCAGGTGCACGATGTAGCCGGCTTGGTGCAGTACGCGATCCGCAGCGGCACAATCCGCCGGGGGGAAAGCGTTTGCGACGGGGCGTGAAGCACGGTTCCAGCGCCGGAATGCCGGCCGGGGTTCGGGTGTCGGCGGTAGATCACGAAGCATCGAGTTGGACGGCTGGCAGTTGCCTGGCGCCCCAGCGCGATTCCCTCGCAATGCAGATGGCGGAACTGCTTTTGCGTCAGCCGGCTTGCGGGGGCAGCGCCGCGGCAGTGATCTGGGCGATGTCGAGCAGGCGCGGCGGGGGGCCGGGCAGAGTGCCGAGGGCGTCGCGGAACATCGTCTGGCAGAAGGGGCAGGCGGTTCCGATGACGGTGGCGCCGGTGGCCGCCAATTGTTCGGCGCGCTCGATATTGACGCGCTTGCCTTTTTCCTCGCCCAAAAACATCTGGCCGCCGCCGGCGCCACAGCAGAACGAGCGCTCGCGGGCACGGGACGCTTCGACCACGTCGGCCTGGCGGGCGAGCACCGAACGCGGGGCGTCATAGACGTTGCGATAGCGGCCGAGATAGCACGGGTCGTGATAGACGACTTTTTCGCGGCCGGCGGTCTTGGCGGGGAGGCGCGCTTCGAGGCGCGCGAGCAATTCACTGTGATGCTCGATCTCGAACGTGCCGCCGAACTCCCGCCAGTCCTGGCCGATGGTGCGCACGCAGTGCGGGCAAATCGAAACCATCTTGTTGACCTTAGCCGCGCGCAGGGTTTCGATGTTGGCTTCGGCCACTTGGGACACGGCCAAGTCGTTGCCGAGACGGCGGGCAGGATCGCCGGTGCACTTTTCTTTGCGCAGCACGCCGAAGGTGACGTTCAGGTGGCGCAAGACGCGCACCAGGGCGAGGACGATCTCGCGGCCTTGCGGATCGTACGCGCCCATGCAACCCAGCCAGAGGCAGTATTCCTGGGTACCGTCGTAGATCGGCAGGGCATTGCTATCGATGAACTTCTGGCGCTCGCCGGCGGGAAAGCCGAGGGAATTGCCGTGGCGCTCGAGATTGAGAAAGAACTTGGTGCCGTAGTCATCGTCCCACTGGCCGGTGTTCACCGCGCCGCGCCGGAGGCCGATGATGAGGGGCAGATGCTGAATGCCGACAGGGCACTGAAACTCGCACGCGCCGCAGGTGGTGCACTGAAAGGCCGCTTCTTCGGAAATGTGCTTGCCGAGCAGGGGGGCTTCGCCGGCTGGTCCGGCGTCGTTCAGGTAGCTGCGCAGGCCGAGGATGATTTCTTTCGGGTTGAGCAGCTTTCCTGTGTTGTAGGCCGGGCAGTGCTCGGTGCAGCGACCGCATTCGACACACGTGTAGGCCTGCAGGGCGTCGATGCGGGTCACATCCTTGCCTGTATTGAGGCCGAAATCTTCATCCCCTTCGAGCGGTGGAATGCGGCTGAAGCCGGACCGCCGGAGAAATACGGTGATGGGGCTGAGCGCCAGGTGCAGGTGCTTGGTGTGGGGAATCAGCGGAAGGAACGCGAGCAAGGTCAAGGTGTGCAGCCACCAGCTCCAGCGGCCGCCGGTGGTGCCTTCGCCAAACCAGAGCCCGGCGAGATAGGTGACCATTAGAATAAAGATGAAGAGCCCAATCACGCCGGATTCCGGGGAGACTTTTCCCAGCCACCCTGGCCGCGCGACGAACCGGCGGACGAGAAGGGCGGCGATCGAGACGGCCACGGCGACCGCCCACACGGCCACGAATCCGAAATAGAACCGGCCGAATCCGGAGCGGTCCAGAAACGCGCCGCCGAACGCGGAGGCCAGGTGATTGAGGGTAATGAGCGCAAAAAAGCAAAAGCCCCAGAATACGAACGCATGCGCCAGCCCGGGCAGCGGCCGCTGCGCGATGACCTTGGACTGCAACCCGACTTCGGCGACAAACTGCCAGAGGCGCGGGCCGAGCGGCTGGAGAGTGAAATCGGGCGTGGCACGCGCGCGGCGGACGCGCCTCCAAACCCTCTCAAAACGGCGCGCAAACAGCGCCAGGGACGCGATCATCAGCCCGATCAGGAGGATGCGCTCGGTCCAGGAGGCGTCGCTCATATCACCGAATTTAGCATGTGGACCTGCACCGACCTTCGCTAGAATAAACAGCGGGAGGCCGTTTGCGGATAGTCGTTTCTGGGGCCGCGGGATTTGTCGGCTCGCACTTTTGTGACCGGTTGGTGGCGGAAGGCCACACCGTAGTGGGGCTCGACAACTTTCTTACGGGTTCGGCGCGGAATCTGGAACAGCTTGGGCGGTCGGCGCGGTTCGACTTCGTCGAGTGGGATATCGTCAAGCCGTTCGGGATCGAGGGGCAGGTGGATGGTGTGGTCAACATGGCATCGCCGGCCAGCCCGAAGGATTATCTCGATCATCCGATTGAGACGCTGGAGGTAGGAGCTATTGGCACGCAGCACATGCTGGACCTGGCGGTGAGCAAGGGCGCGCGCTTCCTGACGACTTCCACTTCGGAGTGCTACGGGGATCCGCTCGTCCATCCGCAGCAGGAGACGTATTGGGGGAACGTCAACCCGGTGGGGCCTCGTTCCTGTTACGACGAGAGCAAGCGGTTTTCGGAAGCGCTGACCATGGCCTACCATCGCAAGCACGGCCTGCGCACGAACATCGCGCGCATCTTTAATACCTATGGACCGCGCATGAAGCTGAACGACGGCAGGGTGGTGCCCGCGCTGGTTGATCAGGCTTTGCGCCAGGCTCCTTTGACGGTGTTCGGGACGGGCGCGCAGACGCGCAGTTTTTGCTATGTGAGCGATCTGGTGGACGGGCTGTACCGGTTGATGCAATCGGACGAACGGTACCCGGTGAACCTGGGAAATCCGCGCGAGATGACGATTCTCGAGTTCGCCCGGCAGATTCTCGCCATCACCGGGGCGCGATCGGAGATTGTTTTCGAACCGCTGCCGCAGGACGATCCCAAACAACGGCAGCCGGACATCACGAAGGCGCGGCAGTTGCTGGGGTGGGAGCCGCGGGTGCCGCTCGAGGAAGGGCTCAAGCTGACGTTGGAATATTTCCGGAGCTTGTCGGTAACGCCGGTGTAGGGCCCCCGCCGTTCCCGGCGGGGCGGAAGGCCCAGTCCATGGCGAGGCGCACCAGGGTGCGCACGGTGACGCCGGATGGGCCTTTGGCGGAAAACGGTTTGGCTTCGTCGAGCCACGCAGTGCCGGCGATGTCGAGGTGCACCCACGGGGTATCTTCGGCGAACTCCTTGAGGAACATGGCGGCGGTGATGGCGCCGCCATAGCGGCCACCGACGTTCGGCAGATCCGCGAACGCACTCTTGAGATAGACTTCTTTGTATTCTTCCTCGAGCGGCATGGGCCACATGCGTTCGCCTTCGGCTTTGGCGGCGGCGAGCACGCGGTCGCGTAATTCGGCGTCGCTGGCGAAGAGCCCGACGTTCAGATGGCCGAGCGCGATCTTGATGGCGCCAGTGAGGGTGGCGGCATCGATGAGATGGGTGCAGCCCTGGCGGCGGGCATAGGTGAGAGCGTCGGCCAGAATGAGACGGCCTTCGGCATCGGTATTGATCACTTCGATGGTTTTCCCGGACATGGCGGTGACGATGTCGCCGGGCCGCTGGGCGCGGCTGCCGGGCATGTTTTCGACGCAGGGGATGAAGGCGGTGACCTGAATCGGCGGCTTCAATTGCGCCAAAGCCCGCATGGCGCCCAGCATGGAGGCGCCTCCCGCCATGTCGTATTTCATCTGCTCCATGTTCTCGGCGGGCTTGATGGAGATGCCGCCGGTGTCGAAGGTCACGCCTTTGCCAACGAATCCCAGGTGCACGCCCGCTCGAGGATTCGGCGGCTGGTAACGCACGACCACGAGCGCCGGCGGCTCGGCGCTTCCCTGAGCGACGCCGAGGAGCGCTCCCATGCCGAGCGCTTCCATCTGGGTGCGCTCGAGGACCTGGCAGGCGAGCCCGAAATCGGCGGCCAACTGGCGCGCGGCGTCAGCGATTTTTAACGGCGTGAGCCGGTTGCCCGGCTCGTTCACCAACTCGCGCGTGAAGTTCTGGGCTTCGGCGATGATGCGGCCCTGCCGGGCGGCTTCGATCAGACCGCTGGCGCCGGGACTGCCGATGATGGAGAACGACTCGAGAGTCTTCTTGTTGTCGTCGGTGCGATAGCGGTCGGGTTCGAAGTCTCCCAGAATGGCGCCTTCCACGGCGGCGCGGACCCAAGCTTCCCCGGTCAGCCCAGGCTCCAGCGACAAAGCTATGCGCTTGATGGATTTGGCTTTGAGAAACCGGGCGGCGGCCGCGACTGCCTTTCGCAGGTCCGCGGCGTCGAATTTTTCGCGTGGGCCGGTTCCGATCAGCAAAACTCGGGGCGCCGCCATTCCCGGCGGGTGGTGGAGGAGCGTCAATTCCAGCAACTTTCCCTGTATCTCTTTGCTTTCAAAGAGGGCGCTGGCGCCAAACCGTTCCTCCCTTACGCCTTCGGATACCAACACGAGGAGCGCCTCTGTATCGACCTGGTGGAGGGGCCTGCTTTCTATCGCAATCTTCATCAGTTTGATTCTCGCGCAGTGGGGGCGGACTTTGGTTGCAAATGGCGCCTATTCCAAAATTGGAATCTTCGGAGCGGGGTGGCGACTCATTAATTCACACTCCTGTTGTGTGTTCCTGGCAGGGCAATTAGCACGCAATATGGTAGACTGAACGTGAGGAAATCCTGGGGTGAATGTTCCAAAAGCTGTAACGATGCCCGGTGACGCGGCGTCCAAGCAGTTGTGGACAGATGCCCTCCCGTTTGAGGGCCGATAAGCAACATGGCCGACCTGTCTCAACCAGATAATCCACAAGTGCCTCGACCCGAGGACCACCTTGGGAAGATGTTGGTCCCCGAGCAACCCTCGTGGTTTCAGAGCCTATATAGCGACTTCAAGGAACTGTTCAGCCCGCCGAAGCTGCCGCCGCTGCAAGTGACGTCGCGGCCGGTGCCGGTGAGGGACATTTGGGGCCTGTACGGGCGCCAGAAGAAATCATGGGGCATGTCACTGGCGGGACAGTCGCTGGTGGTTGTGCTGTTGTTCACGGTTTTCTCGGCAAAAGCAGTGCAGGAAAAGGTGAAAGAGGCGGTGATCCTGTTCGCGCCGGATCTGGCGCCCTATCAGCCGAAGATGGCGCCGAAGAAAGACACCATGGGCGGCGGCGGCGGCGGCGGGGACCGGTCCCCGCTTCCGGCGTCGAAAGGCAAGCTGCCGAAGCTCGCGTTGAAGCAGTTCACACCGCCTTCGGCGACTCCGCCTCCGCAAGCGAAGCTGACGATGGATCCGACGATCATCGTTCCGCCCGATGTTCCGCTTCCGAACGTGAACATGGCGCAATATGGCGATCCGTTGGCGCACTTGGGTCCGGCTTCGAATGGTCCGGGTTCAGGCGCCGGCATCGGTTCCGGTTCGGGCGGCGGTGTGGGTTCGGGCAAGGGCGGCGGATTTGGGCCAGGCGAAGGCGGCGGAGTCGGCGGCGGAGTATTCAAGGTGGGCGGCGGCGTGACTGCGCCCGCTCTGCTGTACAAGGTGGAGCCGGAGTATTCCGAAGAAGCGCGTAAAGCCAAGTATCAAGGCGTGGTGGTTCTGTATGTGGAAGTCGATCCAAGCGGCAAGGCGGTAAATCCGCGGGTGGTGCGCAGCCTGGGCTTGGGTTTGGACGAAAAGGCCATCGAGGCCGTGCGCAAATGGAAATTCCGGCCGGGGTATAAAGACGGGAAGGCCGTCACCGTGGCTGCGACGATTGAAGTGAATTTCCGGCTGCTGTAAGAGGCCCCGCGCGGACAGGGCCGGACTATTTCCGAAGACATTCCGGGCAGTTGCAGATGTGGCGGAGGTGTTCGTAGGAATACAGGCCGGTGTTGTGGCCGTCGCTCCAGTTGATGCGGATCGCGTATTGGCCGACGGGTTCCACACCCAACATCTTCAGGCGCGGCTGGTACATCTGGAACGGATTGCCGGGGGCGCCCGTGGGGCTGGGCTGGCGCGGCGGCGTGCCGTGCGCGCCGGTACAGGTGGCGCACGGACACTTGTCGCGGAGATATTGCAAGCCGTATTCGCTGTGGTGTCCATCTTTCCAATCGATTTTGATGCCTTTCGATTTGGAGATAGCGATGTGTTCGGGGTCTGTGGAGATAGTCATTCCTAGTTGAAGAGCCGCTCGACGTCGCGCACGCCGGAGATGCGCCGCATGGCGGCGACCAGCTTCTCGAGCTGTTTTTTGTCGCGGACGTCGACCGTCATTTCGACGATACCACCATCGTGATCGAGCTCGGTTTTCGCCTCCAGGCTGCGGATATTGGTGTTTTCATCGGAGAGCACGGAGGTGAGCTGGTTGAGCATGCCGGGGCGGTCATCGGTATGCACGACGATACGGACCGGAAACGCGTCTTCGGCGGCGCGGGCCCATTCGACTTCGATCTTGCGCTCGACGTCGTACATGAGATTTTGCACGTTGTGGCACATTTTGGAATGCACGGCGACGCCTTTGCCGCGCGTGACGTAGCCGACGATGGCTTCGCCGCGGATGGGATTACAGCACTTGGCGCGATACACCAGCAGGTCGTCGAGGCCGCGCACTTTGATGATGGAATCGCCTTCACCGCCCCGGGGTCCCGCGGGGGCGGCCACAGGCGGTTCGGCGAGGGTGCCCTGCGCCGGCTCGCCATCGTCGGCGCCGTCGGCCACCAAGTCGGGCGCGATTTTCGAAAGCACTTGCCGGGCCGAGAATTTTCCGTAACCAAGCGCGGCATACAGGTCTTCCATCTTGCTGTAGCCGTAGTCGCCGGCGACGCGGTCGAAATCGGCTTTGGTGACGCGGCCCAGCTGTACGCCGAGGCGGCGGGCTTCCTTATCGAGGTATTTGCCGCCGATCTCGATGGCCTTGGCCCGCTCGCTGGCGTTGATCAGATGCTTGATCTTGTTGCGGGCGCGCGCGGTCTTGACGAAGGCCAGCCAGTCCTTACTGGGCTGGTGGCCGGGCTGCGTCATGATCTCGACTACGTCGCCGTTGCGGAGCGCGGAACGCAGCGGCACGATGCGGCCGTTGACCTTGGCGCCGACACAGGTGTTGCCGACATCGGAGTGGATGGCATAGGCGAAGTCGATGGGCGTGGCCTCGCGGGGAAGGACGAGGACCTTGCCGCGCGGCGTGAAGGTATACACCTCTTCCGGGTAGAGGTCCACTTTGAGGGTGGACATGAACTCGCCCGGATCCTGCATGTCGCGCTGCCATTCCACGAGGTGGCGCAGCCAGGCGATGCGCTGGTCGTCGTCGGCCGGACCTTTGCGTCCCTCCTTATATTTCCAATGGGCGGCAATGCCTTCTTCGGCGATGCGGTGCATCTCGTCGGTGCGGATTTGCACTTCGAAGGTCTGGCCGTGCGGACCGACCACCGAGGTATGGAGCGACTGGTACAGATTCGGCCGCGGGATAGCGATGAAATCCTTGATGCGCCCGGGAATGGGCCGCCACTTGTTGTGGATGACGCCGAGCGCCGCATAGCAGTTCTTCACCGAGTCGGTGATAATGCGGAGGGCCATCAGATCGTAGACTTGCTCGAAGCCGATCTTCTGGCGGCGCAGCTTCTGGAAAACCGAATAGGGACGCTTGATGCGGCCTTCGAGCCGGGCGGGGATACCCTCCCGGCGGAGTTCGGCTTCGACGGTCTGACGAATTTCCTGGAGGAACTCCTCGCTGGAATGGCGGCGGGAATCGATATTGCCGACGATTTCCTTGAAGGCGTCGGGTTCGAGATATTGGAAAGAGAGGTCTTCGAGTTCGCCGCGGACTTTGCCCATGCCGAGCCGGTGCGCAATCGGCGCGTAGATTTCAATGGTTTCGCGCGCGATCCGCTCGCGCCGCTCCGGGCTGAGGTAGCCGAGCGTGCGCATATTGTGGGTGCGATCGGCGAGCTTGACCATCATGACGCGGATGTCGTCGACCATGGCGAGCAGCATTTTGCGGAAGCTCTCGGCCTGGCGGTCCTCGGCGGAATAAAAGTCGAGCTTGCTCAGCTTGGTGACGCCATCGACGCAGCGCGCGACGTCTTCGCCGAACTCCTTGCGGACGGTTTCCAGCTTGACGCTGGTATCTTCGACCACGTCATGGAGCAAGCCGGTTTCCATGGCAACGAGGTCCATGCGCAGGTCGGCGAGGATATGGGCGACTTTGACCGGGTGGACCATGTAGGGCTCGCCGGAATCGCGCATCTGGCCTTCGTGCCACTGGCGGGCAAAGCGGAAGGCTTTTTCCAAGGGCGCCAGATCGTCTTTGGGCCGGTACTCGCGGACCTTGGCTTCCAGATCGCGATAGAGCTGCTCGACGGGGTCCGGAGGAGGCGGCGCCGCAGGAAGCTCCGAGGACATTGCGGATTCGGAGGGCACTGTAACTCATTGTAGAACAGGCATGCAAAATGTCACGGCGCTCCTTTCCGATGATATACTTGCACCCATCCACGGTTTTCATGACCCGTGCCCCTGTGAGGGCCGGGCAAACCACTTCACGAGGAGAGAATTATGCGATTCACAATAGCTGGCGCCGCCCTGACGATGTTGTTGGCGGGCGCCGTCATGGCACAACCCGGCGGCGGCAAGAAGGGGCCGCCTCCGCCCGCGATGCGGCTGACCAGTTCGTCGTTCGCCGATGGCAGTGTCATTCCCGACAAGTACACGCAGCAAGCCGGGCCGGATGCGATTTCCCCGCAGCTCGAATGGACGAACGTGCCGCCGGGAACGCAGACCTTCGCGCTGTTGTTCCACGATCCGGATGTTGCGATTAACAAGAAGCTGGAAGATGTCACGCACTGGATTGCGTGGAATATCCCGGGCACGGCGACGTCGCTGGCGGAAGCCGTAAAAGCCGACGCCACGCTGGCGGATGGAACCGTTCAGGGCAAGAATCGCGGGGGCCGGGTCGGCTACATGGGACCGGGCGCTCCAGCCAATGCGCCGGAACATCACTACACCTTCGAGTTGTTCGCGTTGGACACGAAGCTGGATCTCGGCCCGGATGCCTCGCGAGACGATGTGATGAAGGCGATTGACGGGCATATTCTGAGCAAGGCGGTTTGGGAAGGGCGGTTCCACCGGCACTAGATTGCGCTCCGTGACACGCGCGGTTCGGTTCGGGGTTTGAGACAGAGCCGCGCGCGTCAGCAAGCGGTGTCTTTTTTGAGGAGGGCTTCCGGCATGTCTCGTGTCAGATGGATCCCGGCGGTTGTTTTGCTTGCGCTGATCGCGCCGCTTCCGCGTGGCGCGGCGCAGGGGAATGGGGGAAAACAGCTCTACGTCGTGACCTATGTGGACGTGTTCCCCAACTTTGCGGCGGAAACCGCCAAACAGATGCAGCAGTTTGCGGAGGACAGCCGGAAGGACTCGGGCTGCGTGCGTTTCGAAGTGATGCGGGACGTGGAGCGCACGAACCATTTCTCGATCGTCGAGGTGTGGCAGAGCCGACAGGCCTATGAAGCGCATTTAGGGCTGGCGCACACCAAGTCGTTCCGCGAAAAAATCCAACCGGGGCTCGGCAGCCCATTCGATGAACGGCTGTATTACCTGTTGCAGTAAAGAGGGGGCACCATGTCCCGAAACGATCGTTCGTTCTCGCGCCGCAGCCTGATGGCCGGCGCGGGTCTGGCCGCGTCCTCCGCTCTCGGACAGCGGGCGCCGTCCGGCACGGCGCAGGTCTGGAGTTCCGAGTACACGGCGAAGAAGGGCCCGGTCTCGCTGGCGCTGTACCGCAAGCGGATGGGCGCGCCGAAAGCGGGGGAGACGCCGCTGCCGGTGCTGTTCCTGGTGCACGGCTCTTCGATTTCGTCGCGGCCGAGTTTCGATTTAACGGTCCCCGGCCACGGCGAGTACTCCGTGATGAATACGTTTGCGGGATATGGCTTCGACGTCTGGACGATGGACCACGAGAATTACGGCCGCTCCAGCCAGACCGACGGCAATTCCGATATCGCGAGCGGCGTGGAGGATTTGAAGGCCGGCGTCGATCTGGTGGTGCGCGAGACGGGACAGCCGAAGGTCCACATGTTCGGCGAGTCTTCGGGTGCGCTGCGCGTGGGGGCGTATGCCATGGCACGGCCCGAGCGCGCCGGCCGGCTGGTGCTCGGCGCCTTCACCTACAAAGGCGACAATTCGCCGACGCTCACGGAGCGCGCCAAGCAACTCGACTACTACCGCACGCACAACCGGCGGCTGCGTGACCGCGCGATGATCCGCAGTATCTTTACGCGCGACAAGGCGGGTACGAGCGACGCGGCGCTGGGCGAGTACCTCGCCGATCTGGAATTGAAGTTCGGGGACCAGGTGCCCACGGGCACGTATCTCGATATGACCGCCAACCTGCCGGTGGTGGATCCGGTCAAGGTGCCGGCGCCTGTGATGCTGGTGCGCGGGGAATACGACGGGATCGCCACGGTCGAAGACATTTCGGAGTTTTACAAACGCCTGCCCAACGGCGACCGGCAATTCGTCATTCTGCCGGGAATGGCGCACTCGGTGGTGCTGGGGCTGAACCGAAAATTGTTCTGGCACACCATGCGGGCCTTCCTCACCATGCCTTCTCTGGAGAACACATGAGAACTCTTCTTTGCTCCTTGGCGGTAGCCGCCGCCGTCTGCGCGCAAGCGCCAAAAGTGACCGGCCCGCTGCCGGTCACCGCCGATTCGCATCCGTTCCTGGCCGCGAATCAGAATCTGGATCCGCTGGATCTTTCCAAGGTCGGCTACGTCGAAGAAGAGTTTCTGCTAGGCGGCACTGCCAATGTCTATGATTGGCAGGCGGACGGTTCCATCAAAGTAAAGACAGCCGACGCGCCGTATACCACGCGCATTCTGGTGCGGCGGCCGGCCGACGCGGGGCGATTCAACGGAACGGTTGTGGTGGAGCTGCCGAATACCGCGCGCCGGTTCGATTGGACGATGCTCTGGGGCTACGTGCACAACTATGTGACCGACAGCGGCGCGGCGTGGGTCGGCATCACGATGCCGACGGCAATTCAGGGGCTGAAGAAATTCAACCCAACGCGTTACGCGGACGTGTCGTTCGCGAATCCGGCGCCGAATGAGGCATGCAATGCCGGGCCGAACGCGCCTGCCGACATCGAAGACGGCCTAAAATGGGATGCCATCACGCAACTGGGCGCCACTTTGAAGAGCGGCGGTGTGACGGGCCTGCGCGCGGCGCGCGTGTATCTGACGACGCAGGGCGCCGACCTGGTGACTTACATCAACGCGATCCAACCGCGCGCCAAGGTGTATGACGGGTTTTTGCTCAAGAGCCCGGGCGGGCCGGGGCGCATCAGCCGGTGCGGGGCGGCTCCCGGCAAAGGCGATCCGCGCCAGACGATCAAGAACGCCGGTGTGCCGGTGATCGGAGTATTGGCGCAGGGGGAGGTGGTGGATGCGCAGCCATATCTTCGCGCCGACAGCGACGATGCCTCGGACCGGTTCCGGATTTACGAGATTGCGGGCGCGGCGCACATTGACGCGGCTCCGTATATTGCGCTGCCCACCGTCGCGGATCAAAACTCCGCCGGCCAGGCGCAAGGCACACCGCAATGGCCCTTCAACGCGCGCTGCACACCGGAGATCCCGCTGCAGCAGCTTCCGCTGCAGAGTTACATTTTGAACGGCGCGTTTGCAAATCTGGACGCCTGGGTCCGCAAGGGTACGGCTCCGCCACGGGCCGAGCGCATCACCATGAAGGACGGGAAGGTAGCGCTGGATGAGTATGGGAATGGCCTCGGTGGCGTGCGCAGCCCGTACGTGGATGTTCCGGCCGCGACCTATTTCACGACGGCGCCCGGGCCCGGCACTTGCCGCGAACTCGGCTACGACGTGAAGTTCGATTGGGCGCGTCTCGACGCGGTCTACGGCGGGTATAAGAACTATGCCGCCAAGGTCGCGCAGTCGATCGATAAGATGGCGAGGGACCGCTACATTACCGAGTCCGACGCCAAGCGCATGGGCGCGGAGTTGATCGGCAAGTAACCGGGCACAAGACAGGCCTTACCGGAGTCTAAGCGAACTGAGACCTGTCATGCTCGAGGCGCGCTCACTCACCAAATATTACAGCCACACTCCGGCGGTCCGCGGCGTCAGCTTTCAAGTCCGGCCGGGTGAGATTCTCGGCTACCTCGGTCCGAACGGCGCCGGCAAGAGCACCACCGTCAAAATGCTGACCGGCTTGATCGAGCCGTCCGAAGGCCAGATCTTTTACAACGGCCGCAGCGTGCACGAAGATTTTCCCGCGTTCCAGCGCCGCCTCGGCTATGTGCCGGAGGAGGCTCATCTCTATCCGCATCTCACCGGCCGCGAGTATCTGCAGTTGGTGGGCCGGTTGCGCGGGACGGCGCGCGGGGTGCTCGAGCCCAAAATCGATGAGTTCCTCCGCCTCTTTTCGCTCTGGGATGACCGGCACGATGCGCTGTCGTCCTACTCGAAAGGCATGCGTCAGAAGATTCTGCTGTCGGCCGCGCTGCTGCACGACCCGGACGTCCTGATTCTCGACGAACCGTTTTCCGGCCTCGACGTCACCTCCGCGATGGTGCTGCGCAGCCTGATCCGCGCGCTGGCGCAGCAAGGCAAAATCATTTTGTACAGTTCGCACGTGCTGGAAGTGGTGGAAAAGGTCTGCTCGCAGGTCGTGATTCTGCGAAAAGGCGAAGTAGTCGCATACGATTCCATCGAACGCCTGCGCGACCTGATGAGCCAGCCGTCGCTCGAAGGCGTGTTTGCGCAGCTCGCCGAGGTAGAGGATAGCGACGCGCTGGCGGGGAAGGTTCTGCACGCGATGAAAGCGGGGGTTGGGGAATCGGCGGCCGAGGGCCCGGGGCCGGGGGCCGGCAAATTGACGGTGGCGCCTACTCCACGCGGGCACCTGTCTGGGGTTTGGAAGGATTTCCGGTACGCTGTGCGCACGCTGGCGCAGTCTCCCGGGTTCACCGCGGTGGCCTTGGTCTCGCTTGCGCTCGGGGCTTGCATTGCTACTTGCGCGCTGAGCGAAATGAACGGGATGGTGTGGCGCGATGTGCCTGCCATCGCGCGGCCGGGCGAACTGGCGGCCTGGCAGGCGCCCGTCTCGTACCCCGATTACAAGCAGTATCGCGATCAGACGGATCTGTTCGCATCCACCATGGCTTATCTGGCACCGACGCCTTTCAGCGTTTCGCTGGGCGGCCCCGCGGAGCGTGTGTGGGGTCATCTGGTCACGCCTTCCTATTTTGAGACGTTGGGTGTGCACCCCGCTTTGGGCAGTTTTTTCAACCAGAGCGAAAGTCCAACGCCCACGGTGGTTGTCAGTTATCGTTTTTGGCAAACGCATCTCGGGTCCGATGCGTCCGCCGTTGGCAGAACGCTGCGCGTGAACGGTGACACGGCCACGCTGATCGGCGTCGGACCTCCCGATTTTCTGGGGGCATCGCCGATTCTCTACGTCGCGGATCTGTGGGTGCCTCTGGCAGTAGGGGCGCGCGTGGCTCCGGAACTGGCGGGCAATGCACTCGATCGGCGCGACCGCGCGCTGTTCCGCGTCACCGCGCGCCTCAAACCCGGAGTCACCATGGCGCGAGCGGAGGCTGCGCTCGACACCGTCGCGCGCAAGATCGAGCAGGATACCGGCGATCCGGACCACATCCGGCCCGGACGCCGGGTGACGCTTCTCGATGGCGGCAAGCTGCTGCAGTTTCGCAAGCAGGATCAACCGTTCGTCACGTCGTTCTTCCTGCTGATCGCCGGCCTGATGGTGCTCATCCCGTGCACCAACGTCGCGAACATGACGCTGGCGCGCGCCGCCAACCGCCGGCGCGAGATTGCCGTCCGGCTCGCGCTGGGCGCCAGCCGCGCCCGCCTGATTCGGCAGTTGTTGATTGAAAGCATGATCGTCGCCGCTACCGCCGGTGCGCTCGGGTTCTTCGGCTCGATGTGGCTGATGCATGGCATGTCGCAGCTGCGTATGCCTTTTCCGATGCCGGTGGGGTATGACTTGCAGCCCGACGGCCGCGTACTGCTGTGGGCGCTCGCTCTCATGGTGTTCACCGGCCTGGCATTTGGCCTCGCGCCCGCGTTGCAGGCCACGCGCACGGATCTCCTGCCGGCTTTAAAGGAAGGCGGAGCCGTGTTGGTGCGCCGCCAACGCCGGCTTAGTTTGCGCAATCTCCTGGTTGTTTCGCAGGTGGCCGGAACTCTCACGCTCTTGACGGTTCTCGGCTTCCAGTCCTTCGGCATTCAGACGACGCTCGGCGTGCAGGCCGGTTTCGATTTGAAGAATCTCTATCTCATTTCGCTCGATCCGGTGCGCGACGGCCTACCGGGTGAACGATCCGCGGCGCTCCTCGATCGAGTGCTGGACCGGGTCAAACGCCTCCGGTCGGTTTCGGCCGCGTCGCTCACCGAATCGGTCCCGGTCGCGATGCCGGGCAGCCCCCTGCGGATTCTGCGACCGCGCGACCACGCTCAACTCAGCGCGCTGAAACACGTGGTCGGCCGCGATTATTTCGAGACCACCGGCATTCCGATACTCCGCGGCCGCGGGTTTCGCCGAGAAGATGAGGCCGCTGATGCAGGCAAGATCATCGTCAGCGAGGCGCTGGCTCGGCAGTTTTGGCCGGCGGCCGACCCGGTGGGCCAGACGATCGAACTGGCCGCCAGCGTGCCGGGCCCGCCGCCCCTCGCCATGCTGCCGTGGACCGCGGGTGAGCGTATTGGGGCTTTGGAGACCGGCCGCCGGATTTTCGAAGTTGCCGGAGTGGCGCGAGACGTCGCCGAGGGTTTGACGGTGCAAAAGCCGCGGCCGACCATTTACTTCCCGCTCGCGCCAGCCGACTACCGGAAGTCTTCGCTCTCCGGGATCACGCTGATCGCGCGCGCGGAGCCGGGCGTGGATGTTCTCACTGCCGTCCGCCGCGAGATCTCAGCGGTCGACGCGCGCCTCACGCCCTTCGACGGGCACAGCATGCAGGATCAGATAGACCGCTTCATGTCGCCTCTGCACGTGGCCTCGTGGAGTTACGGCGTGATGTGGATCTTCGGGTTGATCCTGGCGGCGGTCGGGCTTGCGGGCGTCACTGCATATGCGGTGACCCAGCGCGGCCACGAGATCGGAGTTCGCATGGCATTGGGCGCGAAAAACCGCGACGTGCTGGGGCTCGTCATGAAAGAAGGCGCGGTACTGATTGCGTCCGGGATGGCGCTGGGAATCGGCGCGGCCTGGGCGGTGTCGCGCGTGCTGGCAGCTGTCAACGCCACCGCCGGGCAAATCACCTCAACCAGCACCTCGGACCCGATGGTTCTCTACGGAGCGCCCGCGATGCTGGCCGTGCTGGCTCTGATTGCCTGCTACGTGCCCGCGCGCCGGTCGCTGCGCATCGACCCGATCGCGACGCTGCGCCAGGAATAAACATGCGGGAGTGGCTGCGCGAAACACATGGAGCTTTTTTCGAGCTGCTGCGCCACTTTTTGGGGCGGTTCTTTGACAGTGAACTCATCACCGCGCCGGGCCAGGCCAGCGCGGCGTTGATCGCCGTGGTCTCCCTATGTCTCCCCTGGTTTCAGGTGCTGATGGGGCCGTTGCGGCAAAAGTACCTTCAGCTGGCGAGCCTGCCGGTGCCCGGCCCTTATCGCGAAGCCGTGCAGGCGGACGAGCTGTGGCTGCTCACGCTGATGATGTCACTTATCGGCCTGCTGACGGCCTTCCGCTGGCAGGCCTTATTCCCGGACCTTCGCGATTACCGGGCGTTGGGCGCGCTCCCGCTGCGCGCGCGGCAGATCTTCGCCGCGAAGCTGGCGGCCCTGTTGATCGTAGCCGCGACCGCGCTGATGCTCGTCAACGCCATTCCGAGCACTGGATTTCCGGTGCTGTCCGCCGGCCGCTGGGCCTTTCACGGCGCGCGTGTCCGCGCCTACGCCACGGCTTCCGTGGCGGCCTGCGCCTTTTCCTTTTTCGGTCTCGTGGCCTTGCAAGGTGTCTTGTTGAATCTGCTGCGCCCGCGGGCGTTCGGGCGCGTCACGGGTTCCGTGCAGGGCTTTCTGGTGGGGCTCATGCTCGGTCTGGCCGTTTTGAGCTTTTCAATCCAGCCCCAGTTCACGAATGCAGCCCTCCGCCCGGAATGGTCGCGCTGGCTTCCGCCCGCGTGGTTCCTGGGACTGTGCCAGAACTGGTCAGGCGATCCCGACCCGGCGATGCGGGCTCTCGGAGACCGCGCCATAATCGGCTTGCTTGCCGCGACGACTCTGGCGCTGTTGACCTATCTGGTCAGCTATCAACGGCACCGCGCCCTGCTGCTGGAAAGTCCCGCCGGCCCGGCGCGGGACCGCCACCCGAGCCTGATTCTCGGCCGGCTGCTGCCGGACACGCGCCAACACGGCGTGGTCGTGTTCATGCTGCAGACCCTGACGCGCAGCAGCCACCATCGGATGATTGTCATGGGTTATGGCGGCGTCGCTTTCGCGTCTGTGCTTAGCGGACTCCTCGGTCTGGGGAGTTTCGTGACGCGCGACCGTGTGGTAACCGGAGGCTTCCTGTATTTCCACCTGATCGGGCTGCTGTTCCTGCTGATCGGAGCCCGGCACCTGTTCTCTTTACCAGCGGAACTGAAAGCCAACTGGCTGTTCCAGCTGACCGAAGCCGAAGGCCGCGCCGCGTGGCTGCAGGCGGTGGATCGCTTCGTCCTCTTCTGGGCCGCGCTGCTGTTCCTGTTGCCACTTGCACTGGAGGTTCGCTGGCTCGGCTGGCGCGGAATCGCCGAACCAGTCCTGCTGTCGGCGGCAGGTCTGCTTGCCTTTCACTGCTTCTTCGCCTCCTGGAACAAGCTTCCGTTCACCTGCTCACACCTGCCGGGGAAGACGCCCGGCTGGATTCTGGCGCTCCAGTTTTTCGGCGTGATCACGTTGGTGCCCGTCCTGCAAGCAGTTTTGCTCGCGGCGCTCTACAATCGCATCGCATACCCGGGGGTTCTGGCCGCGTTGATCTTCGCCTGGACGCGCGCCCGCGCGGCGCGCCGCGAAGGCCGCACCGATTTGCGGCTGAAGTACGAGGAATTGGCCGATCCTGCCATCCATGGACTCAACCTGTTGCGGTAGCCCGTCTCATTACGCCATCGGCCCCGCATCCAGCTACTATAAAAAAGGGTGGTGACGTATGAAACTGCTGGCAAGATCCGCCGCGGTTCTCGCGGCCCTGTTTCTGGCGGCCTGCTCGGAAGCCCCCAAGACCACCGAAGCGAAGACGGAGACGGCTCCGCAGAAAGAGACTCCGGCGGGGCCCATCACGGCCAAAACGGCGTTCTTCGAAATGTACAAGGCGGCGCGCGCCTGGGCGCCTGACTTTAGTCTGCTCACGATGACCAGCAACGACGTTCCCGGCATCGCCAGCGAAGGCGGCAAATTCGGCATGTGGACCGCCGTCCTTGTATCTCCGAGCCGCAATGAAGCTCGGACCTTCACCTATGCAGTGAAGGACTCGGGAACCGACATTCACAAAGGGGTCGATGTGACTCCAGCCCAGACCTGGAGCGGCCCGACGGCCGCCGCGGCACCGTTTCAGACCATGGATTTCGCGACGGATTCCGACGCCGCCTATCAGACAGCATTCCAGAAGGCGGAGTCGTGGGTGAAAGGACATCCCGGGGCGAAGGCCGCGTTCACGCTGGGAAACGCGTCGCGCTTTCCAACTCCGGTGTGGTACATCCTTTGGGGAACCAAGGCCTCGGGGTATAGCGTTCTGATCAGCGCTACCACCGGGGCTGAAGTCAAAGCGAAGAAATAGATGGCTGAAGCCGGGAACCGGCGCTGGCCGCTCCCGCTGCTCGTGGCGTTGTGCATCGCCCGGTTCTGGCTCATGCCGCTACCTTCGAGCTTCTGGCTCGATGAGACGGCGTCGATCTTCGTCGCGCGCTACGGAGCGCAGCACCCCTCTCTGGCCATCGCCGCGCCGCAAGCGTGGCACTCCTGGTATTACCCGCTGATTCGCTGGCAAGCCAGTATGCTCGGTTACTCGGAGATCGCGACCCGCTTGCTCTCCGTAGTGGCGATGGGCGCGTTTCTGGTGCTCTTCGCGCGCCTGGCGGCGCGGCTGATCCGGCCCGAGGCGGCGTGGTTCGCGGTGTTCGCGTGTCTTGCGTTGCCGGGCTTCAATTATCAGGCGGCGAATGCGCGTCCGTACGCGGTCGGGATGTGCGTTTTCGCGGCTGCCCTGCTGCTTCTCATTCGCTGGCTCGACTCGGGACGCTGGGCGGGGGGGCTGCTGTTTGCCGCCGCGGCTGCTTCGGTTGTTTATGTTCACCTGCTGTTTTGGCCCTCGTGCCTGGTGTTTCTTCTCTACGCGGCGGCGCGGTTGGCCGGGTGCGAAACGCCAGTTTCCTGGCGCCGCGCCGTTGTGGTGTTTGGTGTGTGCGGCGTTCTGGTAGTGCCCGTGTTTCTGGAAACACTGGGACTCCTGCACGAGGCCAGCGCGCATGTCATTGCCCCTCTGCCTTTGTGGGCGCAGTTGTTCCGCTCCTTGGAACTGACGCTGGTGGTTGCGTGCGGCTTGGGCGCCTGGCTGCTCGCGCGGGCCCGGGGCCGGCCTGCTGTGACGGGGAAAGTCTCTCGTTCGGCGCTCGTCCTCGCCGGAGCCTGGTGGCTGTGCCAGCCCGTACTCCTCTTTGCCTTTTCGAGGGTTACCGGCGATGGCGTCTTCGTGCCGCGCTATCTACAACTGGCGCTTCCCGGCGCCGCCCTTGCCGCCACGGCGGCGGCCGCGTTCTTCATCCCTTCGGGCTCCTGGAACCGTCTCGCGATCGTGATGGCGTTCGGAGCGCTGGCGCTCGGTGGCAACTGGCGCGCGCTTTGGCCGCGCCACCACAACTCGGACTGGCGCGCCGCCGCGCGGGCTGTCAATCAAATCGAACGGAACAGCGCGATGCCGGTGATTTGTCCCAGCCCGTTCATCGAGGCGCGCCCGCCCGCCTGGCACGCCGATTATCCGTTGCCTGGATTTCTGTACTCGCACCTGGACGTGTATCCGATTCAGGCGAAGCCCAACTTGTTTCCGTTCGAGGCCTCGCCTCAGGCCGAGTTGTTGGCCGTGACTCTGGCCCGCGAAACGCTTGCCCCTGCGCGCCAGTTCCTGATTTACGGCTGGGAACCACAGGTCCACTTCTGGCGCGATTGGTTTGCGCTGCGGCCGGAATTCGCCGGCTGGCGGCAGCGCCGGGTAGGGCCTTTCGCCGATGTCGATGTCATTGTTTTTGAACGCTGACCTTCGTTTCTCCACCGATTGACTGGAGCAGTTAAAGATCCTAAAATCCCTAGTGGTTACTAATTTCGAGAAAATCCTATGAAGAACACTTGTGCAGTTGCTGCAGGGGCTATTGGTGTGGTTCTTCTCACAGCCGCCGTTGGCTGCCAGAAGAAAGTGGCGGTCGCGCCGCCTCCCGCACCGATAGTGGAAGCACCGGAGGCTCCGAAGCCGGCACCACCGTCGATCGTCGCGTTTGCGGTCGAGCCCGGAACCATTGAGCGCGGCCAATCCGCGAATCTCCGTTGGGAGGTGAAGGACGCGACGCGCGTGGAAATCGACCATGGCATCGGCGTGGTCGCTGCCGCCGCGCAACGCCGCGTCGCTCCGGATGAAGCCACCACGTACTTAATTGTTGCCACCGGTCCTGGCGGACAAGCGAGTGCGACCACCACGCTCGCTGTGAATCTGGCGCCTCCACCGCCTCTCCCGCCGCCGGTGACGCCGCCGACCACCATCAGCGAGCGTCTTGCGAAAGAAATCGACGACGTCTATTTCGATTTTGATCGCAGCGACGTTCGTCCGGATGCGCTTGCGCGGCTGACCGAGAACGCCACTGCGCTCAAATCCATCATGGCCGAGTTCCCAACCACGACAGTGATTCTCGAAGGGCACTGCGATGAACGAGGGTCGGCGGAGTACAATCTCGGCTTGGGCGACCGGCGCGGGTCCGCGGTCAGAAAGCTGTTGAGCGACCTCGGCCTGGCGGAGCGCTTACTCGTGATCAGCTACGGCAAAGAGCGGCCGCAATGCTCCGAATCGACCGAAGAATGCTGGCAGAAGAATCGCCGCGTGCATTTCGCGCCGGGCGAGGACCAACTCAAGCGCGTCCTTCACGGCGCGGAGTAGGCGTCCAGCAGTTCCAGTGTGAGGAGGATCGTCCGGCCGACCACTTCCAGGCTGCGCTGCGACACCTTGTCCATGGTGTCTTGGTTACTGTGGTGGAACTCGCCCATGCCGTCGAGTCCGGGTCCCATGCGGCCGAACCGGGCGTCCACCACATCCACCGCCGGAATGCCGGCGCGAATGAATGGCACGTGGTCGTCAATGATGCCGGCTTCGTAGCGAAAGAAGTACTGGCTATAGCCGAGTTGTGCGGCTGCCTTGGCTATCACGTCTTGCAAGGGCCGGTTGGAACCGGTTTCGCGGGCGACACCCAGGTCTTTGTCGCCGATCATATCGAGTAGGAAGAAACCGCGGACGCGCGGGGCCGTGCCGTTGGCCGCCAGTTTCTGCGCCAGGTGGCGGCTGCCGTAGAGGCCGTCATCGTCAGTGAACGATTGCAGCGCCTCCTCGAGATCGGTCCAGACCAGCCAGATCTGCATCTTGGTTTTCTGCGCGGCCAGGGCATCGGCGAAGGCAAGCAGGATCGCGGTGCTCGAGCCGCCATCGTTGGCCCCGATGAATCCGGGTTGGAACAGCGTGTCGTAGTGCCCGGCCAGAATGAAAACCGGCTGCTTGGGATCGGCGCTTACGTGGAATTTTCCGATGATATTGTGCACGGCGATCGCGCCGCGCGGCGTCATGGCGGTGAAATCGTCGGCTTCGAGGCGCGCCCCATCCTTCTGCAATACCTGGCGGATGAGAGCTTCGGTTTTCTTGTGTCCCGGCGAACCCGGCCAGCGCTCCCCGAAGCCCGCGATCTGGGCGGTATACCCGTAGGCTCCGAAAGAGTTGAAGCTGTCGTGCAAGGCCGCGGACCCGGTGCGCGCCAACAGAACCGCTGCCGCCAATACGATGGGACGCGCGCCTGTCACTTGAGCTCGATCTGGATTTCGACCGCCGTGTGGTCTCCGATGTTTTCCGTCTGGTGCTGGTAGGCCTCGCGGAACGCCACTTCGCCCGGCTTCCGGGGGTTATCCACCATGCGCCCGTCGGCCAGCTTCATGGTGGTGTGCAGTTCGGTCAAATAGACCACGACATAAGAGGGATGCCGGTGCATCGGGCTTTTCAGATGCGGCACGAGAATCGTCCGCAGCACGCGGACGCGATCGTTTTCCACCGGCACGAGGTGATGCTCGGGATCCACCTGCACGGGGTCCGGAGCGGTCATCGGCGGGGGCGGGGGCTTTGGCGCGCCAGGTTTCAGCTCCACCACCACCGCCTCCAGCGGCTGATCTGACAGGTTTTCCTCGGCGTGCTTCATCGCTTCCCGGTACGCCACATCGCCGGCCTTGCGCGTGACTTCCTGCGACTTCCCGTCCGGTCCGGTCATGCGTTCATGTATGGCGGTCAGGCACACGAGCACCGAAGCCGGATGTTCGTGCATCGCAATCTTTTCGTGCGGCCCGGCCTTCACCCGTACGACCCGGACCCACGGATTGTCGATCTCGACCGTTTGCTGGGCGGCTGCGCTCACCGCCAGCAACGCCCAGATTGCCTGCAACTTCATTTCGACGTTGACTATACCACAGGGAACGGCGTGGTCCCCCGGGCGGGCCGCCGATGCCCTCACCGGCCTCAATTTGTCGTAAAATCCTCCTCAGCACTCACGTCCCGAGGAGTTTGCCCATGTTCCGAAGAATTCGCTTCTTTGGGCCTCTCATTGTTGCCGCGGCGCTTCCCGCGCTCGCCCAGAAAGCCGGCCCTGCCTCGTGGCAGAACGACCTGACCGCTATCGGCCCCGCGGATTGGAACGAGGACTTCGCCGCGCACCTGCTCGAGCGCGCCGGCTTCGGTGGTACTCCCGAGGAAGTCCGGGCTCTGGCCAAGCTATCTCCGTCGAAGGCTGTTGCCCGCCTGGTTCGCTTCGAAGGAGCCGACGCCGGCAATCTGCCGCCTTTTGACGAATCGGGCATCCACGACGCGGGCCTGGAGCCGTTTCCGCCGACGCGCCCGGCCGTCACCGACCTGGCCAAGAAAAACGGCGAAGCACTCGGTATCAAGGTGAAGCCCAGCGGCAACCGCCGCTTGCAGCCCGTCGTCGACGAGTTTTTCTATTGGCTGCGTGCCAGCGTGCTCGAGACCAACCGAGTCGCCTACTGGTGGGCCAACCGGATGCTGAGTAGCCCGCGCCCGCTTCAGGAAAAGATGGCGTTGTTCTGGCACGGCCATTTCGCGTCGAATGAAGCGAAGGTTCGGGATTACCGCAAGCTTCTCGGCCAGTTGGAACTGTTCCAGAAGCAGGGCCTGGGCAATTTCCGCGATCTTACTGTCGCCGTGGCCGAGGGCCCGGCGATGCTCTCGTTCCTCGATGCCGGCGTCAACGTCAAAGGCGCCTCGAATGAAAATTTCGCGCGCGAAATCATGGAGCTGTTCACCATGGGCGTCGGCCACTACACGGAGAAAGATATCCGTGAGGCGGCGCGCGCCTTCACCGGCTGGAATTACGTCGACCTGAAATTCGTAGTCAACAAAGACCAACACGACGATGGCGAAAAGACCTTCCTCGGCCACACCGGCCGCTTTGATGGCGTGGAGGTGATTGACATCATCATGCAGCAGCCGGTCACGGCCGACTACATCGCCGGCAAGATCTACCGTTACTTCGTCCGCCAGGACCTCTCACCCGAGCTCCAAACGCAGTTGGGCGCGGTGCTGCGGCAGAATAAGTACGAACTCCGGCCGCTGCTCGAAAAGATCTTCCTCTCGCGCGATTTCTATAGCCAGGCTTCGGTGGGCACGCGCATCCAAAGCCCGGTGGAACTGGCGGTCACCACGTACAAGAAGCTGGGCCTGAAGAGCATACCTGGCGTTCCCGATTTCAACCTCGTCACCGGCGCCTTGGGGCAGCAGCTTTTCTCGCCGCCGACAGTGGCCGGTTGGGCGCAAGGCCAAGCCTGGGTCACACCGGGACTGCTGCTTGAGCGCGCCAACTTCGCGCGCGACGTGCTCTTCCCGGATATCAGCTTTCTGCCGCCCGACCGCTATACGGGCGGCGGCGAAGTGCGGCGGGTGGCGGAGCGGATCCGCGAAGGTATGGATATCTCGACCGCGACGAAGGACGACGCCAAGAGCGGCGACATTGCCGAATCGAACAAGAACGCCGACCGCGACGAGGAGTTCAACACGCGCTACGGCAGTTTCCGCGGTTCGCAGATGGCCATCGAACGCGTGAAGGCGATCCCGCGCGACACCGCGCAGGTCAATTTGTCGCGCATGGTGTTGAATGCCGACTTACAAAACACCACGCAGGTGGTGGATTACCTGATTCACCGTTTTATGCGGGTGCCGCCCGGTGAGGGGGCGCGGCAGAAACTGATTGATTTTCTGAACAAGGATCTGGGCACGACGAATATCGCCGAGGCCCGAACGTACATGGAGCAGTCGTTGCGGCTGGTGTTGCATCTGATCATGAGCCAGCCGGAGTTTCAATTAGGGTGAGGTACGTATGACGAATCGTTTCTCCTTCTCCCAGTCCAGCCGCCGCGACTTGTTGCGCGCCGGCATGTGCGGCGTGTGCGTGACGGCGGGCGCCACGATTCCCGTGAAGGCGTTTGCGCAGGCCGCCGCCGCGCTCTCCACGCAAGGCAAGGCCGATGGCAAGATTCTGGTCGTGCTCGAACTATCCGGCGGCAACGACGGACTCAATACGGTGATCCCCTACGGCGACGATGCCTATTACAAGCTCCGCCCCAATCTCGGCATTCCGAAGAAGGAGGTACGCCGCATCGACGATCACTTCGGCTTCAGCGGCGGCATGGCCGGGTTCGAGCGTTTGTATAAAGACGGCAAGCTCGCCATCGTGCACGGCTGCGGCTACGAGAATCCGTCGTTCTCGCACTTCACCTCGATGGCCTACTGGCATACCGCCGCGCCCAACAGCGGCGAAGAGTACGGCTGGGTCGGCCGGCTCGCCGACGCCATGGCCCCGCAAGCCCCGCCCAATTACCTGGTGAACATCGGGGCCCGCCAGTCGCTGGCGGTCCGCAGCCATCGGCATGTCCCGGTGGTATTCGACGATCCCAACAAATTCTCGCAGGAAAAATTCTACGAAGAGCGGGAGGTTCTGGCGGCAACGTCGGACAGCGGCAAGGTCGATAATCCCTCGCGCCGGTTTCTGCTCGATACCGCCAGGAGCGCCAAGGATGCCTCCGCACTGGTGCGCGACGCGTGGTCGAAATACCGCTCGCCGATTGATTACGGCATCGTCGGGCTCGACTTGCCGAAGGTGGTGGCGCTGATCGATGCCGGCATGCCGACGCGCCTGTATTACACCTCCTATCGCAATAACGCGTTCGACACGCACGTGTTCCAGAGCGACACGCACAAACGCCTGCTCACGTACGCCTCCGACGCCGTGTATGCGTTCATCCGCGATTTGCAGCGCATCAAGCGCGCCGACGACGTGGTGGTGATGGTGTTCTCCGAATTCGGCCGGCGCGTTCCGGAAAACGTCAACCTCGGCACCGACCACGGCACCGCGAACCTGATGTTCGTCGCGGGCACGAAGGTGAAAGGCGGCCAATACGGGCAGATTCCAAGCCTCACCAAGCTCGACCCGGGCGACAACCTGATCTACACCACCGATTTCCGCCGCGTCTACGCGACCATGATTTCCAGCTGGCTCGGCTACCGCGACACGCACACTCTGCTGAACGGCGACTTCCAGACGTTTGATATCTTTGCCTGAGAGGAGCGAACATGCGCACTCTGGTACTCTTTGTTGCCGCCGTGGGAGCCATCGCCCAATCCAGTGACATCCCCCGGATGCCTGATGGAAAGCCCGATTTCAACGGGGTGTGGGACCATCCGCGTGTAGTGGACGTCACTCGCAACGGGAAGGGATGCGGCGCCAATACACCCGGCTGCACACAAACCGGCAGCGGCGAGCTTCCGTTCACCGAGTGGGGATTGCAGCAGTGGAAAACCAAGAACGAGCACTTCGACTACTCGGCCCACTGCCTGCCCTGGGGGTACACGCGCGCCTGGCAGACCGAATACCCCGCCGAGATCATACAGACTCCGGAACGCTTAGCCATCCTATGGGAATCGAATAACGTATTTCACGTGGTTCCGACCGACGGTCGTGAGCGCCCCAAGGATGTCGAGCCGAGCTGGATGGGAACATCCGTCGGCAAGTACGACGGCGACACGCTGATCATCGACACGGCCGGCTTCAACGGCAAGACCTGGATCGATACGGCGGAGCACCCTTCAAGCGACGCGCTGCATGTGGTCGAGCGCCTGCGCTACAT
>CAYTJD010000014.1:0-20110 GCA_964438005.1 uncultured Solibacteraceae bacterium | reverse complement strand
CACAGGTTATCCACAGAAACTGTTATCGGGCTTTGGCCCAGGATTCGCGGGTTAGTGGCCGGGGCGGTAGGTCAGTAAATCGAGGAGGTATTTCGCGTGTAGTTCGGGTATGTCGAGCTCTCGCGCAAGCTCGGCTGCGCTGAGCGCGCCGTTACGGCCGGATTTCCAGCGTTTGAAGATCGCCTGGGCTTGTCTCATGATCTCCGGACCGGTCAATGTCCTGACATACCGGTGAAACGCGCCTCTCCTGATGTCAAAGTTCTTCATACCGCCGATGACGTGGTGATTCCTGATGTCGTGGCTACGCTCGAGCTCCTCTTTGTAGCGGGCGATATCTTCGTCCGTCAGTCCCTGCTCTCGGAGCTTTGGCAGGAAATCGTCGTCCTCGATGAGTCGTGTTCCGCGCTCGAACGCCAATGCGCACGCCATTTGCAGAAACTCTGCGCTCGACAAGGGCATTTGAAGGAGGGGCTCCTTTCCGATCATCACGCCAGGCCGCCGATGATCTGGCGGTACTCCTGCTCAGTGAACGCTCGGCAGGTCTCCGAGGTGAAGTCCCCTTTTGACGTTATCGAAAGGAGGGCTCTGGCCATCACTCCCTCGTCAGCGGCTTCGCCGATGACAACCATGTCATAGCGGCCGGTGACCATGTAAAACTCCTTCATCGTCACTCCGGCACTTTCCAGGCTATTTCTCGTGGCATCCAGTCGGGACGGGCTCGCTTTGAGGTTTTGTAGGCCTTGCGGAGTCCATTTGAGAAGAGCAATGTATGTTGGCATGACGTTCTTCTTCGCTTTCGGCCTCATTGTAGCGCCGGGCTTTTTCGGTGGGGCCACCTTTGGCCTGATGCGCCCGTCCATACTCCTGTCGTCCGAGGCGTATCGTGGAAGGTGGAGGAGTACGGTTGTGATCCGCATCGGGCCTGCCGGGTGGTCGTACAGGGATTGGGAAGGCGTGGTTTATCCTGTGCCTCGGCCGAAGGGCCTCCACGAGGCCACGTTCCTGGCTGAGCATTTCGACACGATCGAGATCAACTCGACGTTCTACCGTCGACCCGAGCCGTGGGTTTCTAAGAATTGGGCGCGCCGGGTCGCCGGGAATCCCCGCTTCCGGTTCACCGCAAAGCTTTTTCGCGGGTTCACGCATGAGCGTAACGCGAGTGCGGATGATGAGCTGCAGTTCAAAGAAGGCATCGCGCCCCTGGCGGAGGCGGAACGCCTCGGGGCGCTCCTTCTGCAGTTTCCCTGGTCGTGCAAGAATGACGAGGGAAACCGCGGGTATCTCTTCGACCTCCTTCGCCGCTTCAGGGACTATCCGCTGGTCCTCGAGGTGCGCCGCGCGAGTTGGAATCAGCAGGCCATCCTCGACATGCTTGCAGAGCTCGGGATCGGGCTTTGCAACATCGATCAGCCGTTGTTTGCAGTCCATCAAGCCGGCTGCGGAGGTAACTTCGCAGGTCGGGTACATCCGCCTCCATGGCCGCAACTACCAACAGTGGTTTACGGAAAACCAGCAGACTGGAGACCGCTACAACTACCTGTATTCGCTCGATGAATTGGAGCCTTGGGTCGAGCCCGCGAAGATCGTCGCCAAGCGCGCGAAGGACACGTAGGTCGTTACGAACAATCACTTCTTGGGGAAGGCCGTGGTGAACGCGTTCGAAATGGTCTCGCTGCTCTTCGAGCGACCGGTGGTCGCACCCGAACACTTGGTCCAGCGCTATCCGGTGCTGGAGCAGGTGTCAACGGAGAGGCCTGCACACGCGCGACCACCATGAGGGCGCAGCCAGCTCGGGCTGCTGCTGGGTTTCACCGCCAGCCTGCGTCGCCGTTCCCACATCCGCGACAAGACTATGGGCGGCTTCCGAGCGGCGTTCGATCTCCTCGTCGAATTCCTGTAATTCCAAATCGAGCAGTTCACGCCAGATGATCCGTTCCTCAATGGGTTTGCCGAGATGCGGATCGCCGTGAGAAATACGCTCTACGTCGAGGCGTTCCAAATAGGCTACGGCCTTGGCCAGACGTTCAGGCAGCCGGAACGCTTGCGCATTCTTCACACACCACCTCCGCCAGACTAGCTATTTGAGAGATGCACGCGGATGGCCGAAGATACATTCTCGTGCTTGGCTTGCGAAAATGTCCCGGCGCCTCGGGCGATTTCCTTTCTTCTCAGTGGGTTGGATGCATTCCTGACGCAGCGGTCTTCCGGGGAGGCTCATTCGCCTATTTTCTGGATATGGAAGTTCAGGAGTTTAGAATCTGAATTGACTTTGGCGGCCGGGGGTAGGAAAATTGAATTGGTTCCAAGAGGTTTGAGGAACGGTTAGCCTCCGAAACCGTAGCGGACCCAAGGCGATGAATCCGCAGCAGGCGTACCGAGAGCGGGGAGCCGCGGGAGATCGGGCAGTTTTCGGAAGGCGAGCTTCCCGGCAGCAAATCGGATTGAGTTGATCCGGCGGGGAATGCCCTCAAAGAGGAGCCAGTCCGAGGCGAAATCGGGATCGAGGGATTGAAATCAAGGCAACGGGCAGGCGACGTTGACCGCCGGCGCCGGGCGCAGACCGGCATCAGCGAAAGAGCCGCAGGCCGAACGGACTTGAAGACGATCCAGCGAGGCGTTGAAGAAGTAGGTCGGGAACAGTGACCCCGCAATGGTCGCTCGGAGACGGACGGTCGCTACGGGTGAGCGAAAAGCCGCTTCGAGATGCCGGCTCCGGACGCGAGAGACAGCGAGGCCCTCGTACAGTCAAGCCCCGCTGCTTTCAAAAGAAGCAGCGGAGAGCATAACGAGGTAATCTCGGATCTCTCTTGGACCGCAACGCTCGAGGCCAAGCGCGCAGGCTGGAAGCGAGGCTGTGAGTCAGATCTCTTGGAACTGTTTTTCGTTGCTGAGTGCCGAAGGCGTTGGTCGCGATCGTGGGTGAAGTCGTGGTAAGGCTGCACAAGAAGCATCGCGGGCTGAGGTTCACGCCGGTGGAACACACCGACGAAGAACTGCATCGCCGCCTCAGGTACGTCGAGCAACACGCGGCGCCGTTCTTTTCCGTTTCCCTTTCCGAGGATCAGAAGAACGTCATTTGCACGAGCGTCCGAACCGGAAAAGTGCGTTTTGTTCAGCCGGCGGATGTGCTCTGGAATTGACGGTCAGTCGCTTCGGGCCGAAAGAGGCAAATCATGATCGAAACTCTGAAAATAGCCGACCCTGAGATCGGGTCGCCTGAGTGGAAAGACAAGGAACTCGATGAACGGTTCAATGGTTTGAAGAAGACCCTAGGTCGCGGCGCTTTGGTCGCCGAACTGTCCGAGGATCGGAAGAACATCATTTGGCGAACCGCGTCCGACGGCGAAACCTATTGTGTTGACTCTGTCGATATCCTCTTTCCGCAGTTCCATTAAAGAAAAGGTCCTGGCGTTCGTGCTGCACGGGGTTTAGGATCTGGTTGGGAGATTCTGGTCTGAAATGCGCCTCAAGCTGGATCACGTCAAGTTTGATCAGTTCGTTGATGGCACTTTTGTTATGCTCATGGTGGTGGTGTTCGCGTATATCCTGTTTTCACTCTTCAGCTTCGCGTGGCTGCGCTAGCTTGAGGGCGCCAACACCGCCAGGTTGGTGGAGCGCGATGCGTTGGCGCGCGACGGCGGTCGCGTTCGTGCTCCTGATCTTCAGGGTCGCGCAACTGCCGTGATGCGTCATTACTGCTTACGCGGAGTTAGACTGCAAGTGGAAGGAGGTTCCGGATATGAGCGAGCATGCGTTTTCGCTGACTGCCGGGATCGTATTTCTCCTGATCGCTCTTGCGCATCTGGTGCGGCTTGTCTTTGGCGCAGACACCATCCAGGCGTAGCGGCCAGGCCAGAGAAAGCTCGATCAGGGCGCCGAGCGGTAGGTCTTGGTCGGCTGCGAACTTCACCTCGGTCGAGCTGAACTCGCGGGTGACGCCAATACCTCGCAGAGGCTCACCGCCGCGAAGGACCTTATAACGGAGGTCAAGTTGGACAGGGTACCGTCGGTTGGAGCGTCCCGCGGCGGGGACTGCAGGATCGACGCCGGCGCGTCGCGGGGTGAGATCCGAGGACACTCTCACCTCCTCTCTGTTGCCTTTTATAACACACGTAGCATTATTCGCGTTTTTCAACAAGGCACATTTCTAATTTGGGCACGCCGAACGTACCAAGCGCGGCTCGGAGCGAGCGTGAGGAAATCCCGGTCCAGTGACCGGCAATGCAACCGTGCAAGCCCACGTCGAAATGGGTGTGACCTTCTTCACGGAAACGGAAGGAATTCCCGCGAATGGTGTTGCGGATGATACTATCCGGCCATTAAGATTAAACTTCGTTCACTTGCTGATGCTGAACTAATTACTGGCCCGCTCGCGCCTGGTGAGCGATTTCGTGCGCGGCCCGTTTCCGCGCGCCCATCCGAATCTTCGGGCATTTCCCAAAAATTGAGGTGCGTCGTGCCGAGTTCCCTCAACGTGTCAGCGTTTTCGAAGATCCCGGTACCGGACTCGTCGCAGAAGTGTGGAAAGTCTGCTGCAACGGCGTCCGCGCTGCTGGTGAGTAACATTAAAGAAGATCATCGGTTTCTAGAGGAGATCTTTTTCCAGAAACAGTGGATGCTGTTTCGCACGGGAAGTGTTGCCGACGCGTTGTCGGTAGTTGGGCGGAACGAAATCTCTGTCGTGATTAGCGAGCGGAATGCGCCGGGCGGCGGGTGGAAGAATATCCTTTCGGCGCTTGAGCGCTTTCCGCGGCCTCCCCTGCTAGTCGTCACCTCGAGGCTTCCGGATGATCACCTGTGGGCCGAAGCGTTGAACCTCGGTGCCCATGACGTTCTTGCGACGCCCTTCAGTGCAAAGGAACTCGTTTGGGTGCTTGAGAATGCGTGGCACCGGTTTGGTTCCTTCGGCGCGGAGAAACCGAGGACGTTTGCGGCGGGGTCAACCTCAGTCCCAAGCGCCGAATCCAAATCTGCCTCGTCTCGCCCGCACGATTGAAAGACCAACAGTAACGCTTATGAAAAACATCTTTGTAGGAAATTTGGATTTCGGTGCTACCGAATCCTCCCTCCGCGCACTCTTCGAGCCGTATGGAAAAGTGGAGCGGGTCAACATAGTAACCGACCGAGACACGGGTCGCGCACGCGGCTTTGCCTTTGTCGAAATGACGGATTCCGCCGAGGCGGACCGCGCGATCGCGGCGCTCAACGGTAAGGATTTCGCCGGTCGCGCGCTCGCTGTCAACGAAGCCCGGCCGAAGGCACAGGGTGCCGGCCGTGGATTCGGCGGGCCGCCGCGGCAACGGCGCGAGCCGCGCTGGTAACTATTTTCGATGTAGCGTTGGGCGGCTCGTCGAGAGCCGCCTTCAACTCCTCTGTCATCCCGGGTCCAGTGGCGCTGATCTCCAGGCGGATGTAATCGCCAGCCCGCAGGTTCGAGGTAACCTCACGCGATCCTGGCCCCAGCCGATTCTCCCCCACACTTAGGGAGATCACTCCTTCTTTTTCTATGAGTGCTTCCGAAGCGTTTCTGACCAGGTTCATTACAACCTGCCGGATCTGTGTGGGATTGCCATGTACAGTGGGAAGGTTGCTCGGCAGGTCCACGATCAAGCGAACACGCTTGGAAATGGAGGCCTTGAGTACAAGGAGCATCTCTCTTACGAGAGTGGAAATATCAACTGGCTCCCATACGGCGATCTCAGGCCCCACATAGGCCATCAATTCCCGAACGATCTCACTCGCGCGGATTGCCACGTTCCTGATGTCACCGATTCCGTCGCGGACCGGCGAATCTGCCGAAAGATCCGCCAGCAACTCTTCAGACTCAGCCAGGATACTACCCAGCAGATTGCCGCAATCGTGCGCGATGCCACCAGCCAGGACCCCAACAGTCTCGAGTCTCTGGCGCGCAAACGCCTCGCGGAGGCTTAGTTTGGAATCAGTGATGTCGATGCAAGCCCCAATAATACGGTGAATCCGGCCAGCATGATTACGCAAAGGAATGAGGCTCGTGTGAAAAGACCTTCTTCCCACCGGCAGATTTAAGTCACTGTCGTAATTAATCGGCCTGCCCGCTTCAATAGCGCGGCGGTAGCAAGGGAGAACCTCTTGGACGATCTCATCGGAGAAAACGTCCTCCACAAATCTGCCAGCTACTTGTTCATTAGAGAGGCCGACGGCTTCCTGCTCAGCCTTGTTGAAGCGCGCGATCCGGAAACGGCCGTCAGAGGTTACATCCACTACAAACATACATGCTGAAATGCTGTCGAATACCTCTGGCCTCACGGCACCTTCGAGCAAGGCATGATCGGCTTCTTCGTGCACCATGAGTTCTGCGCGCTCGCGGCGAAGAACGCGAACTTCTTGTTCCAACTCGGCGATACGGGTCGAGATCTGCCCGTACTCTTCGAACATTGTAAATAAAGATTGATTTGGCGTGTTCACAACTGACACCTGCGGTGGTTAATCGTGTCTGCCGATCGGGCTAGTGCAAGCTTTGTTACCTTTCAATGCAAGTAACATTTTGTCTGAGACGGCATGACAGATCTCCTGGGATACTTCGGGACCAATGGTTTGGTATTGGCTAGTTGTTCTGAAACCGTCAGGAAGCTATGGCCTCAGACGGCCTCTCTGGCATCAGGATCATCCGCAGGCGTGTGCCACAGATAGCGCGCACCTGCCTCTCTCCTTGCTGCCCCAGTCGACATTTTCATAGCAACTTCGCACTCAAGCGGCCCGGAATTGATATCGGAAGCCAACTTGAGGCCGCTGTTTTGGGCGACGGAAGAATTCGCCGCCACCCGGAATGATCTGGAATCCAGCGACAACGCGACCCCTCCGGAGGGGGAGACAAGGTCGATCTGAATAATGGGCAGATCGAAGGTCCGTTTGATGAAGCAATTCGATCAGACGACCCTAAACGGCCCAATGCAATTCCTTGTGGACAACCGTTCGCACCAACTCCGAACTCGCAAAGTCCACCAGAATGTCCCTGCCGATCCGCTCACTCGTGCATTGAGCGCGATATAACCAGGCCCCGTTAATGCGGTTCTGCACGCCGATGGCCCAGTGGTCCGGCCAGCGCTCGAGAAATAACCGAAGATGGTCTACGTCGGCGTGCATAGTCTCATTTCGCCGGTCCGCCGTCATCGGTCTGACCTCCGAACAAAGTCCGCCCGTCGGCTAGCGTTACCGACCGCGCAGCAGCAAGGTTCCTGTGCTCCTTGGCCCGATATCCATGCGCAATCACGTGGTCGCCTACCTTCATGGCGCTTCGCGTCCACCCGCGCGAGATCAGAGCACTAGGGCTCCCGGTTTGGAGAGTCCAGTTCACTGTCTTGCCTCCCTCGTCCTTCACATCCAGATAAAAGAAAGTATGGGGGTTGATCCACTCGATCTTGGTGACGACCCCGTAGAGAGTCACTGCCTCGCTCTGGTCGAACTCCGCCATAAAGCTGTGATGGGCTGCCAGTGGCATCGCCGCCAAAATGAACCAAGCTCTAGCTATTGTCAGAAATGATTCGAAGTTCATCGGTCTACACCTCTTGCATACTCCACGCGGCACAAAAACGTTGCGGCGCGGCCGTCGCCGCCAGCGTCAAAAAGACCCGGTTGCCTGCCGAATCATCGTTACAGGGACCCCCAACCCTGGATCCACTTCCTCGGGGCCGGCGGTATGCCGCAGGGGCCAGCCCCCTGAAAAGGGGTTAGCAAATCGCGGGCGTGGACGAACAGGACGGAGCCTATGGTGTGACGCCGCTCTTCGTCCTCGTCATCGAGGTACCAGTCAACACCGACCGAAGCAAAATTGCCGCCGCCAGTATCGGCACGAATGCATCCATATGCTTCCTCCTTGAACTAACGTCCTGCGGGACCTGCTTCGGCTGCCTGTAGGTTCAGACCGACCCGTTCGCCGTTGATGAGCAGGTACCCCGCATCGATCAGTTCCTGACCCGTGCTATCGAACTTCGTGTACGCGACAAGCGGCTTGAACGGAAAAATGAATTCAACCGCCATCGGGTTCCCGTCTGCGCCGGCCCGTACCGTAGCACTGAAATCTATGCCGTCGAAGTCGCCGCGACCCTGGAAGTACCCGGCGGCAGGCCGGATCAGATGCGCGACGTGCTCGTCGAACGCCAGCGCGGCCAGCCGGTACTGCGAGCCGGCGGCCGCTTCGCTCAGCATTGTCGTTACTGAGAGCTGAAGATAGACGCCGTTATGAAAGGGAACAAAGGCCGGTGGCGCGTAGGGCACGAACTTGGCCTGTGCTTCTAATTCCTGGACCATCTTGTCCAGCGTCACTTGATACGATTTCTGAAGTTCCCTGATCGCTTCGGGCGAAGAGTCGTGCGACGGCGCCGGCGCGGTCCTCGCGGAGAACGAGGTGGTTCTCATCAGTAGTGCGGAAACTGTGGGCTCCGGAGTGGCGGTCACAACCGAAGTCTGTCTCGCCTGCGGCGGGGCTGGCTCGGTTTCCACGACGGCTTCCTGTGTGCCTCCGTCTTCCGGACGCGGCCAGAACGAGATCGGCGCGGCATTCACGAATGCCTCGCCTTCCAGAACCGCCGACTGCCGGACAGCAGGGTCGCTCGATGCGATGAGTCGCTGTGCCGACGCCTTCGGCAGCACCAGCACCACATTCTCCACAGACTCGGAGGAAACCGCGAGCACCTTCTTCCGCACATGATGCGAAATCTCCAGCGCGAACGCTTGCGGCATATCTTCTTTCTCCAGCGCGTGGACCGCCGCCTGCAACAGCGGCAGCATCACGCTCTCGTAAGTTAACCGCGCCCGCTCCTCGCGCTTCATCAGTTCGGCTGAATACGACACGAAGTAATTCCCCGTGATCTTGACCACAACGCGGCCTTGATACCGGTCGAACTGGATCGCCCGTTGATCACTGTGCTTCTGCTCCTTCTCTTCCAGGTCCAGCTTACGGCTGAAATAGAAGTGATACGGAAAATTATGCGCTGCCGCGGCGGCGGCGATCTGCTTCAACTCGTTCCGATACTTCTGTTGCAAAGCGCGTAATTGCGGGTCGCGGATCTCCTCCGGCGCCAGCACCTGAGCCCGCCCCGCGGCCCCGGCTAGAAACACCGCCAGAAGAGCGTTAATTGTTCGCATAAAAAACTCCTTGCGGGCGATACGGGGGGTCGGCGACTGCCCGAATGTAAGCAGCTAGCGCGCCCAACTCGCTCTTCGTGAGCCGATTGCCATACGGCGGCATCTCGGCTGATTTATTCAACGCGGCCCCGCCGTGGCTGATGATGGCGGCCAGGCTCGCATCGCTCATCGCATTGAGCACGGCGCCTTCGGTGAAGGCGTGCGCCTTGGCATTCAGGTTGTCATGATTCGACACCCGCTCGGACGTCGATTCCGGATCGTGACACCGGATGCAGTGCATCGCTTGCAGCTGTTGCCCCAGCTCCTCCTGGTATCCCAATGCAATCTCCGTGATTTGGGCTTCCGCCCGCTTGCCCGCTGAATCGAAGGTGAACGCAGCAATCTGATACCGGCCTGCCATGCCACCGAGGCTCACCGTCGCGCTGAACTGCCCATCGGGCCCCGTCAGCCCATGATCCGGCTGGAACCGGACGCCGCCCGCCGCCGCGAAGCGCACCAATGCCCCGGCCACCGCGGCCCCCTTCGCATCGTTTACCTGAACCACCACCGGTTGGTCCAACTGCGCACCCACTCCGGCGGCCTGCTTTTCCCCGCTGATTAAAACAATCGCAGCGCCGAATCCTTTGGGCGCAGGCTCAACGGGGCCACCTGCTTTCCGCGCACACCCCCCGGCCACGGCCAACATCGCGATGAGCCCCCACCACATTCGCGTCATTTGCCTGCGGCCTCCTGCCGGGGCGCCGTTTTCTGCGCCACGAGAAACGCAGTCAGCGACCGGGCGTCCTCGTCGCTCATGTTCCACACCGGCTCGAGAGTACCCGGGCGCAGGCTTTCTGCATTCTTGAGCCAATGGAAAATCCAAGCCGCGTTGAACCGCAGGCCTACCTGCGTCAGAGTCGGCCCAATGTAGCCCTTGTCCTTGTTCGGATCAACGATGTGGCACGACTGGCACGCATATTTTCCGTAGAACAGCTCCCGGCCATGCTGCGCGTCTACCACTGTGAGTCGCGCGGCGTCAATCGCATCCCGGTCGAACGCCGCCGTCTGGTAGACGGTCAGAATGTAGTCCGCCAGCGTGCTCGCTTCGGCATCCGTCACGTTGAACTTCGGCATTCGCCGGATCAGCGCAGGCCGCAACGTATTCGGATTTTTCAGAAAATTGACAAGCCACGCCCGCGTCACCGAGGTCCCTTCCGACGTCAGATCGGGCGCCATCGATCCGCCGCGCCCGTTGATCGTGTGGCAGCTGAAGCACCGCATGTCCTCGATCAGCTGCCCGGCCCTTCCCGCCGCATGGTAGTCCGACTGCCGCCGCGACCCAACCCGCAACGCAGCCGGCATCTTCTGTGCTCTCTCGGTCTGCGCCAGCAGCGCCGTCACCAGCCCGTCCACCTGCTGTGGCGCCAACGTGAACTCCGGCATCTTCAAATTGGCGCCAAACGACCGCGGATCCCGAATCTTCGCCGCGATGTAATCCGGCAGTGTGTGCGCCACGCCCGGCGCGAACAGAATTTTTGCCAGCGGCCGGCTGCCCACGAGCGTCAGCTCCGGCGCGAAATTGTCCGGCTTCTTGACGCCGTTAATCTCGTGGCACGACGCGCATCCCCTCTCGTTCACCAGTTGCCGCCCGTACGCGATTTGCGCTGGAGTGGCCGCGTCGTAGTGCCGGTTCCCTATGAAATCCGAGTCTGTCTTGTTGCCTAGAAACGCCATCAGCAGGCCGATCTGTTTCTCGTCCAGCCGGTAATGCGGCATCTTCGTGTCCGCATCGTACCGCCCGGGGTCGCGGAGCCATTGAGCCAGCCATTCCGGCTTCACCTTCGACCCGACTTTGGTCAGCTCCGGCCCCATCGTTCCGCCCACCACGGTTCCCGCCGCATTCTGGGTTGCATGGCACGATGCGCAGAACGACTCGCCGTACAGGCTGGCCCCGCGCTGTTGCGCGCCATCGTCGGTCGGAACCGCGGGCGCCGCCTCGCCGCCGGCCGCATAGTCCGTACTCTGCGCGATCAAAAACGCCGAGATATCGCGAATGTCACCGTCCGGCAATTCAAAATTCGGCATCGTCGCCGTGGTCGAATACGCCTGCGGATTCTTAAGCCAGGCCGCGATCCACTCGCGCGACGTCTTGGCGGCAATATGCTCGAGCGACGGCGGATCATCCGTCCCCGTCATCGTGACGCCTTCCGGCGTCTTGAGCACGTGGCACCGCACGCAACCATACTGCGCCAGGGTCTCGCGCCCCTGGTTCAACTGCGGCGTGCCAGTCAGCTTCTCCATGTGGCATTGCCCGCACGAGGCGTCCAAATACCGGGCAGGCAGGATCGGGTCTTCCCACGACTTGGTGCTCCGATGCGCCTCCTCCACCGTTGTCGCCGCACCCTGGCCGCGATGGCACAGCACACAACCGAATTCGCTGAGATTGTGGGGTATCGCCGGATGGGGCCGGAACGGCTGCGCCTTGACGTCCGTCAAGCTCGCTTCTTTCAAGGCCGAATGACAGGTCGTGCAGCGGTCCACCACTCCCAGTTCCGGCAGCCAGATCTGCTGGTATCCGCCTTGAAACCGTCGCGTCAGCGTCGTCGCGTCGCCGCGTCCCCGAATCAGCCGTAGATATCCCTTCTGGTATCCGCGCCACTCGCGGAAGTAATCCTTCGCCGGCACCACCGCGAGCAAGACCAGCAGCACCGCACTCAACGTGCCAAATGCGCGCGCGCTGTCTCCAAATAGAGAATCGAGCAGCTTCTTCATATCTGCCCGCTCCATGGCATCACGAACGACCAGCCCGGCCCGCGGAAAAACGTTCCGATCAGCGTCAGCACGGCCGCCTGCAGCAGGAACCACGACATGATCCAGAACGATAGCGGCTTCGCCGCCAGCCACCCGTGCAGCCGTCCCGGCGCCTTCGCATTCGTGGCCGAAAAGAACATTAAGCCCGCTACGAGCAGCGTGGGAATCAGCACCGCATATACGTCAAACACAACCAGAAAAACCGCGCTCACCGCCACTACCGCCACCACCATGCGCAGGCGCCCCATCCGGTTCCGCGTCCATAGCCCTTCCGCCTCGACATTGATCTTGAAGTACGGGATAACGATCAGAGCCATCACCACCAGCGTCGGGATCAGCACCCCGGCCACCACCGGCGGAAAATAGTGCAGCAGCTCTTGCAGCCCGAGGAAATACCACGGTGCCTTGGCGGGGTTCGGCGTCTGCATCGGGTCCGCCAGTTCCTCCAGCGGGGCGTTCCAGAACAGCGCCAGCAGCACCAGCGCCAGCGCCAACACCTCCACCGCCACGAATCCCCGGAACAATGCCTCCGGAAACGTCATCACGTAATCGTCGCCCTGCCTCTTCACCTGCGGCGACGTCCGCCGCGTAACGAATGCCACGCGGACCGGAGTCTTCCGGCTGTCGGAATCCAACGCCGCGGCGAAGTCTTTGCCTTCACTCATGGGCGATAGCTCCCTCCTGGATAAATGCCGCCGTCTTTGCGGATCCGCCAAAAATGCACCGCCACAAACGCTACCGCCGCCAGCGGCAGGATCACGCAGTGCAGCACATAAAACCGCAGCAGCGCATTCGCGTTCACGCTGTTTCCGCCCAGGATCAGAAAGCGGATCTTCGCCCCCATCAGCGGCACCGCCGAGATCAGATTCGACCCCACCGTGATCGCCCAGAACGCCAGTTGGTCCCACGGCAGCAGGTATCCCGTGTAGCTCAGGAACAGCGTGATCAGCAGCAAAAATACCCCGATCACCCAGTTGAACTCTCGCGGCGGCCGGTACGCGCCTCGGTAAAACACCTTGAACATGTGCGCGAACACCAGCAGCACCATCGCGTGCGCCGACCACCGGTGCAGGTTCCGCAGAAACACGCCGGCAGACACCACGAACCGTAGATCGTTCATGTCACTGTAGGCCTGCGGCACCGACGGGTGATAGTAGAGCATCAGCGGAATCCCCGTCAGCGCCAGGATCGCGAACGTCCCCAGGCTCAGCGTCCCCAAAAACCACGTCACCCGGAACGACAGCGACTGCTTCCGCATCTTGACCGAAGCCAGGTGCAGGAACACGTTCTGCTGAATCGCGAGCGCCCGGTGCAGGTTGGTCTCGCCAAACCCGCCGCGGAAAATCGACCGCCAGATGCGGTTCTCGCGCAGGTGCGCCAGGCTGTCTCCGAGCGTTGCCGGCATCTTAGGTCCTCACGTACTGCTTGCGTTCCAGTTCTTCCGACCGGTCCACCAGCAGGTCTCCTTCATCGCTCAGCGATGCCTCCAGCCAGCGTAGCGGCCGCGGAGCCGGCCCCTCGATCTTCGATCCGTCCCGCCGGAACTTGCTCCCATGGCACGGGCACGCCACCATGTCCAACTCCGGCTTCCACGCCGTCAGGCAGCCCAGATGCGTGCACACAGCCGACATCGCGTACAGCCCCTCCGGCGCATGTACGATATAAATGCCCGATTGCAAATCCTGCGTGACGCTCCCCACTGGATACTGGTCCGGCTTGCCCGCGTTGACGATCGGCGAAGGTTCATACAACACGTTCGGCCCCAGAAATTCGTAGCCGAACACCGATGCTCCCGCGCACGCCGCGCACATCGAACCCACTCCAATCTGCACGAACGCCTTCCGCCGCGTCGTCTCCACGGCCTTCGATTCCTTACGATCGAGTTCGTTCATTGGGCCTCCACGCAACGCATTGAATACGCTTCCATGGTGATTACATTGACTGGGCATCTCTCCGCGCACAGCCCGCACCGGATGCATCGCGTCTCATCCTTCAACATGGCGGCGCCTGTGATGATGCCCAGTTCCTCCGCCGCCACATCGTCCAGTTCCACCCGGAAGCTCTCGGGCGATGCTTCGATCTGCGCCAGTACTACCGGCGGGAATTCGATGCTTTCGAGCGGCACCAGTTGAATGCACCGCTCGGGACAGACATCCACGCATCCGCCGCACAGGATGCACTGCGACCCGTCCGCATCGTTGCCTTCGAACACCGTGTTGATCCAGCACCGCAGGCACCGCCGCGCTTCCCGCATGGCCGTAATCTCGTCGTACCCGGTCTCGACTTCCGTCACGCCCGTCCGCCGGTCCAGCGGCAGCATCGGCACCGGCTCGCGCCCCAGGTTGATGTAATTGGCGAACATCTTGTGATGGTCGAGGATCTCGACCTCCACTTCAGTCTCTGGCCTCGCTCTCCCCGTTAGAAACCGGTCGATCGACGCCGCGATCCGTTTGCCGTCCCCTACACTGTCGATGATCAGCCGCGGCCCGAACACGCAATCGCCGCCCGCAAACACACCCGGCGCCGTCGTCATCAGTGTCTTCCGGTCCACCGCGATCAAACCGCGTCCAGAAATCTCCACGCAATCTTCCCGCGTCAAAAAATCCAGCCGCGGCGCTTGTCCAATGGCGAGGATAATCGTGTCGCACTCGATGGTCGCTTCGCTGTTCTCTTCAAAGGTCGGGTTAAACCGCCCGGACGCGTCGAAAACCGCCTTGGTGCGCACCGTTTCCAGCCCGATCACCTTCCCGTCCTTGCCAATCACCCGCTTCGGACCCAGCCCGTCTCGCAAAATGATGCCTTCGGCTTCGGCCTCTTCCACTTCTTCCAGCGCCGCTGGCATCTCCGCCCGCCGCTCGATGCAGACGATTTTGACTTCCCTCGCGCCCAGCCGTAACGCCGACAATGAAATGTCCACCATCTCGTGCGTGGCCACCACGCTGATGTTTTCCGCGCTTGGCTCCGCCTCGTCGGGCCGGTGCTGCTTGAGCACCTCGCGCGCCGCCGACCGCGCCACGTCCATCGCCACGTTCCCGCCGCCGATCACCACCACGCGCTTGCCGATCGTGAACCGGTAGCCCAGGTTCGCGTTCAGCAGGAATTCGATGCCCTTGTGCACCCCGTCCAGATCGATCCCGGGAATCGTGAGGTCCCGGCTCCGGTGCGCTCCCACCGCCAGCACCACGGCGTCGAAGCCCTGCTTGCGCAGCCCCCGGATCGTGAAGTCGCGGCCGGCCGCCTGGTTCGCCTTCAGCGTCACGTCGCCCGTCTCGAGAATCTCGCGGATCTGCGCTTCCACCGTGCTCCGCGGCAGCCGGTATTCCGGAATCCCCAGTGTCAGCATGCCGCCCGGCACCGACGCCGCTTCGAAGATGGTGACCGAATACCCCAGCCGCCCGAGGTCGTGCGCCGCCGAAAGCCCCACCGGCCCGCTACCGACAATCGCCACCTTGTATGGCATCCGCGCCGCCGGTGCCCGCCGCAGCTCCAGCGGCTGGCGCGATTCCGGCCCGTATCGCTCCGTCAAAAACCGCTTCAGAGCCCGGATCGAAATCGGCTTGTCGATCTGTCCCCGCCGGCACGCTGTCTCGCACGGATGCGCGCACACCCGCCCGCAAATGCTCGCCATCGGGTTCGGATCCCGCGCGTACCGGTACGCTTCCTCGAACCGACCCTCCGCGATCAACGCCACGTACCGCCCGGCGTTGGTCCCGGCCGGGCAGGCCATCATGCACGGGAAGTTGCTATCCAGCCAATCCCGGTCGACTTTCTTATCAGTAAATCGACTTAGCATGTTGCCCGCCCCGGCTGGCCGGACTTATTTCGCCAGCGTGAAATCCGCCTTACCTTCCCCGCTCACCGTGACCGGCTTCGACTGGTTCTTGTACCCTTCGTGCCATGCCGTCACCGTATAGCTGCCGTCCGGCACGTTCTCGATTTTGAAGTTTCCGCTTTCGTCAGTCTCCGCGTAATACGGCGTCGGCGTCACGATAATGTACCCCGACATCTCCGGATGCACGTTACAGAGCAGCGGCACGACGCCCGGTGTATCGAACATAAAGCTGCGTGTCTGCCCCTTCGGCCACGTGCCCATGTTGTGCGTCAGCTTCTTGTTCCCGCTGATCGCCGGCCAGAAAATGTTGTGTTGTACGTTGTCGCTATTCAAGAACTCGACCGTGGCGCCAACAGGCGCCACCATGATGTGCGGCTGGAACAGCAGCGAGTGCTGGTCCATCGTCAGCGGCTTATCCGGCTTGGCAAACGTTTTGCCAGCCACCGCTTCCACCCAGACCACGGAAATCCCCTTGCCTGCGGTTACTTTGCCTGTGATGGTGCCCGCCGCTTTCGCGGTATCGCCGGCTATGGCGCAAGAAACCGCCAGCATGAAAATCATTGAAAGTTTTGACATGATCGATTTCGCTCCTATTTTGGAAACTAGTAAACAAACTCCAAGCCGAACAACGCAGTGTTCACGCGGAACGGATCGACGGCGATTAACCGGCCCGCGGCGTCGGTTTCTACCAGTGCCGTCTGCTGCGGCCGGATCTGGTATTCGAATGAGAACTTGATGTTCGGATGAATCAGAATCTGTAGCCCCGGCGTGAACCGTTGCCGCGTTGATGACAGGGGCGCGAAGAACGGCGTGCCCGCCGCCAGCGCCAGCCCGTTGATCCGGTCTGCCGTCGAATTCACGCCGTCCCACCGCATGATCGCCATCACCCACGGGTGAATCATGAAATCCGCCTGCACGAATCCGCCGTTGAAGGCCGCCGGCACACTCTTGATGAAGCTGACCGGCAGGGGCGAGCCTTCCGCAAACGGCAGCGGGATCAATGCTCCCGTGTTGTCCAGCGGCAGCAGGTTCTGGTCGCGCCCGTACATGTACACGCCGTACAGGTTGAATTTCCGGTAATTGAAATTGAAGTCTCCGCCGGCCCGGTAATAGGGCTCCTGCACCCGTAAAATGTCGGTCACTCCCAAAAATTGTTGCAACGATTTCCCGTACAGGTAGAACGATCCGAAGTTCAGATACGAGTGGTCGCGCGGCCCCGTCGGTCCGGCCGCCTGAATGTCGTGCCGGCTCTCCGTGTCCCGCTCCAGGTTGAACCGGTAGGAGAGCCGGGTGTAGATGTTCTTGAAATCGGCGTTCGAGCCGAATCCCACGCCGCCGCTCGCCCCGCCTGTGGGCGACGGCACATACGGGCTGCCGTTGCTCGATTGGTCAATTCCCGCTGTGTTCTGGTCGAACACCGCCACCGAGTAGTGATACCCGCCATATTGATGCCCGCCGCTCAGCTCAATCCCTTTCGCAGGATTTGCGAACGTGAACTGGTTGGTCACGTTCTGCTGCAGCGCCACCATCGAATTCATCGCCCCGATATTCGCCTCCTGGTAAATGTCGTACGGGCTCAGGTTGTAACTGCGCGCCTGGGTGATCGGCAGATCCAGCTCAAACTGCCCAGCCCGCACCGACAACGAGTCCGTCGGCAGCTTCAGAAAACGGCTGACGTCTACGAACTTCAAATAGGCATCTCCGAGCCCACCTGCTCCATTCGTTCCCGCGACGCTGATGTCGTCATCCACCCAGAACGCAATCCGGCTCCCGAAGTTCCCCGCCGTAAAGATGCTGAAAAGGCCGCTGGCGAAATCTGTGGCTGGGATCACTTGCGGAATGTTGCCCGAGCCGGCAAGCGCGCTGAACCGGTTCCGGTCTGGTCCGGTCGCTTGGAAGAAGGTGTTGAAGCGCAGCCCGATCGGCGGCATCCCGGGAATCGTCCCGGGCCACACCGACTTCGGGAACGTCTCCTTCTGCGCCTCCGCTCCCAACATCACGGGCGCTACTTTTAAGTATGTGCCCTCGTCCCCCTTCGGAAACACGAACCCCGCATCCTTAAACGCCTTCCCGAAATCGTTCAGTTTGGGAAAATCGATATGGCAGGTCATGCAAGAAGTCGCATATTGGCGGGAGAATGCAGGAATCGCGCTCCCGTTTGGCGTCATCACAGATACGCAGACGGTCAGCGCCGCGACCGCCGGTAAAGCCTTCAACCTCGTTTGCACTGAGTGCCCCCTTCTCGATTGCTCATAGCCATCGGTCCCGTACTGCGAGAGTCGGGTGCGGGGGTGCATCTATGGGGCCATCATTGTGGACGAAAGGTATCCTATTGATTCAACATCGGGTCACTTGGCCGAATTCGTGCCACTCTCGGGAGATCGCGCTATCTGGCGCACCTGCCTTCCTTGACCTGCGCAAAATCACTCATCGAGTCCGATCACGGAATCGACCCAACGAGCACGTGCGTCCTCGTCCCGCTCGAATCCTGACAGTCGGCGACCGCGCCTGCCAGAGTCGCACCCCAGAACCTCTACGAACCAGTTGAAGCAGGCTTAGCCAGTGGTTAACAAGTATAGAGAGACGAAATAGATTGCTCCTAGGACGACCACGACGAATAGGATCGGAGCTAGGTAATTGGACTCGGACGGCTGTGCGGGCTCTCGGCTTCTCTGTGCCTCAAAGTCTTGTGACATCTGGCACCTCCCCGATCATCGGCCGAGAATCGTCAGACTCTCGGGCCAACGGAACCTCGTTTCAGACAAGCACTGGCCGTGCTCGAAGTGGCCAACGGCCGGCTCCGTAGGTGTCCCATGATGCCTTGTACCCTACGTTAATCCGAATTGTCACATTTCATATAATCAGAGTCAATAGTGTAAATACGTCAATTGGATCCAGTGGAGCCGAACTTAGCAAAGTATTGGGGATGGAGTTGGCCTCCCTTCTAGGGGCTTGAAAACGGCGATCTTCCATGCGATCAATAAAGCTCGGTCCGAATCTCTGGCCACTCATAGTTCTGTCTTCACAACGGCTTGAATAACAGAGGGCGAGCAAGACTGTTGGGCACCGGGAAACTCCTATAAACCTCAGCATCAATGCTTTCGACGACCACCTCGCCAATGCTCCTGATCCGAATATCAGGAAGGATCAGGGCTTGATGTGCGCTAAATCTCGAACTGATGGGCACGATAGAGAACGCTGCGATTAGCGAGCTTCGACCGGCAGCGGAGGATCTCGCGCTTCCGCTGGTAAGGCGTAAGGGGGACCTTGCGGGGAAGTGAAGCCACCGACATCCAAAAAGGGAATGATAATCAGCGATATCAACAGCCAATGTCTGACTAGTCGGTGAGATTGAATTAGGTAACGTTCCCCTCCGCCTTCAAATACCTCAACAGCCGCTGGAAGGCTGCTTGGTAGCTGTCGTGGTCCTTCCAGTTTGAGAAGTCCGGGATGAAATACTCCCGAATCTCCCGCGCTGAGTCTTTGCCGGTATCGGCATCGAAGGCTTTCCACTCCTTAATCCTCTCGTATGGCACAACGCTGATTGGGAAAAGCATCTGACGCTTCTCCCGGATTTCTCGCTGGCGGGCATTCGCAATTTCCGTCTTCACCCATTCACTGTCCATACTGTGTTCGGACAGGATCAGGAGGAGACGGTCATACAGGCGAATGGCTTCGTCGATCTGCTCTCGAAGTTTTCGCCCACCCCTGATATCGTGTGGGGCAAACCAACAACGGACGCCGTTGGCCTGTAGATCTGCATGGATACGGTCAGCGAATGACTGGTCTACGCTGGAATAGCTTATAAAGCAGGAATAGAATTGGATCGGTCTGCCGAGAATCGACGGTAAGTACTCAATGAGGGCATCCGGCAAGCCGCAGCCGTGAAGAAAAGACAATGGGAGCTGTCCAGAGCGGGAAAGCGAACGGTAGTCCAACGTACTAGGCCCGCGATGAATGCATGTACCGATCCCCTTTACTCTAGAAAGATCGACATCAGCCATCACTGTATCAGCTAACAGCATACCGCTAAAATCAGCGTCAGCAAGGATAGCGGACGTAAAGTTCGTGTGGGGAGCCAAAGCGTGGCTGAGATCAGCGTTGCTCAGGTCGGCATAACTAAGGTCTGCACCGCCGATGATCACGGACTTTAGACACGAAGACCGGAGGTTGGAATGAATCAGAAACGCTCCGCTCAGAAATGCATCACTTAGGTCCGCCCTCTCGAGGTTTGCCATATCCACTTTGGAGCGAAAGAAGGAAGCACGTATCAGCGTTGCTCGATACAAATTCGTTGAAATAAGGTCTGCGCTGCTGAGGTCCGCACCTGTAAGATCGGCTTCACTGAAGTCCGCCTCGCCAAGC
>CAYTJD010000013.1:0-9412 GCA_964438005.1 uncultured Solibacteraceae bacterium | reverse complement strand
GCTCCGGAACCGTGATGTTGATCCGGTACCACGCGAAACACAGCCGTCCGGTGGAGCGGCGCTCGGTCAAACTGGTCGGCGCGATCGCTTCCCAGCGGGAATCGTCGAACGCCGCGCCGCCGGCATGCGGCGTGTAGTCGTAGGTCTTCACCGGCGCGCCCGTGGGCTGGCCGTCGGCAAACGGAATCAGCTTCCGCATAAGTTACTCCTTCAGTGAATGGCGAGGCCGGTCTCCGGCTGAAACCGTACCATCTGGTTCCAGCCGGTAGCCGGCGCGATCCGCCGCTCTTAGCGCACCGCCATGGAAAAACTCGCCTCGCCCAACAGGACTTGTGCCCAGGCGCAATAAACCTGCACCTTCACGATGTCCTTCACATACGAGGGAACTTCGACCTCGCGCTTCTCCGCATTGGTGCCGAGCGTCCCTTTGATCTTGAACGCGTCCAGCGTGTAGATGTTGCCCTTCGAATCCATCACGCGCCAGGTTGGGGCCGGCGTGTCGGGCACCTTGAAATCGTCGGAAACACGCAGCATGCCTTTGCCGTTCACATTGCTCAGCGTGACGGTGCCGGTGTTGGCCTTAGGTCCCTGAAAGGGGCCGGACGTGTGCGAGTCGAGTTTTGCGGCGAAGGCGCCTCCTACTAGGACAGCCGCCAGCGCGCAGACAGACAGCAAGCGATTGAGTTGTTGCATTTCAGTTCTCCTTCAGTTTTGGTTTGTTTTTATGGCTCCGCGACCTGAACGGCATGCCCATCCGGGTCGCGTACGACGAACGACTTTCGAAACCCCGCCTTCGCATCCGGGAGTTCGACGACTCCGCTGGAGACGAACGGTGCTCCGGCTTTCCGGAGAGCGTGCGCGGCTTGTGCCGCATCGATCCCCGAGAACCTGGTTTGCCAGTGGACAAGGTCGTTTGCCTTCTCCTCCGGCGGATACGGCCTTCCGTCGCGCGGCGCCAGATACTCCAGAAACTCCACGCCCGGCCCGGAAGCCGCTCTCAATGATGTGATGTGCAGACGGGCGCCGAACACATTATTCAGATGCTCCTGCTCGACGCCGTAGTTTTCACTCTCTCCCGCCACCGTCATGCCCATGAGGTCGCGGTAGAAGTGGAGACTGGCCTCCGTGTTCGATACGACGATCGCCGTGTGATCGATGCCCAGAAATAAACGGTCCCCGCCGCGATGCCACTTGGCATCGCCTTTGTCCGCCGGGAATGCCAAAATCTCCAGAAAGTGGCCGTCGGGATCGCGAAAATAGAACGCCTGGATCCCGCCGGCGTTTTGGTTCCAGTCCGGCAGGCGCTGCGGCCCGGACGATGCATGCTGCACCTGGTTCTGCCGCAGCCAGGCGTACGCCTTGTCCATGTCGCTCACGATGATCGCAATGTGCTGGAACCACCGGTCATTCCCTCGCGAATCCGCCGGCACCGGCCGGCCCTTCGGCGCCAGGTATTCCATCAGCTCGATCTTTTCGTTTCCCAGTTGCATGCGCGCCGCTCGGATTCGCACCCCAAAAACACCTTCCAAGTGTTCATATCCTTCGCCGGCCCCTTCGTATTCCGCGATCTTCTGAAAATTCAGCACTTTCGAATAAAAATCGATGGACCGGTCAAGGTCGGAGACGGTGATGGCGACCGAATCGACCACCGGCGCAGCGGCGAGCGCCGAAGCCAACAGAGCTGCAACTGTCAGCGAGTGGATTAAGCGCCGCATGTCAGTTCATCCTCTCCGTCAGGTGATCGCCGACCCGCAGCGCGTTGGCCATGATGGTCAAGGCCGGGTTGACCGCCCCGCTCGATGGGAAGAAACTCCCGTCAACCACGTACAGGTTATCCACCTCGTGCGCTTTGCAGTTGCGGTCGAGCGCGGAGCGGTTCGGATCATCGCCGAACCGGATTGTCCCATTCTGGTGCGCGACGCCCGCCAGCGGAATCCGCTGCCCGACATACAAGCTGCGGCTGAAAAGACCCTGGTGGCATTCGTGGCCGTGGACCGGGCAGGCGGACTGTTGTTTCATGAGGTCTTTCAGTTTGGCGGTCAGACGCTTGTGGCCTTCTTCGTTGTTCGGCCGGTAGCTCAACACGATTTCGCCGCTGCGATGGAGCGTGACTCGATTTTCCGGGTCGGGCAGATCTTCCGAAGTCAGCCAGAAATCCAGCGAATGGTTGGCCATCAGATCGAGCGTGAATCCCGGCGCAATCGCCGGCGCGCCCGCGCTCAGCGTGATCCCATCCAGCTTTCCGACAAACGAAATGTGCCCCATCGGGTATTGCCATTCCGGGGAGCCGAAGTAGAAATCGTTCACTGAGAGGGTCTTCTGAAAGACCGTCGGGTTCGGACACTTCGACACGGCCATCAGGATCGAATTCACGTGGCCCATGTAGTGGCGGCCGACCACGTCCGAACCGTTCGCCAGGCCGTTCGGATGCTTGTCATTCGCCGACCGCAACAGCAATGCCGCGGAATTGATGGCGCCGCACGAGACCACCACAACGTCCGCCGAGAATTCCTGGACCGCACCCTCTTTGCGGACGATTACCTTGGTCACTTCGTGGCCGGAAGCGTCCGTCTCCAGGCGCTCCACGAATGCGTCTGTCATCAGAGAAACGTTCGGATGTTCCAGCGCCGGATCGATACCTAACACTTGTGCATCTGACTTGGCATATACCAGGCAGGGAAACCCGTCGCACGTATTGCAGCGGATGCATTTGCTCGCCTGCGGGTTCTTCTCGTTCAACATCACGCCCAGCGGCGTGTGAAACGGCTTCAGACCCACGCGCGCGAAATCCTCACTCAGTTGCTGGATGCGCGATTCGTGGCTCACGGCCGGAAATGGGTAGGGGCACTTCGACCACGGCTCGGTCGGATCTTCGCCGCGATTTCCGTGCACCTGATAAATGTGCTCGGCGGCGTTGTAATACGGTTCCAATTCGTCGTAGGAGATCGGCCAGGCGGGCGACAATCCACCGTGGTGGCGGAGCTCACCGAAATCTTCCTTGCGCAGGCGGAACAACGCCGCGCCGTAGAACTTCGTGTTGCCCCCGACGTAGTAATTCGTGTGCGGGTGCAGCTCTTTCCCGTCGCGATCGCGCCAGGTCTCTTTGGTGTTGTATTTGGAGTCGACGTTCACCGCGCGCGTGCTCCAGTTATCCTTCTCGCGCGGCACATAGCCGCCCCGTTCCAGGACGAGGATCTTCTTGCCGGTGGGAGCCAGCTTGCGTGCCAGGGTGCCGCCGCCCGCGCCGGTACCGATGATGATGACGTCATAGCGCATTAGTTCAGAGCTCCGTAATTGCATCGAAAGATGCAGCGTTGATCGTTGTGGTGGTGCAGCTTGGCGCAAAATACCCGATGTCTGCCATGCCGCGAAACGTAGATGCGCGCGGCCAGAAGCATGCCTAGAACCGGCGCCGTGAAGTAAACCCAAAGCGCCTGAAAGCTGGCGGCCCATACCGACGAACCGAGTGTCCGCGCCGGGTTCATGCTCATCCCGGACAGCGGTGCTTCGATTGAGATATACGTGGCGACCAGCGTCCCGGCCATCAAGGGCGTCCACCGGGTCAGGCGCTTGGAATTGGAGAAGGTCAGCACCGCAGTAATCATCAGGAACGAGATGGCAAATTCCGCGCCGAAGGCGACCCAGGGCCCGTTGGGCCCGGGAGTGGTAGCCGCATAATTGACCTCCGGATGCCCGAGTGCCGCGCCCATCAGTAGACCGGCCACACCGACGCCGCCAACGCCGCCGGCGAATTGGGCCAGGATATAGAAAAGCGCGTCTCGCCCTCGAATCTTGCCGAGCGAATAGAACGTCAGCGTCACACTCGGGTTCAGATGTGCCCCGGAACGTTTCCCCCAAGGTGAGTGGAAGATAGAAATAGCCGTCAGGCCCATCGCGATTCCAGTCAGCACCCGGCGCAGCGCTTCATTCGGAAGAGCCGTTCGAATGGGCGAAGCCGGATGCTGCAACAGCACCGTAAACACGCACGCCGAGATCATGAAACAGGCGAGCTCGGCCGCCTCCATCATGTATTCCGGCCAATGTTGTTGAGAGGCCGCTACCGCAGGGCTTTCGGTCGTTGTGGTCAGCGTTTCCATAGCTGCTTGTCAACTCACTAATCCCAAGTGGAGAGATGAATATTCCGCCTGTCGCCCGATGAAATCAGGCGCGCGCGGCGTGGGCCGGGGCCATCGATGAGAGTTCCGTGCGCAGGTACTCCCGTCCGCGGCTCAGCCGCGACATGACGGTGCCGATTGGAATCGACAAAGTGTCTTGAATTTCCTTGTACGAGAACTCCTGGACGTCCGCGAGCATCACAACTTCCGCGTACCGCTGCGGCATCTTGCGGAGCGCCGCGAGGATCTCTTCATCCGTGAGATGTTCCGGAATCTCCGCTCTTGCCACCAGAGTGTCTTCCAGGATCTGCGGATCCTCAGCCAGCCACAGCCGGCTCCATTTTCTACGTTGATGGGAGACGACGTGAAACAGAATCTTGTAGAGCCAGGCGCGACAGTTGGTGCCACGCTCGAACCGGTCGAAGGATTTCCAGGCCTGCAGCAGGCACTCCTGGACCGCGTCTTCGGCCTCCGCGCGGTTCCGCAATAAAGATGACGCCATGCGGAACAGATCGTTGGTGCGGGGGAGAGCGAAGCTTTCAAAACTCTCTAACGCCTCCGCCTGTTTGTTCAGCGTTTGCATGACCGTTATCGCGGGGTAGGACGGGATCACCCGGGGAAGGATTCATAAAATTTGACTTGGGGTGGTTGGAAGCACCCTGATGGATGAAGTAACCTCTTTCTAATGGGTGGTTTTGGGGAGGTTCCGTTAAACCCGACTAGTGTGGCTCCAGCTGTCTTCCAGGAGAACTACGGTTTCGTTCCCCGCCTCTACAGGGCCCAGAGCAGCCTCCCGCGTCTTGTGGAAGCCGAAGCCACCTTGGCGAGCGCCATCCTCTATCACGGCACGGCTGTTTCCCGAATCGAAAAAGAGTCGATAGTCCTGGCGAAAGCTGCAGCCCACGGCAGCGCCTATTGTGCTGCTCTGCAATGGCAGACCCTGCTCTTGCTCGGCGTGTCCCCGGACCGGCTGACGCAGTTGATCAGTGGCGATCCCCCGGCGACATCTGCGCCGGTGCTCGACCAATGCCTGGCGGCGGCCTGGGCCAGCTTCATTTGCACTCTGGCGACGGGTCTATGCGTGGACCCCGATTTTGCGCCACCCGCGCTGCCTTCCCGGTCAAAGGCAATTGCGGCTGCACCCGGAATTTACAAAGGTGAAATTTCCGGATCCGGCGACGCCGCGGTCTTCGCCTTCTTCCGCGAGCACCTCGGTCTTGTTCCCAATCTGTTTCGAGCCCACGCAGATCGTCCCGACGTAATTGAAGCGGAAGCCGGGTTGATGGCCGCGCTCCTTGTGTCGGAGGACGCGCTGACCATCCGGCAAAAAGAGCTGGTGATGCTCGTGACGTGCGGCTGGGACCGCAATGAGTACGGCCTGGCGCTCTGGAGCGAGGTATTGCGGCGAACCGGGGTGCCGTCGGAAATCTGCGACCGGATCGCCGCCGGTCACGTCGCCGGCCCGGACAAGCCTTTGCTCGACTTTGCGGCGAGACTCGCAGTTGGGGCCTCGGAATTCGGAGAGGCCGACCTCCTCGGTCTTCGGGAACACCGGTACACGGATCGACAGATCTTGGAGGTCATGGTCGCCACGGCGCTGGCAAAGTTCCTGAATACACTGCAGATCGGGCTCGGCGTAGCTCCCGATTTTCCACCTCGACCGGTAGCCTGGCCCTCCGCCAAAAAAAATGCGAATCTTCCGGACGAGCAACCCCGTCCTACGGACGAATGGGTTCCTGCCGACCCGGATCTGGAGACTGTCAATGCCGTCCGGAGCGGAAATGTCGATGCTTTCGAACAGCTCATCGAGCGCCACAGCCGTCGCGTTTACCGGACGCTGGTCGGGATTTTGGGGGATCCGGAGGACGCACGAGACGCCATGCAGGATAGCTTCTTGAAGGCCTTCCAGCATCTGGATCATTTTCAGGGTCGGTCGAAGTTTTCGACCTGGCTGGTCAGTATCGCTACCAACACCGGCCTGCAGCGGCTGCGCGAACGCAAACCGCTCGAGAGTTTGGACGAGAGCGGGCCGGAGGTGGAGGAGACCTTTCGGCCGCGCCAAATTCGCGCCTGGACGGACGACCCGGAGCAACTGTACTCGCAAGCGGAACGGCGTCAATTGATCGAGAGTAGCGTGATGAAGCTGCCCCCCAAATATCGAATTGCGGTGGTGCTGAGGGACCTGGAGCTTCTCTCGACCGAAGATGCGGCCACGGCGCTCGGCCTCGCAATCCCCACTCTGAAGACGCACCTGTTGCGCGGGCGCCTGATGCTTCGAGAGGCATTGGCGCCGCATTTCGCGCGCCGGGCCAGCGAGGTAGCCAATTGATTAGCTGCGCCGACTTCATGGCCGAGATTGGCAACTACCTCGAGGGAGATGCAGCCGTCGAGGTCCGTCTTCAGCTCGAGCAGCACCTGGCGCACTGTGTGACCTGTCAGGTGGTGGTGGATTCTTCGAAGAAAACGATTCAGATCGTGACGGACAGCGGCTCGTTCGATCTGCCCGATCCGGACCTGAAGCCCATCGCGAGCGAAATCATGAGCAAAATTCGTAAGGAGCACGGCAAGACATGAGTTATTTGCGCCAAGCACCACTCGATGAGACGAACTTTCCGCCGTTCGCTCAATTCAAGAACATCTACGGATTCATCCCGAATCTACTGCGGGCCCAGACCTTGCGGCCGGATATCATCGAGGCGCAAATGGCGCTGGGCGGCGCCATTTTGAGAGCGCCGGGCGCCCTCAGCCGCAAAGACAAGGAGTACATCTTTCTGGTCTGCTCAGCGGCTAACTTGAGCACATATTGCGTGACCGCCCACTGCGAGATCGTCCGGGCGATGAAGTTCGAAGGACCAGACGCGGAAGAAATCGCCGTGAACTTTGCGTCCACCAACCTTCCGATGGTTACGAAGGCGCTGCTCGCCTTTGCATCCAAGTTAACGACGGAGCCCACGAAGATCTCCGCCGCCGATATCGACGCGCTGCGAACGTATGGATATACCGACGAACAGATCCTCGAGGCGGTGCTGATGGTTTCGTGGGCAAAGTTTGCGAATTTCAACGCATTCGGACTGGGCACCTTGCCAGACTTCGACACGCTGAAAATCAAGCTCTATCCGAAAGAACCGGCAAAATCGGCTGCCGGGGAGATCGCATGAGTTACGTTCACGAAGAACCCTTGACTGAAGCCAACTACCCGCCGTTCGGGGACATCAAGGAGGCGTTCGGATTTCCGAATCCTCGGCATTGCCGGCCCGGAGCCCGAGCAGATCGCGCTGGACCACACCGCCACGCAGTTGCCAATGGTGATGAAGGCGTTGCTCAACTTCGCAGCGAAACTGAATAGCCAGCCGACGAAGGTGACCCGCGCCGATATCGATGGGTTGCGCACGTTCGGCTACACCGACCAACAGATCATGGAGGCCGTGGTTGTCGTTGGCCTCGCCAAATTCGCCAACTACATCGCTTTCGGATTGGGCACGCTACCCGATTTCGACACTTCCAAGATCCCATTCGCCGCCAGCCAGACGGCCGGCTGAAAGTGCGCTGTGCCTCCGGAATAAACTGCCATGGTGGCGGCATTAGCGGAAGAGGGCCAACTATGCACGCAGCCGCAGCCGAGCGACAGGAATACCTGATTGCCGTTAACGTAACCTGGCTCCGTCAGGCCTACCGGCTTCTCGAACGAACCAGCGACGCTCACTACACGGCTTCGCCGAGCGGTCTGGCTCCGCACAAGGCAGGCGGCCACCTTCGGCACATCCTGGAATTCTACGAATGCTTTTTGGCCGGGCTCGCGAAAGGGCGCATCGATTACGACGCCCGTAAGCGGGATGTTTCGGTGGAAACCAGCCGGGCCTCCGCGCAAGCACGGATTTATTCACTCATCCATCGCCTGGCGACCGAACCGGCGTTGCGAGTCGATTCGCTCGTATCGGTTCACATCGAGGATTCCGCCGGCGCTCGAATTTCCGAGCCGTTCCTGATTTCGTCGGTGGGCCGCGAGCTTCAAGTCTTGAGCAGCCATTCCATTCACCACTTCGCTCTGATCGCGATGACGCTTCGGGCTCTCGGCGTGCCGGTGGACCCCGATTTTGGCGTGGCGCCCTCCACGCTCCGCTACCGAGCATCCCAAGCCGAAGCGGAGGCCGCCTGATGTGTACCGTCAGTTGGATCTATCAAGACCAGGGCTATCATTTGTTCTGTAACCGGGACGAGAAGCATACGCGCCGCCCCGCGCTCAAGCCCCAGTTGCTGACGCGCGGCGGCATGCGCCTGGTCGCGCCGATTGATGGCGATTTCGGCGGCACCTGGATCGCCGTCAATGAGATCGGACTGTCGCTGGCACTGTTGAATCGAGGACCGGCTTCTCCCGCGCAACTCAGCCGGGGGCTGCTCATCATGAATCTGATCGCCTCGCCCGCGTTATCGGATGTGGCGGAGCGCTTCGCGGCACGCGACCTATCGGATTTCGCGGCGTTCACGATACTGGGGCTGGCGCCAGGGATGCCCGCCGCGCTCTTCACCTGGAACGGACGCGAGTCCGACGTTATAGACGACGCCGACAGGTACATGCCGCTGGTCTCCTCTTCGGTCGACCCAGAGGCTTGTGAGGCACAACGGCGTACCACACTAGAAAACATCCGTGCCAAATCGCCGGAATTGCGTCCGGGCGCTCTGCTGGCGTATCACCGCTCTCACTCGCCCGCGCCAAGCGCGCGTTCCGTCTGCATGCATCGCGACGATGCGCAGACTGTCAGCTTCACTTGGGTAACCGTCGATGGCGCCGGCGCGAACATGTACTACGCCGACGGCTCCCCCTGCCGCTCGCTGGCCGGCGAGAGTCTTTCGCTCGCACTCGCTACCAACTCGCAATTGCAGTTCGCATAGATGATTCAATCGCTCGCCGGATACGCCGCTGCTTCGTGCCGGTATTGCACCCAGTTCTTCCAGACGGTACTCATTGGTGTGAGGCTCAGCCCGCGTTGCCGGTTCTGGTCCGCAATGGCGAAGATGATCTCCCATTGCTGGAACAGTGTGCGATAGGCGCTCCACAGCGTGTTGGCCGGGTCATAGATGCTGGTGGCTTCCGACGCGACTCCGTTCAATTCGACAATCTGAAAGTCGCAGCCAGCTTGCAACGATTTCTCGGAAGCATAGCGCAAATCGTAACGTCCCACGAAGAACCCGGGGACGGACCGGGAGATTCGATCGATGGTCTCTTCCAGCCTGGCGGAGTAGAGGCGACTGCCATCGAGAAATATGGCGCCCTGGCAATGGTTTCCGGCCTCCACCAG
>CAYTJD010000012.1:0-26362 GCA_964438005.1 uncultured Solibacteraceae bacterium | reverse complement strand
CGGACGGGAACCGAGGGCCTCCTGGCCGCGACTCGGCAAATCATCTGGTCCGTGAACGGAAGGCAGCCGGTGTTCCTCGTCAGCACGCTCGAGGGACTCTACGATCAGTCCATGGCGCGGACTTCGTTTATCCTCGTGATGCTGGCTCTGGCCGGAGGGATGGCGCTGGTACTCGGCATCGTGGGGATCTACGGCGTGATCGCCTATGCCGTTTCGCAAGGGACGCGCGAGATCGGCATCCGCGTGGCGCTAGGTGCGCAGCCGGCAGTCGTGTTGCGGGTCTTCGTGCGTCAAGGTTTGCGGTTAGCGGGAATGGGCGCTGCGCTGGGGCTGGTGGCTGCCGCCGGACTGACCCGCCTCATGTCGTCTCTGTTGTTCGGTGTCACCGCTCTGGACCCGGTGACATACACAGCCGTTGCGGTGCTGCTGATCGGAGTCGCCGTTCTAGCCAGCTATCTTCCCGCGCGCCGCGCCATGGCCGCTGATCCAATCCAAGCCCTGCGGGCCGAATAAATACGCTGGCGGGCAATCCCGACCACAGCCATCAGGATAGCCGCGAGAGAGAACCCGGACGGTTCGGTGGCGGAAATCGAAGAGTTGGAGACAACGGTGGCGGAATAAGGCGTCGTCGCAAGAGTGGTGGCGGAGACGGATAAATCGTCCGCGCAAAACGGATCGGTGGGCGCGCAGAAAGCTCCGTACAGGGTGAAGACGCCGGATTCCTCTGTTCCATCCGGCAGGCCTGCGTTCCAGGTGAACTGAAACAGCCCGACAGAATCCACCGGATCGTACACCTGGGTCACCGTCTGACCCGGCGCCAGATTGGGAAAGTTGAAGATCGAGGCATCGGGAGTCCAGTCCGTGGCCAGGAACAGATCACTATCGATGGCGGTGATGTCCAGGTAGTCAGTCGCACTGGTATTGGTGATGGAGTAACCCCAGCCGACGGTGGTACCGGCAGGGCCGGAGACGGCGCTCGGAATCGCGCTGAAAGTGAGGGAGTCGGCCCGGGTGCCGGGAGTAACTGCTAGAGAAGCCAGCCCAATCAGAAGTGAGATTCGCACTGAGTTAGTTCGCATGTTTTTTCCTCCACACTAAGGAACAAACGATTCAGCTGTGGAGTAATTGTAGCTATTTCCACTTACATCTTGCACAGGACCGCTTTCTGTAATCGACAGTCTGAGTACGGTAGATGGAACGTTCAGATAGAGCCGGATTGTCACCGGCGTACCCAGATCTAAGTTTCCGATAGTAAGCGGCAGCGGCGGAGATAGTGCCCCGTCATAAGTCACGGTACCCGTGCCCGAGAGAGTGCGGAACACCAGACTATTGATCGTTAGGTTACGCGCATTTCCCGTTCCGGTGTTGGTCAGTCGAATATCGGCGTAAATCGCTCCGGATGGGTCAGTGCCAAAGCCTGCCACAGAGCCGGTAATGCGCGGGATCCCCACAGTTACCGTGACGGTGGCAGTGGCGCTGCCTACGCTGCCGCTGTGATCCTGGAACAGGAAAGTGACTGTAGTCGTGCCGACCGGAAAGAGAGTAGAGTTACTGGCCGGAGCGCCGCCGACTTGCGGCGCCAGGCGGACGGGTGAGGGATCCGCCGTATCCACGGCTGAGCCTCCTGCCAGGAATGCGGCGAGCGCCGGCCAGGCACTGCCGGTGGCGCCGCCGGCCTGTGTCGCCGGGACGGAAATATTGGCCGGCGGAGTAACAACGGGCAAGGCGGCCGAGATGACTTCGTTGAGAACCGCCGAAGTGCTGGGCGCATTACCGGCGTCACCGCTGTAGACTGCGGTTATCGGATGTGTGGCGACGGATAAAGTTGCCGTCGTCAGCGTGGCGGTCCCGCCCGCGAGCGAAACCAGGGCGCCCAGATTGACTGAGCCATCCAGGAACTGGACTGTGCCGGTCGGGCCATTGCCGGTTACGGTCGCCGTCAAGGTGACGGGCAGGCCCGCAGTCGCCGGATTGAGCGACGAACTAACCGTCGTTGTCGAGACCGCCAAGACGGTTTGGTTCAAGACCGCGGAGGTGCTCGGGGCATTGGAAATATCCCCGCTATAGACCGCAGTAATCGGGTGCGTGCCCGGTGAAAGAGTCGAGGAACTCAGGCTGGCCGTGCCTGCCGCGAGCGCAACAGGAGCGCCCAGATTCGTTGCGCCATCGATAAATTGCACGGTGCCAGTGGGGCTATTGCCCGCCACCGTTGCCGTCAAGGTGACGGCCTGGCCGGCAGTAGCAGGATTGAGCGGGGAAGTAACCGTCGTTGTCGAAATCGCGCGGATTACTTCGTTGAGGGCAGTGGAGGTACTCGGGGCATTGGAACCGTCGCCACTATAGACCGCGGTAATCGGATGAGTCCCCGCGGACAGAGTCGAGGAAGTCAGAGTGGCCGCGCCTGCAGTGAGAGCGACCGGCGTCCCGAGGTTGGCCGCGCCGTCCATAAACTGGACCGTCCCGGTGGGGCTATTGCCAGTCACAGTGGCAGTGAAGGTGATGGACTGGCCCGCCGTTGCTGGATTCGCGGATGAGGTAACGGCCGTTGTCGTGGCCGCCGCGCTGCTCGGCGCGCCAAAGATCGCGATCCGACTGTTGCCTCCATCGGCCACAAGAATGTTGCTGGTCACGGGATCTACCGCAACCGCGTAGCCACCGATCTGGCCATCACCGCTCCCTGGTCCACCGAACTTGACCAGGAAGAGACCCGTTGCATCGAAAACCCGGACACGGTTGATCGGTTGGTTGGTATTTTCGTTGCCAATCCCCAGATCCGCGACGATGATGTTGCGAGTGGCCGCATCGATGGTCAAACCAACGATACTCCCAAACTGATTATCGCCTTGGCCGTACGTCCCAAACTGGCCTTGATAAACTCCAGCCGAGTTGAAGATTTGCACCCGGGCATTTCCCGAGTCTGCCGCAACGATGTTGTGATTGACCGGATCAACCGCGATGGCGCCGGGGCCGAAAAAGAACTGGCCGTTGCCGCTGCCTTGGGTTCCAAACTGGCTCAGGTAGACGCCGGCCGAAGTGAAAACCTGGATGCGACTATTTCCGGGGTCGGACACGATGATGTTCTCGCTGGTGGGGTCAATCGCAACGCTGATGACTCCCCAACTGCCCAGATTGAACTGCCCTGGTCCGTTCCCCTGCGAGCCAAACACGCTCAGAAATTGACCTGCGGAATTGAAGATCACCACCCGTTCACCGTTTCCGTCGGCCACAACAATGTGGTGGTTCACCGGATCAATGGCGATGCCAGTGGGGGCACCGACAAATAGCCCGTCGCCCGTCTGATCTCCGGGGAAGACGCCCAACCAGTAGGTGTTGAATTCTCCGCAGCAGAGGCCGATTCCACCGAAATAACTCTTGAAGTTGCCGTTGGCATCAAGGATCTGGATCATCCCTTGGCCACTATCGGCCACGATATTGCGGGTGACCGGATCAATTGCCAAGCTGTACGGGCTGATTCGACCTTTTCCACTGCTGACTCCGTTAACTCCGGCGCCGGCGAACTGTCCCAGATAACTATAGCCAGGCACAGACGACGGACCGGCCGAAATCACGAAACTCACCGGGCCGATCGCGCGATTGCCGACGATCGGTAGAGTTGCCTGGCCTGCCGGAGGATTCTGCGAGATCACCGTACCCGCGGGAACCGTCGCCGAGGATTGAGTTGTGAACGCGTAAGTCAGATAGTCGCCGAAGTAAATGCCGGGCAGCACCGTATTGTTGAGCGTGGTAACAGCCGCCGCCTGCGTCAAACCAACTAAGTTGGGAATCGGCACGGTAGCGCCGGGGCCCTCAGAGACAACCAGGCTCACCGAAGTGTCCCACGGAACGGCTGTGCCTGCGGGCGGATTCTGCGAGATGATCCAGCCTTCCGGAACGGTCGTCGAGAGTTGTAAGGTCACTCGTCCGAGCGCCAAACCAGCCGCGTCGATCGCGGAGTAAGCCGGCCCTACGCGCCCCTGTGTCGCGGCGGGGTTAAAGTATTGGCTCGGATCCCCGATTGTATTCGGCACGGTTGTCATCACCGGCCCGCCGGAGGAAACCACCAGATTCACCACCGAGAGCATCGGTGCAGGCGCGCCGGCCGCCGGATTCTGGGAGATGACAAATCCGTCCGGAACCGTGGTCGAGGGCTGCCTGCTGACCGTAGCTTGGAGCGGCGCCGGGAGTCCACTCGGATCGGAATTATTGAAGATATTTTGCAGTGCGAACCACTCCCATTGCCCCACCACGTTGGGCATAGGAATCAGTTGCGGTCCTGCGGACAGCACCACGTTCACAGGCGTGCCCACCGCGGCAAAGGTACCCACCGCGGGGTCTTGGGAGATGACGAACTCCTTGCGAACCGTCGAAGACAACACCGGGGTAATCGTGCCGATGGTGAGCCCGGCCGCGATGAAGGCGGCGGTCCCCGTTTGGGCATCCGGCACCTGAACCAGATGCTGCGACCCCGATGAGAAGACGATGTTGATCGCCGTGCCGGGATTCACCAGAGTGCCGGCCGGGTAGAATTGAGAGATCACAATGAATTCGGGCACGGTCGAAGACAGCTGCGGGGTAAGCGTGCCCACCGTGAGCCCTGCCGCAGTGAGGGCGGCAACCGCCGCTTGCTCGGTTTGACCAACAAGATTCGGTACGGGCGTGCCGGAAGAGACAACAAAGTTGACTGTAAAGCCTGGCGCCACGGGCGTGCCGGCTGGTGGGTCTTGGGATGCGACGAAGCCTTGGGGTTCCGTCGAAGATGGCGCGGTAGTGATCGTGCCAACCGTGAGCCCGGCTCCCCTGATAGCGAAGATAGCCGTTAGCTGGCTGTCGCCAACAAGATTCGGCACCGCGACCGGCGGTGGACCCGTAGACACTGTCAGGGAGATCGCTGTGCCGGGAGCCACCACTCCACAAGCGGGAGACTGAGAAATAACAGAGCCCGCGGCCACCGTCGTCGAGGATTGTGTAGTGACGGTTCCCACCGTCAGGCCCGCAGTGAGAATGGCGGTTTGCGCAGCGGCTTGCGTGAGCCCGACGACGTTGGGAATGCTGACGGTCCCCGGTAGACTCGGCGCTACGGTCAGCGTCACGACCACGCTGTCGGCGATCGATGGGTGGGCTTGACTCACCGCCTTCAGCGTGAACTGCGCAGTCGTTCCGGGTGTGATGCAGCCCGACACGTTCACCGGCACCGTCAATTGTTGATTGGCGCCGCCCGCCAAAGTCAGCGTGCTGGGTATAGCCGAAGTAGTCCACCAATTCGACAAGGACGTGACTGACAGATTGTAGGTGTCCGACTGTAGGCCCGTGTTGTTGATAGTGAAAGCATCGTTGAAAGTAGTGCCTGCGACGGCCTGAGCGTTGCCCGGGCCGACGATAGCCACGCGGAAGGGCGCCTGAGGATCGGGTGCAACTATGCCTTCCGGGACGAACGTAGGCGAGGGCGGGGATGCGCCAACACCCAGGCCGCCAATCCCTCCTCCGGTGTAGATGAGGTGATTCCAGTCCTCCGAGCTGTGCAGCACAATTAGAGCGAGAGATGGATCATTATTAATGGTCGCGGCAACGCTCGTTTGAGACGAGTTGCCGTTGCAGTTCCAGTCAATCGCGCCATTAGCAGTTCCTATGTCCCTGCGATCATTACCAAAGGTGCCACCGCCCGCGCAATACCAGGCAGTGCCGTAATTCGCGATCGCCGCCCCACCGTTCAAACCGACGGTCTCGTTGAGCGCGTGTTCGTCCAAATCCGGGATGGCGGGGAAGCGGGAGTAGTCAAAGTAACCGTTGATGCCCCCATTGATCAGGCCGTCCTCTTGAAACGAGTAGTTCATTACGCTCAGGTAGTTGGGCTTGTAATTCACGCTGTCGTAGCCACCGTGCTCCAGTCCAAGGTTATGGCCGAGTTCGTGCATGAACGTGCCTGCCTGATTCCAGGTCGTTCCGACCTGGGCCGTCTGACCTCCCAGACTTACAACAAACCCGCTGGCGGGAATACCTTCTGATATGCCCTCGATATGAGCTAAGCCGGCTGAAGAATAGACGCCTATATCGTGAGCAAAAACCATGTAGTGGAAAATCGGAGCGCGGCTGGGCAGAAAATCGCTCATTTTGAGTTGATCGAATGCTGAATAGTTATAAGCGCAGCTATCTGGAGTGGTAGGCACGCAACTTGCGTCTAACTGATCGCCAAGGATGATGTTGCTAAAAGTCTCTTGAATGGCATGTGCCTGCGATAGGCTGCCCCACGTTTCCCCGGTCTGCGGATTCATAATGCAATCCGCACCACAGTCGATATGAATATTGATCCCCGTTGGTCCATCGTTCGGATTCGACACCGGAGCGTTGGCAAACGCCTGCGTCACCAGGGCCATGGCGTCCGGCTTGGGTTCATGCGTATGGTAAGTGCACAGACCACCGGAAGCACCGCAGAAGAGCGCGCCCACCATGTAGTCCGCTTGCACAAAAATGTCTTTGCGCATCGGGTCGGCGCCCATCGCCGGAAGATTGACAAACGTACCGTCCGGCGCGGTGTAGCCGTTTTTCTCCCAATCGTCGCAAAGGCCATCTCCGTCGGAGTCCCCGCCCGCGGTCACACACGGTGGCGTTAGAAGGAAGGCATGACGTGCGCCGATTCTCCCGGTAGTCGGATCCGGCATCAGGCCTTCACCCTGATTCACCACCAAGGCTTCGCCGACGATCTGTCCGAGGTCGTTGATCCCGGTTGCGGTGAGAAGTTCCCAGCATACCTTTTGCTGGCATGTTTGCGTCGGCCCAAACATCGTCGAAGTGCCAAAGGGAGGCTTCAGGGACGGATCGAGGAGCGAGTTGAGGTCGATCAGATTACCCCCGTTCTGCCACACGACCGCGTGTCGACCAGTTTCGAACGACTGCCAGATAGCCGAGAGGTCGACATCGGACCAGCCTACGATGGTGTTCGATGCGTTGATGGCAAGAGCATTACTGTTGGACGAGGGGTCCTTGCTGGCCGTCCCCAGGTCGACCATTTGCCCCGACTTATTTGTCCAAAAAGCGTGCGTGCCCCCAGACGCATTGGCGGAGGCGCCTACGATCCTTCCGGCTGCGTTGATGCCGGTAGCGGCGGAAGTGGACCCGCCCAATGTTCCGAGTGCGTCCGTGGCCTGGAGCTGTCCAGTGCCGGTGTGCGCGAATCCGAGAAGGCCGTTCAAATTTGAGATGTAGGATGTCCCGACCAGCGTCCCGCCATTGTTGATCTTACTGGGAATCGCATAACTCAAAACATAGGGCAGGAAGGCAGAGGATGGCAGATACCCGAGATCGTGAAAACTCCCGTCGTACAGCCAGGCGTCGGCATTGCTGCCGGTTTGTACGTATCCAACAATCTTACCGGCATCATTAATGCTCGTGGCATAACTGAACGAGCCTAGCGCCGCCGACCCGGGCGGCGGAATGCCCAGATCCGTGACACTCCCATTGCTCCAAAGGGCGGCGTGGATTACCTCGTTCGGACAGGTGCCATCCGGTGTCGTCCAGGAATTCCCTACCACTTGCCCGGAGCTATTGATATCGCTTGGAACCGTACCAAGCAAACTATTGCTGGCCGGCGTCGTGATCCCCCCCACCGTATGTGCCGGGCTGAAACAAGAGCCCCCGGCGAGTCCGCCCAGGTAACTGATAGTGCCCTTCGTCGCGTTTGCCGAATCCGGCTTCCATAGGAATGCGTGCTCTGCGAAGAACCCGTTACCATCCACATAAACACCGGAAAACCCGACCACGGAACCGGAAGCGTTGATCGCCACAGCATGGCTATCGAGGTCGTCCGTGGTGGCTTGCCCGCCCAATTGGACCGTGGAGAGCACGCCCAGGTCGGTAAGCGTGTAGTTCTGGGCAACTGCGGGAGCAGCGTAGGCCAACGCCGCGGCTATCGCGACGGCGACCCTTAAACGCCACGGGATCAGAATATTCGGTCTGCGCATGCTGTTTCCCGATGAGGCGCGATACTTAGGACACACGCGCTCTCCTACTATCCGGGGCGGAAAACGCGCGTGAAAACTGTCATGGACGGGAAATATTCAGGGCGGCGGGGACCTGTATGGTACGTACGGTACGACGGGCGCAGAACTTACTCTAGAACACACATTAAAAAAGTGTTAGCCTTTGTCTCGGACCCCCGAGCACGGATGCCGCCACCGGAGCAGATCACGGAACTGTTGCAGTCGTGGAGCCACGGTGACCGAGCCGCAATCCAGAGACTCGTTCCCCTGGTCTACGACGAGTTGCACCGCTTGGCGCAACGCTACATGTCCGACGAGCGGCCCGGCCACACTCTGCAAACTACCGCCCTGGTGAATGAGGCATACTTGCGGCTGGTGGATTCCGCGCACGCAAGCTGGGAAAACCGGACTCATTTCTTCGGTGTTTGCGCGCAAGTCATGCGGCGCATTCTGGTGGATTGGGCGCGGTCCCGCCAGGCGCTGAAGCGGGGAGGCGATGCGCCCGCGCTGGATCTCGACGAGGCGCTCGCCGCGGCCAAGCAGCCGGGCACCGATCTGGTGGCCGTGGACGATGCCCTGAATTCGCTGGCAGCCGTCGATGCGCGCAAAGGCCAGGTAGTCGAGATGCGTTTTTTCGGTGGGCTGAGTGTGAAAGAAACAGCCGAAGTATTGAGGGTTTCGCCGGAGACAGTGCAGCGAGACTGGAAGTTGGCCAAGAGCTGGCTGCGGCGTGAGATGAGCCGGGGATAGTCGCGTGGAAACCGGGCATTGGCGAAAGATCGAGCGCATCTACCACTCGGCGTTGGAGCGAGAGAGTAGCCAGAGGGCAGCTTTCGTCGAGCAAGCCTGCGATGGAGATGAGCCGCTGCAGCGCGAGGTGGAATCGCTCTTGGCGCAGGCTGAAAACACGGAGAGTTTCCTGGAGGCGCCTGCCATGGAAGTCGCGGCCCGGAGTCTGGCAGCTTCTTCCGAGCCAGGCGAGCGGCCGCACCCGACGGCCATTGGCCGCTATCGCATTGTCCGGCTGCTCGGCGAAGGTGGGATGGGCACAGTATATGAGGCCGAGCAGGAAGAACCGCGCCGCCGCGTGGCCCTGAAAGTGATCAAGCTCGGCCTGGCCTCTCCCGATCGGTTACGCCGGTTCCGGCGGGAATCGCAAGCCCTGGCCCGCTTGCAACACCCCGGCATCGCGCAGATCTACGAGTCCAGCACCGCCGACACCGGCTTCGGGCTCCAGCCATACCTAGCGATGGAGTTCATCCGCGGCCTGCCGCTGAAAGAATACGCCGAAGCGCATCAGCTCGACAGCCGGCAGAAGCTGATGCTGATGGTGAAAGTGTGTCAAGCCGTCGAGCACGCGCACCAGCGCGGATTGATTCATCGCGATCTGAAGCCGGGCAACATCCTGGTGGATGAAGCCGGCCAGCCAAAGGTCCTCGATTTCGGAGTGGCGCGCATTACCGAGGAAGACGCGCCAGAAGGTGATGGGCAGAGCACCCTGCAGACTGGCTTGGGGCAGGTGGTTGGAACCCTCGCCTACATGAGTCCGGAACAGGTGCTGGGCCGGCCGCTCGAAGTGGATGTTCGCAGCGATGTCTATTCGCTGGGAGTGATTCTGTATGAGCTCATGTCGGGAAGGCTGCCCTACCAGGTGAGCCAGCGCCAGCTGCCGGAAGCGGTTCATACGATTCTGGAAGAGGAGCCCGCGTCGCTCAGCTCCATCGACCGCACGTATCGAGGCGATATCGAGACCCTCACCAGGAAGGCGCTCGAGAAGGATAAAACACGCCGCTACGCATCCGCGGCGGATTTGGTATCGGATATCCAACGCTACCTGGCCGACGAACCAATCCTGGCGCGCCCGCCGAGCGCCAGCTATCAACTGGGAAAATTCGCGCGCCGGCACCGGACCTTGATGGCGGGCCTGGCAGCAGTCTTCATCGTGCTCCTCGCCGGCATTGCGGTCACCACATCGATGGCTGTGCGGGCGAGCCGGGCCGAGGCAGAGGCGCGGGCGGTAAACGAGTTCCTGCAAAACGACGTGCTGGCGCAGGCCGGCGCCACCGCGCAGGCCCGCCCCGGCACCGCGCCCGATCCCGACCTCAAGGTGCGCACGGCGCTCGACCGGGCGGCGGCCGGCATCGCGCAAAGATTTGACAAGCAGCCTCTGGTGGAGGCCTCCATCCGGCAGACGATCGGCAATGCGTACGTGGATCTCGGGATCTATCCGGAGGCGCAGAAACACTTACAACGAGCGCTGGAATTGCGGCACGGCCGGCTGGCCGAAGACCACCCCGACATGCTGAGCGTCATGAACGACCTCGCCTGGCTGTACCGCAACGAGGGCCTGTTTGCGAAAGCTGAACCGATCGCCACCAAAGTGTTGGAGATCCGGCGACGCACCTTGGGGAAGGCTGATTCCGACACACTCGAGGCCATGAACAACCTTGGGTTGCTGTACCGATACGAGGGCAAGCTGAAGCAAGCCGTGGAGCTGTTCACCGAGGTGCTGGAGATCCGGCCGCTTACTTCGGGAGCCGTGGACCGAGCCACCTCCTATGCCATGAACAATCTCGGATTTGTGTACCAGGTTGAAGGCAAGTATCAGCAGGCCGAGGCAATTCTCAGCAAAGTGTTAGACCTCCGGCGCCGCGTAAACGGGCCGGAGCATCCTTATACGTTAATAGCCACAGATAATCTCGCCATCGTGTTTTATCGCGAGCGGAAATATCCGGAAGCCGAGTCGCTCTTCGCCAAGAACCTGGAAGTTCGCCGCCACGTGCTGGGCGCGGAGCATCCAGACACGCTGGACACCATGAACAACCTCGGAGCGACGTTCCGGGCGGAAGGGAAGTGGGAGCAAGCCGAGGTGGTTTTGAGCAGTGTCTTCGAGACCAAGCGCCGGGTGCTGGGCGAGGAGAACCCCTCCACACTGATGAGCATGCTAAATGTCGCCGTGCTGCACCGGTACAAAGGAGAATACTCCGAAGCCGAACCGCTCATGGTTCGGGCAGTAAATCTGCAACGGCGCGTGCTCGGCGAGGAACACCCGGATGGGCTGGCCGGGATCTACCGGTTGGCGGCTCTGTACACCGATGAGGGGAAATACCCCGAGGCCGAACCACTGTTCACCAAGGCGCTGAAGGGTCAGCTTCGAGTGTTGGGCGAAACTCATCCCGACACCATGAATTCAGAGGCCGGCCTGGGCCAACTTCAGCTTCACGAGCATAAATATACCGAGGCCGAGTCCATATTCCGCGGGTTGCTCAAAGGATACGAAAAAGCCATGCCCGAAAGCTGGGAACGATACAACTGCCAGAGCATGCTCGGCGGGAGCCTGGCGGGCCAGAAAAGGTACACGGAAGCGGAGCCACTCTTACTCTCAGGCTACAGGGGCTTGATCGAGCGGCGGGCCGCCATTCCGTTGGAAAGCCGACGCGCGTTAACGGAAGCGGGACAACGGATCGCTCAACTGTACGAGAGCTGGGAAAAGCGCGAGAAGGCCACGGAGTGGCGGCAAAAGCTCCAGCTGGTACTCACGAGCCGGTGATCTCTTTCAAAGTGCGGAAGAACTGCTGCTTGCGTTCGGTATTAATGCCCCAATTGACCGGCGGACACTGATAGCCGTCCGAGTAGTCGCCCTTTCCCGGATCGAAGTAACCCCACGAGACGTACTCGGCAAGCGCCGCGTTCAAATGGTTGTCGGGCTCATCGAAGCGGAAATGGTCGTCTTCGTTGATAAGCACGGGCATGGGTCGCCATGTGGTGGCCTGGCGCGAGGTGTCAATCATTTTGCGGATGCGGGCGGGATCGTCCGGACCGTTACCGTGGAGCAGCAGAAAATCGGAAGCCTTGACCACATTGTCTCCGGCCGGCGTTCCTCCGCCATAACTGGTTCCCACCAGCAGGCGGCGGCCGCCGCGGGTGAGCGCCTTAGCCTGCTCGATCAGCTCGTGGACGCGCCGCGGCTTCAGAATCTCGTGATGGTACGCGGGCACGTTGCACTCATTATCGATTTCGACGAGCACGTTGCGGCGGCCCGTATCGAGCAGCCAGTTGGTCGCATTGTCGACCGCGCGGCGGACGGCGGCCTCATCGGTGACGCGCTGATCCTGCCCGAAGTAGAAGTAGCCGACGATTGCGACCATGCCCAACTGGTCGGCGCGCTCCAAAATCCGCCCGATGCGATCCATGTAGGCAGGGCGCAGGCTGCCGCCAGGATCGATGGCGGAGTTTTCCCAGGGCTGCTCGCGCGAATATCCTTCGGGGCTCCCGCCCTGCAGATTCACCGTAAAAGCCAGCACGCCGTTGCGGCGCCATTCGGGCAGCGCGGCAAGGAACTCGCGCGTGTTTCGCTCCGGATCCCATTTGCCGGCATCCGGATAAGCCCATCGCGAGCGGGTCGCGGGGTTCAGGTCGTCGAAGGCTGCCTGCACGGCGCGCACATTCATGAGCAGGCCCTCGATCTTCATTCCCTTGTATGTGCGGCCCCGGTATGTAGGTTTGCTGTTAAGGAAGAACTGGTCTCCTCGGATGGAGACCTCGGTGGGCCCGCTCTGAGCCGCGGTGAGCGCGGGAAGTCCGCCCGCCAGTTTAAGGAAAGATCGCCGCTGCATCATTCAAGTCCCCTGAGTCTTCCGTATGGGAAGCGGCGTTTCGTGGCCGCGGGCCGTCACCCTTTCGATGGCCGCGACCCGTTGACACGCGACGATCAGCGCATCATCGAAATTGTTGACGGTGGGGCACACGTGCCGCGGAATCAGGAACAACGCTTCTGCGATTTCGGGCCGCGCCCCGCTCTTCACTTCGATGGGCAGGTGTTCTTCACTGGGCTTGAGCGGAACCAGATCCGGCCTTCCCACGACAGCGCAGGTGGGAACACCGGCGTCGGCGGAAACCGCTTTGTGTCCGGCGTCGCACGTGAGAACGTTCGCCTTGGGATGGCTGACGACCGTGGACACCACCAGAGCGGCCGGCTGATAGCCCCATTCGGATGGCAACTGCGAGAGGCTGCTCAGGTCGTTATAAACCACGGTCCCCGGCGACGTACGGTGGGTGAAGCGCGCGGAGCGAAAGGGCGCGTAAGCCGCCGCGCACGGGAAAGCGGGCGTGCCCGAGGTAATCACCTCTCCGACGGGAAAGCCCGCGAACTCCACCTTCATGACGATTTCCATGAGCCGGTCGTAGTTGCGATGCGCCAACTTTTCGCGCTCTTCCAGCACCGGCGCGGTGACGTGACCATCGTAATAATGTAACCCGCGAAACTCGACACCGGCGGCGTCAATCTCACGCACGAGACCAACAATCGCGGCAAGATCGCGCTGCTCCATTCCCGTGCGATCCATTCCTGGATTCACGTCGATGAAGACGCCTACCCCGCTGCCTTTCCAGGCGACGGCCTGCCGAGGATTTTCGACGAGCGCCGAAACCCGCACGCTGTGATTCTCTTTCGCCAGTTCCGCCACACGCGCCGCGTTGGCTCCCACCACGGGGTACGCCAGTAGCACATCTTTCATACCGGCGGCGCAGGCGGCGGCCAACTCTAGGGTAGTCGAGCACTTTGCCTGCGCGACACCGCTCTCGACGAGGCGCCGCATGACGAAACCCAGTTTCGCGGTTTTGAGATGCGGCCTCCAGCGGTTGGCATCGCCGCCCAGCAACCGGATCGTGGCAGCGATATTCCGATCGACGATCTCGGGGTAAATGACGAGCGCGGGCGTCCGCAGCGTTTCCACGTCGGCGATCCGGTACGGTTCGGCGGGAGTCACTTTACCAGCTTACGCCAGGCGGTTCGGTTCTTTTTCGCATCGATCGATGCGGAATTGAGAACGGGTTCGTTCGCAGGAAAGGAGTTAGCGCGCGAAGTTCGCATCGATCGATGCGGATAGCAACGATCCGATTTGCTAGCGGCCCGAGCCGGGTTCACGGAAGCCGGATGTTGACGCCCTTCCACAACTTTATTATGGCGCGGGGGTAGCGGCGGGCCGGGGGATGGGAGGGGCGGGTTTGGGGGTAAGCCATTGGATTGGCGGGGGATAGAAAATCTTGTCGCGGCGGAACAGATCCGGCTGTGCCGTAGGAGAGTTTGTCTATAACGCGCTGCACGGCGGCAGCGCCGTCTCTGATCTCACCTGTCCATTCCACCGTTTCTTGGAGCGGCGAGAGCGGTGGAGGTTACTTAGCCGCTAGTCGCGTCCCGTGCCCTGATATTTCAGGACTGAAGCGATAGTGAAGGATGACCTCGCCCTCACTTGGCTGGCCTCCTACAACCGCCGGGCGGAATTTCCACCGGCGTGACTCGAACACAGCAAAGCTAGCGATGTTCCTCCTGGCTCCAGTCCCCTTCGAGAGCAATTCGGCGTACTGCACCGTCCCGGACGGGTTCACGTAGACTTTGACGTCGACAGAGACTTCCTCTTTGAGCTCGTGGCGCAGATTCGCGGGAATCTCCGGCGAATAAAGTCGAGTTGGAAGGGGTGGCACAAAATCGGAATGCGGAGGTAGTTTTTTGACGATTGGAACGGCCGTCACGATAGGTCCGAGGAAGGAGCTCGGCACGGTCTGCGAAGCTGCTAACGAGGGACCCAGCGCAGCAGGGGAGGGTGCCGCGACCGACGACGAGGCCATATATGAAGGTGGCTCGGCAGACAACCCTTGTTCAAGCAACTCATGGAAAGGAGGGTGCGGGGAAGAGGACACAGCTTTGATGGCAGGTGGAGGATTGAGCGGAAGGACGCCGCTGGCGGTCGCTGGCGGTTTCGGTACGCCTTGTCGTATGACGGCCGCACCCAATTGACGGGGGGATACGATTTTCAGGCCGCGAGATCTGTCCCCGACCTGCGCGCGTACCCGCGGGGGCGTAGGCTGGATCGGCGCCGGCGCGGACCGGCCTTGCGGTGCGCCTGTGGGTGCCGCGGTTGGCCGAATCGCCAAGACCGCTCGCCGATCTGCTTTTGGTGGCAAGAGGACAATGACAGAGTCGTGAGTCTGCAGCGCCATCGAGTTCACCACATGCAGACGAATGTTGACCTGATCAGCCGCGGCCGTGTAGACGAGCCTTCCGGACCGCAACTCCTCCGGACCAAGCACAAGATTCCGTTGATCGGAACCGGATTCGATGAGCAGCACGCCCGTGATTGCCGACGTGACGGCCGGCAATTCTGGGTTCCAGGACAGTAACAGGTCATCCCCCCGACTTTCCGCGGTCAAGCCGAGCGGTGATTTCGTGGGAGATGCGAACACCGCCCGCTGCGCCGGCAGTTCTTTTACCGGGACCGGCCCAGACGGGCGATGGCTGTAGTAAAGAACCGCTCCGCCCGCAAAAGCCATCGCGGGGATTAGCCACTTCGCATAATTCGCCCGGAGTTTTGACCAGAGCTGGAAAGCGGCATTCGCACCCGGTACGCCAGCGATTTGTTCCTCATCCGAGTCGAGGCTGACAAGCTGTTCGGCTTCTGCCAGTCGCCCGGCGTCGAACGGGAACGCGGTAAGCGGATCACCGTTCTGACTCCCTTGGTTCCAAACGAAAAATGCGGCGTTATTGGGGCCGGATGGACCAACGTCGATCAGCAGAATCAATGCCCTCGAGTAGTTGAAAAAGGCCCCGGCCAGCACGCGATCTTCCTGGCTCATCGTCAGAGGCTCACCCGAAGTTGTGCGATAAAACCCTACCACTTCACCTTTCGCCCTCGTCAACTCCTCTTGTACAGTGGCCGGGTCGAGTTTGGCTGCTGGCTGAAAATCCGTGATCTTAGTAATGCCAGATCGCAATCTGCTGCCGATAAGGAATCCCCAGCCCGGCGTCGAGCCGGTACTCGCATCGGGCTGCCTGCCTAACTGGAGGCGCAGCAGATATATGACGAGAAGGGGAATTCGAACTTCAATGGAGAGACACGGGCTGGTGCATCTATAACAATCGAGGGAAGAAGGTGAGGACTTAGTTGACACCGGCCTTCGTCTCAGCGCTCTTCATGTCCTAACACCCGAAATCCAGGCAGGTTGTTATGGCTGAAGCCGTCATAGGAGTGGCCTACACGGGCGCCGCCTCTCATGCTCTTAGGTGACTGATAGAGACTATAGATGCACAGTTTAACCACGAGACTCAAGAAATTTCACAAACGCTCACGGAAAGCCAAGCGCCGCCAGTACTCGCGTTCAAACCGGTACAAACCGTTCAAGGCCTTGCCCTAGTGCCGAATCCGCCAGCAGGCCTGCTGGCTGTCCGAAGAAGTGAAGAACCGGGCAGTTCCGGAGTCGCCGAGGCTTTGCGTCTGTCTCGGGGTCGCTTTCGCACACGATATACAGACGCCCGGTTCTGGAACTGGAATCGCGCCATCGCAGCTCGCTCTCGATGCGGCCGTAAATATCTTCGGCGAACTGTTGCGGGTAGTCGGGGCTGTTGTTTCCGACGTTCTGGGCGAAATACGGTAGTACCGAAAACTTGCGACGCCAGCAGTTTGACCTGTCGCCGCCAGTGGTGAAAAGTGCCGGTCCGAGACCAGTTCTCAAGTCGGCTTGTGTGAAGTTACAAAAAGAGCTGTGTCGATCTATGGCGGCACGCTCGCCGGATCGGCCCCGATCAACGAGTCACCAGACCGGTGCACATGAGTTGCAACACTTGAGCCACGTCGGCCGGCAGCCCGGCAATCCGGGCATCGCGGCCCGCACCCAGGACCTCCGTGAGCAGGTCCTTCTTGAGGGCAATCCATCCGCCTGATGTTTTGTAACTGACGAGGAAATGCCCTTCCCGCCGGCCCGCCAGCAGCGCCGCCACACTTTGGCTGTCCGAAGAGGTGAAGAACCGGGCGGGCAGGTCCGGAATCGCCGACGCCTTCGCGTCTGTCTCAGGGTCATCTTCGCACACGATAACCAGGCGCCCGGTTCTGGAACCGGCGCGCGACTTTGCTACCGACGCTTGGCTGAGCTCGCTCTCGATGCGGCTGTAAATATCTTCGGCGAACTGTTGCGGATAGTCGTACAACCGTTGGGCTGCGCGGTCGATGTGGGGCAATTGCCGCCAGCCGTTCACCCAGGCGAGTTTCGCGGCGCTCGTGTCCCCATCGTCAAAGACATCCTCGAGGCTGAATCGCGTTTCGGCATCGTGCTGCATGGCTTTGAGCGCCATATGCTCGATGAGATGGGAGGGCAACCCGAAGATCACTCCGTATGGCGAGCAGCGGCCTGCAACCGGCCGGAAGCGCGGAAAATCGTCACGCAACGGCTGAATCAAACGGCCCATGAGCGCACCGTACTCTTGGAGCAGCCGCACATGCCGCTGCCCCGCGGGCGAATAAGCGGCGTGACCCGCGCCATCCATGGCAATGAACACGTGCTCGATCATGGTATACGCGCTCAACAGGTTGACGCGGTTCAGAAACAGCTCCGGATCGGCGGATATGCCTTGGCAAATGGCCCCTGCCATGTCGAGCCGCGTCCGCTCATCGCCGCTCTGCAAGGCGCGGTCGTAAGCTTTGAGAAGCGCCACCAGGCCTTGCACCAGCAGCGCGAAATCGAGCGCATTGGAAGCGCGGGTGCGAAGAACGACGCTGGGCTCGTGGATCGGCACGCCTTCCTTCGTGCAGTAATAACGAATCTGCGAGGCCAGATGCCCGCCAATCATGCGCACGTGGGCCTTTTGGATTTCGAGCGCGTGCGCGTCCGGAAGCGTCTCTGCGACCTGCCGGGCGACCTCGAAATAGGGCGCCAACTCATCGGTAATGAGGCTCTGCGCCACGGGAACGAGCCAGCGCGCATCGCGCACGAACGCGGGCTGACCGGCGGGTGAGCTTTTCCATAGCGCGTCGAGCACGCTTTGAATCTCCGCGAGGCGACCGCTCGCGCTGCTTGGGCCTTCATCCCAAAGGCGCATGCTCAGAAACTGGAGCCACCGGAGGACATACAGGTTGAACAGCGTGTGAGCGTAGTGAAGGCGGCCGTTGTGGCCCGGCCACCGGGTCCGCTGCCAGCAATAAAAGGCGCGAATCATCATCTCCGCCGGGTGGATCAGTTCGTTATGCAGATCCGAAACCGGACGAGGCCGGAATCCCGCGGCCCAATGCGCTTCTTCCAGTTGACCTCGGAGACGAGTCTCGCCAGCGCGGGCCGCCGTGCGTACCAGGAAGCAATCCTCAAAATCGCGTGACAACAGAGAGTGGTGCTGCCGGTACCCGACCGGCTTTCGCTGGGCGTTCAGAACGCCCTCGATGCTCTCGACGATCTCTTCGCGATGCGCCAGAAACAGCCGGAGCAGCTGGACGTTTGCCGGAAACGGCACCGGATCAGAATCCGCACCCATTCGAGAGAGAAGTACAGCAGGGAGGCTCTCCGCAATGACCACGGATCGCCTCCCCCTGTGTTTGGGCAAACAGGCGTCAGAACTGGAAGCGGGCGATTAAGGTTCCCGTCCGGGCGCCAGGAACGCCGGGGCCTCCGGTAACGCTGGTAGTCGGAGCGTAGGCCGTGTTCGGCTGCAGATAGGCGTTGATGACACCAAAGCCGCCGGTGAGAATCCCGAATCCGTTATGAATCACCGGATTCTGCGGGTTCGTGTTCGCTGTGAGCGGGCTGCCGAAATAGGTCCGGTTGAAGATGTTGACGAACTCGCCGCGGATATAGAAGTCGTATTTGCGTTCTTTACCGATCCGGAAATGGCGGCCGATATTGGCATTCTCGCTGGGCACGCGAGGCCCTTTGAAATCTTTGTACAGCACCGAAGTGGAAGGGCACACCGCGTTCACCGGGCACGGCTGCCACGCCTTCGGATTCAGCACCTGGGTGGTATACGGATTGAAGGTGCTGTGATCGTTGAGATTCACGCCGGGCGTGTACAAAGGCTGACCCGCAACCCGGATTTCCTCGCTGGGCAGGTAGTTCAGCGTGGGGCTGGTGGGCGGTGTCAGATACACGCCACTCTGGTAACTGGAGAACCACCCAAACTGCCAGTCGCTGCTGAGCACGTTGACAAATTTCGGCAGGAAGCTGGCTTTCGGCACGGTGTAAATGATATTGAAGTTCAGCGCGTCCAGCGGAATGTTCTGCAGTTGCCACACGGAGCTCTGCGGATTGAAGAAATCCTGGCGGGTGGCGCGTTGGAAGCCCTGTCCCCAAGTGAAATTGACACCGGCCTGGAGACCGTGCGAGAAGCGCTTGGTGACCTTGACTTGCAGAGAGTCGAACTTGGTGTTTCCCGTGGGTGACCCGGTAACGAGAAGGTTTCCGAACTGCGGGTACGGATACAAGGCGCTCTGCAACGAATTGGTTCCCGGGAAGCCGGCGTAAGGCGTCCAACCGGCCAAGCCGGCAGAGGCGAGCTTCGCCTGCACCGCCGGGCTGTTGAGCGGCTGGGTGAGGAGCGCGCGGTCACAATCATTTCCCGCCACGCAAGTCGGGCTCCACTGATAGTTGTAGCCCGCGGGACCGCTACCCGGATAAGGATACAAGCCGAATTTGGCGAACTGCGCCGGCGAGATCTGGCTGAGGTAGCCCAAGGTACCGATGGTAGCGCCGGTAGTGGTGAGCCAAACCGCGCGATTGGCCACGTACGATGCCTCCACGAGCAAATTCCGCGTAATTTCGCGCTGGATGCTGACGCTGAATTGATTCACGCGCGGCGGCCGGTTCTCGTTCCGATCGGGCACGAATGGCGTCTGGCCCGTGATGCCGGCCGTGCCTGCAATCGGATAAATGCTCGGGTTGGTGGCCGGCCATGTCGGCTGCACAATCGAGCCGGGCGTTGAGATGTCGACGTAGGGGTTGATGCCGGCAAGCGGGTAGACTCCGCTCGATGCCACCAGACCGCCGGCCGGGTTGGCAATGAACTGGTAATTGAATCCCCATCCGGCGCGCAATACCGTCTTCGGCGCCACCTGATAGGCTACGCCAATCCGGGGCCCAATTCCCCAGGGATAGGCCGATTTATAGAACTGGCAATTGCACGTGCTGGCATATCGATAACCGCCGAGCCGTCCCCCGGCGTTGGCGTTGGCCACGCTCCCGTCGAACTGCCCCAGGCGTCCATATTGTTCGTGCTCCGGGGTGGCGTAATCCCAGCGCAAGCCGTAATCGACCGTGAGTTTGCGCGTCACTTTCCAGGAGTCTTGCGCGAATAAGCCCCACAACTGGTACCCTTCCCGTGAGAACAGATAACTGGGCGTCTGGGTACTTGTGGCGAAGTCGCCCAACAGAAAATTCGCATAGGGGGCGCCTTGCGTGAATCCATTAAAACTGACCGTCGGCGTAAACGGCTGTGCGGTGGCGCCAGCGTTTAAGACAGTCGTCGACGCGGGCAAAAATGTGGTCGCAGCCAGCGTGACGCCGGAGAAGTCCGCGTTTCCGCCGATGATCGATTCCAACTCCAGCTCCGCTCCGAATTTGAACGTGTGGTTGCCTTTTACCCAAGTGGCATTGGCGTTGAACGTGGGCCTCTGCTCATAGATTTGCGACTGCAATTGGCCGGAAGTGCCGATATTTTGCATCCCGCCGATGCTCCCACATCCGGTGGCGCCGCCCAGAACGGTTGAGAGCGCGACAGGGCACAATCCGGTGATTGCCGGGGTTTGGCGATGCTGGAGGAAACCGGTGAGACCGAACTGGGTCGGGTCGAAATTCAGAAAAGGTGCTCGGTCGCTGAAACTAGTGTCCATGAAACCGGCGCCGAGGTGCAACAGCACTGTCGGAGTCAAGGTGCGGTCGTAGTTCAGCCTCACGGTGCTGGTAGGAATGAAAGCGCCGCGGTAGGCGCCGATCGAAAGCGGCAGGCCATCGGCGGCCTGCGGACCGGCGTTGATGCCGCTCTCGGCGTTGATTCTCGACCAGTAAAACGAGAGCTTGTCTTTCGGACTGATGATCTGGTCGACCTTCAAGCCCGGAATGGCCGAGTATTGTCCACCAGGAACGCTCGCCGAAAGGTTCGACGTCAGATTGGCGTTACCCGGGCTGGGCGCGGGAAACAGCTTCTGAAAGGCCGCCGCGGTGGCACTGATGCGGCTCGCTGGAATCACGTTATTCGTGAAGGGATTGGCAAAACCCAGACCGTTAGGGGCGATACCGCGCGTCAAGGGATCATAGATTTCGTTGGCGTACATCGGGCGACCCAATGCGTCCGTATAATTGGCGCCGCCCAAGGGTCCGGTCGGAACCCCATACGCGGCGCAGAGGCTGCAATTGCCGTTGGTCGAGACTGCCGAAAAGTCCCCATTTCGGAAAGCGGCGGTCGGCACGGTATCGTTAAACGAAAAGAGCTGGGTCAACTGGTACTGCTCATAACTCCAGTAGAAAAAGGTCCTGTCTTTGCCGTTGTAAATCTTCGGAATGCTGATGGGTCCGCCCAGCGTGCCGCCGAAATCGTTTTTTCGGCTGCGCGGCCGGAATTTTCCGCCACTGCCACCCTGAATGCTGCCGGGGCCGCCACTAATGCTGAACGGATAACCCGAGTTGAGATCCTCGTTGACAAAATACTCGAAGCCGCTGCCATGGTATTGGTTCGTGCCCGACTTCATCGTCGTGTTGATCACCGCGCTGCCCGCTGCCCCGAATTCGGGGGCGTAGTTACTCGTTTGGAAAGAGATTTCCTGAACGGCATCCGCGTTGGGCTCGGTCATCCCCGTGTATTCGTAGTTATTGAAGAGACGATTACTTGCGTCCTGGCCCTCTATTTTCACAATTTCACTGGTCACAAATCCCTGGCCGAGGCCGTTAATCAAGGTGCTCCCGTTCCCGCCGTAGGTGCCGGGAAGAGTTACCATACTGCTGAGGAAATTGCGCAAGCCGTTTCCTCCCCCGATGACCAGCAGGGGCAACTCATCCAGTTCTTTGAGGGTAACGTTATGGGCCATTTCGCCGGTCTCGGTTTTCAGCAGGGAAGCCTCGGCCTGCACGGTCACGGATTCGGTGGCTGACCCGACTTCGAGCGCGATATCTTCCCTCAGAACCTGCCCCGCCTGGACGGCCAGTTTCGCGTGAGTATAGGTCTTAAAGCCGGGGACCTTCGCCGTAACGTTATAGGTGCCGACGGGTAAACCGGGAATGGCATAATTTCCCGCGCTGGTCGTGCCCGCCGTATAGAGCGCTCCCGTTTCCACGTTGGCGGCTTCTACGGACACTCCCGCCACAACCAGTCCCGATGGATCGGTGACCGTTCCAGTGATGGTCGCGTTGACCCCTTGGCTAAATGCCAGGGGCGCTATCACCGCCAGACCTAGAACCAGCCCGGCACACGAAAAGATGCGCATTCTTGCCCCCTTGCAAAACGAAGTAATCCTAACCCGTGATTTCCGCCGATTATATAAGGAATAGCTCTAACGAGTCAACAAGAACTCAAGTAAGAGAATTCGAGGCCAAACGGAATGATTCTGTTACACGCAGGCGTCGTTTCGCGGCGCCATGCCGATGAGATGATCCGGGAAGGCCGTGTCACCGTCAAGGGCCGTCTCTCGCGCATGCCCGGCAGCCGGGCAAGCAGGGAGGGCAACGCGGACAGACGGAACGATACTTGTCGCGAGTGCTGGGACCTTGCTGGTCTACGCCATCGGCGATACTCTTGCGTCATGCGACCCCTTCGCTATTCCATCAACGTCACATTGGACGGGTGCTGCGATCATCGGGCAATATCGCCGGACAAAGAGTTGCATCGTCACGCGCTCGAGAACCTCGACCAGGCCGATGCCCTCCTCTTTGGCCGGGTGATTTACGAAATGATGGAGGCAGCGTGGCGGCCGCCGGCGCAGCCAGGAGGGAGGCCGGATTGGATGGAACCCTTCGCCCGGACGATCGACGCGGCAAAGAAGTACGTCGTGTCGAGCACCCTGGACCGGGTCGATTGGAACGCGGAGCTGGTGCGCGGGGATCTGGGAAAGGCCGTTCAGCAGCTCAAGCGGGAGCCGGGTAAGGGACTGTTCGTGGGAGGCGTGAAGCTCCCGTTGGCGTTGGCGGAGCTGGGATTGATCGATGAGTACGAGTTCGTGGTGCAGCCCCGGCTAGCGGGCCACGGGCCGACGCTGTTTTCGGGGCTATCAAAGCATGTCGACTTGAGGCTCGTGAGCCGGCTGGAGTTCGGCTCGGGGGCTCTGGCGCTGCGGTATGAGCCGCGAAGGTAGCCAACCCGCGAGATGGGAAAGCAGGGCATGCTGAGCTTCATCGAAGAGTATGGATACGTGCAGCAGATAATCGATCTTGATTGAGGATGAAGCTCGCGCAGACGCACGACAGGTTGACGCGCTTTCCCCGCTGCGCCGGCAACTCACAAACCCATTGCTGCTCGTTTACTGGGCGTCGCGGCCTTGCGGTTCCCAGAGCTCGATCGGATTGCCTTCCGGATCGTTCAGGTGCGCGAATCGGCCGTTTGGATAGACTTTCGGATCCACCTCCACGGTAATTCCAGTAGCGCGTAACTGCGCCGCCATCTTGTCCATGTCACGGACACGAAAATTCACCATCCACTGCTTCGTATCGTCACGAAAGTAGGTTGTTTTCTCAGGAAACGGCTGAAACGCACACGGTCCGGCCTCTTGGCGCCAGGCGGTATCGTCCGGTTTCGAGGGGACCAGACTCACGCCAAGATGATCCGCATACCACTTGGCCAGCACTCTGGGCTGTTTCGCGCGGAAGAAAAGGCCTCCAATGCCAGTCACCTTTTCCATATCGGCGCCGTCTGCAGTCGCCGTCGCCGCTGCGCCCACCACCCCCAAGAAAATCCGCCGGCTGGTTTCGGTCGACACGTGCCACCTCCTATTAGCCCGGAATTGTACCAAAGGCCCGGACTCGTTGAGTCGCTCGCGCGCTCCTTCTGGCCGCATCTGGAGATGCGGGAACATGGGAATCCCCTCCATGGTATTTGCGTCTTTTCTTGTTGGATAGCCGAATTTGGCGATAACGCGGGTCCCGAAATTGCGCGTTTACTTGAGGAGGGCAGAAACGTGATCGGGTGGATTTTCGTGTCGAGGCTGAAATGGCTGCTGGCAGCCGGGCTGTTCCTGGGTTTTTCTCTTCGCGCGAATGCGTCATTGGAGACGATCACGATTGATTTCACGGCGAGCGGCTTCCAGGCTGGCGCCCCGGTCGATCCGGTTCAGGGCTCGGTGACCCTGACGCTGGATACTGCGGTCGCCGTTGCAGACCAGACCACAGGCATCACGCTGAACAGTTTGAATCTGCAGCTTGATTCCCCGATCGCCTTCCAATACGAACCCTTGGCTCTAGGAAACTCTGTAGACATCCTGGAGATCGGCGGGTTGTTCGCCGGCGCTGCCGGTCTTGGTTACTACGATTTCGGTCTCCAAATCAGAGGCCTCGAAAGCGGCGCACCAGTTTTTTATGACTTCGGCTACACCACGTCGTCATACTCCCAATTCGGTACGAATACCGGGTCGATAACAGTAACGGGATTGAACTCGGCAGTCCCGGAACCCCCGTACTCTATGTTTCTCGGTCTGCCGCTCTGGTTCGCGCTGCTTTTCGGCATACGCAGGCATGCTTCTCTATCCCGTGGGGCAGGCTTCCCGGTTGCCGGACCTGTTGCGCCCACATTGGCGCGGCCTTGAGCGTGGACCGAACAGGGCTGCCCTTTAACGAATCCCGGCCGCATCCTAGCTGTTCGAACGTCCCAGACAGGGTTCAATCCGTGTCGCAGCCTATGGAAAACCGCAGCGCTCCACAGATTTCCTTCATTCGCAGCGGAGTGAGGTGCGCTACGCGCTTTCCCAGGCGCTGTTGCGACACGGTAACCGCATTGTGAAGATTCACGGCACAACGCGCCTTCATACCATCTTGTTCATCCAATCGAACTTCCGAAGGAACCCCCCTGAGGGTAGAGGTGATCGGCGCAACCGTCGCCGTGGATAAGTATCGAAGTGCGCTGTCGCGGGTCAGCACGACAACGGGCCTGGCCTTATCCGGAGGAGCAAAACGGTAAAGCCGGATATCACCCCGCGCTATTCCTTCGGCCAAGCCGCCTCCGCTTCCCAACCAGACAGATGCCCTGGGTCTCTTGGGCTGGCTGCATAGCCTTGGCGATCGCGCAGTTCCCGTTCCCGGATCTCGAGATTCTTCAGGTGTACCCGAAGTGCCTCCCGAATGAGCGCGGAGCGGTTCAACTTCGTTCGCCGTGCCGCAACGTCGGTGGCTCGCAATAGTTTGGAATCGAGAACGACCTGGATCGTTTCCATATGTGGATCCTACTCCACAGTGTACTCCACAACCGGGTCATATCGTCGCTCCGGGTTGTCGAGCGGCCTCCAACCAGCCTAAGGGGCCGCCGCCCTCAATCTCGATCAACACAGTAGACTGATCTTTCATGAAGAAAATCGGCTTCCTCTCCTTCGGTCATTGGACACCCTCACCCCAGTCACGAACGCAGTCAGCATCCGACGCGTTGCTGCAGTCCATTGACCTGGCGGTGGAAGCCGAGCGCCTGGGAATGGACGGCGCCTACTTTCGGGTTCATCACTTTGCGCGGCAACTGGCGTCGCCGTTCCCGTTGCTGGCCGCCATCGGAGCCAGGACGCGACGGATTGAAATTGGCACCGCCGTCATCGACATGCGGTATGAGAACCCTCACTATATGGCGGAGGATGCCGGCGCGGCCGATCTCCTCTCGGGCGGGCGTCTCCAGTTGGGAATCAGCCGCGGTTCCCCCGAGCAGGTGATCGAGGGGTGGCGGTATTTTGGGCACGAGCCGAGGGAAGGCGAGGACGATGCCGGCATGGGCCGGCGGCGCGCCGAAGAATTTCTCGGACTCCTGAGCGGCCAGGGTTTTGCGAAGCCGAACCCGCGGCCGATGTTTCCGAATCCGCCCGGGCTGCTGCGTCTGGAGCCGCACTCCAAAGGATTGCGCGATCGCATCTGGTGGGGCGCGGCGACTAATGCGACCGCCGCCTGGGCCGCCCAGCTCGGCATGAACATGCAGTCGTCCACCCTCAAATGGGACGAGACCGGCGAGCCGTTCCACGTCCAACAAGCCGCGCAGATTCGCGCCTTTCAGGCAGCCTGGAAGAAGGCTGGCCACGTCCGCACCCCGCGCATTTCCGTCAGCCGCAGCATCTTTGCCTTGGTCGACGATCGGGATCGTGCCTATTTCGGTCGAGGAGTTCAAGAGCAGGACCAGATCGGTTTTCTTGAGAAAAGAGCGATTTTCGGCCGTGGCTACGCAGCGGAACCGGATGTTCTGATCGAACAGCTTAGGAAAGACGAGGCAATCGCGGCGGCCGACACACTATTGCTAACCGTCCCAAACCAATTGGGTGTTGCCTACAATGCTCATGTTCTGGAGGCAATTCTGACCACAGTCGCCCCTGCACTCGGTTGGCGCTAAATCGACCCGCAGGCATCGATTGCCATGAGCCGACTTCCGGTCCGCTGCCGCCGGGCGTAAGCTGGTCCCATGCCGTGTTGCGCCG
>CAYTJD010000011.1:0-79727 GCA_964438005.1 uncultured Solibacteraceae bacterium | reverse complement strand
AGCGCATTTACACTCGGCAACCAGGAGTACCCGCTCTCCGGAATCCCGTTTCAGACCATTGTCGAGTTGGCGGAGGCCGGCGTGTACCGCGCGCAGCCGGCGCGTGTCTTCCGCTTCGAGGAAATCCAGGAGGCGCACCGGCTGATGGAGTCGGGCGAGGCCAACGGCAAAATCGTGGTCTCGCTGAGGTAACTGCGAATACAAATATTGAAGGAATGTCATCATGGAGAAACTACAAAACAAAGTCGCTCTAGTTACAGGGGGAAACAGCGGCATCGGACTGGCCACGGCCAAGCTGCTGCGCGAACAAGGCGCCAAGGTCGACGGAGGAGCGGGCCAGCTTTGAGCCACGCTTCACGCTGGGACAGCACCAGCCACTCATCCTAGTTAAGGAGATATCACAACCATGCCGAAAATTGTCCGCTTCTATCAAACCGGTCCTGCGGAGGTTCTACGGATCGAAGACCTGCCTCAGCGACAGCCGAAAGACAACGAGGTCCGTTTGAGAGTCCAGGCCATCGGCCTGAACCGCGCCGAAATCATGTTCCGGAACGGTGTGTACCTCGAGACACCTGTGTTCCCAGCACGCCTCGGCTTGGAGGCCGCGGGTATTGTGGATGCGGTCGGCGCAGGCGTCACCAATTTCAAAATAGGCGAACGTGTCAGCACCGTGCCCTCCTTCTCCATGACTTCGTACGGTGTGTATGGCGAGGAGGCGATCGTTCCCGCTCACGCGGTGGCGCGCTACCCCTCCAACCTGTCTCCTATCGAGGGCGCCTCAATTTGGATGCAGTACCTCACCGTTTGGGGCGCACTTATTCATCACGGGAAGATTCGCCCAGGCCAGAGCGTTCTCATCACGGCTGCCAGCAGCAGCGTCGGACTTGCCGCGATCGAGGTCGCCAGGCTTATGGGGGCGCGGCCAATTGCGGTTACACGTACGTCGGCGAAGAAGCAAGTTCTGCTGGACTTGGGCGCATCGCACGTCATCGCCAGCGCCGAGGAAGATTTGCCTGCAATGGTCAGTCAGCATACCGATGGCAAGGGTGCTGAATTGATCTTCGATCCGGTGGCCGGCCCTTTTCTGGAAACCCTGGCGCAGTGCGCGGCTCCTGGTGCACAGATCATCGAATACGGCTGGCTCAGCGGCGCGCCGACGCCGTTCCCCCTGTTCCCGGCATTTCAAAAAGGCCTGACGGTCCGAGGCTATACCTTGTACGAGTTCGTGCACGACCCGGTGCTGCGCGCGAGAGCTGAGGGGTTTGTCCACGAACATCTGGCTCAAGGCACGCTGCGTCCGAAAATCGATCGCACCTTCCCGCTCTCTCAAGTGGTTGAAGCGCACCGGCATCTGGAGTCCAACCAGCAGATTGGCAAAGTCGTGGTCACGGTGGACGAATAACGTATGGCGAACGAGACGCTCGATAACGACCTGGAACAACTTGCGCGAGAGGATATTGTCGCGGAGGTGAAGCGACTGCGCGCGGGAATTCGCAGGCATCGCGACAGCAGTGGACACGACTTGTGTTGGCACCATCCGGAGCTCTGGAACCTACTGCCGGAAAAGGCCGCTCCTGAGCTGACCGTGCCGGAATGGCCTCAGTTCCTGCGAGGCTGCTTGCGTTACCGGGAATCGCTCGACGTGCAGCTGCCGCATGCGCCACGCGTGACGCCCGAGTTCGAGGTACCTGCCGGGCCGGATGACTCCGCGAATGCGGGAAAATTCGATCAGGCCCCCGTTCACCGAAGAGACGGCACGGCGGAAAGTCCAGGCGGCCGAGGATGCCTGGAACACGCGGGATCCTGAGCGTGTGGCGCTTGCCTACTCGGCGGATTCCGAATGGCGCAATCGCTCAGAGTTCCTGCGAGGCCGCGACGAGATCCGGGCCTTTCTCCGCCGCAAATGGGCCAAGGAACTCGACTACCGGCTGAAAAAGACACTCTGGGGATTCCGCGAGAACCGGATCGCCGTGTCCTTCGAGTACGAATGGCACGATGCGAGCGGGCAATGGTTCCGATCGTATGGCAGTGAGTTATGGGAATTCGACCAGGAAGGATTGATGCGCCGGCGGATTGCGAGCATTAATGATGCGCCGATCGATGTGTCCGAGCGCCGGATCCACTGACGAGGAGAGTACGTGTTCATCAAGGAATTATGGCGTTATCCGGTGAAGTCCCTCGCCGGTGAGCAGATCAAGAGGATCGAGGTGGGGCCGCAGGGCATGGCCGGAGACCGGACTGTCCTGGTCATCCGCAATGGCCGGGTGGTCACGTCCCGAACCCACCACCGGCTTCTCGGGTTGAAGGGTACCTTGAATGAGCAGGGCATTCCGCTAGTGTCCGGCCACGTCTGGAATTCGCCCGATGCGCTGGCCCTGGTCCGGAAGGCCGCCGGGCCGGACGCCGAGTTGTTGGAGTATCACGGAACGGAGCGCTTCGACGTGCTCCCGCTTTTGGTTGCGACCGACGGGGCCATCCAGCATCTGGGGCTCGACCGCCGGCGATTCCGGCCCAACGTCCTCATCGGCGGAGTCAGCGGGCTCGAAGAACGCCGCTGGCCTGGCCGCAAGTTGAAATCGGGCGATGTCATCCTTCACGCCGCGCAGCTGCGCAGCCGATGCGTGATGACTACCTACGATCCGGATTCACTCGAGCAGGATCGGAACGTCCTGCGGCGGATCGTAAACGAACTCGGCGGAAGGCTGGGGCTCGACTGCGCCGTAGTCGCGGGTGGGATCTTGGAGGAGGGTGCTCCGGTGTTTCTCGAGGACTGACAATTCCCCATCCAGCCCAGCGGTACGCTGGTGCACTCTAGCTGGCCGCCGTGTTGTTCCACGCGAAGAAGTTGATCAGATTGCCGTCCGGATCGCGAAACAGAATCGCCCGTGTTCCCCAGGGCTGGTTCGTCGGCGGCAGGACCCAATCTTTCACGACGCCCCTCAGGCGGTCGTACTCCCGATCGACATCCTCGACTTCGAAATCGAGAATAGCCGAACGGTTGGCCGCCGTCGCCACTACGTCGGCGCCGTACGCCGCGCGCACTCCGGCGCCGGCGATCGCCAGCCCGGCACAGGGTGTTTCCAATTCGACATACCCCGGTCCGCCGCGCGCCGCGGCAGCGCCCGTCACTGTCTGATAGAAACGGGCCAGCCGGTCTACGTCCTCCGTAACGAGACGCGTCTGCTTCAGCTTCATCATGCCGTTATCTCCTCTCCTCGCGCTTGCCATCCTCCTTCTATCCGCTCGTCGAACCACTCGCGAATGATCCTAGCCACCAGGTCGGGCTCGTCACACATTGGAAAGTGATTGCCATTTTTCACCACCATTTGCGTTGCGTCCGGATACAGTTTCTTCCAGCGCGCCTGGAATCCGAAGGGATCGTTGCGCTCCCCAAATATCGTCAGCAATGGGACGCGCGCGAGGGGCCCAGCCAGTGCTGCCGCAGCTTTCTCATACACACCGCCTCCCTCACGTGCGTCGCGCAGGTAGTCGTGGAACGCGCGGCGTCCGGCGGTCTTCATTCCCTGACGAAAAACCGTGCGGCCGGCAGCTCCCAGGTGACGCCCGATTCCAAACGAAGTCGCCGTAAGGGCCGGAATGAAACCGGTCAACACATCGATCTCTCGAATTGTGCGGCTTCCCATTACTGCCAGCATGGCCCGCAGAGCCGCGCCGGAAGGCCGCCATCCAAACGTGTTCATGGCCACCAGTCCGCGCACGCGCGCTGGAGTTGATGCTAGCGCCGCCAGCGCCGCGGGACCGCCCAGGTCGTGCGTCACCAGCGTGAAGTCTTCCAGCCCCAGGGCGTCGATCACCGCCGCCACAGCGCGCGAGGCGCCTTCGAGTGTCGCGCTGTCAGCAACGTTACGGCTTTGGCCATTGCCGGGCGCATCGAAGAAGATGCATCGGAAATCCGCCATGAGCCGGGACACCAGATCGCGCCAGATGAACGACCAGGTCCCGGCGTGAACCAGCAGCAAGGCCGGCCCGCGGCCGGCCTCCGTCACGGCGAGTACCCCCGAATGCGTGTCTACCGCGAAAGATTGAAAGGGCCACTGGTTTCGCGGCAACCAGTCCGGCCGGGTCAACTGGCGAAATGGGCCCGGAACTGCACTCGTCACGCGGCACCCCCTTTTGCCAGAGCGGGCTTGCCCCCGCTCAGCACCAAGCCGCCAACCGACAGCACCAGAATCGCCGCCTCGGGAATGAATAGCCGGACGCTTTGTGAGGCGGCGCCGTCCGCCACGGTGCTGATCAATCGCACCAGGATGGCGGTCGTCAGTACCGTAGCTACCAGGCTTACGCCTGTTCGAAGCCGCTGCGTCGACAGCAGACAGAAGAAACTGAATAGCGCGAAAGATAACGGAAACGCACCAAACCCAATGCGCGTGGTGGTGATCGCGAGCGTAGTGTTCAGCGCAGCCCCGGTCGCAGCGGAAGCACCGACGGGGTCTGTAACGTAGCGGAGCCCGATCGCGGTGAAGATTACCGTGGCCGCAGCCAACACAAGACGGTTAATCCACGGTCCAAGTCTTGAGTATTGCATTGTCATTGTTTTTTCCTCCGTCAGCTTCTGCTTGGTACGGGCTGCCGATTACCGACAAAAGAAGGTTCGACCCTCTCCCGATTAACTCCGAATGGAAGCAGCCGGAGAAACTCCGGAACCCGGAAACATGCGGCGGCCCACACAATGAGCCCTGCAATCACGGGCGCGGCGAAATTCTCGTGTCCCACGATGTGAGTCACGATCGCTCCCCCAAAGAATCCGGTTAACAAAAGGACGCCCAATCCCGCTGTTCGCGGAATCAGAAACAAGGCCGTGCAGGTCAGTTCGAGAATCGCGATCGGGATTACGGCCGTCCGCGGAAATCCGGCATGCACCAGGCCGTCCACTACCGTCCGCGCGCCAGCCAGTTTCGCCGCCGCACTGCCCACTGTCATCAGCGCGGCCACGGCCGTAAAGATGCGGCCGGGCCATAGGTTTCGCTTCGCGCTACTGTGCGCGTTTGTCATTTGTCTCCCTCCTCATCTCTCGCGGCGAATGCGGCGAGAGCCTGTACTATTCAGGAGACCGGCAACGAGTGGTTCTTGTGACAGCGCCGGCTGCTATTTCTCGCCGCTGCCGCACGCACGGCATCAGCAGGGCGCTGGCGGCCATTGGTCCAGGTGAGCGAGTTTTTCCGGGTTCGTGACGAGGTATATCGTTTGTATTTTGTCGTGGACTACATCCAGTGTCAGAGCCGCATATGGGCGGCCTTCGAGATAGGCGATCACTCCGGGGTTGCCGTTGACTTGCGCGATTCGCCGGACCAGGTTTTTGGGCACAAGCTTCTTCAGAGCGCCGGTGATGGCGCGTGCCACGTGATCTGCCCCCGTCACCAGGTTCGGAACCGCCGGCGCCTTCCCGCCGCCATCCGAGTGAAGGACCGCGTCCTGCGAGAGAAGGGACACCAGCCTCTCCAGATCACCGGTTGCGGAGGCATCGAGAAACTTCGCCAAGAGCTCTTCACGCCGCTCCGCCGACGCTTCGAAACGCGGTCGCAGCTCCGCGATGTGCTGGCGCGCCCGCCGCAAAAGTTGGCGGCAGTTGGCCTCGTCCTTGCCCAATACCTCCGCGATCTTCGCGTAGTCGAAGTCGAATACTTCGCGTAGAAGAAAAACGGCTCGCTCCACGGGCGACAGGCGCTCCAACAGCACCAAGAACGCCATGGACAACGATTCGTCCATGCGCGAGAGCGCCAGGGAATCCGTTTTAGGATCGGTCACGATGGGCTCCGGCAGCCACTGGCCGACGTATTCCTCCCGGCGGACCCGCGCCGACTGCAGATGGTTGATGCAAAGCCGGCTGACCACCGTCACCAAAAATGCGCGCGTCGACTCTACCTCTGTGTCGACCGCGCGATGCCACCGGATGAAAGCCTCCTGCAGAATATCCTCTGCATCCGCCACGCTCCCCAGCATGCGGTACGCGAGCGAGAAAAGCAGCCCCCGGTAGCGGTTGAACTCGTTCAATCGGGTGTCGCCGGCGTTCCCTTCGTTCGCGGCCGCCGATGACTGTGAATCTTTTTCTTCCACCTGTCAGACGCTCCAGGAGCCTGAAGCCGTTTGTCGCGTGCCTCCCCAGCGCGCTTCCGGGTGGCGCAGCCAAACTCCGAACCATGCCGCCAGAAGAAGAGTCCACGCCGGGATCGTCCCCAGGAACGGGTGAGTGGCGTTGAATTGTAAGAACGGCCCACCCTGCACGAAGTCGTGATGCGCCAGATGCGCTGAGATCGCGCCGCCGAAGTAGGCGGATACCAATAGTAGCCCGCTAGCCCGCGTTGACGGGACCAGAAACAAAACAGCGGCTAATATCTCCACAGCAGCGATCAGGAAAAATGTGCCGTTCCGATAGCCGAGGAACCCCATGTAGGCAACAACCTTCGCTGGATGAAGAAACTTGAGACCGGAACTGACCGTCAGCGCCATTATACAAATGTAGATCAGGGCATTTCCCAGCCTTCGATTTCTCGGGATACCGTGCGCATCCATGGGCATTATTCCCTCCAACCAAGAGACCGGGCAGCTCGGGATTTTGTGACAACCTCCCGCCCTCTGCCCGGTCATTGCAGGGCTGATTCTCTAGAACGCCACCACTCCCTGCGGGCGCGTGCCGTCAGGTAACGCCAGGATCGTGGGAGACGAGCTCACTTCCTGTAGCGTTCCGTCAGGATTAACCCGCAACACGTGCAGCGCGTTACCTTGCCCCGCGGGAGTGCTGGCGCTCGATCTCTGGTCGATGACTTGAAAGAACCGCTCCTGATCATCGAGAGCAATCTGAAACGAGCTTCCCGCACCATTCAGCACAAGATGCTGGATCTCCACAGGATCGGTCGGGTTGGACAGATCGAACACCGAAATCGAATTGTCCCCGGTATTGGATGCATAGAGGCGAGTGCCCGCGCGGTTTACTTCCAGCCAGCACACTGCTGCTCCGGAATCGGCGACTGTCCGCAGAAAATCCAGGTTTCCGCCGGCATTGTATTGATACACACCGACTCGGCTAATTGGTGTAAAGCCGACATACAGAATCGGGAACAGAGGATGAACTGCGAGACCCAGTGGAAGACGCGGCGCGCTCGTGCCGACGAAGGCCGAGTCGGGAAGTGTCTGCGGCGGGTTCCGCAAGAGTCTGCCGTTGGGCTCGATAACGAATGACTCCAGCAATCCGCCGAGGAAGTCGGTACTGAATACCACGGGAGCCGATCGGACGGTCAATGCCTGCGAAGGGGAACTGCCCAACGCCACCGGCACTTCCGCGTGCGGAATCGGGATGAGTTTGCCTTCCGGCGTAACGCGCAAAGTGGTGTAATTCGGCAGGCTGGCAGCGGGATTCTGTCGCGGATCCTGATCCTTATTCACGACGGTCAGGATATTATTCCGGATTCCTACACTGACCGGATTGATTCCGCCTGAAGGAAACGGCGAACCCTCGACGGGCGAAAGGCTTCCGTTCTCATGAATGTGAAATACCGCGATGGTGTTTGATCCCGAGTTCACCGCAAACAACAGCGTGTGTTCCGGGTTGGCAATCACATTCTGATCCGAATCGAAAGGCCCCAATTGCAGCGACGTGTCAAAAACACCGGTTCCGCCGGTGGGGAATGGCGATCCGGGCAAGGATGTCAGCTCGCCTTGACTGTCACGCCGGAAGGCGAGGATCGAATTCCCGCCCGGAGTGCCAATGTTGCTCTCCACGTAAACGACCCCGGAGGGCTGTTCGTCTGAATCCTCGTGTGATTCAGCAAATAGTGCGCCGGTCGTCAAAAGGCAAACTGCGGCTCCCGCAATCCAGAAACCTCGGGGTCTCGCGGCCCCGGCCCAGTGCTGATTGGCTCGATGGTGATTCATCAATTTCTCCTTGGTCTAGAAGGTATTTGGTCGTCACAAGACACGGATGGAAGCCGGGCAATGACCCACTGAACAAATCTGCGATGAACTGGCTTCCAGACAGAAATACATTCAGACGAGCAGGACATTCCCGGCGACGCTAGGTTTTCGATCTGTAAACAGGAGGACGGCGGTAGCACTTCGGATTTCCTCGCCAACCAGCTCCGCCGGCCCCTTCCGGCGGATGGCGAGGTGACCATTGCAGAGTACCCTTGAACGCGAACTAATGACACAGTCACTGTGGCCAGCCGCGCTGACCAGAAGAGCATGCAGCACCTGTCGCGCGACGCGATGTAAGCCGCAGCAGACGGAATATCGTCTCAGGAGTGTTGGGCCCCGGTCTTGGCGAATCCGCTCGAAAGCCAGAATCATTGGACAGAAGAGGAAAAACAGAAGAGCAGAGGCGCGCAGGAGTTGCTCAGAGCAGGTCTGCTTGCGGAGACATGCCGTTGGAATGCCAGCGCACCGACACTACTCGTCAGCCTTTCCTCTCAAAGTGTTCCGAATGGGCGTTACTACGATTACTGCGTTAAGAACAGCAATCCGAATATCTGAATCCGCTGTAAGTTATTGAGAAGTTGGAGCGGGAGACGGGACTCGAACCCGCGACGTCCAGCTTGGGAAGCTGGCATTCTACCACTGAATTACTCCCGCTTGTCGGCGGCTTCTTGTACTTAGCTCAGTCCAAAGGAGATCCGAGGCCCCCGCCCTGTCTCTCCATCTTTGCTGTCTACCGTTTTCGGCGTGTTCGGACGACAAAACAGACGACACGGACAGGGTGAGAATGTGCCGACCGAGCGCGCCATTCGTCAACTGCCTCATCGCCTTGACCTACATTCTAGCGCACAGGAACCGGCCGCAATCAACCCGGGCCAAATCGTCCGCTACGAAGGGTGAGTGCGTGACCGACCGGCACGGTGGCTTGCATTCTCTTATCGGCGCTGTCTCCGATTGGCAGCAACTCTTTCTTGCAGAATCGGACCGCGCGGGCAATCGTAAAGAAGACCAGCGTACTCCTGGGCAGAGCAATTCAGTTTACCGAGAACCACATGTTGACCTCCCCGCTTCCCGGTTATCGGCGTCAGAGGGCGCTTTCGATGTTCTTGACCACTTGAGCCGATCGGAACTTTTGGTGACGGCCCGGGAACTCGCGTCTATCCTTTCAATCAGCCTCAAGAGGATTTACAGTTATGCGGAACGAAACATGATCCGCACTTCAAGATTGAGGCGAATGTTCGCCTCCGGGCGGGATTTCGCCGAGTGGCTTTGCAGGCACGCCAGTATCACCCGAGGATCGACCGCCCATCGATTGAGGTGAGCCATCGCGGACAGCTCGGTGCTCCAGAAAAGTGGTCAGTATGGATCGACTGGCCGGACTCGTAACCACGGACGCTGCTGCTCCAGCGAAGCGGAGTTTTTGTGATTCGCGGATGCGCGTTATAAGGCAGTATGTCAACTTCGGCAGCGGCAGTTTTGCGGTCGCACGGGTCGGTTTTGCGTTGGCTACTCTTAGGCGCAAGGAACAGAGACGGCCTGGCATTTCCCCAACGAATTCCGCGTGGCGAGGGCCGACCCCTGACAAGCCGACGGTAACGCTGAGCGTCCCCGACCGAGGAGCCGAGTCCATTACGGAGCCGATACCTAAGTACGGCGAGATTCGCTGCTATGTCCACGATCCTAGAGTTTGGATTCTCCTTAGCGCTCGGGTGAACCAAGCGAAATACCGTCCCAACCGGCCAACCGGGCGAGGAGCCACCACATGGCCTTAGCCTTGTTATCGCAACTGGGATAGCTGGCGTGGCCGCACGGGTTCTCGTAATTGCCGCCACCCCATTGAGGGTGCTCGGATGGAGTTCGCGCTCCCGGTACGCAGCCGTACGCGGAGCACCAGCTCGGAGCCGCATATGAGCTTTGTTGGCCGTTGTACCAGGCATCCAGGTCTCCGAAATCGAAGAGCACCTTGTTCTGCTGCTTGGCGAATTTTCGCAGTTCCTCATTGAACTTCTGGCGCAAGCATCCGGGGCAGTCCGATTCCTGGGCGTTGCCCGTCGCGTAGATGAACCTCACCCTAGGAAACCTCTGTTCGAGTTGTTGCATGCCGGTGACGTAATCCTGGAAGAGGGTCTGCCAATCGGGCCGCGCCGGCTGGCCACACCACATGTACATGACGAGGTTGACAGCAGGGTTGGCCGCCAAGACGCGATCCACGCCGGAAAGGAAATCCGGGTTCCAATCGTAGATGCCTCCGGCGTCGAGGATATTGAGCGCGCCGGAAACGGACGGCAGCGTCTCGCCGAAGGAGACCCGGTAGCGTGCTCCGAATTGTGAATCCAGCCGCTGGAGACCGTTTGTGATCTGGCTGCCATGAGAGGTGTGCGCAAAATACATGCGGATATTCTGCCGGGCTCGTTCCAGCCAATAATCTGGGATGCGAGAAATATCGGTAGTGGTGTGATCCGCGACGAGACGACCCTGCACGGTGAGGGCTCGATCCGGAGTGTGGAACCCGGCGGTCTCCAAGACCACGGAATGGTCCCCGCCCGGCAGGTCTGGAATGGTGGCGTTGATCTGATACAAGCCGGGCATCACGAGCGCCGCAGAAGTGATGCCGAGCGGAACGCCGGCAATCGTTGCGGACGCAGGCGTCGCCAGAGGAACCGGCGCGCGCACCATCTCGGCAGCCGGATGGGCCGGAGCGGTAGCTCCCAAGCCGTTTCCAAACAAGGTGATGTTATCGCCGGGACTGGCAGGCCACGACGTGACTGCGTCATAGAGATTGGGTTTGGCTGCGACTGTTCCGTCGGCGTGTACCGCCGACACGTAGCGATGCCCTTCGGCATCGAAGGTGAAAAACGCGGGAGCCCGACTCTGTTTTGTTGTGGCGAACGCTTCGCTGCGCCCGAGCGGCGTGGAGACCCAGACTGCAACAGAACCCTCGGCCGGATCGTCGGGAGATAGCACGTTGATTTGGGTCGGACTGATATACGAGAGGTATCCGAGCCTACCATTGATTTCGACTGAAACGCCGTCGAGCGCCGTCGGTAGGCGATTATCCACGATATCGGAATCTTGCCAGGTTCTCGTCGATAGAGAAAGATTAGTTCCAAAAATGCTAATCCAGGCAGAAGAAGCGATGACCGGCTCAAAGCTGGCTGCGTTGACGACACGGAGCACTTCCGGCTTGGCCGCGTCCGCAGATGTGCGCCCCGCCACTCCGATCAGAGCAACCAGGACAGTCAAGATCTTCATAGGAGCTCTCCTAATATCACTTCGGTGAGATGCGTCGGCCCCTTCCCTTGCGGCCTCCGTCCGGATTGTAGACCTGATTATCTGTTTTAGTCAAACCGAGAGAAGACACCTGGACAGGAATGCCCCTAGCGCGCTCGTTTCCGCGTACCATCGCTCGCGGTTCGGTTCTAGTACGACAACCGCGGATCCTTCGGCTCGTCGGGCTCTCGGAATCCCAGCAGACTCCAATTAAAGATAATTACAGACCTTAAATTCTCAAATTGAGTAGGGCTAGAACTGGCAGTATCCTGCCGGGAGGGCCATTTCCTACCCTTTACTGAACTTGCGAAAAGCCGGATATTTCGTCTTGAGAGATGCCAGGCCGCTTGTGGGTGATCAGGCGGCGGCATACACAAGGCAGCCAAGAAAGTGGTCTTGAGAGGGCGGTAGCGTGCCTGAAATCGAGACTGCGGGCATACGAGGGAGAGAACTCAACCCGATATGCAGAACCTAGCCGAATCAATGGAAACCTCGGACCGACGCCGCGAAAGTAGCAACTGGTATGCGCTCCGGACCAAGCCGCGTCACGAAAAGATGGCCGCAATGATGCTCACACACAAGGGTTACGAAAGCCTGCTGCCGCTGTATAAGTGCAAACGCCAACGGCCCGGCCGACTCCGTGACGTCGAATTGCCTGTTTTCCCCGGATATCTATTTTGTCAGTTCGATGCGACGGCCCGTTTGCCGATTCTGACGACTCCAGGGGTGCTTCACGTGGTCGGCCTTGGGCGCACTCCGATTCCCGTAGCCGAAACGGAGATTCAGGCGATCCAACGACTTGTCAATTCACCCTTGCCGGCGGAACCGTGGCCTTATGTGGAAGTGGGACAGACAGTATGTGTGCAGGAAGGGCCGCTTCGGGGTGTGGAGGGGATTCTGTTGGCAATCAAGAACGGTCACCGGTTGGTCATATCGGTAACCCTGCTCAAGCGGGCAGTTGCGGTTGAGATCGAGCGGACATCGGTGCTTCCAACTGCGTGGCAAAGCTCGCGAATGGTGGACTAGTTATGCAGGTGTACCGGCCGAAAGAGCCCCGAAGGGTAATGGGTATGGTGAACGGAACCAGAGAAGAGCGTCGATCGCGCCAGAGATACCCGCTGCGGCTGCCCCTGTCGTGCAAGATTCTGCGGCGGAGGCAGGGCCGCATTCTAGGGGAGACGATCGACATAAGCAGCAAGGGAGTGTTGTTCGCAGCGGCGGAACCGTTACCGATCAGAGCCGGCATCGAGATTCTGATCGACTGGCCTGTAGTTGGCCCACATGGGGAGGTATTGAAACTCGAGCTTTTCGCCCGGACGACTCGCTGTGACCGCGACCTGGTAGCCGCAGAGATCCGCAGCCATCGTCTACTCACGTTGAGGCCACGAGAAGGACAACCGAACAAGGAACTGCAGGAATGCGCGCTGAGATGAACGGAATGTTTCTATCCATGAGCCAGAGCCCCCGTTTTTCTCCCCTCTCGGTCACACGGGCACTCTGGAAGAAGAGATGGTTCATTGCCTCGGCGTGGCTGCTGGGGAGCGCTGTGACAGTGGGGGTAATCTCCAGGCTGGCGCCGATCTATACCGCCAACGCGGTGATTCTGGTGGAGTCCCAAAAGATACCGGAAAACTTTGTGGCCGCTACAGTGCAGACGGCGCTTGAAGCACAACTGGACACACTCAAGCAGCAAGTGCTGAGCCGGGACCGGTTGTGGACGCTGATTCAGGAGTTCGGCTTGTACGGTAAAGAGAAAAGCCGGCTCACGAAGGACGAAGTGGTCGAATTGATGCGTCACGATATCAATATCAGCCTTTCTCGCGGGTGGAGCACCCGGGGGCCTGGGGCGTTTCAAGTGGAGTACGCGGCGCGAAAGCCGGAAGTGGCGGCGGAGATCGCCAACCGGATCGGGCTGTTCTTCATTAATGAGAACCTGAGGGCGCGGACGGCCGAAGCGGTGGCGACCTCCGAATTCCTCGACTCGCAACTACGCGGGGCCGAAAGCCGGCTGCGAGAGCAGGAGACCAAGCTCAAGGAATTCAAGCTCTCACACAACGGTGAGCTTCCGGAGCAGGAAGCGGCGCTTCTGGCCGCCGTGGGGCAGGGCCGCACCGAACTGTTGGGTATTCAGGAGAGCTTGGGCAGGGCGCAACAGAACAAGCTGGTGCTGGAGAGTTCGCTGGAGTATGCAGAGTCCAATCTGCGCCAGCGGAAGGAAATGGCGGCGCGACGGGAAGTGGAGGAGAGGAGGCAGGCGGACCTGCGAGCTGTGGCGCCGCGCGTGGCGGTTCCCTCCACTCAACCGCCGACGGCGCTGGGGCAAGCGCAAGACGAGCTAGCCAGACTACGCACGCGGTACCAGGACGCGCATCCCGAAGTTCGGCGGATGCTGCATGAAGTGGAGCGGCTATCGCAGGCGGAAATAGAATCGGCCTCGATCGCGCGCACGGCGCAAGCGCCTCCCGCGGCCGAGGAGCCGGGGGCGGCAACTGCACCAGCAGCCAACACCACCGCGGAAGAATTCCAACCCGAGCTCAATCGAATTCAGGAACTTCGCTCGCAAGTGAGCATCGTGAACCGGGATATCCGGGGACTGGAAGAGCGACGCCGACGAGTCCTGCAGGACGTCGCCGATATTCAGGTCCGGATCGCTAACTTGCCGGTCCGCGAACAGCAACTGGCAGTGATCACGCGAGATTACGAGACCAGCAGAACGAATTATCAGTCGTTGTTAAACAAGAAACTGGCGGCCGACGTGGCGACGGATATGGAGCGCTGGCACAAATCGCAGAAGTTCGTGATGCTGGACCCCGCGCGAGTGCCGCAAAAACCGAGCCGGCCGCGACGAGCGCTGCTCACGGCGGGAGGCTCGCTGGCGTCGCTGGCACTCGCCACCGGCCTGGCGTTCCTGCTAGAGCTCCGCAAGAACCGGTTCCTCGGCGAGTGGGAACTGCCCGCGGACACGCGGGTGATCGGCCGGATTCCGCGAATGCAACTGGAGCGATTGTAAGACCAAAAGGAAGGCGAACATTATGGATCGCTCACGATTGCTGAAACTGTTGCTGTGCGCGCTTTTCAGCGCGGCCGGGGCGTTTGGGGCAGTCCAGGACAGGCGCGAGAATCCGGCGCCGAAAAGCGGGGAGACCTACCCGGTGTACCGCATCGGCGCCGGCGACATCCTGCAGGTCGACGTCTGGAAGGAGCCTGACGCCTCGGTCGCCTCGGTGACCGTGAGGCCGGATGGAAAGATCTCGCTGGTCATGATCGGGGAGATGGACGCGGCCGGTCTGACGCCGGGCGAACTCGAGGGGATCCTGGCGGAGAAGTTCGGCAGAGTCATTCGGGATGCCCGCGTGACGGTCACGGTCCGAGAGGTCACTAGCCAGAAGGTATACGTGATCGGTGAAGTACGGCGAGAGGGCCCGGTGCGGATGGCGGGGCCCATTACAGTGCTGCAGGCTTTGGCTGAAGCCGGAGGAGTTACCGACTACGCGAAACGAAATCGAATTTATATCCTGCGCATGTCCAGCGGACGGCAGGTGAGACTGCCGTTCCATTACGACGAGGTGGTGCGTGGGCAGAATGTCGAACAAAATATCCGACTATATCCAGGAGACACGATTGTCGTACCACGGTAAGAATCGAGAATGGAGCCGAGACTGGGGATCGTGGCGGGCGGCCTCTGCGCGGGGCTGCGGAATGCTAGTGCTGCTGGTCGGGCTGGTGACACCGGCACAGGGTCAACAACCGGACCATGTTCCGGCGGCCCGGGCCTTACCTGAAGGAATCCGGCTGAACGGAATTTCGACTTACGCAGGGGGCGACTGGCTGCAAATGGTGCCGGCCGGATCGGGACCGAACCCCGCGCCGTTGTGGCTGTTGACGACGGGAGCAGGCGCGGACGTGGCGGCGTACTGGGGCCAGCGCACCCGGCTCGCGGTGACTTATCACGCGGGCTACAGTTACAACCAAAAGTATTCGGCGTTGAACGGAGTCGATCACAATGTAACTCTGAGCTTCGGGACGGACCCGGCCCGGCACACGGTATTTACGTTGAGCGCATCCGGCGAGTCGGGGGTCACTTCGGACGCCTTATTCGATCCGCGGTATGCCTACCACGTTGTGCAAGGGAGCACTTCGATTACCGACGTGGCCACGGGCCTGGGAACGGCGAGCCCGGAACAGCTGCTCAGTTCGCCGGTTGAACTCGCGCTCGCCGGGGCGCGGCGGCGAGCCGGCGCAGCGACTGCGGGGATCACGCACACGATCGCGCCGCGGCTCACAACGTTCGCGCGGGTGGGCGCCGCCCGCGAGATACACAGTTACGGGGGCGCGCAGCAGGTCCTGGTGCCCTATCCCAACGTGACAATCGCGACGTCGGAGGTGGGAGCGTCGTATCAACTGAGACCTCGGACACGAATCACCGCCGCGGCCGGCTATGCGCGCTCTTACACTCGGCTCTATCGGGCGGATTGGGAAACCGCTGGCCTGGGCGTCGAGCGGCGGATCGGGCGCAGATCGTTTGGATCGTTGCAGGGCGCGTACGTGCGCATGTCCGAGGCAGGCCTCGGCGGTTCCGCGAGGAATTCGTATGCGGTGACTGGCACGTTCGGAACGATGAAGGGGTTTCACACCCTGGCCGTGACGGGGAGTCGCGGCGTGGCTTCGCTGCACGGGCTGGGAGCGGAGACAACCCATGGAGTAGAGGGCGTGTGGAGTTGGGCGCCTCAGGCCAGCTCGTGGACGATCAGCAGCAGCGTAGGCTATGAGCGGCTTCGCGGCAGCGCTGTGGGCACGGTGCAGGCTTGGATTTGGCAGGGGAACGCCGTGCGCCGGCTGGCGAGAAATTTCCAAGTTGCGTTTTCGACGGTCTACCTGAGCGATACCGGCGCGGAGGTTCTCGGGCTGAATCGTCGCGGAGTCCGCATCTCCTTTACGTGGACGCCCGGGCTGGAACACGGGCGGTGAGGGAGGAATGGAACAGATTCCGATCCTTTTCCTGATCGACGTTCTGTACTCGAGGGGAGGCGGCGCCGAAGGGGTTCTCTGGAAGATGGTGCGCCATCTGCCGGCGGACCGGTACCGGTGTTCAATCGCCACGCTCGCGACACACGCCGAGCGGGTGGTCGCCAGCCAGTATCCCTGCCCGGTGTACCTGTTACCGATACGACGGACGTATGACTGGCAGGCCATTCGCATAGGGCAGCGGCTGTCGCGCCTGATCCGATCACAACAGATTCGGATCGTGCACACGTTTTTCCCGGCCTCCGATCTGTTTGGAGGCGCCGTCGCCCGAGCGAGCGGATGTCCGATCATCATCTCGAGCCGGCGCGACATGGGGTTTCAGCGGTCGGGAGCGCAGAGGCTCGCTTACCGAGTGGCCGGACGGTGGCTGTTCGACCAGGTGCATGCGGTCGCCGAAAGCGTCCGCCAGCGGCACATTCAGGAAGACCGTCTCGATCCGAACAAAGTAGTGACGGTTCACAATGGTGTCGTTCTGGATGAGATCGATGCGGCAACCCGGGGCAGCCGGTTGCTCGCCTCGAAGGTGGAGGATGGGGCGCCAGTCATCGTCTGCGTGGCGAACATCCGGCCGGTTAAAGGCATAGACGTTCTTGTACGCGCCGCCGCCATCGTGTGCCGGGAAGTTCCGTCAGCCCGGTTTCTGGTGGTGGGGCTGGTTCAGGATACGAACTACATGCAGCGAGTAATGGAACTGGCGCGGGCCCTGGACGTCAGCCGCAGTGTGATCTTCGCAGGACCGAGTTCGGAAGTCCTCTCGATTTTGAAGAGCTGCGCCCTGATATACATGCCGTCTCATAGCGAAGGGTTGTCAAACGCGATTCTGGAAGCGATGGCTTGCGGATTGCCGTGCGTGGCGAGCGAGACCGGGGGAAACGGAGAGCTGATCGAGAACGGGCGGACCGGGTATTTGACTCCGGTGGGCGATCCACAAGCCGCGGCCGAGCGCATACTCAGTCTTCTCCGGGATCCAGCGGGAGCCCAGAGAATGGGGCAGGCAGGCCGGCGGATTGTCGAGAACGAGTTCAGTATGCAATCGATGATCCACCGGCTCACGGTCTTGTACGAAGGACTGCTGGTCCGTTTAGCAGACAGCGCGACAACAGCGGGCGCCACGGCGGCCCTGCGTGCGGGGTGAGGTAAGAGATCTGATGAATACTGCTTCATCTCAAAATGTGACCTGGCGGGAGGCCGCGTCTGGGAACGTGTTGCGTGTGACCGTATATCCCGGAGGGCAATTTGACCGGGTGGCGGAGAAATGGGCGAGCCTGGCCCGGAGCACAGCATCGAACTCCTTCTTTCTGAGCCGGGACTGGGTTGAGACGTGGATTCGCGTTTTCGGTTCCCGCCTGAGTGTCTCGGTTGTACTGTTTGCGAAACAGGAGCAACCAGTGGGGGTTTGCCTGCTGGTGCAGACGAAGCGCAATTGCGGGTTGATTCCACTGAACCGGATTTCGCTGAACACAGCAGGTGAGAATCCGAAAGACAGCACCTATATCGAATTCAACAATCTGCTGTGTCTTCCGGGTTGGGAACAACCTGTCGCCGACAGCCTCGCCGAATACCTCGCGGAGCGAGAGTGGGACGAGTTCGCCCTGGACGGATTCGTGCCGAGTGTGGGGTACGAGGCGCTCAAGCGAGCCTTCGCGCGATTCCAGATGGAAGAGGACCAGCAACCCAGCTATTACGTGGACTTGTCGGCTCTCCGGTGTTCCGGACGAAGCTACGACGCGATGTTGAGCAGCCATCGGCGCAAAATGGTCCGGCAGAGTATCCGGGCCTATTCGAGAGCCGTCGGCGCCCTGCGATTGGAAGCTGCCCAAAACATTGAAACCGCGGTTCAAATGTTTGACGAACTGGCGCGGCTCAACTGCCTCCGGTTGTCGCTACGCAGGCACCACAGCGTTTTCGAATCGGCGGTCTTCAAGACGTTCCACACGCAACTGATTCAGCGATGTTTTCCGGAGGGCTCAGTTGAATTGCTGCGCCTGGAAGCGGGTGGACGCACCATCGGGATTCTCTACAACTTCGTGTGGGCGGGGAAGGTTTACTTTTATCAGTGCGGGTTTGACTACACTCTGCACGCACGGCTGAGCCCCGGAATCGTGACGCTGGCTCATGCCGTACAGCACTACATCGATACCGGTTACGACGACTTCGATTTCCTCTCCGGAGAAGCCAGCTACAAGCGGATGCTATCGACGAACTCGCGCGATCTGGTTTGGGCCGTATTCCGGAGGCCGAACCTGAGGGTACGAATCGGGGGCGCGGCCCGCGCCGGCAAGCGCCGTCTGGTCCATTTCCTGAGCGTAAGGCCCTAAGAGAGGCGTCACGGGAGTGAAGCCAATGAGTAAGATCTTGCAAACGCTGATCGGTCGTGGCGAGCCGCACATGACGTTGTTGGCGCTGAACGAGCGCGATACAATTCCATCGAACGGAGCGGGCACCGCGGACGCGGAGGGCGAGATTCCCTCTTTGTGCGGCTCCGAAGAACGGCGCCCATCGGATTCGAGCGACCGACCAGTGATTGTACCGTCCCGGCCGCCCGACCTACGGCCCAGATTGCGGCCGGTCCCGCTCCATCGCGTGTCGCCGTTGCTGGCGTCGGATGAGGGACTCGCCTACGCATCGGAGCAGTATCGGATCCTTCGCACGCGGATCTTGCAACTTCAGCGGAAGCCCTTTCAGTTGGTGATTACCAGTCCGAGTGTCGGTGACGGGAAGACTCTCACGGCGGTGAACCTGGCGGCCGCACTGGCGCTACGAAGTGAAGACCCGACCCTTCTGATCGACGCAGATCTGCGGCGCGCCGGCATCCACAGGATGTTGCAGATTCCGAACGAGCCGGGGTTAGCCGATATATTGCGCGGGAACTGCCGACTGGACGAGGCGATTTTTGCGGTGGACACACTACCCGGCCTGCATGTCTTGCCGGCGGGCGAACCCCGCGGCAATCCAGCCGAATTGCTGGATTCCGAGCCGTGGCGCGACCTCGCCGAGCTTGTCAGGCAGCGTTTCGCACATACGATTGTGGACTGCCCGCCCGTGGAAGTTGTGGCGGACTACGATCTGATTGCAGCGGTATGCAACAGCGCGATCCTGGTTCTTCGCCCCGATCACACCGACCGCACCCTCAGCCTGAGAGCGATTGAAAAGCTGAAGCCCAAGCTCACCGGAGTGATCATCAATGCCGCTCCCGAATGGTTTCTCTGGAAACGGCCGGCGCACCATGGCTATTACTATTACCGGCAAGAAGCCAAGAACAGAGAGCGCGCTTAAGTGTATGACAGGGTTGCGTCACTGGCTACGCTGGTCGTGGGCTTGCAGCTTACGGGCGAGCGGCGCGTTGCGGTTCGTTGAGCAACGCCTGAAGAAAAGCCGCGCGATCATCGTGCTGGGGTTGCACCGGGTGCTCGACGATGCAGAGTACGGCCGGACCGACAGCCTTACGGGAATGCTTTTGCGTCGCAAGACTTTCGATAAGCTTGCGGCGTATACCGCTCGCCGGCTTGAGACCGTTGACATTCTGGAGTCACGCCCGGATTCGGAGTCGCGTCGATTGCGCTGCGCATTTACATTCGATGATGGCTGGTCCGACAATTATTCGACCGCCTTGCCTATTACCCGCGCATACAAAGCTCCGATGACGATTTTTCTGTGCCCGGGATTGCTTGGCAAAATTAAGCCATTTTGGCCGGAGCGCATCGCCGCGGGTATGAAGGTCGCGCGGCCGACAGCCTCGGAGGCGGAGGTCGAAGAATTTATCGAGCACCTCAAGAAATGCTCCGTGGCGGTCCGTGAGGACGTCACGGCGACGTTGGCTGGGGCAGACAGGTGCGGCCAGGACGAGCATAGCGGTGACAGTACCCTGTCCTGGAAGGAGATCCGGGAAATGGATGCCCTCGGCGTACGATTCGGTGCGCACACGCAAACACACCAGGTTCTCACAAACCTATCCACCGGACAGGCGCGGCGCGAGATCGCTGAAGCCAAAGCTACTCTGGAAGAGGTCTTGCAAAAACCGTGCCGGGTTTTCGCCTATCCTAACGGCAACCACTCGGAGAACACTCGCAGGCTTCTGGCCGAAGCCGGTTTTTCACTCGCCTTCACAACCAGTCGCGGCGTCTGGACCGAGGCATCCGATCCGCTGGCCGTTCCACGGATGATTCTCGACGAAACCGATGTTGTGACTCCGCTCGGGCGGTTCTCGCCCTCCTTGTTTGAGTACACCGTTTTCTGGAAAAGTTGGCGTGCGATGCGCGCCAGCGGCGGTTCGAATTGATCCTACACTTTGGCCTGGAACAATACCTGGGCTTGGCACTGTACTTATCTGGCATTGCCGCCCTTCTGTTGAGCATCTTCTGGCGGCCCATCGCAGGCATTTACTACCTGGTGCCGTTGATTCCTCTGCAAACAACCCGGTACCGGATGATTGAGTATCCGCTGGGGGCGACAGTCATCAGCCTGATCCTGCTTGCGGTAGCACTGGGGCTCTTGCGACGCCGTCAACGCATCCTACCGCGGACGCCATGGAGCGTCGTGCTCAGCGTCTACGTGATTTACCTCTTCGGATCTCTCTTTCTGGATCTCACTTTTCTCCAGGCCAGGCTGAAGGAGTGGTGGGATTACATGACCATGCCGCTATTGTTTTTTCTAGTTGCCGCCACAGTGAAGGACGCCCGGGAGATGCGAATCATTCTGTTGTTGATGTGTCTGGCCACCTTTGTAATGGATAAGAGTTTTTGGGACGCCATTAAGGATCGCGACTATTCCACGTTCTCCCGAGATCTGCAGGAAAACGGAGCCATGGGCTACGCCGGAGTCCAGGGGATAGGAGCCTTCAATGCTCAATACACCTGGTTCTTGGTGGTGCTCGCCGGCGCGCAACCGAGCCGGTGGTTGCGGCTCGCCCTGCTGGGCTTGGCCCTGTTCACGGCGAACTGTGTAGTGTACAGTTTCTCGCGCGGGGCTTACGTGGCGCTCCTCGCCGGATGGGTCTTCATCGGAGTGATCAAACAGCGCAAACTGCTTCTCTTACTGGCTGTTTTTCTGACGACCTGGGTGTCCGTGGTGCCCAACGCCGTCCGCGAGCGCGTCCTGATGACATATGATCCACAGCAGCAAGCGCTCGACAATTCTGCGGCAATCCGTCTGGACGTGTGGACGGACGCCATCGATCTGTTTCAGGCCAATCCGCTTCTGGGCACGGGTTTTCACACCTATGCCTACATGAATCGCGTGGGCAATTATGAAGACACGCATAACATTTATCTAAAGGCCTTGGTGGAAACGGGCCTGATAGGGCTGCTGCTATTTCTTTGGCTGCTCACCAAGACATATCGGGTAGGTTACCGCTTGTTTCGACAGGCGCAGGAGCCTCTATTCTCCGGATTGGGATTGGGGCTTGCTGTTTGGATTGTCTGCACCGCGGCCTCGAATCTTTTCGGAGATCGTTGGACGTATTTCCAGGTCAACGGGTATCTTTGGGTCGTGGCGGGATTAGTGGCTCGTGCCATAGTGATCGAGTCGAGCCGAGAGCATGGCGAGTTGGTGTCAGGAATAGGCGCGTCAGAACAACCGAAGTTTGCGCCCGCTGTGTAGAGCATGACCATCCTCCAGTTGATCAGTAGTGAAGGATATTACGGGGCGGAGGCGATGCTGGTTACGTTGGCGGACGCTCTATCGAGGCTCGGCTGCCGCTGTGTGGTAGGGGTCTTCGCCGACGCCCGGTTTCCCGGTGTCGAGACAGCTAGTCGCGCCTTGCAGCAGGGAATGACAGTTGAGGCTGTGCCGTGTAAAGGGCGTTGGGACACACGGACGGTTCGCCGGATACGAAAACTCTTGGAGCAATATGATGCCGACGTACTGCACACGCATGGGTACAAGGCCGACGTATTCGGCTGCGCCGCCGCGTGGCCCCGACGAACTGCACTCGTCGCGACCTGTCACAACTGGCCTAACCCTCGCTTGGCCATGCGCGCTTACGCAGTGTTCGACAGGCTGATCTTGAGAAGATTTGACAAGGTGGCTGCGGCGTCGGAGCCAGTTGCCGCCACTCTGGAGCGTGCGGGAATTCCTGCCGCCGAAGTCCTGCCGAATGGCGTCGATATGACGCGATTCGGGCGCGGTACTCCGACTTTGCGCGCCCTGATGCCGAACGGTTGTGACCGGTTGGTTGGATTCGTGGGGCGTATGGTTCCGGAGAAGGGAGGCGAGATTCTCCTGCACTCCGCCAAACGAATCCTAAAGCTACGACCCCAGACCGCATTCCTATTCGTCGGAGAAGGACCGTCCCGGAGAGAATGGGAGGCCCTTGCCTGCCGCCTCGGTATCGCCGGTAACGTCGTCTTCACAGGGGTGCGGGGGGATATGCCGGATATTTATGCCTCCCTAGACTTGCTGGCCCTCCCCTCGTTTACCGAGGCGACGCCGATGTGCGTGCTGGAAGCCTTAGCGGCATCTCGTCCCGTTGTCGCAACGGAAGTCGGCTCGGTGCTTAAAATAGTTACTCCAGGAATAACCGGCCTGCTGGTCGAGCCAGGCGATGTAGAGGGGCTTGCCTCGTGCATCCTCCGCCTTCTTGCTGATCCGGGCCTCGCACAAGCCTTAGCGTTGCAAGGCCGAGCCCATGTAGCGCGTCACTTCTCGGCGGATACGACGGCGGCGGCGTATCTTGACCTTTACGAGCAGGCCGTTTCCCACCGACATAAGCACGAGCAGCGGCTAGTCCGCCGATGACTGACTCCGGAACAGTAATGATTTCGATTGTAGCGGCCTGCCGCAACGAAGCTGCCCACATCGGCCCATTCCTGGAATCGTTGCTGGCCCAGGATCTGAGGGGACTAGAGTGGGAAGCCATTATTGCTGATGGAATGAGCGAAGATGGCACCCGGGCGGTATTGGAAGAGTGCGCGGCCGGGCATCCCGAGTTACGGGTAATCGCCAATCCCGGCCGCATCGTCTCAACGGGGTTGAACGCCGCGATTCGCGCCGCCCGGGGGGACGTGATCCTGCGCATGGATGCCCATACCCGGTATGCGACCGATTATTGTCGCCGGTGCGTGGAGACTCTGCTGCGTACCGGCGCCGATAACGTAGGCGGACCCGCGCGAACGGACGCACGGGGAATCCGCGCTAGTGCGATCGCAGCAGCCTATCACTCACCCTTCTCGACTGGTGGCGCTCGATTCCACGATCTGAATTACGAGGGCTGGGTAGATACCGTCCCCTACGGCTGCTGGCGCAAGGACACGTTGTTCCGCCTCGGGCTATTTGACGAAACATTGATCCGCAATCAAGATGACGAACTCAACCTACGGCTGGTGCGAAGTGGAGGCAGAATCTGGCAGAATCCGGAAATTGTGTCTTGGTACTCGCCGCGTGCGAGCTTGTCCGGGTTGTGCGGACAGTACTTCCAGTATGGGTTCTGGAAGGTAGCGGTGATTCGGAAGCATCGCCTTCCGGCTTCATGGCGGCACGTTGTTCCGGTTGTCTTTGTGCTCGGAAACGTGATGCTGATCCTCGCCATGGCGGCGTCTGCCGGATGGCTTGCAGACTGGTTTGGGACGGTCGCTACGTTATGGCTGGCCGCAGCGTCAACTTACGTGGGCGCCATCGTGATCGCATCTGTTGCGATCGCAAGAACACACGACTGGCGAATTCTGCCGCACCTACCCCTCGTGTTTGCCACATACCACTTCGCCTACGGTCTCGGGTTTCTCTTCAACCTTGTTTCTTTTCGTAGAGGGTCAATCGGGAAAAACCGGTCCGAATCACTGCTGACCCGGATTACACGATAGCTTCCATGCGACGACTTATCGATATCGCTGTGGCCGCGTCGGTCCTCATCCTGCTTGCGCCGCTGTTGCTAGCGATCGCGTTAGCGATCCGGATCGATTCGCGGGGTAATCCGATTTACCTCGCTCGGCGTGTCGGAGCAAATGGAAGGCAGTTCCGGATGTGGAAGTTCCGGACAATGGTCGAGGGTGCGGCGCAGCTGGGCGCCGCCATTACAAATCGTCATGACCCGCGGATCACCAGGTTAGGCCGCGTGCTCCGACGGACCAAGCTCGATGAGTTGCCACAGTTCATTAATGTCCTGCTCGGCCATATGACATTGGTGGGTCCGCGGCCTGAAGCGCCGGAAATTGTGGCCGCCTATACTTCCGCTCAACACGCCGTATTGGGTGCCAAGCCGGGCATCACGGGCTGTGTGCAGGTGCAGGAAAGCGCGGAGGAGGAGCAGATCCCCGAGGGCAGCCGCGCGGAGGAATATTACGTCTATCACCTCATGGAGGGCAAGATCCGTAGGGATCTGGACTATTTGCGAATACGGAATTTTTGGAGCGATACCCGAATCGTTCTAGCTACGGCCGGCTTGCTTCTCCGGCCGCTCCGCATGAGACGGGGTCTTTCAATCTGGAGAAGTTTTCATGGAAACGACACAAAGGGTTCCCTTTCATCGCCCGAGTATTGGAGAGGAAGAAATTGAAGAAGTCGTGGCAACCTTGCGCTCGGGGTGGCTCACAACCGGGCCTCGCACGGCGGAATTCGAACGCGAATTTCGAGGGCGCATGGGAGTGCCGCATGCCCTCGCAGTGAACTCGTGCACGGCAGGCCTTCACTTGGCGCAGGCAGCGCTCCACATCGGTGCGGGGGCGGAAGTCATTACTAGCCCGCTCACGTTCTGCGCCACTGTGAACACCATCCTGCATACCGGTGCTACACCCGTATTGGCGGATGTCGGTAAGGATGGCAATCTGGATCCAGCGTCCGTCGAGGAGCGCTTGAGCCCGCGTACGCGGGCGATCATTCCGGTTCACATGGCCGGGCTACCCTGTGAGATGAACAGCCTCTGGTCGCTTGCCGGCCGTCATGGATTGTATGTCATTGAAGATTGTGCGCATGCCGTCGGAGCGCGCTATCGAGGATGGCCCGTTGGAGCCGGCAACCCGGAGACCGGCGGCATCAGTGAAGCCGCCGTCTTTAGCTTTTACGCCACGAAGAATATGACTACAGGCGAAGGCGGCATGGTCACAACCTTCGATGACTCCCTTGCGGAATCGATGCGGGTTCTGTGTCTGCATGGTATCAGCCGCGACGCCTGGAATCGGTATTCAGACGAGGGTAACTGGTATTACCAAGTTCTGGCGTCCGGTTTCAAATACAACCTGAGCGATATCCAGTCGGCGATCGGCATCCACCAGCTCCGGAAGCTGGAGCATTTTTTGGAGGTGCGCTCCCATTATGCCCAACTCTACAACGAAGTCCTTGGGGATACGGAAGAATTCGAACTACCGCCCAGCAAGGCCGATTGTCGTCACGCGTGGCACTTATATCCGCTCCGACTGAACTTGGACAAGTTGTCGATTGGCCGCGATGAGTTCATCGCGAGGTTGCGCGCAGCGGGCATCGGCACCAGCGTGCATTTCATCCCGATTCCCCTTCACCCGTTCTTTGCCGGGCTTGCCGAACGGCCGGAAAACCAGTGTCCCGCTGCGCTGGCCCTCTATAGGCGGTTGGTTTCGCTGCCGCTTTATCCGGCCATGACTGAGAGCCAGGTGGAATACGTGGCTGAGACCGCGAAAGAAACGGCGCGCCAAAACCGCGCGAAACGAGCGTTCGTGTGCGTCTAAAGGGGTTGAATTATGTCGTCCGAACTCAAACTATGGAATCGTCAAGCGCTCTCCTGGGCGTGCTGTTTCGCCGTCGTTGCGGTTTCGTTCTGCATAGCCGGCCTGCTTCGCTTTGAGTTCTCGGTTCCGGAACCTGAGCGACACCTCTTGTACGCGGGTCTCTTCCTTGTGGTACTGATCAAGGCTCCTGCGTTTTGCATCCTCCGCCTCCAACTGGACCGCTGGGCTCGCTACGCCAGCTTTGCGGATCTCGTGAGTCTCATCAAGGTGAATGTTGTGGGGTCTGTGCTGGCGACGGCTGCCATTTACGCGATCATTGGCTCAGGTTTTCCGCGCTCGGTCTGCTGCCTGGACCTGCTGATCTGCATCCTGATCAGCGGCGGTATCCGGTTCGGCGTCCGCCTGTTCCATGAACTAGGCGTCGAACGCCTTCCAGCGGAGAAAGGGCTGCTGGTTTATGGCGCGGGAGTGGCCGGACTGGAGTTGGCGCGCGAGATTCGCAATAACCCCAAGTTGGGATACAGAGTGATCGGTTTTCTCGATGACGACAGCCGAAAACAGGGTGCCGAATTGCTGGGAGTTCCGGTCCTGGGGGCCGGCGAGGATGCGCCGAAGATCGTTGCGACATACAGGCAGCGCCCGGTCCCGATCCGCGAAATCGTGGTATCGATGCCATCGGCCTCAGGGCGCCAGATGCGTGCGGCAGCCGAGAAGGGGCGCTCTGCTGGGGTGCCCTGCCGGATCGTCCCCGGGCTCGGCGAATTGATCAGCGGCAAGCTGCACGTCGCCAAGGGAACCGAAATCTCGGTTACCGATCTGCTAGGCCGGGCGCCGGTAAGCCTCGATCTCGCAAAAGTGCGCCGTGCGATCAGCGGCAGAGCCGTGCTGGTAACCGGAGCCGCGGGCTCGATCGGCTCTGAGTTGTGCGACCAACTGGCGCACTTGGGTCCCACGGAGCTGATCGCTTTGGACAATGCGGAGAGCGCGCTGTTCGCGCTGGAAGCGGAACTCCGCGGCCGGCATCCCGACCTTCGACTCTCCCCGGAGATCGGCGACATTCGCGACGCCCGCCGTATGGAAGAAATTATCGTCCAGCACGGAGTTGCCTCGATTTTTCACGCGGCCGCGTACAAGCATGTGCCGGTGATGGAACGCCACGTGTGCGAGGCGGTGCGCAACAACGTGATCGGCACTTGGAATTTGGCGCAGACGGCCTGGCGCTCGAATGTTTCCAATTTCCTAATGATCTCAACCGATAAGGCCGTCAATCCCAGCAGCATCATGGGCCTGACCAAGCGCGTCGCGGAACTCCTTGTCTCGGCTTCCCGACCGCCGGTCGGTCGCGGTGCGGCCACGAAGTTTGTCTCCGTGCGCTTCGGAAACGTTCTGGTGAGTAACGGGAGCGTGGTACCCATCTTCCAAAAGCAGATTGCCGCCGGCGGCCCCGTTACGGTGACCCACCCGGACATGCGGCGATACTTTATGACCGTCCAGGAGGCCGTACATCTGGTGCTGCAGGCTTCTGCGATGGGAAACGGTTCCGAGGTTTTCATGTTAGACATGGGCCGGCCCGTTAAGATCGTCGACCTTGCCCGAAAGATGATCCGCCTGAGAGGTCTCGTCCCAAATGAAGACATCGAGATTCGTTTTATGGGTGTCCGCCCCGGCGAGAAGCTGTTTGAAGAACTCTCGCTCAAAGCAGAGAACCTGCTGCCGACCAGCCACGAGAGAATTCGCATCTTTCAAGGCCGGCAAGTGACCTTTCAGCAACTGGTCCCCTGGATCACTGAGCTGGAGCACTTGCTGTGGCGCAGAGATTCCGAGGCAGTTCTAGCTCAACTTCGTACTCTGGTGCCGGAGTATCAGCCAATGACCGATCTGGTTTCCGTAAGCGTTGAACCGTCCGCTCGTGATGCAGCCGTGCGCCCAGTGTACGTAGGCGCGACCGCCTGATGAATCGCCCTTCGCACGCGCCCATGCCGAACTCGATCCGGGTGTTCATGCTGGACCTGTTTTCGATCGTGCCGTATTACACGGGCCGCCTGTGCGCAAGCCTGCAGGCGGCAAACAGAGTGCAGGTGACGCTGGCTTCCATCACCTATCAGCATGATCCGGAGTGCTTTCGACGCCTGCGGGTCCATAATGACCCCGGCCCTCTCAACCTTACGTACCGGCTGCAGGGGGCGCCTGCCGCAGCGCGCCGGCTACTGAAACTCGGGGAATACGTCGTCAACATGGCCGCGCTACTGTTCCGTCTTGCGTTGTCCCGGCCGGAAATCCTCCACGTCCAATTCCTCCCTCTACTAGCGTATGGGGTGCCCCTGGAGGAATGGTGGCTACGAATCGTGAGGACACTCCGGATTCCGATTGTCTACACCGTTCACAATTTAGTGCCACAGGATAGTGGCGAGCGACATGCGGCAACATATCGGCGCATTTATCACCTGGCAGACAGATTGATCTGTCATGATGGCGACGCAGCGTCCCGCCTGGCCGCTCAGTTTCAAGTTCCCGCGGAGCGAGTTTTCATTGTTCCTCATGGGCCGTTACTTGAAGATACGTGCAGCGCGCGCGACCAGGCGCGCCGGCGTTTATGCGTCGCACCCGATGAATGTCTGGTCCTCTGGCAAGGTATTGTGCGGCCCTACAAAGGTCTTTCCTTCCTCATGAAAACATGGCGGCAGGTCTGTGAACGGAACGGAACAGCCCGGCTCGCCATCGTCGGTGCCGCCGAACCCTCGCTGGCAGAGGCAATTAAGAAAGAAGCCAACGACCTCGGCATTGAGGAGCGTACCCGGCTGGAACTGCGGTTTGTTCCGGTTGACGAACTGGCCGATTTTTATGAAGCGGCCGACATCCTGGTGTACCCTTACCGCAACATCACCACCAGTGGAGCGCTGATGACCGGGATTGCGCGCGGCAAGGCCGTAGTTGCCACTGCGTTGCCGGCATTTGAGCAGATACTGCGGCACGGCGATAATGCGCTGCTTGTATCGTACGGCGACGTGACACAATTCACGGCCGCCCTCCTGCGCCTGATTGGCGACCCTGTTTTGCGGCGCCAACTGGGGTCGCGCCTGCGCGATGGCCGGCTTCCGCTGTGGACGGATATCGCGCGCAGCACGTGCGCATGCTACGAATCGGCGCTTTGTGCCGCGCCTAAGCATGCGCTAGCGGCTTTCTACAAATGAATGTCGAAGAACAAGTCGAGACCCCGGAAGCCGCTAAGGCTACCGCCGGCGAACTCAAGAAGCTCGCTCTGCACTCTTCACAATACCTGGCCGCCCTGGCTGGAAATCTCCTAATTGGGTTGATCTCCTTCCCGATTTTCACGAGGGTCTTCTCAATCGCCGAATTCGGGCTGATTGATCTGGCGCAGAGAGTCATCCTGATGCTGACTGTAGGCTGCAAGGCTGGACTCCAGAATGCCGTTCTGCGCTTCTACGATAAACAGCAATTCGAAGCGGAGCCGGCGGCGGCGCGGAAATACTATTCGACCATGTTCCTCGGAGTCCTTGGCGCTTCCGCGGCAACCATCCTTCTCTTTCTGGCTGCCGTGAGGCTAGGTGCGGGGCCCTTTCTCTCCGGGCCGCTGACCAAGCTCGCCTACTTCATTGCCGCGCTGATTCTGTTGCGTGCCCTGAGTTCCATCTTGTGGGGTTTCCTGCGAATCGAAGAACGCACAAAAGCATTTAGTGCCACCACCGTGGGAACCAGAGCGGCTACTGTCGCGGTGATTTGCGGGCTGCTGCCTTGGGCGGGCCGCACCGCGCAAACGTACTTTAGCGGGGTCATTGCGGCGGAAGCCATGTTGGTCACAGGTTTGACGCTGTGGCTGCTAAGCCGGGGACTGGTGACTCCGGCTTGCTTCAATCTAAGCCTGTTCCGGAGCGGCATGGTTTTCGGCATGCCCTTGGTCGTGTACGAATTTGCGTTTACCATCCTCGTGACGGCCGACCGGTTCTTGGTGCGACATTTCCTGGGAGCGGATGCGCTCGGTATTTATTCGGTCGCCTACGGGTTGGCGCAGCAGACCAACGATTTGCTCGTATCACCGCTCGGCATGGCCATTTTACCCATCTACATGCGTCTATGGAATTCCGACGGAGCCGAGAAGACCGCGGCGTTCCTGACGATGAGCCTTGACCTATTCCTGGCCGCCGCGACGGGAATGCTGGCCATCGCTACCGCGGCCGCACGCCCGTTGGTGGTCCTGCTCGCCTCCTCAAAGTACGCCGGCGCCGCGAACCTGATCCCCTTGCTCCTGGCGGCGCTCCTGATCTACGCCACATACATCTTCGTCGCGGCGGGGCTCCTGATTTACAAACGGACCTTCCAGATGGCGGGCATACTGGTGGCGGCCACTCTCCTAAACATTGCGCTGAACTGTCTTCTGTTGCCCTGCATGGGATTGCCGGGCTCGGCAGTGGCGACTCTCATCAGTTATTCGTTCTGCATTCTCTTGCTAGGGTTCGCTGCGCGCCGTGTGCTCCCGTTGAAACTGAAGCTCGGGGCCTTGGCCCGGTACTTATTGGCCGCTTTGACGGCATGGCTGGCCGGGTCGCGCTTGGAGTTGGGCTCGCCGATTGTCGATGTGCTCGCCAGAAGTGTCCTCACGATGACGGTCTACACGGCGGCTCTGTACGCACTCGATCGTCGCGCGAGAAGCGCAACTCGCTGGGCGGTGGCCCGCGGCCTGGTTTTAATCACTTCCTTCCACCTCTCCCGGAGCCGTACATGTCCACAATAGTCTTCGGTTTCCACGACGTCATTGAAGACGGGGCGACGCCGGTCCCGCATACTGCCGGCCACACGACTCTGTACACCCTTCTACGGCAGGACCTGCGGAATCACCTCGATGCGATCCGATTCAGCACGGGCCCGAACGCCGTGTGTCGTATCGGGGAGACGGCTGCCGCAGGCAATCTGAATCGCGTTTTGCTGACATTTGATGATGGCACTCTCGGAGCGCACACGTGCGCAGCCCAGGAGTTGTCGGATTTCGGCTGGCCGGGCCATTTCTTCATTACTACGGACTGGATTGGGCGCCCTGGTTTTGTGGACCGGCATCAGATTCGTGATCTCCACCAGTGCGGTCATGTCATTGGCACTCATTCCCGAACGCATCCGGACCGGATGTCACACCTAAACTCGGATGCGCTCATCCGTGAATGGGCCGACAGTCGCGCGGAATTGAGCGACATCATCGGGGAGCCCGTGAAGGTCGCTTCCGTTCCGGGCGGGTATTATTCGCGTCGAGTTGCCCGCGCGGCGGCTGCAGCGGGAATCGAAGTGCTGTTCACGTCGGAACCCACCGGCCTAATTTCCTCGGTAGACGGCTGCCTGATTCTCGGACGGTATTCAGTGCGCCATTCCACGCATCCCCGAACCACGGGTGCCTTGTCTGCGGGAGTCGCATGGGCTCGACGGCAGCAGGCTGCCATGTGGCTAGCCAAAAAGGCAATTAAGCGGATAGCGGGCCCTTGGTATGGCACGATCCGACGCATGTTGTTAGCGCGTGTGCCCTACGCTCAAGAAAATTGAATCGCGTGCAACAGATTTTCTCCATCCCGGGTCTCTTCCGGCAGGCTTGCGGCCGGGCACATACTGCGGTTCAGGATCATATCTTCGGAATCACCAGAACGATCCTGTTCGAAGCCGGTTGCGAGGGCGGAAACGCTTCAGATGCCCCGCCGTTCGTGGCATTTCGATTCGGCGGTAAAGTGGATCTCGCGGCCTTCACGAAGAATACACACGATTATACGCAGGCGCAGAAACAGTTTGGCTTGGAGCGCCTCAACGCTGGCGATTCGCTTATTGTCGGCGAATACGAGCGCGAAATTGTCTTCTACGCATGGCTGATGTACGGAAAGGCAGACTTGGACCAGCGCGCTTTCGTTCCACTTCTGCCCAATATCGCGTACAGTTACCGGGTGTTTACGGTCCGGCGCGCCCGTGGCTTACGGATATGTAGTGCGTACTACAGGCATGTCGGGAATTTGCTGTGGCAGCAGGGCTATCACCGGATGATTTGCCGGATCGCGCCTGGAAACGAGGCGTCGATCCGGGCGCATAAGCGCGTTGGGTTTCAACCGCACGGATTGCTTTGGAAGTTAATGATAGCCGGGCATGCCTTCTTTTATGCAGACCCCGTATCGCGCGCCTGGTGGCCGACGGTAGCCACCGCGGTCTCCTTCGGCCGCTACGGCGTTCTTCGGCAAACGGCGGACGAGCCTCTAACGCTCGGTGTCTAGCTTCTCAATCGGATCAATAGCTTTCTTATGTCAGGTTTCCTTGTGCTCCACTGGCGGCCGGATGTCAATCCCGCCGTCATTGACCGCATCGTGAATGACGGTGCCAGCAGGCTCCACCACTCCCACCCGGCAGAGGTTAATCCAAAGACTACCATCCTGGCCGATTCAGAGTTCTGGTGTGCCCGGCACGCCGCGGCGGAGGGCCTTCCTTCGAGGATGACCACGTCCCCGGAAGATGGTTCGTGGATATTCACATTCGGCCCGGCCAGTTATCTCGGAAAGCGAATGTCCGAACGACTCCTCTTGGAGCTTCTGCGGGACATCACCCATGACCCCGCGGCCGCCGCCAGAGCAATGGACGGCGTCTTTGCCGCCGTTGCATTTGACCGTCCCCGCCGGCGCCTCTTCGTCGTTCCGAGCGCGCTCGGCGCCTGTGCCGTCTATATGCGGGTGTCGGAAGAGGGAGTGATCGGCCTTTCCTCCTCGCTGCTGGCGCTCGCCGCTCTCGGCCCGGTGACTCTCGACGATTTCACCTGCCAAACACTCCACAGGTGTGGTCATCGGCTACCGCCCTACACGATTTTTACTGAAATCCAAAGTGTGCCCGAAGGATCACTGATCGAGCTGAGTGCCGGCCGATCAAGGGCGCATCGATACTGGGCTCCGAACTTCACGCAGCCGGCGCCACGTACGATCCATGATGCAGCGGACCGGATTAGCCAGGAACTCGCGAACTCCTGCTCCGTACTCATCGATCCCCGGACGTCGGTCTTTTCCGATCTCACCGGCGGCTTTGACTCACGTGTGTCGACGGCATGTCTTCTCAAGGGTCAGATACCTTTTACCGCCACCGTTGCCGGCGGCCCCGACCATCCGGACGTCTGCGCTTCCCAACGGATCTGCGAAGCCGAACGGATTCCCTTGGCGGTCGTGGATCCAGCCGAGGATCCGGGCACTCTGGCTGGCGACATTGATGCCGCTTTGCTCTTATCCGAAGGCTGCATCGATGCTTTCAGCTTCGCCACAACGCTGCGGGTGAAACGCGCCCTCCTCGCAAGTGCGGCGCCGCATCCCATTACTACGGTCAGCGGCGGGTTCGGTGAATGCTATCGGGACTTCTTTTGGGCGCAAGAATTCGGGAGCCGTGGAAGGCGCCAGTCGGCTTCGATCGAAAGAATCATCCGCTATCGCTTGGACACGAGCCTGGATCGCATGGATTACTTTACGACCGACTGGCGCCCGGAATGGCGGGCTCGCTTACGTGAATATCTTGGAGATATCATCGAGCCGTACCGGCATGAACGCAACACGGCCCAATTGGACGTCGTGTATTTGCGCAAAATGGCCGGCATGATCGGCGCGTTTTCCACGCCGTCGGCTCGGTTCTCCCACCCGCTCGTCCCGTTTGCTTCCGTGCCGGCATTGGAGGTCGCAATGAGCGTTCCGCCGCGATGGCGGTATGAGGCGCGGCTGCTCCGGCACATCGCCTCGAAGTTGGCGCCACGGCTCGCCGGTTACTCTACTCTGGCCGGATGCCCCTGCGTGCCGGTGGGCTTCCAGAACTGGTACCAGTTCTTGCCGCGGTATGCGAGGCAGGCTCAACGGCTGATTCGAAAAGCGAGCGCAGTCTGGATGGGCAGCTCTATCTTCGCCGATTATGTCGAGCCGGAGCCCGAGCGGAACCCGTATCTCACATTCCTCGAAGGGGAGACGCGCCCCGGCGGGCACCTCCACTGGGGCAGCATGGAGACGGCCGATTGGTACCTGCCCGACGGGCTCTCGCGGTTACTTCAGGAAGCACGCGAGCCGGGCGGATATCACCTTCGGCGCACCATCTCGCGCATCTACACCTGCGAGGCGATGATTCGTAAGGCCGAGGCCGCAATATCCCAAACAAGCACCTTTGCGGCGACATCGGCTTCCCGACTTGTCGTTCGGTAGCAGCGGCGCGGCCCGTGCCAGGCCCAGGCGAATTCATATTTTCGGAGAAACAACGATGAAACATCCAAAAGCGTTGAAACCGCTCTCTGTTCTATTCCTTCTGATTCTTTCCGCCACGGGGCTAACCGCCCAATCCAACTGGCAGGCCCCGGTGCAGCCGGTGAACGTCATTTTGGATTCCGACATGTCTTCCAACGCGGATGATGCCGGCGATCACGCAATGTTATGGGCCTTGGCCGCCCGCGGTGAAGTGAATGTCCTGGCTCTCATAGTTTCGTCCACAAACGACTACAGTGCTCCCTGCGCGCGTGCCATCGCCGCCTATTATGGCCATGGTGGAATACCCATTGGAGCCAATCGAACCAACATCCCGAACGAATATAAGGCCACATTCAGCTACTACACCCAACAGGTGACCGCTCAATTCGGAACCCCCGGTGATTCCCGGGCCAACTACCCCGATGCGGTAACTGTATACCGACAGGCGCTGGCCGGCGCCGCCGACCATAGCGTCGCTATCGTTTCGGGAGGATACTACCGCCCGTTGATGGACCTTTTACAGAGCGGCCCCGATGCGATTTCGCCGCTGACCGGTCTGCAACTCGTCTCTCAGAAAGTGAAGCGACTGATCCCGGCTGCGGGACGATTCCCCGATTCTTTCGACAATGATCACGGCAACCTCTCAGTGGACTCCGATTCGGGAAGCTGGTTGGTAGCGAACTGGCCGACGGAGATCGTGTGGATGGCCGATGACCAAGCCTGGAACGTGATCACCGGGCCCGCAGCCAATACCGATCCTGCCCTCAACCCAGTCAAACTGGCTTACGACCTCTACTGTTGGAGCGGCTTGTACTGCGATGCCAGCACGCCAGCCTGGACGCAGATGGCGCTGCTCCACGCCGTCCGCGGCGAGGTCGGAGCCAGCTTCAGCGTCGGAGGCCAGAACGGCTCCACGGAGGTTTGGGACAGCACACACCCCATCCCGGGCCGCAGCATTTGGTCGCAAACCCCCAACCGGCAGCATGCCTATTTGCTGAAGTCCATCTCCGGGGCGGAGATGAGCGCGATCATCAATCCGCTGGTCCAGTGGATTCCTCCGTCCGTCGGCATTACGCAGCCTCCTGTAGCATCGTCCCAGTCCATTACAGCCGGGGGGCCACTGGCGGTCACGCTGGGCGCGACCGACCCGCAAGGGGCGCGGTTGTCATACAGTGTGGTCACTCAACCCCTTCATGGCACTCTCATCGGGACTCCGCCGTTCCTCACTTATACGCCGGCGGTGGGATATCTGGGATCCGATAGTTTCACTTTCCGGGCGAGCAATGGTGTGTACGAAAGCAACACGGCCGGTGTATCGATTACGGTGACGGCCGGCAATCACGCGCCCGTCGCCAACTCGCAAACCGTCACAACCACCGGGTCTTCCATCGCTGTTACTCTAACAGCGATAGATGCTGATGGCGATACGCTCACCTACTATGTTGTCAATCCGCCTGCGCATGGCACGCTCAGCGGTTTGCCACCGAACTTGACTTATACGCCCACGGCGGGATACAACGGCACCGACACGTTCACATTCCAGGTAAACGATGGCCGAGTCGACAGCAATATAGCTACAGTTACCATCGTTGTGAATTCCATCGTGCCGACGTACACGACGCGAGTAAATGCGGGTGGCCCGTCGATTACGGACGCCAACGGAAATGCATGGCAAGCCGATACCGGCTTCGATGCCGGCTACACCTACTCCACGACTGCCTCCATCAGCGCCGCTGTCGGGGATCCGCGCCTGTTCCAGACCGAGCACTACACGAGCGGCCCTTTGCGCTACACGTTCTCCAACGTCCCCAACGGCAGCTACACTGTGAATCTGTACTTCGCCGAGATCTACAGTGGGTGTTTCTATAGCGGCTGCCGGGTCTTTGATGTCGTGGTGCAAGGAAACACCATCCTGTCGAACTTCGACGTCTACGCCGCCGCCGGTGGCGGAAACATCGGCATCGCTCGGTCAGCCAGCGCCGCGGTGACGAACGGAACGCTAACGATTCTGTTCCAGGCGCCGTATACCCAATACCCCACCATCAGCGCCATCGAGATCACACCACAGAGTTCGTCCCAACAGTCCGGCGCCATCACCGGCACCGTAGTCCGGGCCAACACTTTGGCCGCCATTGCCGGCGCCACAGTATCGTATGCCGGGGGCTCAAGCATCACCGATAGCAGCGGCCGCTACACACTCTCCAACGTCCCTCCCGGCACCTTCCCGTTAACTGCGTCCAACCTTGGCTATGTAGCCGCCAGCCAGACCGTCACTGCGAGCGCCGGTGCCACCACCACCGCGAATTTCGCCCTCTCCGCCGCGCCTTCGGCGATTCGCGCCAATGCGGGCGGACCGTCAATCACCGATAGCAGTGGAAACGTATGGCAGGCCGATGGCGGCTTCGACGGCGGCTATACTTACTCCACCGCCGCTCCCATCAGCACTGCCGCCGGAGATGCGCGCCTGTTCCAGACCGAGCATTACGCCAGCGGCCCTCTGCGTTACACCATCACCAATCTGCCGAACGGCACGTATACCGTCAACCTCTATTTCGCCGAAATCTACAGCGGGTGTTTCTATGCCGGTTGCCGGATTTTCGATGTCGCAGTGCAAGGAACCACGATCTTACCTAACTTCGATGTCTACGCCGCCGCTGGCGGGGGCAATATCGGCATTTTGCGGTCGGCCAGCACTCTCGTGACCAATGGAACCCTGACCGTTGCGTTCCTGGCGCCGTATACGCAGTACCCCACGATCAGCGCAGTCGAAGTCATTCAGCAGTAAACGTCACGCGCCGGGCGTTTGATTCTATGACGGTACTCGACCTGGGCTGCGGAAAAAGAAAGGCAGCGGGATCGATCGGTGCCGACCGATTCCCGCTGCCCGGAGTGAACGTGATCGCAGATCTGACTCACCTTCCGTATCCATTCGCCACCAACTCCATCGACCAGATTCATCTGAACCACGTACTCGAGCATATGGACAACCCGGTGGACGTACTTACCGAAATCTGGCGCATTAGCAAGAACGGGGCCAAAGTTCACGTTCACGTACCGCACTACACCGGTCCTTACGCCTGGAAAGACCCCACCCACAAGCGTTCCTTCACGTCGGAGTCCTTCGACTACTTCGGACTAAACTCCTATTCCTATTACAGCCCGGCTCGCTTCGCCATTGAGGGACTGCGGCTGAAGTACATGATGGTGCCTCCGAGACGCGCGCTATGCCGCCTTTGGGCGGTAGCGGTGCAATGGCTACTCGCGCGGCATCCGACTTTTTTCGAACGATATCTCAGCTACCTCGTCGGCGGAATCGATGAAATCCAGGTAACACTTGCGGCTGTAAAGAATCCACCAGTCTGAACAGAAGGCCAATCATGCAAATGCCAACCGTTGTGACCACAACCAAAGACTATCCTGAATCGGAGCGCGGATCTTCCATACGCAACTCGGAACGAGCCTTTTATGAGCAATACGCCTGGTGCCTTAATGCGTTTCCCACGATGGCGGAGGTCATTGATCATCTCCGAGAGGAACTAGGAACGCTCGACTGGATCCAGGACGGCTGGCGTCGTGCCGAGGTCCTGACCAACATCTTTCTCCTGTCGTGCGCCGTTTCGGACACTGTCGATGACTACCTTGGGGGACCTCGGTATGACTTTTCTCAGGTCGCGCAGGTTTTCCGTCCCTGCCGGCGGATCGTCAGGCTCGTAAATTGGTCCGTGCGCTGCCTATCGGACATTCGGAGCATCAGCAGGCGCCGTCTGCGGCGCTGGCGCGACCAGTGGGAAACGGCTGTCATTGGCCTCACCACCGCTTTGGCTTTGCATGCTGAAGCGAAGGACCTCGTGCCGGATGGCTGGAGAGCCGCGCTGGTCGCGATGCTCGATTACCCCTTTCCCGCAAAGCTCAAGGCCGCCCGCCAACGGATTCCGGCGGCGTTCCGCTCCCAGGACCTCACCCACTTCGACGGCCTCCGCTTGGGGCAAAAACTCTCCGAGGAATGCCCGGATCGGAGCCGGCCTATTCTCGTGGTGGGCTTGCGGACGGCCGGCTCCTATTTCGCACCCCTGCTCCGCGGTTATCTCGAATCAAAGGGGTATCATCGGGTCCAGACCATCACTTTGCGTCCGAAGCAGGGCCCCGGTCTCCGGGAACGTTCGTATCTCGCCCGTGCCGTCGCGACGGGAGCCTTGGCTGCGGTGGTGGATGAGCCCGTGTATCTGGCCAGCACCATGGCCATGGCCGTCGATCGATTGAAGAAGACCGGGTTCCCCCCGCAAGACATTCTTGCGGTCTTCCCGGCTCACCCCTTCCGGCGCAACTGGAGAGACGGGTCAGCCGGGCTGGCCCTTTCCGCAATTCGCGCCGTAACTCTCGAACCCGAGGAATGGCGGAAGCACCAATTCCTGGGAAGTTCGGCAGTGCAAAACCGGATTCGAGAATATCTTGAAGCGGATGGGGAAAGAGTTGCCGAATTACAGCCGAGCGCCGACGCTCGACGGTTGACAGCGGAGTTGGATCAGTATGAAGAACCTGGCCTCCACTGGCGGCTGAAACGCATTTACGAGGTAGGCATCGCCAACGGCAACGGTTCCGTGCGTAAGTTCGTCCTTGCCAAGAGTGTCGGCTGGGGTTGGATGGGCTATCACGCACTGCTCGCCGGCGCGCGTTTGGGACGGCTGGTCCCACGAGTGCTCGGGCTTCGCGATGGGGTTCTGTTCATGGAGTGGCAACCGCACTCGGAGTCCAACGAGCCCGAGCCGCCGGTCGAATCCACGGCACAGTATCTTGCCGAGCGCGTCGGGGCGTTGCGTCTGGGCGACGACCCGACTCGCGATCTGGCCGAAGCCGGCCGACACCGCGGCACCGAAGAGCTGGCCGGCGTGCTAAGCGGGGCATATGGCTGGAAGTTGGCCGCTGTCCTGAAGCGCCCGCGTCTGCAACATCAACTGGCGCATCTGGCGTGTCCGGTCCCCACTCTGATCGACGGCAAGATGCGAAGAACCGAGTGGGTCCGAGCCGCCGGCGACTTCTTGAAGACCGATTTCGAGCACCACGGCATGGGCAAGCACGAGCTCAACGTGGCGGATCCGGCCTATGATCTGGCCGAAATGATTCTTCATTGGGAACTCTCCGAAGACGACGAGCGGCGCCTGATTCAGAGATATATCGACTTGTCTGCGGATCGCGACGTCCCCGGCCGCCTTTTCTTGCAAAAATTGCTCGCCGGTACCTGGGCTATGAACCAGGCTATTCGCAAGTTGAGTTTCCCCTCGATGGGGCCGCGTCGCGAGGAACTCAACCGCGAGTTCCTCCAGGCCTGGCGGTTCTTAATCATCCATACCATGCGCTTCTGCGCCAACCTCGGTTGCCGGCCGGAGAACCCGCGGTGGTCCGAGCCGCTCACGGTGTTGGATGTGGATGGCGTGCTCGACAAGCAGATCTTCGGATTTCCCTCGACCACCGCGGCCGGCATCGAAGCTGTTTCCCTGCTCGCGTCCCATGGATTCTCCGTAGCTCTGAATACCGCGCGCTCGGTTTCCATTCTGAAGGAGTACTGCCGAACATATGGCTTCGTGGGAGGTGTCGCGGAGTACGGCAGCTACATCTGGGATGCCACCACCGGACGCGAGCAGGTCCTGGTCACACCCGAGTCCCTTGGCCAAATGAAGCAGTTGAAGAACCGGCTCCGCGAAATTCCCGGCGTGTTCTTCGATGAAGACTGTCAGTTCATCATTCGCGCTTATGCCTACACTCGGAACCGGACCGTCCCGCTACCCGAGACCCTCATACGGGCTCTCCTCGCCGAACTGGAACCCGGCCGGTTCTGCTTGCACCAAACCTACACCGATTCCACCGTGATTGCGGCGGAGTGCAACAAGGGCGAGGGACTGCGCGCGTTGCTCTCGCTGGCTGGCCACTCCGGTTGGGAGACCTCGGCGGTAGGAGACTCGGAGCCCGATCTGGCGATGTTCCACGCGGCCACTCGGTGTTTCGCGCCGTCTCAAATTGGATGCCCGGGACCCGCGCGCCTGCTGGGCTGCCAAATCGCCACTCGTCCGTATCAACTCGGCCTGCTCGAAATTGTTCGGTCCCTGGTACATCCTGACGGGAAGACGTGCCATCGCTGTCGCTTCCCTGGGGTAGCGCTGAGCACGCCGGACCGGCTCTTTCGCCAGCTTTTGCATACTGCTGATCAGTCCACGGTCACGTCACTAATTCGATCGTTGCTCGATCCTCGAGCGATTCGCGCCTTCCTCCACTGACCCGCTCACACGCCATGGCCGTTCCGACAAATCCCGTTCAAGACGGCAGAGCCGCGCCGCATGTACCCGGCGCGGATTCCCGTTCCCTTGGCTTACTGTACAGTGACGGGAGTGCTGCGGGCTTCCATTACATAGCTCGTCACATAGCGGAATTCATACACGCCCGCGGCGGCTGGAACCGGCAGCGTGAAAGTACCGCTGGTGGCTCCCATAGTGTATTGGGACCATACCGGAGCGTCGTTGGCGGACCCCACCGCGTACAACCCGATGGTGTCGGCCCAGGTTTGAGGCCGGCCGGCTGGCGCCGTCCAGGAAACTGTGAGACTCGCGTTCGCGGCCGCCGTTGTGGGTGTCGCGGTTACTTTGAAGCCCGCCACATTCACCGGCAAATCAGCGCTGACCGCCATGACCTGATTCTTGGAAGCACTCACGTAGTGGAACTGGTAGATGCCGGGGCTGGTCGGAAGACTGACGGTGAAGCTGCCGCTCGCAGCCTGGCCGGTTACGCCTTGCCACGCATACCACCAGTTGACAGAGCCATCCCCGGTCAGCCAGATTGCGTCGTAGGGCGAGTGCCCGGCTGGCGCAGTCCAGGTGACACGGACTTGCGTCCTTCCAGGCTGTCGCGTGCTCCTAACCAGGTTTTGGGAGAGGAGGGCGAGTTGTGTCGTGCCGACAGTCGCCCAGGAAACACTGAAACCCGAAGATGGCGCCGGCACGGGGGGCGCCGTCAGGCTGACGATGGCGCTGGCGCTTTTGGTCCCATCGGCAACCGGCGTGGCGGTGACTCGTACCGACCCCTGAGTCGCTATCGAACTCGGCGCCGTGTAAAGGCCCGAACTCGAGAGTGTTCCGACGCTCGGGCTCATCGACCACGTCACGGCAGTATTTGTGGATCCTGTCACGAGGGCCGAGAATTGTTGGGCTTGACCCGCGCTAAGGCTCACTGCCCCTGGAGTGACAGCGATCGAAACGACGGGCGCGGGGGGCTGAAGAGTAACCATGGCGGTCGCGCTCTTGGTGGTATCCGCCGCCGAAGTGGCTTTGACCTGCACCGGCTGCTGCGAACTGATCGAGCTTGGCGCGGTATACAGGCCCGAAGCCGAGAGCGTTCCGATGTTGGGACTCATCGACCAGGTCACGGCCGTGTTCGAGGTGCCGCTCACCGTTGCCGTGAACTGTTGGGTTCCTCCTGCCGGCAGGCTTGCTGTTCCGGGCGTCACACTGATCGAGACTACAGCGGCGGCAGGCTGAAGAGTGATCGTAGAGGCCGCGCTCTTCGTGGCATCCGCTGCCGAAGTAGCCGTCACTTGGATCGACTGTTGCGACGCGATCGAGCTCGGGGCGGTGTAGAGGCCCGAAGCCGACAGGGTACCGACGTTGGGATTCAGCGACCACGTCACGGCCGTATTGGTCGAGCCGCTCACTGTAACGGAGAATTGCTGGGTCTGACTCGCGCTGAGACTGATCGTCGCCGGAGTCACCGTGACCGAAACCGCGGGCGCCGGGGGCGTCAAGGTGATGGTCGCTGCTGCGGACTTCGTCCCATCGGCCGCCGACGTCGCCGTGACCTGCACCTGCTGCTGCGTGGAGATCGTACCGGGTGCGGTGTACAGGCCAGCATTGGAAAGAGTCCCAGCCTGCGGGCTCAAAGACCATGTGACCGCCGTATTGCTGGTGCCGCTCACGGTGGCCGTGAACTGCTGGCTCTGGCCTCCTCCGAGGCTGGCTGCGGCCGGGGAGATACTGACCGAAACACTGGCCGGGGGCGGGGGTGGCGTGCCGCCCGAAACATATTCCAGGGCTCCGAGGTCATAGGGGCCCCCCGACGGGCGCGCGTTCCCATCGTAGTCGAGCGTCACGCCGGCCAGCGGAATTCCCGCATGAATCGCGGGGCTTGAAGCCTGAAGATGAAAATCGGTTGGGGCATTTACGAACGACGGAGCGCCGATCACGTTGTTGCTCACCGTGGCTGTGCCGTTGACGCGTGGGGCCTGCGCCACCAGGTTGTAGTTGATGGTCGGAGTGATATGAGGTGCCCCGCCCGAGTCCCAGTCGTATTGGCTGACGCCGCTGCAGATGTTATTGGTGAAGTCTACGTTACTGTACGAAGCGGCGGAGCTGTAGAAGACATTCACGCAGGCGGGGAACGGGCCGGCGAAGGTGTTGTTGTAAATGTGGATCCCGTTCAAGTTTTTCGAGTTCTCGCTGTGCAGTTGGATCCCCCCTTCGGAGACCAGACTGTCGCGGCTGAAAAACACATTGTTGCGAATCGTGGCGTTGGCGTAGGTGTTGCCGTTGGTGTCGTCGAGGTTCATCCCGGTCAGAATCCCGTCGCGGATGTCGACCGGCACCGTCGCATCCCGCGTCATGTCGATCCAGTTGGAGTCGATGACCAGATTGCTTATACGGCGATTGACCGAGTAGGGGGCCGAGCAGCGCTCCTCATCGTAGTTGTGGATGCCGTACATCGAGCCGCCGTGGAGTTCGTTGTCCGCCACCAGCCGGTTGTCTCCCGCCGACAGGTACAGAATGTAGGCTGTGGTGTTGTCATAGCCCGCGCCGGCCACAGGATGTACGTTGAAGTAGTTGGCCACGATCTGAAAGTTGTCCCCGAAGGCCGTCCCGACGGCGTGGTGCATGTAGCCGCCAAACTCCATCCCGATCATGTTCAGGCCGACCGAGTGGCGCTGGCAGTTCCCGCACATGGACCACTCGTCGCCCATGCCGTTGGCCCACAGTCCTGCGGCCGCCGAGCCGATCCAGCGAAAATTGGTGAACGTCCAGTAGCTCGATTTGTTGTCGACCATCACGTCGGAAAACGTCGCCATCTCGCCGGGATAGGAGGTCACCGTGTAACGCAGGGCGTCGGTGCCGTCAATCGTCGGATAGTAGATCGTGCAGCCGCAAGGAGCGAGGTTGCCCGCCGTGGCGCAGGTCGCGCCGGAACCTTGTTCGAAGTACCCGATATAGGCCGAAGCCGGATGCCCCGAGGAGGGATCAAAAATCGCCGTGTACGTGCCGCCTCGCAAGTAGAAGAATGCACCTGGGCCTGTGCCGGCACGCTGCGTGTACATGAAAGGAGTTTTCCACGGACCATGCGTGCCCCCCAGGCCGTTGTCCGGATACTGCCCGTCCCAGGAGTCATTGCCTTTGCTTCCATCGATGAAACGAATCACACCGGTGTTGTCGATCGTGAAGGGGAGGGCATTACTGGGAACGCCATTAACCGTGACCGTGATGCCCCTCGTATCGCCTACGGCCATGCTGCTGTTCAGCCAAAAAGTAATACGCTGAAACCCCTTGGCCGTCGTCGGGCTCGTGGTAGCGCCCCATTCTGTGTAATCGGTGTCATTGGTCAGCGGGACGCCGGCTACTGTGACGAAACTGGAACCGCGACTGCTCCCAAGGTTCCGTCCCCAAACCGTAATCGCGGCGCCGCGCGCCAGCGACCCTGCCCAACCCTGGTTCGGGCCGGCCTTGGCGCTCGAATACAACAACTGTTGCCCTGAGGCCCCGGATACTACGACCGCGACCAGAGCCAATACACCCGCTCTTATAGAACAATGCCATCTCGATCGATCAGTCACTCTTTCCTGCTCCCGTGTACGTGTCATTTTCATGTCTTTCCCGCAGTGCCATTCGGTTTGACGAGTAGCAATTTCGCGGTTTGAGCGATGTCTTTACCATTACAGTTCGCAATCGGATTTAGCATAAATCAGACTACACTATCCCAAACTGCGCTCTGGCTCTTTCTATCGTCTGTCCGGCGGCCAACGCCAAAATTTTAATTACCAGTCCCGCTAGAGACAGACAAGACTGTAATTCGAAAACATCAAGCATTTTGCAAGAGCTCTATACCCCTCCGGCAACCGAGCGGAAGTGGTAAGCACGTCATGTACCAGCAGTTGTCCGAAGGCCATCCGCTTGATTGGCAATTGCGGGCGCAATCCGGGTTGCGCGCCCTCGACGCGCTACAACCGGAGAGTTTCTTCCGGTTAAGCAACAATTACCATCTACGCGCTCTTGTAGTTGCAAAAATCGCCGTTATTATCGGCGGTCATCGATCATAACCAGGAGAATATCTGATGCCTACCAACCGGGTGGGTTCGAACAACCCAGAAGGATTGCCGAACCGAGCGAGCAATGTTATTCCGGCTGCCGACTTTTCCAACAACGCCCTCGCATGCTCGGTACCTCGGTCGGTACGGATGCCGGAGATGTTCAAATTGAGCGCCCTCTTTGCCGCCCTGGCCGTTTCAGCGTTGGCCTGCGCGCAGATTTTGCCGGCCGCCCCAGCCCCACCAATACTCTTTTATTCCAGTGCGAAAGCCGGACCGGGTCATGGGTGGGAGGGGCAACCGGCGCGAGGGGCCGCTATCTCCATTTGGGGGAAAAGTCTAGGCCGTACACGAGGTTCCAATTTTGTCTCTGTCGCCGGCGTGCCGCTGGCCAGCGACAGCGATTACGCGGAGTGGGGGGCAACTCGCAATCCCACCACAGCCAAAGGGTTTCAACGGATCACCTTCTGGCTGAATAGCAGCATGCCCGCCGGCGATACCTCCGGTATCACAGTGACAGTCGATGGCGTGACAAGCAATTCGCTACCGTTCACGATCGACAACACTGGCGTGATTCGGTTTGTCGACGGAGTGAATGGCAACGATTCGTGGGACGGGAAGTACAAGGATCACACGTTGGGACATTCGCATGGACCTTGGAAAACTCCGTTCCTGTACAATCAACGTGCCGGTGCCGGCCCCGGCACGTTTTTCTACCTTCGGAAGGGAATCTACAGCACGGTGTTCGAAGCTTCCTCCGGTCACCCTGCTTTGGCTTACATTGGCTACTTTGAACAGGGCAGCACCAATTGCAACGTCTACTACCCTCAAATCAATGGCACGGATGCCCGTCGCTATACGGTAACCAGCTATCCCGGAGAGTTAGCAGTTTTTCAAAGCGTACGGGTCAGTAATAAGTCAAGCTACTGGACATTCACAAACTTCAGGTGGAACGATACCTCGGATGCTTACGGAATGGGGGATGAATGGTCGATGTGTTCCCGGTGCCAATTGCGAAGCACTGGACTCGATGTGATCGGCATGCAGTTCGACGGTCCTATGCACCACGTGATCCATTCCTTCGGCGATAACTTTCGCATCTTGGCAAACTATATTGATGTTGTTCCGGTAGGCGAGCCCGGTGGATATGACGAAACCACTGCGTATCCGCTTTATCTGAGTTCCGGCAACGACCTTCTGGTCAAAGACAATGAGATCCACGGTGGCGCCATGTATTCGATCCATCATTACGATGAGCCGAGGTGCTCCGGCCAGGAGCTGAATCGAGCCATGAATAACAGCACGTTTGATTCTAATCTCCTGGATCTGACCCGGAATTCCGTGAGCCCTGTGAACATCAGAGCCGGTATTTTGACTGGGATCAACATACCGGGGAACTCGTACAACAATACAACCATCAGGAACAACATTATCTACAGTAGAGACAACCTGGTTTCTGAAGCCGCGATCAAGCTGTTCTCGGAAACGCCCACGAACTTGAACGGAGTTCATATTTACAACAATACGGTCCATCGCGTGCCCTGGGGCCTGGAGGTTATCTACAGCACTGCCGCGCACTACCAGAACGTCGAGTTGGTGAATAACATTTTCGACGAAATCGGGCGTGCCGAAATCTATGTTGATGGGGGCGACTCCGTGGACGTTAAGCCGACATTCCACCACAACCTGGTGAATCAGACGCCACGAGTCACGGGCCGAGCCATCGTGGGCGCGAATGTTTTCGCGCCGCCCTTGTTTGTCGACGCCCCAGCGGACTTTCACTTACAGTCGTCCAGCCCGGCCATCCGCGGAGGGGAGGCGCTGTCCAGTGTAACGGAGGACTATGACGGGACGTGCCGCCCCGAGGCGGGAACGTATGATATTGGCGCGCTGGAGTTCGTTTCCGGGGCGACGACCCCGGCCTCGGATACTGCCACAGACGAGCCTCAGGTGCGCCGAAAGGCTCGGAAGCCATGGCTGCCAGTTCCACGCCCCGTCGACGGCGCTCCCAAATTCTAAAAGCCAAACTTACTTAAAAGTGAGGACCCTATGTGCGGCATTGCGGGATTCGTAGCTGAGCCCGTCGGGCTGTCCGAAGAGGCGGTGCTCCGGAGGATGGTTGCCACGATGCACCATCGCGGACCAGACGAGACTGGCGTTCATCTGGATTCGCACGCGGCCCTCGGCCATGCCCGCCTCAGCATTATCGACTTGGCCGGAGGAGGCCAGCCGATGTGTAATGAGGACGGTTCGCTTTGGATCGTCTTCAATGGCGAGATCTTCAACTATGTAGAACTCCGTCGGGAACTGGACGGCAGGGGCCATCGCTTCGCGACCCGTTCCGACACGGAAGTGATCCTGCACCTGTTCGAGGACTTCGGAGAGGACTGCGTTTCCCGGCTCAACGGCCAGTGGGCGTTCGCCATATGGGACGCCAAGAGGCGCCGGCTGTTCCTCTCGCGCGACCGGCTCGGCGTCCGTCCTCTGTTCTTCACCTGGGTCGGGAAGTCCTTCGTGTTCGCCTCCGAAATCAAGGCCCTCCTCGCCTACCCGGGCGTGAGGCGCGAATTCGATCTGCAGGCTCTGCACGAGATCTTCACTTTCTGGCATACGCTTTCTCCGCGCACGGCCTTTCGGGGCATCTACGAAATCCAGCCCGGCCACTCGGCTATGGTCGTCGGCGCCCAGGCGGAGGTAAAGCCCTACTGGAATCTGGATTACCATCGGGCCGAGCCGGCGGCCGACACGCCTGAACGCGAAAAAGAATACCGCGAAGAGCTGCTGTCGATCCTACAGGATGCGACGCGGATTCGGCTTCGCTCGGATGTCCCGGTGGCGGCCTATTTGAGCGGCGGGTTGGATTCGACTTTCATTACAGCCCTTATCAAACACTCCGGCATCACGCAACTCACCACGTTCTCCGTGCGGTTTCAAGAGTCCGACTTGGATGAAGGCTCGTTTCAGGAGGAGGCTGTTCGGCAGCTCGGGACCCGCCACCATTCGATCTGTTGCACGGATAACGAGATCGCGAGCGTCTTTCCCGATGTGATCTGGCACGCTGAAAAACCAATCCTTCGGACCGCACCCGCACCCCTCTATTTGCTGGCTCGCTTGGTCCATCAGCACGGGTACAAGGTCGTGCTCACAGGCGAAGGTTCCGACGAACTCCTTGGCGGATACGACATTTTCAAGGAGGCGAAAATCCGGGCTTTCTGGGCTTCCCAACCAGACTCGCGCTTGCGCCCGTTGCTACTCAGGCGCCTGTACCCCTACATGCCGCAGATCCAGTCGCAACCGCCGGCGTATCTCCGGGCATTTTTTCATGTCAACGCACCCGACACAATGAGCCCATTCTTCTCCCATCTGCCACGCTGGCGTGTCACCTCGAAGCTCTGGGGGTTTTTCTCTGCTGCCGCCAAGGCAGAGCTTGCCGCCAGCGACCCGATAGCTTCCCTGCAAGCTCAGTTGCCTCCCGCGTTCGGCTCCTGGGACACGTTCACTCGGGCCCAGTACATCGAGACGCAGCACTTATTGCCGGGATATATTCTTTCCTCCCAGGGTGACCGGGTCGCCATGGCCCATTCTGTTGAAGGCCGCTTCCCGTTCCTGGATCACCGGGTCGCCGAATTTGCCGCGCGCCTCTCACCGCGTATGAAAATGAAGGTGCTCAACGAAAAGCATTTGCTGAAATGCTGCGCCCGGCCCTTCGTGCCCCGGCCAATTCTCGACCGGCCTAAGCAGCCATATCGTGCTCCCGACGCCCGAAGCTTCTTTTCCGGCGCCGGCCGGGAGTATGTGCGCGAGTTCCTTTCTCCGGAGCGGATCCGGCGCGATGGCATCTTTAACCCGATCACAGTCGAGAAACTCGTCCAAAAGGCCCGCAGCGGAAGCCTATCCGGGACAGCCGACAACATGGCCGCCGTGGGCATCCTCTCCACCGAGCTTTTTCTCGCTGAATTCATGTCCCACGATCCAGTAGGATCCGGAGCCGGTAGAGAAACAAGATGGCTGGATCGGAAATGCCGGGAGCAGGCAGCCGCATGACTCGCTGTGGGCGCTGCAACGAGGAGATCACGGCCGGTTACTTCTGCCCGGAGTGCCGCTCGGCATTGGGTGCGCTGCACCTGCCTTCGCCCTCGTCATACAAGGCGGCTTCGATTTCACCCCCGGGCGCTCGCATGAAGCGTGATCATGCGCGGCGGCTCACATCGCGTCGAGACGCGCGAGTATGGCGAGAGCTGATCTTGATGGATCGCGGCCTGAGCATCGGTATTCGAGCGAACGACGCCGTCTTACTGCGCCTCTGTCTTACCTCGCCCATACCACATTCCGGCGAGGTGTTTCATGATGCCGTCCTTCACTTCGCGATCAAAGCACACCATGGAAAGGATGGCCGTCAATATACAGTAATCGCCGAAGGGCACTCATTGCCTGCCGTCAGGACACGAACTGAAGCCCTGGCGCAACTGGTTTCTCAGGTGCACTGTTGGACAGCTTCCCAATCCCACGGTGCCTGAGCCATCTTTTTTTGGGGTAACCACATGAACAACATAACCGAAGAGATCCGAACGTTCGTCACCGACAACTTCTTGTTCGGTCAGGCCGACGGTCTGTCCGATGATACTTCCTTCCTTGAGAACGGGATCATCGATTCGACCGGCCTGCTCGAATTGATCGCATTTATCGAGCGTACTTATGGCATCCGGCTCGACGATGAAGAATTAATTCCGGATAACCTGGACTCTCTCCGCAAGATTAGTCTGTTTACGGAGAGAAAGCTCGGGACTCTCAAGCAAGAGGTGCACGTATGACTTGTACTACCGGCTCCACCGTCAACCTGCTGCAGATCGATGCTGCCCGCGAGACCGCCCGACTAACGGCGGCCATTCGCGAATGCGTGTTCCACGGTTTGAAGCGGAGGGGCGCCGTGGTCGCGGTTTCGGGTGGCATCGATAGCGCCGTCGTCGCCTACCTCTGCGCGCAAGCGCTCGGCCCGGAGCGAGTGTTTGCCCTGTTAATGCCCGAGCGCGATTCGTCTCCGGAGAGCCTTCGGCTCGGCCGGCTGGTTGCCGATTCGCTCGGCGTGCGCTATGCGATCGAAGATATCAGTCCGATCTTGCAGGGAACCCGATGTTATGAGCGGCGCGATGCCTCGGTGCGCGAAGTGGTGCCGGACCTCCGCGAAGGTGACAAGTGGAAAATCGTATTGCCCAATCTGGTAAACGCGGACCGTTACTCTGTCTTCTCGGCTGTCGTTCAGTCCGAGCGTGGGGAGATTCGCAAAACTCGACTCACCGCAACGGCCTGCCTGGGCGTGGTGGCAGCCACTAATTTCAAGCAGCGTGTCCGGAAAATGATGGAATACTACTACGCCGATCTTTTCCAATACGCCGTGGCCGGTACGCCCAATCGCCTGGAATATGAGCTCGGATTCTTCGTTAAGAACGGCGATGGCTCGGCGGATCTCAAGCCCATAGCCCACTTGTACAAATCCCAGGTTTATCAACTTGCCGCCTACCTGGGCGTTCCGGACGAGATTCAGTCCCGCATGCCGACTACGGATACCTATTCTTTGGACCAAACGCAGGAAGAGTTCTATTTTTCGCTGCCGCTCGAAAAAATGGATCTCTGCCTCTATGGCAGGAACAACGGCATCGCCCCGGGGGCCCTGGCGCCGGTTGCCGGATTAGACGCCGCACAGGTCGAACGCGTTTACGGCATTATCGACTCGCGGCGGAAGGCCACACACTATTTGCACGCTTCACCCACCTTCTTGGAACACATCGAAGGACACTAAAGCAGCCATGATGCCGCCGGATACCAACGTCAGCGACTTCCTGCTCGCCGGCAAACCGCCCGGCCAGGTGGCCCTCCGCTTGCTCGATCGGGATTATACATACGGCGAGCTGGACCGGGCCACCTCTGCTGTAGCCTGCTTCCTCCGTGACCGCTGCCGTACCGCCGGAGAACGCGTCGTCCTCGCAGGTGAAAACAGCTTCTTCTGGGTAGCCGCGTATCTCGGAATCTTGCGATCGGGTTGCATCGCTGTTCCTGTGCCTCCGGCGATTCCCGCCGAAACTTTGAATTACATCCTCGAAACCACGGAGGCTCGCTTGGTTTTCGCCGATCCGGCCCTCGTTGGAAGAAACCGGCAGTCCTTCCGCGATTGTCAGGTTCTCTGCCCCCATGAGGTGCTCGCGCTTTCGTCCCCGGCCGGCAGCCAGGACTGCCTCAACCCGAGCCCCTCCGAACTGGCCGCGTTGATGTTCACGTCCGGATCGACCGGCAACCCCCGCGGCGTGATGGTGTCGCACGGCAACATCGTGGCCAATACCAACTCGATCCTCCAGTACCTGGAACTCACCTCCGAAGACCGCATGATGACCGTGCTGCCGTTTCACTACTGCTTTGGAGCGTCCTTGCTCCACTCGCACCTGCGCGCCGGCGCGAGCCTCGTCATCGATTCCCGCTTCATGTACCCCGAATTGGTTTTGCAGCGCATGATCGACGCGCAGTGCACCGGCTTCGCTGGTGTCCCCAGCCACTTTCAGATCCTGTTGCGCCGTTCCAGCCTGCGGGAGAGAAAGTTTCCAAGCCTTCGCGCTGTTCAACAGGCCGGCGGGCCTCTGCCTGCCGCGTCCATCCAGGAACTGCGCCAGGCGCTACCCGACGCAAAGATCTTCATCATGTACGGGCAGACCGAAGCCACCGCGCGTCTGTCCTATCTGCCGCCGGAGCTGCTCGAGCAAAAACTGGGCTCCATCGGCAAAGGCCTCCCCGGGACGAATCTCGCCGTGCTCGGCGAATCCGGGCATCCGGTTCGCCCCGGGGAGGTAGGTGAAATCGTGGCCGAAGGAGCCAACATCACTCTCGGCTACTGGCGCGCGCCGGCGGAAACCGCCGCTTCTTTTCGCAAGGGCCGCTTGTATACCGGCGATCTCGCGACCGTGGACGCCGACGGCTTTATCTATATCGCAGGCCGGTCGAAGGACTTTTTGAAGTGCGGCGGCAAGCGCATCAGTTGTCGCCAACTCGAGGAGCAGGTCCTGGAGTTTGCCGGCGTTCTGGAAGCCGCGGTGGTTGGAATACCCGACGAAGTGCTCGGGGATGCGGTCCGGCTTTTTGTGGTGCCCCAGGACGGCGGTTCCGCCGGCCTTGCCGATCGCCTCCGCGCGCTCTGCCGCAAGAAGATGCTGCCGCCGTTGGTTCCGAAAGAAATCCTCGTGCTCGAAGCTCTGCCCAAGAATAGCGCGGGCAAGATTCTGAAAGAGGAATTGAAGCGGCTCCCCTGCGCCGCACCCTGTCATTGACGGTTACAGAGGAGTCCGCCAATGGAAGCCATCGCATCGAATCGCCCGCTGCCACTATTCAGGAAAGTCCGAAACCGGCTGGGGAAGAGCCGGTTTACGCCGTATACCATCGCCGCATATCTGCGAAGACTCGGCGTGCGCATTGGCGATAACTGTTTCATCGGACCTGCGGACATTGAGGCGGAGATTGATCCCCACCTGCTCGAGATTGGAAATCATGTGGCCGTGGCGAGCGGGGTCGCCTTCGTGGGCCAGAACCGGTTGCCCGGCCCGGTTGTCATCGCTGACAACTGTTTCATCGGTTTCCGGGCTCGCATTTATCCAAACGTCCGCATCGGGCCCAACTCAGTTGTGGGAGCCGGTTCCGTCGTTACCTCGGATGTTCCGCCCAACACGCTGGTCATGGGGGCGCCGGCAAGGCCGTTTGGCTCCCTCGATAAATACCGGCAGAAGTGCGTCGAACGCTGGAACGAGCAGCGTCCCCGGGGAGTTCAAATCGAGCCGCAGGAGACGTGGTGGAGCACGCGGCATCTCGCCGCCAATCGGGAACGGTTGAAGCAGCATTTACTCCATTTGTTCCGCAAGCAACTGGCATGAGGAAAACAATGATTCTGCGTCTTACCCTCTGGACTCTTCCCGTCCTGGTTCTGCTCATAGCCTTCGGAATCTGGCGGAGTCGGGCGTACCGCCGGGATGCCCGGCCCGCAAGCACACACCTGATTCTCATCGGCGCCTCCATCGGGCAGGCCTGGCACTTGGCCGGATGGCCCCTGCGCGCCAATGCGCCTGCGTTCACCGCGGAGTCACTGGCGCAATGGCAGTTCGACAAAACCGAGGCTGTGGACGCCGTGTTGTTACGGCCGCAAATGAAGTTCGCCCTGTCCCGGGCCTGGCTCCAGTCCTTTCTGCGCCCTCCGCAGAAGCCCGACATCGTGCTTCTTAAGGAATGTTCGTCGTACTTCCCCGGCCCCCTGGCGGAGTATGAGGCCCGCATGAGCCGATGGGTCGCGCGCCTGCAAGAGCGCGGGATCCGGCCTGTTTTGGCTACCGTGGTCCCCGTCACCCGCGCGCGGGCGGCTTCGGACCCAGGAAAGCAATCTGCTCTTCTCGAATTCAATCGATGGGTGCGTCAATACGCCCGCGAACAGCATCTGCCCATGCTCGATCTCGAAGCCACCCTCCGCGAAGAAACCGGCGACGCTTACCTCCGAGCCGATTTCGCCGCCCCGGACGGCTCCCATCTCAATGCCGCCGCCTACGCGCGTCTCGATCACACGCTGTGGGAAACCTTGTGTTCGGGCGCTGCACCAGTGGGAGAACCGTCGTGCCGAAGGACTCCTCTATGAGCCTGTGGAGTCTGGCTCGCGCTAAATGGGAGTGCCGGCGCCGGGAGCGAGAAAAGCGCCGGTACAACCCGTCCACGTATGCCGAATACTTGCGTCGCTGCGGCGCCCAGGTGGGCGACGGCTGCTTCATCGCCGCGATGGACATGGAAGTCGGCATCGAAGCGTATCTGCTGAAAATCGGCAGCCGCGTCACCATCGAACCGGAAGTCGCCTGCCTCACCCACGACGGCGCTGCCTGGATTTTCCGCCACCTGGTCCCCGATCTGCAGGTCTATGGGCCCATCATTATCGAGGATGATTGTTCGATCGGCCGTGGCGCCATCCTCTGCCCCAATGTTCGCGTGGGCCGCGGCGCCACCGTTGCCCCCGGGTCCCTGGTGATCTCCGACATTCCGCCGGGCAGCTCGGTGGCAGGTGTTCCAGCCCGTTCCCTCACGCCAGCGAACCATCGCGGGGCTGCATAGAAAGGCCAACAGTTTATGGCAACACAAACAACTGCACTACTTACCGCTAAAGAACAGCTCGAAGACCGGATTCTCAGCCGAACCGCCAACGTCGGCGTGCTCGGACTCGGTTACGTCGGCTTGCCTCTCGCCGTAGAGTTCGCCGAAGCCGGATTCCATGTCACAGGCATCGATATCGAGGCGCAGAAAGTAGCCTGTCTGAATCGAGGCGACTCCTATGTGCAGGATATACCGGGCATCCAGGTGCGCGCCTTGACCGATTCCGCCCGCCTCCAGGCGACCACCGATTTCACCGTCCTGGACCAACTCGACACCGTCAGTATCTGTGTGCCCACCCCGCTCAGCAAATCCAAGGATCCCGACATGAGTTACATCGACGCCGCCTGCCGGGAAATCGCCAGGCACTTGCATCCGGGTATGCTGATTGTTCTTGAATCCACCACCTATCCCGGTACCACCGAAGAATTTGTCCTGCCGATGCTGGAGGCCGGCGGCTTGCGCGCGGGTAAGGACTTCTTCCTCTGCTTCTCACCGGAACGGGTCGACCCTGGCAACCCGGATTATCAAACTCGCAACACTCCTAAAGTCGTGGGCGGCGTCACCCCGGAATGCTCCGAACTCGGCGCCCTCTTTTATCGCCAGGCGCTGGCACGCGTCGTGCCCGTCAGTTCCAGCCGCGTGGCCGAGATGGTCAAGCTGCTTGAAAACACCTTCCGCATGATCAACATCGGTATGGTGAACGAATTTGCCATTCTGTGCCGCCGGCTCTCCATCGACGTCTGGGAAGTCATCGACGCAGCCGCCACCAAGCCGTTCGGATTTATGCCCTTCTATCCGGGGCCGGGCCTCGGCGGCCATTGCATTCCGATCGATCCCTTCTATCTCTCCTGGAAGACCCGCCAAGCCGGAATCGAGGCCCGCTTCATCGAGCTGGCCGGATACATCAACGGACAGATGCCCCATTTCGTCGTCGATAAAGTGCAGACCGCCCTCAACGATCAGTCCAAACCACTCCGCGGCTCCCGTATTCACATCCTGGGCGTGGCCTACAAGCGCGATATCGATGACCTCCGCGAATCTCCTGCGCTGGACATCATCCACCTTTTGCAGAGTCGCGGCGCAACCGTCGTCTATAGCGACCCGCATATCGCCGAAATCCATGCCGATGGAGTTGACCTCAAGGGGGTCGCTCCGCAGGAGGTGGCCGCTGCCGATTGCGCTGTGATCGTCACCGACCACCACGCCTTCAATTACTCGCAGCTGCTTGAAGCCGCGCCGCTGATTGTGGACACTCGGAACGCCCTCAAGCGGTTTTCCTCGCCCAAAATCATTCGTTTGTAGTCGGGCCAACCTCACGCCCCCCACCGCGGGCGGCTACAAACCCGCCCGCGGCGCGGCGCTTCTCACTATGGCAAAGCAAGCCACTCCGGTTGAGCTATCCGCCGAAGATCAACGGACGCTGCGCACCTGGATCAGGGATGCCTCCGAGTCGCAGTCACGGGCGCAGCGCGCTCGTATCATCCTTCTCGCTGCCGAGCGGCGCAGCACCAAACAGATTGCGCGCACGTTGGGCGTTCGTGCGGCCCGCGTCTCGAAGTGGCGGACCCGCTTTGCGGCCGCAGGGCTGGCTGGCTTGGAGGATGTGGCCAGACCCGGCAAGCCGCGCCAGTACGACGAGCTCATCGATCGCCGGATCCTTTCCCTGGTTGAAGAATCTCCGCCCGCGGGCGCTGCGGTCTGGACGGGACCGCTACTGGCTAAGACGCTTGGAAGTGTCAGCCTTGATCACGTCTGGAAGGTGCTTCGGCAGAATGCGGTCAAACTACGCCCTCGCGATCAGCTCGAGATCGAAACCCAGTCCCCTTTCCGATCCAGATCCGTCGCCGTCCTTGGTATCTACCTGAGTAATAGCGCGAGCGCTTTCTTAGTCGGCGTGTGCGATGGAGCTGCACCCGGCGCGGCCCGCAGTTTTGTTCGGACCCCCAGCCCGGAGGTGGCCGCGCATCTCAAGCTGAACGCCCGCGCCGAGCGCCCCAGTTTATTGGACGCCCTGCAATGGGCGGTGGCGCTGGCTGAACGTGGCTCCTATATCGGCCGCTCCGCTCGCTCACTCGATGCCTTTCTCTCCGAGGCCCGTTCCTTCCTGCCTGATGGGGAGATTCACGTATATGTGACAGGGTCCTTGCGCCAGCCCCATCCGGATCTCCACATCTTTGAGATCCCTACTCTCTCCGCCCTCAAGGAGCACTTGCGATCTTGGCTTGTGCCGTTCTTGAAGAGCGCCGGGCCGGTCAACCGCGAGACGATTTCTCAACTGGTCTCCCTCGGCGAACGCTTGGTTTTGGCCCAAACTGCGCGCCTTCAGGCCGCGTTTGAATGGTATGCCCGGCTTCCGCGCACAATCCCTGGCCTATCTAGTACCCACACATCCTTGGTACTGCAATCTATCAAAAAGAGAGTTTAAGAAATTTTTAGCTTATTTTTGTTAATAAATGCTAATATATCTGCGGCAGGGAATAACCAGGAAGCCGTGCCGTCATGTCCGACCCGGTCAGATTAGTCCTCTCCGTGGCTTTCAGTTCCAAGTGGCAAGAGGCAGCAGGGCTGCTCGCTACCCGCGGGACCGTAGTGAGCTTCTCCAGCGGCCACCCCTCTGAGCTTCTGGCCCAGTGTCGCCGCCTCGCGCCTTGCGTCCTGATCGCTCCTGATCGTTTATTCGACGAGGTGAACTCCGAGACTCTCTCTCAATTGATCGATTACAGGCGTTCGGTGCGCGTCATGGTGGAGTACCATCGAATGGATTCACGACGGGCGGAAAGCCTGATTCTGATGGGCTGTGCCGGGCTGTTGAATTGGGATGCCACCGCCGAGCAAGCGGCGCGTGCGGTCTTTGCCGTTCTTGATGGCGAGCTGTGGTTGAGCCGCAAGGCCGTATCGCAAACACTCCAGAAGTTGATCTATGAAACTAGATGCCACCTCACTCCCCGGGAAAACCAGATTCTCGGCTTCCTGAACAAGGGTTTGAAGAATCAGGAAATCGCGAATCGCTTGTTCATCAGCCCGCAGACTGTCCGCTGGCATCTTCGTAGCCTCTATACCAAGCTCGGTACTCATGACCGCAACGCCGCCGCGGCTGAGCCCTCGCTTCGTCTACGTTCGACTGGACACTCCAGAGTCGAACCCGCCTGGAGTCCAACAGCAACTCAGCTGCCGTGACCTCGATGCATTCTGATGGGTTGCTTGCCGCCGCAGGGCCAATTGGCGTTCTGGCCGCCGTACTAGGTTTTGTTCGCGGCGAATCTAAGTCCGTTGCCTCCCCAAAGCCTTGCCTCCTCTCTTGTGCCGGCCCCTGCATACCGCCGATAAGATTATTAGGCGGGCAAACCCTCAGTCCATACCACTATGTCCGATCCTGTCAGGTTGGTCCTTTCCGCAGATCTCAGTTCAAAGTGGCAAGATGTTGCGCGATTACTCGGCGCGAACAACGCGGCAGTGATCTCTTACCATGGCCCGCCCCTTGAGCTACTCGCTCACTGCCGGCGCCTCGCGCCTTGCGTCCTCATCGCCCCGGAGAACCTATTCGATCAGGTCAACGCTGAGACACTTTCCGAGGCGATCGATTTCGGTCGGTCCATCCGGGTTTTGGTGGAGTATCAACAGGAGGACCCCCTCCGTGCCGAGCGTCTCATCCGGATGGGCTGCGTGGGCCTCGTGAGCCGCGATCTTACGGCGGAACAGGCATTTCGTGCCCTTTCCGCCGTTCTCGACGGGGAACTCTGGTTGAGCCGCAAAACTAGCTCCCAAACCCTACTCAAGCTGATACGCGAGGCCAAATACCACCTCACTTCCCGGGAAAGCCAGATCCTGAGTCTTCTCGGTGAGGGCCTGAAAAATCACGAAATCGCAGAACGCCTCTTCATCAGCCCCCAGACCGTCCGCTGGCATCTTCGCAGCCTCTATACCAAGCTCGGCACTCACGACCGCAACTCGGCCGCCTCCGGGAGCCCTGCTTCGTAACTCCATCCATTCGGGGAACATCGCCGGGCGCGTGATAAGATCGCGCGTATGGCACGCCCGTGGTGGCTCCTCCTGTTGATCGCGCCCTCGTTTGCGGCTGACGAATCGACCTTCGCCCTCTGGACCCGGTCCGCGATCGCGCAGCATGAGGCCGCGTTGATGGCGCACGTTGCGCCGGATCATTCTTCGCGCGAAACTCTCGCGGATTACGGCGATCATCGATTCCGCCTCCTTTATCGCGACGCCGACGGTCTGCCCGAAGAGCACGACAAGGTCGTCGACGTCGTCATGGTGCACAGCGGTGAAGGTTCACTCCGCCTGGGCGGGACCATGAGCGGGAAGAAGGGAAGCGCCGCGACCGGCGAGTATGTGGGGAGCACGCTCACCGGTGGTTCGGTGCACCCTCTCGCAATCGGCGACATCGTTCACATTCCAGCGGGCATACCGCACAGTTTCCTCGTGCCGGCAGGCAAGCACATTACCTATGTTCTGCTGAAGTTCCCGGCGAAAGAGTAGGGATCGGTTGATTCGCGCTTCCGGATAGACCGGCGCGCGGGCTCCCGATCCTATATAATCATCGCCACGGAGGCTCCTATGCGAGTCAGCCTCGCCGCCATCACCCTGTCAGCTCTGTTCGCTACGGCCACCTTCGCCCAATGGACGGGCAAAACACCGGGGATTCCCCGTTTGCCCAGCGGCAAGGCAAACCTTGCCGCGCCGGCGCCCCGCACTCCAGACGGGAAGCCGGACCTCACCGGAATCTGGCAAGCCGGAATGGCCGGCGCTGCCGGGCAATTCGGCTACGACTACAACGTCGCCCAAAATCTGCCCGCCGATGCGTTGACGCCGCGGGCCCTCGCCGTCCGCCAGCAGCGCGTCCAGGATTTTCGCAAGGATAGCCCCCTGGCGCATTGCATGCCGGTGAGCGTACCATTCCTCGACTTCCGCGGCTTGTCCCGAATCGTGCAGACCCCGGGGCTGATCGTGATCCTCTATGAATCGCCCAACAGCCCGCACCGCACCATCTTCACCGACGGCCGAGAGTTGCCGAAAGACCCCAACCCCACTTGGCTCGGATATTCGGTGGGGCGTTGGGAAGGGGACACACTGGTGGTCAATTCGGTGGGCTTTAATGACAAGGGCTGGCTCGACGTGGGCGGGAACCCGCAGACCGAATCGCTCCGGCTCATTGAACGCTTCCGCCGGCCGGACTTCGGCCACTTGCAGTTGGAAGTCACCTTCGATGATCCCCAGACGTTTACTCACCCGTTCACTCTCCGCATGGAGAAGACCTACACCGCGGACACGGAAATCTTCGAGGATGTCTGTGAGAACGAGCGGGATAGCACCCATTTGACCAGCGGCGTCAAAGTGCCCCCGGAAACGCTCTCGGCTTACGCGGGCCCGTACCAGGTATCGGGCCGCGATGTAGTCGTCGCCATCTCCGGCGATCAACTGCTCGTGAAGGACAGCGCGTATCCGAAGGACCAGTTGTTTGTCGCCACCTCGCAGACCGAGTTCTTATCTAGCGTCAGCGAAACGACCATCGCGTTCGTCAAGGACGCGAGCGGCAGAGTGACACACTTCACGCGCAGGGCCGGCCCTAAGGACGAAAAAGCCGTGCGGGCCGGCGGCATCGCGCAGAGGTAACCGGCCCTTCTCGGCTCCCCGCACTGGGTGTCTGGCTACTTTTTGTTCAGCTTCAGATTGAGCACGGCCTGTTTGCGGGAATCGAACGAACTGAGCGTTTTGACCGGGCTGGAGGCTCCCTGGCTTTCCGCCTTCAGTTCGTAGTCGACGTCGGTGCTGAGACCGTTAAAGAAATACGAACCGTTTTGCTGAGTGATGAACGAGCGGATTTGCAGAGTCTTCGTGTTCTTGAGTTGAACCACCGCCCCGGTCAGCGGCATATCCTCCGGGCTGGTGACCACGCCTTGCACCGTTCGGGTATCACCGCCGCTGTCGCCTTTTTTCTTGCCTTGGCCGAAGGCCTCGGCCCCGGAGGCCAGAAGGGCCACCACTAGAAACAAACGCAGCACTGTCATAGGACCCTCCCTAAATGGTGACGAAACATGGGCATGCGGGGTTTCTAGTCCTCCTCGTCCTCTTCCTCTTCTTCCTCGACGTAAGAATCCTCGTCCTCTTCCTCTTCCTCGACACTGTCGGATGATTCGACTTCCAACGGATCCGTACCCGTCACCCGCAGGTCCGCCCCGCATTCGTCGCAACTGATGGTGTCGCCTTCGTCCACATCCTCTTCATCGACATCGATTGCGCCCTCGCAAACCGGACACGTGACCATCTGCATCCTCCCGAAATACCTACTGTAATACGACCTTGGCGTCGATTCGAGTACAAAAGGAGGCCCCGTCCCGGCCCCTCTCTCCACCCCTCAGATGCCAAAAATGGCTCGATTGATTCCCCCCGTCTGTACGAACTTATTCTACCCGTAACGCTATAATAGGACGAGACATGCATCAAAAACTCAGCCAGAGGGTGGTGGATCTGAACCCCCAGGAAACCGCGGAGTGGGTAGAAGCGTTGGATCAGGTCCTGGAGGATGCAGGACCGGACCGGGCGGCGTATCTTTTGGAGCATCTCACGGACCGGGCGCGCCAGAGCGGCGCGGACCTGCCCAACCTGCTCAACACACCCTACATCAACACCATCCACCTCGACGAGGAGGTGCCCTATCCCGGCGACCGGGCGATGGAGCGGCGGATCAAGAGTCTCATCCGCTGGAATGCTATGGCCATGGTCGTGCGCCAGAACAAGTACGACGCCGGCATCGGCGGCCATATTTCGACCTATGCTTCTCTGGCGACGCTGCTCGAAGTCGGATTCAATCACTTTTTCCATGCCCGCTACGGTGACCAGCCGGGCGACCTCGTCTACTTCCAAGGCCACGCCTCGCCGGGCGTGTATGCCCGCGCGTTTTTGGAAGGGCGGCTCACCGAGGAACATTTGAAAAATTTCCGGCACGAACTGCGTGAGCACCCGGGTCTTTCCTCGTACCCGCACCCGTGGCTGATGCCCGATTTCTGGAGTTTCCCCACCGTTTCCATGGGGATTGCGCCCATCAACGCCATCTACCAGGCGCGCTTCATGCGCTACATGGAAAACCGGGGACTGGTCCCGCCCACGCCGCGCCACATCTGGGCATTCCTCGGCGATGGCGAGATGGACGAACCCGAATCGATGGGCTCGATTACGCTGGCAGCGCGCGAGCGGTTGGACAATCTCATCTTCGTCGTCAATTGCAACCTGCAGCGGCTCGACGGTCCCGTCCGCGGTAACGGCAAGGTCATTCAGGAGTTGGAAGCCGCCTTCCGCGGCGCCGGCTGGAACGTGATCAAAGTCATCTGGGGCGGCGACTGGGATTCGCTGCTGGCGCGCGACACCACGGGCTTGCTCCAGAAACGCATGGGCGAAGCCGTAGACGGCGAATATCAAACTTACATCACCAAGGACGGCGCGTATATTCGCCAGAACTTCTTTGGCAGGTACCCGCAACTGCTCGACCTGGTATCGCATTTGAGCGACGACGAGCTGATGCACTTGCGTCGCGGCGGCCACGATCCGCGCAAAGTCTATAACGCCTACAAGAGGGCGGTGGAAACTACCGGCCAGCCCACTGTGATCCTGGCCCACACCATTAAAGGTTATGGGCTCGGCGAAGCCGGCGAGGGCCGGAACATTACGCATCAGCAGAAGAAACTCAACGAGCAGGAGATCGAACACTTCCGCTCGCGTTTCGAAATTCCGATTCCGGATGAAGCGGCGCGCAACGCGTCCTTCTACCGGCCTCCGGCCGACAGCCCGGAGATGTCGTATTTGCAGGAACGCCGGCGGGTGCTGGGCGGACCGCTGCCCCGCCGCGCCGTGCCGCCGAGTGTGATCGATGCGCCTCCGCTTGAGTATTTGAAGGAATCGCTCGACGGGTCGAACGGCCGTGAAGTTTCCAGCACCATGGCCTTCGTGCGTGTTTTGACCCTGCTCATGAAGCATCAGGAGATGGGCAAGCGCGTGGTGCCCATCATTCCGGATGAAGCGCGCACCTTCGGCATGGAGTCGCTGTTCCGGCAATTCGGCATTTACGCCAGCCAGGGGCAGCTCTATCAACCGCACGACGCGGAAATGTTCCTGTACTACAAGGAATCGAAGGACGGGCAGATTCTGGAGGAGGGCATCACCGAAGCCGGTTCGATGGCTTCCTTCACGGCCGCCGGCACGGCGTACAGCAACTACGCGGTCGAGATGATTCCCTTCTTCATCTACTACTCGATGTTCGGATTCCAGCGCGTGGGCGATTTAATCTGGGCCTTCGCCGATGCGCGCGGCAAGGGGTTTCTGTGCGGCGGCACGGCGGGCCGGACCACGCTGTCGGGTGAAGGGCTCCAGCACCAGGACGGCCACAGCCTGCTGTTGGCCAGCGCGGTTCCGACCTGCGCGGCCTACGATCCGGCGTACGCCTATGAGATTGCCGTGATCGTGCAGGATGGCATCCGGCGGATGTACAAGGAGCGAGAAGACCGCTTCTATTACATCACCTTGTACAACGAGAACTATCCAATGCCTCCCATGCCGAAGGACTTGGATCCGGTGGGCATCCTCAAGGGCATCTACCGGTTTCAGCCGGCCGCCGGCGGCAAGGCCATGGTCCAGCTTTTCGGTAGCGGCCCGATTCTCAACGAGGCACTCCGCGCGCAGAAGATTCTCGAGGAGAAGTATCAGGTGGCCGCCGATGTCTGGAGCGTCACCAGCTACAACGAGCTCCGGCGGGAAGCGCTGCAGGTCCAGCGCTGGAACCGGCTGCATCCCGATCAACCGCAGAAAGAGCCGTACCTGTTGCAGGCGCTGAAGGGCGCGCAGGGTCCGATCATCGCCGCAAGCGACTATATGAAGGTGGTGGCAGGCCAGATTGGGCCGTGGCTGGAAGGCCGGCTCGAGACGCTGGGCACCGATGGCTTCGGCCGTAGTGACAACCGCGAAGAGTTGCGGCGGCATTTCGAAATCAATGCCGAGGCCATCGCGGCGGCAGCCCTCGCCCGGCTGGCGCAGGATGGCAAGTTCGACCGCAAGAAAGCGCGTGCCGCGATTTCCCAGCTGGGCGTCGATCCCGAGCGCGGCGACCCGGCCCGGGCCTAGCCGGCGTACGGCCGTACAATCACTTTCCCAGCGCCGTCCGAATATGTTTCGGCAATCGAGAAAGCTTCCCCAATTCGTTCCAGCGGACGGCTGTGCGTGATCAGAGGCGCGAACCGGGTGGCGTACTCGGTTAAGAGACGAAGCGCATCGGCCGGCTCCTCGTTCGAACGGCGCACGTTGTAGAAGACCAGTTCCTTCCGGCGCATCGGTGACGTCTCGAAGGCAACAACCGGGTGCGAGTGAATGCCGGTCAGCACGACCCGGCCGCCGTGACGCGCGGCCCGGATGGCTTGATTGGTGCTCTCGCCGCGCGCCGCGCAGTCGATGGCGCAATCGACGCCGCGGCCGCCGGTGTCCGTCAGAATCTGCCGGACTGGGTCCCCTTGAGCCGAATCCATGACTGCCTCTGATCCCATTTCACATGCTAATCGCCGCCGGTGCTCCACGGGCTCGACGGCCCACACGCGCGCAGCTCCGTAAAGCTTCAGACACGCGATGGTGAGCAGACCGATGGGACCGGTGCCGAAGACCGCGGCCGTTTCCCCGCGCTTCACGCCTGCCAGGCGAACGGAATGGAGCGCGACAGCGAGCGGTTCCACCAGGGAGCCGGTTTCGAGAGAGACTGACGGAGGCAGCGCGAGCAGGTTCGCTGCCGGCAGGTTCACGCGCTCCCGGAAAAAGCCGGGATCGCCGGGGTTGCTCAGAAACCGCAGGTTCGCGCAGATGTTGTACCGCCCGGCGCGGCAGTATTCGCAGTGATAGCAGTAGAGGGCAGGCTCGAGCGCAGCTCGATCCCCAGGCGTCCAGCTGGTCGCGCCGGCCCCCACGGCAACTACCGTGCCGGCCGGCTCGTGACCCAGCACCATCGGGTATTGACACGGCGTGTCGCCGACCGCGCCCTCGCTGTACGCATGCAGGTCGGAGCCGCAAATGCCGACGGCTTCCACCCGCACTTGAACTTGGCCGGGGGCGGGCGCCGGCAGATCTTCCGTCGCGAGCTCGAATACGCGCGGCGCGATCAATTGGGCGGCGAGCATGGTTTAAGATACCTGTAGATGCTCAATTTTCGCCAGTTCGAGGCCGGCCCCGATCCGTTCGGCCGCAAATTCCAGATCCTGTTTAAATGGCTCCAGACCGCGATTTCCATCCGTCATGCCGATACCGTGGACGTCAGATTCATTATCGTCGATGAGACCGGCGGGCAGACTCAGAAGACCATCGCGCTGCCGCATGCCGATCTGCTGCGAGTGAGCAAGGATACCGGACGGGCGATGGATGATCCGTGGTGCGCGCGCCTCGCGGCCATGCACCTTCAGCACTTGATCGCGACCGGCGAAGACATGGAAAAAGACCTGGTGACCGTTTTGCCCGCCGATTTGCGGCGTTATGCCGGCGAAGCGGCGCGGTTGGAACAAGCCGAAGTCGGGGCGCGCTGACCGGCCCCTCCGTCAACGGTGGCGGCCCGAGAGGGGCCGCACCAGCGTCGTCAAGAGGAATCCAACTACCAGTAGCGCCGCCAGCACCTGGAGCGGTGTGTCATAAATGTGGACCCGCGTCGCTCCGGGCGCCAGGGACGCTTTGGCGCGGTTGGAAAGTTCCGTGATGATGACCGGTCCTGCGACGGCCGCCGCGCTCCATGCCGTCAGCAGGGAGCCGTGAATCGCACCGACGTTATCGACGCCAAAAATATCGGCGAGAAACGCCGGAATCGTCGCGAACCCGCCGCCGTACATTGTCAGGACCACGAACAGCGCGGATTCGAACAGCAGCCACTCGTGCCGGGCAGCGAAGCCGGGAATCGTCAGAAAGAGGATCACCTGAACCACGAAGAACACGATGTAGGTGTTGCGCCGGCCAATGTAATCCGAGCAGGATGCCCAGAAGAATCTTCCTCCGGCGTTGAATAAGCTCAGCAGCGAGACGAATGCCGCCGCCTCGAGCGGCGTCTTCTGAAACAGGTCTTGCGCAATTGGGGAGGCTTGCGCGAGTATTCCAATTCCGGCCGTGACGTTCACGAACAGGATGCCCCACAACAGATAGAACTGCACCGTCCCCAGCGCTTCATTGCGCGTGAGGCTGCCCAGAGTGCGAATCATCCGGTGTTGCTTGGCGGGTGGGCTCCACCCTTCCGGTCTCCACCCTTCCGGCGGGCGGCGCAGGATCCGGGCGCCTATGATCATCAGCACGAAGTAGACGGCGCCGAGCACGATCACGGTTTTGGCGACTCCGAAGAGGTTCATGAAGTAAACATTCAGATAGCCGGCGAGAAAAGCGCCGCCCCCAAATCCCATGATGGCCATGCCCGTCGCCATGCCGCGGCGATCGGGAAACCATTTCACCAAGGTGCTGACCGGCGCGATGTACCCGAGTCCGCAGCCCATGCCGCCAATTACTCCCATGCCCAGAAAAACCAGGACTGATTGTTTGAGCGCCAGCCCGAATCCCCCGATGACCAGCCCAATGCCGAACAACAAAGCCGCGGCCGTAGCCGCCGCCCTCGGTCCCCGCCGCTCCACCCACGGACCGCCGAACGCCGCGCTCAGCCCGAGTAGCATCAACGCTGTTGTGAAGGTTGTATACGGCGGACTGAACCACCATGGATTGCCGGGGAGCAGGGCCTGAATCGGACGGTTGAACGTGCTCCAGGCATAGACCGAGCCAATGGAGATATGCACGGCGACCGCGCCAGCCGGAATCAGCCAGCGGTTGAAGCTTGCAGTGGTCTTCGATTCGGCAATGGTTTTCTGTTGGGCAAACATGCGGCGGTCCTGTCCTCAGGTGGAGCGATTTTAGCGCAAAAGAAGCCACGGAAGCAGCCCGCCGCACCTCGAGCCTGTAACTGAATTGTCACTTTGCTATGGCGCGGCGCCATTCGCTCACAGTACGCTGAGAAGCAGTGGCGATTGCGTTTCCTTTCGCGTTTGACAGGAACATGCCGGCAGCGCGCGCGCGCCGCATTCTGCGGCGTTTGCCGCCGTTAAACGGGCGGCCGATCCGGATTCATCGGCATGCGGGCTTGCGCGATCGGCACGGTCCGGTGCATGGCGGAGCCTTCCTGCGAGAACGGCGCATCGCGTTCGATTGCCGCACCCGCGAGTTTGCCCGCATCTTCACTCACGAAGTATTTCATTTTGTCTGGCTGCGCCTCGGAAACCGGTGGCGCCGGTCCTACGAGGAGCTGGTCCGCCGCGAGTTGGCAGCCGGGGCGCGCGGAGAATTGGGATGGGCGTCGGAATTCCGCAAGCGCGATTTGCGGGGTGACGATGCCGGCCGCCGCACCCGCCGATGGCGCGAATACTGCTGCGAAAGCTTCTGCGATTCGGCAGCCTGGCTGTATTCCGGCGTCCGCCGGCACGAGGAGTTTACCCTGGCCTCGCGGCACCGCGCCCGGCGCGGGCTGTGGTTCGCCGAACTGACGAGGGTCCGGCATTTGTCGATATAATTGAAACAAGGAATACGCCTGTGAACACCACGCGTCTGTCTGCTGTCCTCGCGAGTATGCTCGTAGTCGGCGGTGTCCTGGCCGGTTGCGCCAAAAAGCAGCCGCCGGTTACGGCCCGCAAAACCGCACCGAATTTTACGCTGAAGGATGCCGAAGGCAAAGAGGTGCACCTGGCGGACTATCGCGGCAAGGTGGTTTTGCTGGATTTCTGGGCCACTTGGTGCGGCCCGTGCCGCATCGAGATCCCATGGTTCCGGGAGATGGAAACCCAGAAAAAGGATAAAGGATTTGCGGTCCTCGGAGTCTCCATGGATGACGACGGCTGGAAGGTCGTCAAGCCGTTCATCGCCGAGATGAAAATGAACTACCGGGTGCTGCTCGGCAACGACCAGGTGGCGAAAGATTACGGCGGGCTGGACGCGCTCCCGACTACCTTTATCATCGATCGCGAAGGCAAGATCGCCTTTGTGCATGTGGGTCTGACAAGCCGCAAGGATATCGACGAAGTGGTCGACGAGTCTCTCCGCGCGCCGGGCGGTTCCGGACGCATTTCACTGCCTGCGCTCCTGTTGCCTTCCAGATAACGGGAATTGGCGATGCCGCGAAAAACCGTGCTCGGGCTGTTCTTGGGCGTTACCTTGCTGACGGCGCAGGGGCCGGACCGGTTGACGGTCGGCCAATCGGACAAATTAATCGGCAAACGCAACGCCAACGTGCAAATCAGGATTCCTCTGACCGTGCAAAAAGGATTCCACGTCAACAGTAACAAACCACGGGAGGAGTACCTGATCCCGCTGAAGCTCACCTGGACTTCTACCGGCGCTTTACAGGCTGGGCAGATCGACTACCCCGCTCCGTCGATTGAAAAGTTCGAATTCGCCGAGATGCCGCTTTCCATCTACTCCGGCAGCTTCGACGTGGTGGCCCATTTCAAGGTCGCGTCCAACGCGTCCGCCGGTCCCGGGGCAGTATCTGGAAAGCTGCGTTACCAGGCCTGTAATGACCGCGCATGTTTCGCGCCGAAAACCATCGACCTGACGCTGGTCTATCAGGTCGAATAGAGCCGTTGGCTCATTTCAGGAACTGACCGATCGAACGCGTGGCCTGCCGGATCCTCTGATCGTTCTCCACTAGCGCGAAGCGCACATGCCCTTCGCCCAACGGTCCAAAGCCGATGCCCGGCGACACCGCCACTTGTGCCTTCTCCAGTAAAAGCTTGGAAAATTCCAGAGACCCCAGCGCGCGGTGCCGTTCCGGAAGCGGCGCCCACAGAAACATGGAACCGCGCGGCGCCGTCACCGGCCATCCGGCGCGGCACAACCCGTCGACCAGCACGTCGCGGCGCTTCTGGTACAGCGCGCAGATCTTGCGCGTTTCTTCCTCGCACTCGCGCAGAGCGATAATTGATGCAATCTGAATGGGCTGGAATACGCCGTAATCCAGATAGCTCTTGATGCGCGCCAAAGCCGCGATCATCTTGGCGTTTCCCAGGCAAAAGCCCACGCGCCAGCCGGCCATGTTGTAGCTCTTCGACATGGAAAAGATTTCCACCGCTACGTCTTTGGCGCCTTCTACCTGCAGAATGCTGGGTGCTTTGTAGCCATCGAAGCAGAGATCGGCATACGCAAAGTCGTGAACCACCATGGTGCCGTGCTGACGGGCCAAACGCACGATCTCGCGGAAGAAGTCCAGGTCCACGCAGGTAGTCGTCGGGTTATGCGGAAACGAGACCAGCAGCATTTTCGGCTTGCGCGTCGAAGTGCGGTACAGGTCTTCGAGGCGATTGAGAAAGGTGGCCGCATCGGGCATCGGCAGCATGCAGGCGTGGCCTTCCGCCATAATGACGCCGTATTGATGAATCGGGTAGGCCGGGTTCGGAGAAACCACAGCGTCGTCGGGCCCGATCGTGGCAAACAGCAGATGGGCGAGCGCGTCTTTGGCGCCGATGGTGACTATGGCCTCTTTGTCGGCATCCAGTCTCACGCCGTAGTTCGCTTGGTAACGCCGCGTAATCTCTTCCCGCAGGCGGGGAATGCCGCGGGATTGCGAATACCGGTGATTGCGCGCGCTGCGCGCGGCTTCCACCATTTTGTCGACCACCACGCGGGGGGTTTCGCCGTCCGGGTTTCCCATACCCAGGTCGATGACGTCGATTTGCGCCGCGCGCGCTTTCGCCCTCATCTCGTTGATGACGGCGAACACGTAAGGCGGAAGCTTATGAATGCGGTAAAACTCGTCGGTATTCTCGGCCATTATGCCCATTTTACGATATGCCTGGAAACTCCCGTTGCTTTACCGTAAGCAGCAGGCGGCCGCGCCAGTTCCAACTCCGCTAAATCTTTCTTTACCTTCGAAATCAATGGCTTAGAATGCGTTCCGCGGCCTCTTAGCGCCCTTCATTTGTATGTCCGCGAGATAATGAAGTTATCAGAGTGTGTAAGGAAGTGACAAGGTCGGCGTTGGACACAATTCCCACGACTTCGGCTGGTTCGAATCGGAGCGAAGGCGTCCCCTTGGTACCAAGCGGACTCTGCCGCTAACGTCCTTCGCTGCAACGAATCCTCTCCGCATTCCGCAACGATCGTTTCCCGAAGGGGCGAAAGTTGAATGGCGGCGGCTCGTTTCCAGTCGCAAGGGATTGGTGGGCCCTGTAGGATTTGAACCTACGACCAACGGATTATGAGTCCGCTGCTCTAACCGCTGAGCTAAGGGCCCGTGCTCCGATTTTAGCTTACGGGCCGCCGCCGGTATGCGAGAATCCCAGGTTGGGACACGAGCGCGCGCCGAAGTTAATCGACGTGGCCACCGGGGATCAGCGGCTGGCAGTGTGGGATTGGCCGGGGGACGAGCCTGCCTTATTCTTTGCGCACGCGACCAGTTTTCACGGGCGCTGCTGGGACGCCGTCATTCGCCAATTTCCCAAGCGGCGGTGCCTGGCGTTTGATGCGCGCGGGCACGGGCGTAGCAGCAAGCCGTCTGCGCCGTACCACTGGGGTGTCTTTCGCCAGGATTTGCTGGCCGTCCTCGACCATTTTGGGATGTCGCGTGTAGTCGGGATCGGGCACTCGCTCGGTGGACATACGGTGGCGGCCGCGGCTGCAATGCGGCCGGAAGCGTTTCGGGCGTTGGTGTTGGTGGATCCGACTATTCGCGGGCCCGAAGCGTACGACCGGCCGGCGCCTGATGTTTCGTTTATTCGGAAACGGCGGGTGCGGTGGCGGTCTCCGAACGAAATGTTCGAAAGCCTGCGCCGGCGGCCGCCCTTCACCCGGTGGAAGCGCGACGTGCTCCATCAGTATTGCGAGTTCGGCTTGCTCCCGGAGGGCGATGTCTTTGCCCTGGCCTGCCCGCCGGATGTCGAAGCTTCGATTTACGAGAACTCGCGCGAGCCGGAGACCAGGCTGTTCGACTTGCTGGGACCGGTGACAGCGCCGGTGGTGGTGCTGCGGGCGGGGTACCGAAGCGATTTGCCGTTTAGCCGGTCTCCGACGGATCCGCTGCTGGCGTCCCGGTTCTTCAAGGGCAGGGGTGTGCTGCTGCCGGACCGCACGCACTACATTCCGATGGAAGCGCCGGAAGTGGTGGCGGAGTATATCCGCTCAATCCAGTGGTAGCGCCGACACCTGGGCCTTGGGAGAATTTCGGATTTCGATCTTCAGCTTGTCGCTGATATCCAGATTGCCGCTCAGAGTCAGAGTGTAGTGCGCGCGCACCACTTCAAACACGCGCGGGCCGGGCTGGGCGGCGCCCGACTTCTTCATATCACGGAGATTGAACGAGGCGCCGCCGGTCTCGCGCGCCAGTTGTTCGAGCAGACCGCGCTCGTTGCCGACCAGGTAAACCGGGTAAATCGAAACCTGGTTGCGGCGGGCCAGGCGAATGACCTCGCGCTCGTTGGTGCGGCTGTAGCCTTCCACGCCGGAGGTGAGCAGCAGAATGACGCGGCGGAAGACGGTGTTCTGGAAACCGCCGTCGATCGCCGCATATAAGGCGTCGAGTACATGCGGCTCGTTGCCGTACTTCACCTTGCTAATGGAGCGCATGATCAGCTCGCGGCTGGACGTGAAGTCCTGAATCAGATCGGCCGACGAATGGTAAGCGACCACCGCCATCTGTTCTTTCGCCTCGAGTTGGCCGACCAGGGTTTCGGCCGTTGGCTGGACGAGGCCGCCGGCGAGGCTGGTGTCGAGCAGCAGCATCAGGTCGAGCGTGTCGCGCGCGAACTCAGCGGTTTCGACGCGCCGGGGCGTCTTGTCGTCGACCACCGTGAAGTCTTCCGCTTTCAGGCCGGTGATCGGCGCGCCGGATTTCGCTTCGACCACCGTCACCAGCAGTTTGACGGCAGCACTCGCCGGTGATAAACCCAGCAGTGCCAGGGCGAGTAGCACGTGCTTCATCGGTCACTCCTTTTCGCTGCCGATTTTCTCCACCAAGTGCTCGACGTGCATGGAATACAGGGCCGGCTTGCCATGGCGGTCGCTTTGAAAATAGATGCGCTGCGCATCGGGGGCGAACCGGGGCGAAACCATCTCGGGATGGCTGGCCTTGTGCTCGCAGAGCGTGCGTTCCCGCTGGGTGACGCGCAGCAGGAGCAGCACCACCGGCGAAGCTCCGTTGCGGCTGGCGCCGACGAACACCGAAGTGTCGCGGTTGAAGCCGAAGGTGACGTATTGGCTGGTGGCCGCGACCAGCTTGTCGGAGTCGTCGTCGGGAGCGTATTCGCGAATCGCGTTCAGTTTGGTTCTGTCGTCGGGGAAATTCAAATAGAGCAGAGTGCGCCCGTCGGCGGCCCAGTTGGCCGGGCCGGTGACGCCTGGGGCCAACTTCAAAGCGTGGTTTTGGCGGCCGTCGGAATTGATCAACCACAGGCCCTTGCCGGTCTCGCGATAAAGAACCTGGCCGCGCAGCGGACGCTCGATCGGATCGGCGATCGCGAGTCCCGTCTCCAAAACCGTGCGCGCGCCGCCTTGCGCCAGAGCGGCGATGCGCAGGCGGGACCGGTCGCCCCGCCGCTCGATGAAGAGGGCGTGGGCGCTGTCGGCGGCCAGGCAGAGTCCGGATCCGCGCTCCCAGTCGTCGGGAACCGTGTAGATTTCGCGCTCACGCAAGTTGGCCAGGGTGACCTGGTAGAGCGTGCGATCGGCGAAATAGCAAAAGGCGCGGGTATCCGGCATCAGGTTGAGCGAGGCGCCGTCCAGGTCGGCGCGGTCGGTCAACTGGCGAGTCTCGCCGGTCTTCAAATCCATGCGAAAGGCTTGTGGCGCCCCGGCGCGATCACAGCAAAACAACAGAGTGCCGCTGTTGCGGGAAAATATTCGGTTGGAATACGCCGGAAGGGTGCTGGTGTAAGAAGGATCGGTGAGACGGTACACATCCAGTTCGGTGGCCGGGTCGGCGTAGCGCTTCCAATCCGATTCGAAGGTCTGGCCTTTTGGGGTTTTTGTCTCATCCGCAAAAGCGCGGAACGCCAGCAAGCTGGTGGTGAGCAGGGACCGCCGGGAAAAGCGGCGTATGAAAACCGCCATTTCTCGATGGTACCCCCTCGGGCGGCGGCGCGTTCCGAGGATACACTGAAGGGGCGTATCCCGGACAACGATGCCGATCGCGCTTCTCACCAGACGCAGGGCCAGCCAGGTTCTAGCTGGCGCCATGTTGGGCCGGTTGTTTCCCCGAGGCCGCGCGGCCGATCTTGCGGCCATCCAGCATTTGAGCTGGGACGCGGCGCCCGGACCGGCCGGCGGGCTCGAGCGTCGGTATCTCGCGCACGCTCAGGTTCTGGTGCTTTCTCTGCCGATCGTGCGTTGGCCGAACGTAGGCGGCGGCAGCGCGGTGTGGCGCGAAATCAGTTCGCCGGAAAAGAGCGTGCTTCGATTTCTGGAATTCACCGGGTTTTCGAATCCGGCGCGGGCCGCGGGGCTCAACCGGATGGGGTTCATTCGTGAGATTTCGCGTGTGCAAGGGAGCGCCGGCGAGTCCTTGTATTTCGGCTTGATGACGGCCTCGCCGGAAGAGACGGCCGAAGAAGCGCGGAAGGCGCTGCACCCGAAAGGCAAGCAAGCTGCGTACACGGCGATCGACGGGCGGCTCGACGGAGCTGGCGTCGCGACCGTGGTGGCGCACTTCACGGCGCCCTCGCAGTGGTCGGTGGCGAATCGGAACGATCTGATTCAGCTTGCGCGCACGGCTCTGGCAATGACGCCTGCGCGGGCGCCGGAGGGCGAGGCGCGCGGGGGGGAGATTCGACCGTTCCTCCAGACCCTGGCGGACGCGCTGCGCGGAGCGGATTCGGCCGAGCGCCGTTTCGCGTACGCTGGGCGTTTCTACAGACTTTCGCTGGAGAGAGCGCCCGACCCCAAGGCCACTACCGCTTTCCGGCAGCGCGGCCTGGCGGGCAGCGGTAAGCAGGTGGTGCGGGTGTCCGGAAAACTGCGCCGCGAGTCGGGCGGCAAGCAAACGAATTTCCGGCTGTGGGTGGAAGACGGAGCGGCGCAGCCCGTGCCGCTGCGCATCGAGTACCAGGCGAAGTCCTATCTGCGATTGATCTTCGAAGCCGAAGCCTGAAGCGGCTCCGCGGCTTACGGTGTATAATCGCCGGAGATTGCGAGGGCCCATGCGATCGATCGATTCGAATTGGATGAAGGGCGGTATGGCAGCGCTGTCTCTGCTGTCGATGCCGCTCTGGGGGCAGTGGACGAAGCTGCCGACGGCGGGCGTTCCGCGCTCCGCCAACGGTCAGGCGAACCTGTCGGCACCGGCGCCGAAGACGCACGATGGCAAGCCGGATCTTTCCGGCATCTGGGAGCCGCAGGAAAACAAGTACGTGCGCAACATCGCAGCCGATCTGAAGCCCGACGCGGTGCCCTTCCAGCCGTGGGCCAAGGCGCTGTACGACCAGCGCACCGATGGGTCGCATTCGAAAGAAGATCCGGACGCCAACTGCCTGCCGCAGGGCGTACCGAAGATCAGCGCAGCGCCGGCGCCGTGGAAGGTTGTGCAGATGCCTGGGTCCGTGGTCATTATTTATGAGGCGTTCAATCTGTGGCGGCAGGTGTTCATGGACGGGCGCGAGCGCGCCAAAGACTTGAATCCCACGTGGATGGGCTATTCGCTGGGTTCCTGGGACGGGGACACGCTGGTGGTGGACACGCGCGGGTTTAACGGCAAGGCATGGCTCGACCAACTAGGCAAGCCCTCGACCGAGGCGCTGCATGTGATCGAGCGGTTTCACCGCAAGGATTACGGTCACATGGAGCTGACGATCACGATCGACGATCCGAGAGCGTACACCCGGCCGTGGACGGTGGTCCAGCCAGTGCATTTGCTGCCGGATACGGAACTGCTCGAATTTATCTGCAACGAAAACAATCGCGACGTGGCGCATCTGCCGGGGCAGTAAGATGGCCGAGCGGGCGGCGGAAGATCCGCGCTTGGCGCGGGTGACGAAGATTTCTCTCGCGTTTCCGGAAACGACACGCGAACTGCACGGCAGCCACGCCTCATTTTCGGTCAGGAAGAAGAAGTTTTTGTACTTCCTGAACGACCACCACGGAGACGGGATTGTGTCAGTCACCGGCAAAGTGTTTCCCGGGGATAACAAAGCGCTGGCGGCGGCGCAGCCATCCCGCTTTTACCTTCCGGCCTACATCGGGCCGCGCGGCTGGGTGGCGTTGCGGCTGGATGTGGGCAAAGTCGATTGGGACGAAGTGGCGGAACTGGTGAAGTGCAGCTATCAGCTGGTGGCGCCGAAGAGCGCCGCGCGGAGCCGTCATTCGTAGCGCAAGGCTTCGACGGGATCGAGCGCGGCGGCGCGGGCGGCCGGCCAGATGCCGAAGAAGAGGCCGACGCCGACCGACATGATGACGCCGGCGGCGGCCGCCCAGAGCGGCACGGCCGTGGGCAGGTTCGGAAACGCGAGGCGCGCCGCCTGCGAAATCAGCCAGCCCAGCAGCAGCCCGAGCATGCCGCCCAGCGCGGTCAATACCACGGCTTCGGTGAGGAACTGGAGGACGATGTCGGCGCGGCGGGCGCCGATGGCTTTGCGCACGCCGATTTCGCGTGTGCGCTCAGTCACACTCACCAGCATGATGTTCATCACTCCAATGCCGCCCACCAGCAAACCGATCGAGCTGAGAATCACCATCACCAGCGCCACGGTTCCGGTCACCCGGTGGAAATCTTCGATCATCTGTTCCGCGGTTTGCATGGAGAACGTGTCCGGAGCATTGAAGGGCACGTGCCGGACCAGGCGGAGCGCGGCGCGCGCTTCGTCCTGAGCCTGGTCGAGCTTGCCGGCAGAAGCAATGATCACCAGCATGTGCTCGTTCGCATTCGGAAACATCTTCCGCATGGTGAAGTAGGGAAGCAGAATCCGGCGGTCGTCCTGGCCGGGAAGCGACGCTGCCGGGCGCTCCATGACTCCTACCACTTGCATGGAATGGCCGTCGACGAGAATCCACTTGCCAATCGGGTCGACGTTCGGCAGGAGCTGTTTCTCGACGTCCTCGCCGATGACGGCCACGGGCATGTGATGGTTGTTCTCGAAGTCGGTGAAAAAACGGCCGCTCTTCATCGACGTGCCGCCATAAGAATAGCCCTCCTCGGTGCCGCCGAGGTCGAGCTGGTACAGTTCATTGCCCCCGTACTTGGCCGAGTGAATGCCGCGCATCGGGAACAGATAGGGGCTGACAAATTCCACCGAAGGGGAGCGTTCTGCCACTGCGCGCGCCTGATCGAGGTCGAGCGGCTTGCGCTTGAGTTCTTCCGGTGTCCAGTTGCCCATGGCGCTGCCGCGCAGCACGATGATGGTGTTGGGTCCGAAACTGCGGAGCAGGTTGCTGATGGCGGTATCGAGGCCGGCGATGATGGAGCCGACACCGATCACCGCGCCGGTTCCGATGATCACTCCCAGCACGGTGAGGAACGAGCGCAGCTTATGTGCGCGCACGGTGGCCAACGCCAGGCCGATATCGGAGGCAAAGGTTCCGATCATCATTTTTCCGCCCTTAGCGCTTCGATGGGGTCCAGGCCCGCGGCGCGCCGCGCGGGATAGATGCCGAAGAACAGGCCTACCGCCGCGGAGACGGTAACGGCAACAGCGACGGCATCGAGGGGGACGGCCATCGGCACGGGAGTAAAACTGCGCACCAGGATCGCGACCAGCCAGGCGATAGCGACGCCGATCAGACCTCCGGATGCCGCCAGAATCGCCGACTCGACCAGAAACTGATTGAGGATATCCTGCCGGCGCGCGCCCACCGATTTGCGGATGCCGATTTCGTGAGTGCGCTCCGTGACCACAGCGAGCATGATGTTCATGATGACGACGCCGCCCACCACCAGGAACACCGACACGACGCCGACCGCAGTCGCCGCGATGGCGCCGGTCAACTGATTCCAGAAATTCAGCAGGGAATCGGAGGTGACCATGGAAAAGGTATCGTCCGCGTTGGGGCGCAAATGGCGGTATGCCCGCAGCAGCGCCCTGGTCTCCTCCTGGGCGGCCGCGAGATGCACGTGGTCGACGGCGATGGCATCGTAGCCCATCCCTTGGCGGGATCCCCAGGTTTTGAAATACGTCTCGACCGGTATGATCGCAAACGAGTCTTGCGACTGCCCGAACACGGATCCTTTTGCTTTGGCCACGCCAACTACCTGGAATTGGACGCCATCCACGGTTATGGTTTTTCCGACCGCATCGGTATCGGCCAGCAGGTGGTCTTTGACATCCTTTCCGATAAACACGACGGGCAGGCGGCGCCGGTTTTCGACATCAGTAAGGAAGCGGCCCTGTTCGGCGGTGAAATTGCCGATGAGGGCGAGGTTGGGAGTGCCGCCGATGATCTGCACGCCGTCCAGGTGATCCTTGCCCCGATAGACGGTGGCCCCGCGGTTTGCCTCAAGCCCGTACTCGCTGACGAGCGTGGCGTTGGCGCGCAGGAACTCGAATTCCTCCTGGCGGAGCAGCGGATTGCGCCGCTGCATTTCCAGAAATTTCTTCGGATCCCACTGCATCATGACGATGCGGCGCACGCGGAAGCCGTCGGCCCCCATGCTGGAGACGTTCTGGGCGATGTAGACATCCATGCCTTTGATCACCGACATGACGGCGATCAGGGTGGTGGTGGCCAGGATGATTCCGAGCAAGGTCAGGAAGCTGCGCAGCTTGCTGGAGCGGAGCGAGGCGACAGCTCCCACCACCGCTTCCCAGAATGAGGCGTGCGATTGCATTGGCGTCTGAGCGTGACCCTACCCATAGACGAGAGTAACCCATGGAAAGTTCCGGGGGAGGGAGCGGCCGCGAAGGGCGGCTACGCGTTGAGGACGGCGTGATCATCGGCGGCGCGCCTTTTTGAGGAAGATCGCGCCGTGCACCACATGAAACTCCACCTCGGTCTCCGGCCCCAGGTCGAACCGGTCACGGATCTCCTTGGGAATAGTCACTGGACCGCGCCCGCTGATCTTCATACTTTTCAGTATGACGCGAAATTTTACTTTGAAATCGAAATCAAATTCCCGTTTATAATTATCGGATGAGGCGCGCCTGTGGCCCCCTGGGAAGATCTCAAGAAAGAAATCGCCGAAAATCGCGCCGTCATCATTGTCGGCGCGGGCGTGTCCATGCAAGCGACCGGTGGAGCGGAGTGCGCCTCCTGGACCGGGCTGCTCGGGAACGGAGCACAGTGGTGCGCCGCTCTCGATCCCAAGTTGAAGGAGAAATGGCTCGGCAAGGTTCTGGATGATATCGCCTCTGACGATCTAACCGAATTGCTGTCGGCGGCATACAAGATCACCGAGAAACTCGGCGGCGCGGGCGGCGGCGAGTACCGGCGCTGGCTGCATGAGTCCGTTGGCGAGCTGCAGGCGAAAGACAAGGCGGTGCTCGAGGCCCTTCGCGACATTGCGGCGCCAATCGCTACAACGAACTATGACAGCCTGCTCGAAGACGTCACCGCGTTGGAGCCGGTTACCTGGCGCGACCATGCGCGCGTGCAGAGTGTCTTGCAGGGAGCCGAGAGGGCCATCCTGCACTTGCATGCCTACTGGCGGCAACCGGAATCGGTGGTGCTGGGAATCAAATCCTACGAGGAGACGCTGAACGATCCGCACGCGCAATCGGTGCTGCACGCGCTGTCGTTAGTGAAAACGCTGGTCTTCGTTGGTTTCGGCGCCGGGTTGCGCGATCCGAATTTCGGGCGTCTGCTGGATTGGCGCGGGAAAATTTCTGCGGACGCCGAGGCGCGTAGTTATCGCCTCGCGTTGGATCGCGAACGAGAAGCGCTTCAGCAAGAGCATCCGCCGGCGCAGCGTATTTTGGTGCTCAGTTACGGCTCCGAGCATCGGGATCTCATACCGTTCCTGCGTAGTCTGGCTCCACAGCAAAAGTTGAAGCCTGCTTCAGGACCGCCGGGACTCGCTCCCGCGCTGCCGCCACCGCGCGCCTGTTTCGGCCGTCAGGCCGAGATTGATCTTCTCGTGGCGAGCGTCCTCGCGCCACAACCGCAGCCGTTTCCCGTGCTGGGTGGGCCAGGCATCGGAAAAAGCACCATCACCATTGAGGCAATCCATCGTCCCGAGGTGGTTCGCCGTTACGGCAGCCGGCGCTATTTCGTGCGCTGCGAAGCGGCGCCGTCGCGGTCGGCGGTTGTGGCAGTCATCGCCAGGCTATTGGGCATCGATCCGGCACCGGGCGTCGAAGCGGCGGTGCTCGCGGCGCTCGGCGCCGAGCCTGCTCTGCTGGTCCTGGATAATTTCGAAACGCCTTGGGAAGCGGAACAGTCCGAGGCGGAGGAGTTGCTGGGTTTGCTCGCAGGAGTCCCGGGCTTGGCGCTGGTTGCTTCCGTGCGCGGTGGTGAGCGCCCGGGCGGTGTGAGCTGGGCCGAGGCGCTGCGGACGGTTCCGTTGGATCCAGTGGCGGCGCGGCAGGAATTCCTCGATATCGCCGGGAAGAAGTTTGAAGCCGATCCGGTTCTCGATACACTGCTCGGGGCGGTGGACCGCGTGCCCCTCGCCATCCATCTGCTGGCCCATGCGGCGGAACCCGACCCGTCGCTCGAGAATTTGTGGCAGCGCTGGCAGCGCGAGCGGACGGCGTTGCTGAAGCGGGGCGCTGGCGCGGACCGCCTGTCCAATATCGAGTTGTCGTACGAGATCTCATGGGATGGACCTCGCATGACGGAGGAGGGCCGCCGCCTGTTGAGTGTTCTGGCGCAGATTCCCGCGGGCGTTGCCGGAGCGCACCTTTCTATGGTCAATCCAAGCGGACCGGCCGCGGCAACGGCTCTGCGTGCCAGCGGGCTCGTCTATGACGAAGGGGGACGTTTAAGAGTTTTGGCTCCCGTCCGGGAGTACGTCGGGCGCATGCATCCGCCGCGCGCGGACGATCTCGGACGGGCAGCCGCTTTCTACTCCCGCCTCCTGATGGAAAACGGCCCGAAGGTCGGCAAGAGTGGAGGTCAGGAGGCCGCTCGCACGCTGGGGCCCGAAGCCCGGAACATCGAGCACGTAATTCTGGCGTCGATCGATCGCAGTAGTGCGGACGAACGGGCGGATACCGCATCCGCGTGGGCAGAATTTGCGCGTTTCACCGGCGCCGGCTCGTCCAACCTGACCGAGCGGCTGGCGGAATCGATCCCCGCAGACATCTCTCCCGGCGCGCGCGCCCGCTGCTTGCGCGCGCTGGGCGACATCGCGCTCGCGCGCTCCGATCACGCCGAGGCCCGCCGGCGTTATGAAGCGGCGCTGCCGCTGTACCAACAGGTGGGCGCCGTGCTCGGCGAGGCCAGCTGCATAAAGAGCCTGGGCGACATCGCGCTCGAGCGCTCCGATCACGCGGAGGCCCGGCGGCGCTATGAAGGGGCGCTGCCGCTGTACCAACAGGTGGGCGGCGTGCTCGGCGAGGCCAACTGCATCCAGAGCCTGGGCGACATCGCGCTCGCGCGCTCCGATCACGCGGAAGCCCGGCGGCGCTATGAAGGGGCGCTGCCGCTGTACCAACAGGTGCCGTGCTCGGCGAGGCCAACTGCATCCGGAGACTGGGCGACCTCGCGCTAGAGCGCTCCGATCACGCGGAGGCCCGGCGGCGCTATGAAGGGGCGCTGCCGCTGTACCAACAGGTGGGCGACGCGCTCGGCGAGGCCAACTGCATAAAGGGCTTGGGCGACATCGCGCTCGCGCGCTCCGATCACGCGGAAGCTCGGCGGCGCTATGAAGGGGCGCTGCCGCTGTACCAACAGGTGGGCGCCGTGCTCGGCGAGGCCAACTGCATCCAGGGCCTGGGCGACATCGCGCTCCGCGAGTCAGACGTCGGAAGCGCCCGCCAGCGTTACCACGAAGCGCTGGCGTTATACGAGCGCATCCAGGAGCCGTACTCGATCGGCGGAACGCACGAGCGCCTGGCCCGCATTGCAAAGAACGAAGATGACCGCAACCGCCACGTCCAGGCCGCGCGTGAGGCCTGGTTGAGCATTGACCGCCACGACCTGATCAAAGAGATCGACGATGAATTCGGCACCGCCTCGGCTGCCAGCGCCTGAGGTTTCCGCTTCCTGACGATCCTCGGGCCCTCCGGTTATTGGTGTGATCCT
>CAYTJD010000010.1:0-31936 GCA_964438005.1 uncultured Solibacteraceae bacterium | reverse complement strand
TGGAGGCGACACTCTGGCGCCTCTACAGAGGCGATTACTTTGATTTTAGTCTGGGGACAATTGAGCCAACAGGGCGTGCTTACATCTGTGTACGACCTCAAGGTGGAGACGGCCTGTTTTCGGACGAGGAGAAAGTCTTTTCCGAACATTCTAGCCTGGAAGAAGCTTACCGGACGCTCGATGAACTAAGCACGAGTGGACTCCCAGATTTCAAAATCTTGGCGGATTCGTTTGAATTTAGGGTGGTGGATCAATTTGGCACCGAGCTAGATCGGCCCTAGCGTTAAGGAACGGGAAGTCGGCATCCGGTCAGGAACCGCAGCAACCGGTGGGCAGCGCGTTCCCGGAAGTCTGTCCCGACATCGGTGTTCACGTCTGTATGAATGGCCGCGTTGCCCTGAGCTCACCAATCCAGAATCGCAGACACGATCTCATGATTCCGACGCATACCATGCCCGATGCTCAGACGTTTCACCACAGCCGGGACATTGAGTGACCTCCCACTGAAAATGGCACGCGGGGCAACGGCCCGAGGTCCAGAACGTATTCCAGGAATGACCGCAATTGCAGGTCCAGCGAAGACCGACAGGAGGCCGAAAGAGGCACCTCGGACAACGGATCAGCCGGCCGTCGGGACTGCGGATTTCGGGGGCGTCCGCGCCTCCCCGCCCTCTCGCCGCCGAAGAGATCATCCGGTGGCTCCCGAAACTGCCGGAGTGCGGCGGGTTCGGTTGCTTCATCTGGATAATTCTCGGCCCCGGAACGCCCGCCAGGGCTGCGGCGAGTTCGATGGAGGAGAAGAGGCGAAGGTCGTCGTCCGGGATCTGCTCCAACAGGTTCGCAGCATCAACCCCCAGGCGCTGCCCGGCCTGGTAGAGAACCGTGCGGAAGACGCCCGTCGATGGCCAGTGTTCCTTTGGCGCGTAATTGCGGGTATCGGGCGACGTGTCTTCCCGATACTTTTCCAGCGCGTCTTCGATCGACTGCGCGAACTCCCCGCTCCGCATCGCGTCAATCAGTCTACGCTGGCGATCGAAGTCGCCGGGATCGCCTGCCAGGATATAGCCGCCGCCTTCGCACGTCGCGCCACTGGCTTGCCGGCGTTTCACTTCCGCCTCCACTTCCTCGTTCATGGTCTCCAATCCGTTCGGATACCGGCGAGCGGCCACGGCAAGCTGATCGTGGGAATCGAGCAGTGATTGGGTGAGCGCGGGGTCGAGGCGGCGCAGAACGTGGAGTATCTGAAACAGGGTATTTTGACGGGTCGAGCTGAACTGGACCTCGTTCATGTACCCGGCGGACATTGCAGCGTCCGGGTCCGATACAGCCCGCTCGACGACCATCCGCGCCACGGCAGACGCTTCGTCTGCGGGAAACTCCGTCCAGTGACGCCCGAAGACTCCCACAAACTGATCGCGGTCGTGCGAATGACGGTCGGGGGGACACTCGCGCCACATCCCGAGCGCGTGGCGAAGGAGTGACAACCGCCGATCGGCAGATTCCGGGCTGCGCGGATCGAGATGGTGAAGCACAGCTCCGACCGAGAGAAATGGAAAAGAGTCGGGGTCGTCGTGCTCGATGAGGTAATGGAAAGCGGCTTCCACGTGACCATGGGCAAGCATGGTCTGCACAATGTGAACGGAGGCGAATTGCCGGGGCCCGAAGCGATGGGTTTCGGGGATCTCGCCGAGCAGTTCAGGGGAGACCGCCGCCGCGACCGACCGCGCTTCCTCGAGGAGGCTGTCGCGTCCGGTGGGCGGGAGTTTTTGGACGGCGTCCAGCCCTTCGAGCAGGGTTCTCCGCGCCCGAGCGAGGTCGCCGGCGGATTCAGCGCGGGCGATCCGCAGCAGGGCGGCCGCGCGGATGGAGGCATCAGCCTTCTCCGCCTGGCGCCGCGCATTTTCCAGAAGATCGTATTCCATGAGGGAAGTGTAACGCTTTGGCCTACCTGTGGTTGTGAAGTCCTCAACGAGCGAAGCATCGTTGGTCCACCCGCCACCAACCCGATCGGAACGATAAGTCGGCCAGCATCCGGTAACGGGCAAGTCCCAAGGACGTGCCGGCCGCCGACGGGCTGGGGGCCAGATTTCGGTTCCGATAGGATGCCGGCGGTGTCCGTTGAAAATTTACGCCTGATGTTCCGCCTTATCGGACTGAATCCAAGCGGCGGTGGCTAGGTTCGACCGGGTCCGTGCGGGCGACATTGCGCAGGCCCCAAGAAACGCAAAATTTTGTTGGAGAATTCCTTCAGCAGTGCAGCACTGGTCTTGCAGTGCCTGAATGATTGCTGAAGTTTTCTTCAATTTTTCTTCTAAAACTTCAGAAACAGCCTCAACGTAAGGGCGTCATACCTCAAATCTGCTCTGGCGACCGAGGATCTGCACAAGCGCGGTAACGAGACAAACCGTTCCTGAAGCGCGGGACATCATTTCCTGAAGGAGTACCACCTGGAAATTCCTGATTCTAGGACTCCAGCCTCATGAAGCGGAGCAACTGGTGATAGCGGGGCTCTTTGCGCAAGCTTTCGAACAAGGGATCCACCTGTAGGTTGTAGAGCTGGAAATCGCGTTCGCGGACCGCCATTTCCAGCAGATCGAACACCGCGTCCTTCTTACCTAGTTGCGCATACACCATGGCTGCGGAAACCCCTGCGTGCATCTCTGTCAGTTCCCGTGCCAGGTGCTCTGCTTCTTCCGTTTGCCCGGCAAGTGCGTGGGCGCACCCGCGCCATCCGCTGGTGATAAAGCGTCCCGGCGCCACGCCCTTGGTCCTCTCCAGCGAAGCGAGTGCTTCGCGGACCCTTCCGGACCGTAAATGAACAAGGCCAACCGCGCTGTTGGCAAGCCAGGATTCCGGCGACAGCTCGACGGCGAGGGCCGAGTGTCTGCGCGCGTTCTCAAAATCGCCGACATAAACCATCAGGCGGGCCATGAAATACTGGTTCAGCACAGAGAACGGGTCTGCCTTTACCGCCCGTTCGTGTTGCCGCACCGCGTCCTCGAGACGATTGAGCGCGGTCAGCACAACTGCATATCCTTGCGGGGTCAGGGCGGAGGCCGGATTCAGTTCCAATGCGCGTTCCAGGTCTCGTAAGGCCTCGGGCCAGCGGTATTCGTATAGCGCACTAAAACGCCCGCGAAAGCCGACTGCCTCCCCGAGATTGTGGTCCAGCATCAAGGCCTGTTCCGCCGCGTGTATCCCGTTCGTGGTGGCCTCGCCTGGAGAAATTCTTCCGGTCATGGCGTTCACCCAGTAATAGTGGGCCAGGTCGACCCACGGAAGAGCATAGTTGGGATCTACCGCCAGGGCTTCCATAAGCAATCGACGCCCCGTATCCATATCAGCCGGTTCGAGCTTGTAGAAATGATGGCGCCCTTTGATGTAGAGGTGATACGCCTCGATGTCTGCGATTTGCCGTTGCACAAGCTGGGTGGCGACCGTAGCTCCCAGCCGTTCTCTCAGGGCGTCGACCACCGACTGGGCGATTTCGTCCTGCACCGCGAACACGTCTATCATTTCTCGGTCATAGCGGCTCGACCAGACCTGGGTCGCGTCCGCGGCCGTAATCAACTGAGCGGTCACACGAATCCGGTTCCCCGCCTTCCGGACGCTGCCCTGGAGGACGTTGGCTACACCCAGTTGCTGAGCGATGCGTCGCACATCCTCCTGCTTGTCGCGGAACACGAAGGCCGAAGTCCGCGCGATCACGCGTAAGCCCGCCACTTGCGTCAACGCATTGATGATTTCCTCGGCCAATCCGTCGCCGAAATACTCATTCTCTTTGTCCGCACTCAGGTTCGCGAACGGCAGCACCGCGATCGAAGTTCGTGAATCATCGCCTCCCTCCATGGCCTCCAGCGCGGCCCGGATTTCTTCGATGCAAGCGAAGCGCCGGCTGGGGTCCTTTTCCAGGCATCGAGCTACGATCGAGTCGAAACCTGTCGGCACGCCTGCGCGGGCCCTGCTGACGGGGGTTGGATCCTCACGTAAAACGGCTGCGATCACGCCAGGAATGCTCGTGCCCTGGAACGGCGTCCTTCCCGTGAGCATCTCGAAAAGGATCGCGCCGAATGCCCAAAAATCGCTACGCTCATCCGCGGGCTTTCCCTCGATCTGCTCAGGCGACATGTAGTGAGGCGTGCCGAGGACAGTACCGGGTGGCGTTACTTCGAGAGTCTGTGTCTCATCTGCTTCGGGAGGCTGAGCGTTGCGAATCCTAGCCAGACCAAAGTCCAGCAGTTTCACCGTCGAGCCTGCTACCAGAATATTCGCCGGTTTCAAATCCTTGTGAATGACGCCATGCCGATGCGCCGCTTCCAATGCGTTGCAGACTTGTAAAGCGTATCTACGCGCCTCGTCTGATGGCAGCGGACCCTTGAGCGGGTGGCCATCCACAAACTCCATCACCAAGTAGTTGGGCCCCACGTCGTAGAGCGTGCAAATATTGGGATGGTTCAGCGCTGCAACAGCCCGCGCTTCGCCTTCGAAACGCTCCGAGAACTGTTCTTTCGCAACTTTAATCGCGACGATGCGGCCAAGCCGTGTGTCTCGCGCCCGATATACCTCTCCCATGCCGCCCGCGCCAGTTCGTGCAAGGATCTCATACGGGCCGAGCTTCGCGCCTGGTGCCAAGGCCATGGAATTTCAATGATTTTATCGCAGCGGCCAGGCCAAGTAGCGGTTTACGGGGTAATCGGAGGCGTGGTCGAAGCCGCAAGCAGGCGCTAGACCACTTCACTGCCAAGCTCCAAGCCGCCTGTACCTGACGCTCGGAAAGGCGGCTGTGCCAGATCGTGACAGATGGGTGCCTTTTTGGCCGAACATGCCGATTATGCTCATTGAGGAATCTACAAGTTACAGATTCCCCGATACTCCCGAGCAATTACGGGAAGCTCAGAACCACCGAAATGCAACGCTTGCTGGCCAGCAAGAAAACCGTCGAGGCCCACTCGGTGTGCGCAAGCCTCTTTCCGATTTCACAGTAGCAGAAGATTTGCAGGCTGCCAGACAACCCGGCGTGTAAGTAGCTGTGAATTCAGCGAAAGATTTTCGGAAAATTCTGTGACTCGCGTTACGACACCTTGCGTGCATGGACGACGAATCGTTTGGGCGCCGACCCGACGTAGTAGAACGGGTAGCACGTCACCAGAGTCAGGTCACGCCCCGGGGCGGCCGCCAGAACCCCGGTGTCCGACGGCCGCACAATCTGGACGTCGCTCACCGAGAAGCGCGCCATACCCGAGCTTGTCTTCAACGTGACCAGATCGTTGGGGCGAATGAAGCGGAGCGCGCGAAAGAAAGTATCCCGATGAGCGGCGATTCCAATATTGCCCGACCCGGGGACGAACGCGGTGCCCGTAATGTGACCGGCGGCAACCCTCAATATGCGGTTGTCATCGCCTTCCAACACCATAACGGAGAGATGAATGTGGGGGATTGCCAGTTCGCCCAAGACATCGCCGCGGTGAGGCTCCGGCGCCGTCCGAGGCTTGGAAACAGGAACCGAGTTGCGGCGGCTCAGCCACTCACGAGCGCGGTCTTGGGTGACTGACGCCTCATACCGGACCCACCCCGACCAAGCCAGCAGGAGGCTTCCCATAAGCAGCAGAGCGCCTCCCAGCCAGCCGGATCTACCTCGATACATGAGGCTCTCCGCTATCGGCGGTGCAGGGGACGGCGCAGGGCCAGGAGAGCCACTCCCATCACCATCAGCAGACCTCCCAGGCCAGTCTCGAACGGAAGATTACTGGCCGTCTTCGGTAGTGTGCGCGGCGCCGCCGGCTGCGCCGATGGCGGAGCCGGCGCGCGGTTCTGTGCGACAGTTACCGGTTGTGCGGCGGGTTGCGGCGCCGGGACCGTCGCCGCTGGTCGCTGCGACACCGGAGCCGCTGCAAGTTTAGGTGTTGAAGGCGGAGCGGCCTGTTGATTCGGCGCGGGCGTAACGGGCTGAGCCAGCGGGGGCGTGTTATTCGCAGCGAGCAGACGCTCGGCTTTGGGATAAACGAACTCCCAGCCATAGTTGTCGCCCGGATAGAACCACGTATGGACGGCCTCCGGGGTATTCGAATGGCGTTCTTCGAAATTGATTTCCGGTCTCTCCGGGGTGTTCATCTGGTAGGTGGGCACTGCCATCACCGTCGTGACCAAGTGATCCATGCCCTTCTTGTTTTCGGAAAAGATCTGAACCACGTCCCGATCGGAGGAAAGATCGGCGAGTTCGAAGACGTACGTTCCCGGAGCCAGCACGTGCCCCGGGACCTCGACGGGATGGTCGAACGTAAGGATCGTTTTCTTGTTCCACTCATCGGCAAACGCCGGCGTAATCCAATAAGCGGCAGCTAGCCCTGCGCCGAACAGAGCAATCAAGAACCTGGAATTCATTCGATTCACTCCTTCTCTGCCACGCCCTTGGTGCGCGTGCAACTCCACAATAGGGCGTGAAGTAAAAACCATCCATACCGCCCGGCCAGGAATCTATGCCGATTGACAGGGTAGGAGTCGGCGATCCGGCGCGGGATACCCCATCGCGGCTCTTTAAATCCCGTCCAGACAGCATTACTCGATGACGGCAAGGCGATCTACAGTCAGAACGGTGGAGGAAAAGGTGAAACGCCTCCTTCGATTGATACGCACACATTTCGTCAAGATGCAAACACGCCGACTACAAAACAGACGGCCCACCGGCGTGGCTTTGCAGGTGGGCGAGATTGCCGGTCTTTCGCGGCTGGAGTTAGGCGGCTGGCGCGTGCTTCGGGCAGCCAACGTCGAAGAGGCGCAGCCATTGTTGGAGCGGGAGGAAATTCCCGTGGTGCTGTGCGCGCACAATACGCCCGGCTGGGGATGGAGGCAGGCTGTCAGCCTGCTGGCTGGCGCGCCTTGCCGTCCGAGCATTTTGTTGGTCGGGCCTGCCGCCGGTCTGCCACGCTGGGAAGAGATTACCGCCGCCGGAGGATATGACGTGATTTCGGAGCCACTCAGTGCCGATTCGTTGGCACGGGCCGTGCGCGGGGCCTACTCTCATTGGCGGAGCCGGCACGCGCTCCAACCGACAAAAGAAGTGAGCGCTATGAAATAATCCCCTTGCGCACCGCGTAGAGAATCAGTTCGGGAACGTTGTGGAGGCTCAACTTCTCCATCATGTTGGCGCGATGCGTTTCTATCGTATAGGGGCTGAGATGGAGCAGGTTGGCAATTTCCTTGTTGCTTTTTCCTTCGGCAACCATCTGAAGGATTTCCCGTTCGCGAGCCGTTAACAAGTCGTAGGTGTCTTCCGCTTGCCGGTCGCGGAGCTGGCGCATGTAATCCTCGAGCAACATCTGGCTCACAGCCGGACTGAAGAAAGACTTGCCCTGCATCACGGCTTTCACTGCCGTGATGAGGTCGGCTTCAGCCGATTGCTTCAACAAGTAAGCGCGCGCGCCGGCCTTGAGGGCTCGCAGTACATACGACTCATCGGAATGAACACTCAGCATGATGATGGCAACTTCCGGAAATGAGTCATGAATCTGGCGGGCCGCCTCGATCCCGTTGAGATTGGGCATGCCGATATCCAATATCGCCAGATTGGGCTTTTCTTTCTCCACCAATTGCACGCCCTCCCGTCCGTCCGCTGCTTCACCCACCACGCGAAACTCCGGGTGTTCTTCCAAGACGCAGCGCAAGCCGGTTCGCAGAAACGGATGATCGTCGACAATGACCATGCGCACCATGGTTAGCCACCGCCTTTCCCTTCGGGTTGAGCCAACGGCAGCAGAACTGAGACTATGGTGCCACCCCCCTTCTCGGAATCAATGCGAAATGTGCCTCCAAGCTTCTTGACGCGCTCCTCCATACCGAGGATGCCCATACCTTTCTCCAGAATGGGATCGAATCCGCCGCCGTCGTCTTGTATCAAAACGCAAATGTGGTGATTTTGCTGCCGGGCTTCCACCCTCACCAGGGATGGGTGCGCATGTCGCGCAGCGTTATTCACAGCTTCCTGGACGATCCGATAGACACAGGTGCGATATTCGTCGGGCATGTCGTCCGCGACCGCCTCGGCAGCGACTTTCACCGTCACGCGGGTCCGGCGGGAGACCTCCCGGGCCTGCCATTGCAGCGCGGCCACAAGTCCTAAGTCATCCAGCATGGAAGGGCGAAGAAGTAACGCCATGTCGCGGACCTGGGAGGTGGCGCGGTCGGCAAGGCGGCGCGCGACCGAAAGCATAGCGCGGCTCTCCTGCGCCTGGACCGGGATACGGCTTTCCAGCCGGCCGAGTTCTACCAGCACCGCGGAAAGCGCCTGGCCGACTTCGTCATGCAGCTCCCGGGCTACTCGCCGGCGCTCCTCTTCCTGTGCGGCCACCAGCCGGTGCGACAGGTTCTGCAAATCCAGCCGGGCCCGCGTGACTTCCCGCAGTTGTGACTCGGAGGCCCGTTCCAGGACGAGAATCCGGCTTATGGTGAGCAACGCGAGCAACGAGCCGAGGGCTAACGCGAGAACCTCGGAGCCTACCAACTCCACGCGCAACTGATGGAACAGTTCCGCGATTCTCCGGTTGGTGCGCCGCACATTGCGCTGGTTGACGCCATCTACGGCGGAGGTAAGCGCCAGCAGTTTCCCTTGACGCGGGATGATCTGTTCGTGCAGGAAGCTTTCAGCACGCTGCCTCCGTTCTGTTTCGTCCCAGTGGAACGCAGGCTCCAGCGCGGCCCAATACGCATGAATGTCACCGGTAAGCTGCGCCCAGAGGGGTGCTTCATCGGCAGGTAAATCACGCCGGTACCGGTCCGCCGCACCGGTGATCCGGCCGCGCAACGCTTCGAGGCCCTGCCGGCGTTGGGCGACCGCGGACGGCTCGCGATCCAGAAGGTAGTCGCGAACATCGCTGGCAGATTGGGAAAGCGAGAACCGAATACCATCGAGCAGGTCGTCCCGCTGCAGGTACTCCATTCGCAAGCGATTGCTTTCCGATTCGATAGACGACAGCGTGATCGAACCCTTCCACGCCGTCAGAATGATGATCGAAAGCAGCCCGCCGAATCCGGCCCAAAGCAAAGCGCGGCTAGACTTCCACAGACGTTGCACGGCCATACTGCATCCAAACGGCCTTACTTTCATTCTATCGGGAGCTGGCTACCTGCCCGTCACCACAAAGTACAGTGCCGCCGGCCCGATCGATCAGTAGTAACAGGGGACGGCGGGGAAGCCGCTGCGCGAAGCCGCAGCGCGGAATCTGTTCGGCAGAGCACGCTGCGACGCGAGTTTCGCACCACGTGACACCCTATTTCGCCGGCGCATGACGCCTTAGCAGTAATTACCGACCCACCTGCGTGAATTTACAGCCTGGAAGGGATGGTCCTGAGCAGCGTACTTTTTCACACTGGAATTAGAACGAGGGCTAAATGCAACACACTGCACTAAAATTTGACGACTTGTCCGTGACTCACGCCGGGAATCGGAGACGAGAGGGGGCTTGCTCGGCAATTTGCTTTGCTCCATTCGAATTGGAAGAGCGCACGGTAAGACCAGAGCCTCGAACTGGCGCTCGGCCGGTGGAGGTGATATCCGTGCTCTTGGTGAGCCCTTACACGGCGGATCATATCTTGATTCCGCGCATTCTGGCCGACTCGAACTGGCATTGCCGCCACTGCGACAATTGCTCCCGGGCGGTCGATCTCCTGGAACGAGGCAGAGTCGGGGTGGTCCTGTGTGAGGGCAACCAGACTGATGGATCCTGGCGCGATGTGCTTGAAGCCGCGCAGTGCCAGCCAACCCCTCCCAGCGTGATCGTTTGCTCGCGTCTCGCAGATGAAAGTCTGTGGAGTGAGGTGCTCCATCGCGGCGGCTACGACGTTCTCGTCAAACCGTTCGATCACGAGGAAGTGATTCGCGCCGTCAAGGCGGCGTGGCGCTCCTGGAAATGGGCTTCCGGTAACCATCTCCCTCACCTTCTGCCGGCTGAACGCCACGCGCACCACGCGGGGGATGGCGACATCCAGAATGTGATGCGGCCAGGCCGCGTCAACCCATGATTTGAATTGCTTGCGCGGTATCGCCGGAACCCTCCGGCAGGAATCGGACATCGACCCTGTCATTCCGTATCGATCGCAATTGGTCGAGTGTCACGCCGGGTCGGGGGATAGGGTGAAAGTTAGGAGGCAAAATGTTTCGACGAGAAATGGCGTTTGTGAAACATGTGAAACAGCTGCCAAGTTTGCGGTGGTTCCATCATCTGATCGCGGTTGTTTTACCCGTGGTTGCGTTCGGCCTGCAATTGTTGATTGAACCGTTGGTACCCCAGATGTCCTACCAGTTATTCCTCGGGGCGGTGGTGGCGAGTGCGCTGCTTGGCGGCACCTTGGATGGAGTTCTGACATTGGCTATCTCGGCAATCGGGAGATTTCTGTTCTTTCCTGCGCCGCGCGTCTCATTTGCCTTTTTCCATCCCGCAATCCTGCTACGACTTCTGTTGTTCGTCGTGATCGGCATTGCGGTGGCGTGGCTGGTGGGGCAACTGCGAATGACGCAGGGGCAGTTGGCCGCAGCCCTGACGAGCACAGTGGATGGGGTTGTCCTCACCGACAGCAAGAACCGCATCGTCTTCCTCAACCCGGTATCCGAGGCGCTGACCGGATGGACTCGACAGGAGGCCGCGGGCCGGCAACTAGGCGAAATTGTTCGCGTGGTTGGTGACACGCATGGCGGCGGAAAGTCCCTGACCCTGAGAGACGGGACGGCCAAACCGATTGAGTACAGTGTTGGACCGATTCGAGGCGACCGCGGCGGCGTTCAAGGGTTCATCATCGTGTTTCGGGATATCAGCGAACGACGACAATTCGAAGAGGAGCTCCGCCAGGCTCAGAAAATGGAGGCCCTGGGCCGGATCGCCAGTAGCGTGGCGCACGACTTCAACAATCTGCTCACGGTGGTCGGCGGCCACGCCGAACTGATTGCGAACGCCGAGGACGCGCCGCCGGCGGCGCGTCGCTCGGCGGAGACGATCCGAAGCGCTTTCGATCAAGCCACACGCCTGACTCGTCAATTGTTGGCCTTTAGCAGGCGTCAGCCAGTGCAGTTGCGCAGTCTCGACCTGAACCATATTTTGGGCAAGCTGGAACCAACGTTGCGCAGCCTCGTGGGGAATCGGATCAATCTGGTAACGGACTTCGAGCCAGATGCCGGGCACGTAAAAGCGGATACCGGCCAAATCGAGCAGGTTATGGTAAATCTTCTGGTGAACTGCCGCGATGCCATGCCCAATGGCGGCACCGCCACAATCCGGACCCGGAATACCCAAGTCTTCGCATCGCAAACGGGAGAACCCAGAAAGATCCGTCCCGGCGCTTATGTGCTGCTTGAGGTCATCGACACCGGGATCGGGATGGACGATAAAACGAAATCGAAAATCTTTGAACCGTTCTTTACCACCAAGCCCTCCGGCAAAGGGACGGGCTTAGGCCTGGCGATCGTATATGGAATCGTTCAGTACTTTGGAGGACACATCCAGGTGGACAGCCAGCCCGGGCGCGGAAGCAGTTTTTCCATCTTCTTTCCCCGGTCCGATGAGTTCGGCGGCGACACGGAGCAGGCGCCGCCGGCCGCGGAGAGTAAGCCTGGCAATGGCCTCATACTCCTTTCCGAGGATGACGACGTCCTACGTGAGTTGCTTTGCGGGGTGCTGAAATCGAACGGTTACGAAGTGATGCCTGCCGCCGATGGTGGCCGCGCGCTGAACATAGCCGCGGTGGAACTGAGCCGAATCGATTTGGTGGTGACGGATATCGACATGCCGGTGGTGAGCGGGACGGAACTGATGCAATACCTGTGGACGCTGAATCCGAGACTGCCCGTGCTGTATCTATCCGGCCATGAAGATTTGGGCCAGGTGGTGACGAGCGGCGGGCCGCGTGCGCATTTTCTCGCAAAACCGTTCAGCTTAAAAACTCTGGTTGCCGAAGTGGCGACGCTCCTGCCTTTCCGACAACCCCTCCGAGAGTAGAGCGCCGAGAGCACCGGAGTTTGCAGACGCCTGGCGTTCCCGACGCCTCCTCATCCCGGCAGTCAGGCAGGGACTGATTGCGGGCTTAGCGGGTTGCCCGTCCCGCTATGAGATGATGGCTCAGAAAATGAGGGTCGTCGTACTTTCGGCATCTGTGGGCGCCGGCCATGTGCGCGCCGCCGAGGCGGTGGAAGCAGCGCTGCGGCAAACGGGCGCTCCGGTCACCATCGCGAACTACGATGCGCTGTCGTTCATGCCGCCGGCGTTTCGCAAGGTGTATCGTGACGGCTACTTCGAAATGGTGAAGCGTGCGCCACAACTGCTGGGATGGCTGTACGAGGCAACCGACAAACCGTTTCGCCGGGATCGGCTGCAACAGAAACTCGAGCAAGCGGGAGCAGCGCGGCTGTTGAAGAAGATTCGGGAATTCGATCCGGACGTCGCCGTGTGCACGCATTTTCTGCCGAGCGCGCTCCTGGACCAGGAACGGCGTAACGGGCGCTGCCGGGCGCGGATAGTGACTGTGGTCACCGACTTTGAAGTGCACGGCATGTGGCTGGCCAGACCCTCGGATCATTACTTTGTCGCGACCGAAGAAGCACGGGCCCATCTGCAGGCGCTGGATATCGCACCCGCGGCTATCACGGTCAGCGGCATTCCCACGCATCCGGTGTTCCGGGAGAAGAAGGATCGCGCAGCGCTGCGCCGCAAACACGGCTGGCGCGAGGACCTCCCGGCGATTCTGGTGTCGGCGGGCGGCTTCGGCCAGGGCAATGCGGAGCGGATGGTGCAGGCGCTCGCCGACGCGCGACTGCGGGCGCAGATCATTGCAGTCTGCGGGAAGGGCGCGACACTGAAATCGTCATTAGAAAAGGTCCGGGCGGGGCGCAACGCGGAGGATCTTCCTGTGTTGCGGGTGGTGGGCTTTACGACGGAGATGGACGAACTGATGGCCGCCGCGGACCTGATGATCGGGAAACCGGGTGGGCTGACCACCTCAGAGTCGTTGATTCAGGGACTGGCGTGGGTAGTGGTCAATCCGATTCCGGGGCAGGAAGAAAAGAACGCAATCTATCTTTTGGAACAGGGCGTAGGAGTGTGGTCGGACAATTTGTATACATTGGGGTTCAAAGTGCAGTCCCTGCTGGCCGAACCGGGCCGGCTCGGCGCGATGAGACAGCAGGCGCTGCGGATTGCACGGCCGGACGCGGGGCGGTGCATCGCGCGGTTTGTGCTGGACCAGGAGATCTGACTTGAACAAGACGGCGCAGGACTTGGTGAGCCGGTTCTTCGGATGGCTGGGCAGCCACGAACTTTCCGTATTGGTCGCGTTCGCCGCGCTCGCCGGCGGGGCGTGGGCTTTCAGCTATATCGCGAGCGAGGTCCATCGCGGCGATACGAACAGTTTCGACCGGAGCCTGCTGCTGGCCCTGCGCAAGCCCGATCGTTCGCCAATGGGAGGACCGGGATTGCAGGAAGCGGCCCGCGACATTACCGGGTTGGGTGGAGTCACGACACTAAGTCTGGTGACGTTGTTCACCAGCGGCTATTTGCTGCTGGCCAACCGGAGACGGATGGCGCTGTTCGTGGCGGCGTCGGTGGTGAGCGGGCTGCTCCTCAGCACGCTTCTGAAGGATGCGTTTCAGCGGCCGCGGCCCGACCTTGTGCCTTACGGCTCGTACGTTTCGAGCACCAGCTTTCCGAGCGGGCACTCGATGCTGTCGGCGATCACCTACCTAACAGTCGGTGCGCTGCTGGCGCGCTCCCAACAGCGGAAGCGACTCAAGGCATTCTTCCTGCTGGTGGCGGCATTGTTGTCGTTTCTGGTGGGCGTGAGCCGCGTCTATCTCGGGGTTCACTGGCCGACCGATGTGCTGGCGGGCTGGGCCGCCGGCGCTTGCTGGGCCATCGTCTGCTGGCTGGCCGCCGTGTGGCTGCAGATCCATCAAGCGATCGAAGGCGAGGCCGACCAGGCGGCCGGTGGAGAGTAAGCGATCCACCAGAGCGCGAGCCATGTGCTCCCGCCGCCGCTCTGGGCCCGGTTCTGTGTCGGAAGCAGAATCGTGACTTCAAGCGGCGGCCTCTATCACAGCACTAGTGTTTCCCGGGATCGTGATTCTTATCGTCGTCGTCCGTATCCTTCGGGTGCGTCTCGGTGCAGGCGAACGTCACTGTGGTCTGCCCGGACTGGTTCGCGGCCTTGGCCGTAATGGTGTAAATCAGGTCCGTTCCCTTTTTCAGGAACTCGGCCCGCAACCAAATCTCGCGCGGCTGAAGGCCGGTTCCCCGGATCCGAATATCGTCGTTGTCCTTGTCCTGAGACTCACTACTCGTAGCGGTCACGGCAAAGCTAGACGCTTTGCCTGCATCGACCCAGAGCGTAGCGGCATGAATCATTTCAGAGCCGGGCCGCAACACGCACTTGCCAGGATCCGGCACGCCATGGATTACCGGACCGGTGGACCCAGTCGTGGGCCCTGGAGCCGGCGGCGGGTCCACAATCGTAACGGTCTTGGAAACGGGGGCGCTGGTGTTGCCCGCGTTATCGGTGCATGTGCCGGTGGCCGTGCCGCTCGCCGTAAGCGGAATCGGCAGCGTGCAAGAATTGATTCCCGACAGGGAGTCGGTTCCGGTGAAGGTAACGGTCACCGGCGCGGTGGTATTCACGCCGCTGGAGTTGGGTGCAGGATTGACCGTTGCGGTGGCCGTGGGCGGTGTCTTGTCCAAAAGGACGGTGAGAGTCTTCGGGCTTTCCACGTTGCCCGCATTGTCGGTGGCGAAGTAAGTGACAGTCGTGGTTCCTTCTGCCGTGATGGAGACAGACGCGGAATTTCCGGCGACCACGTTACTTCCGGTCTGCGCGCCGGTCAGGCTCACGCTGATTTGCTTGACACCGCTTCCACTCGGGTTATCGATCGCGGTGATCACAACCGTGGGATTGGAATTGTTCCACCCCTTGGCATTGGGGGCGGGCTGCGCGGCTGCGCTGCTGGTGGGCGGAATGGTATCGGTGACGGCCGGCGCCGAAGGGAAGGTGTTCGTGAGGAGCTTGAATAACGCCGCACTATTGTTGCCGGCACTTTCGCCTTGCGGAGCACCGGGATAAAAGTTCACGTTCGTCACGCCGTTTTGACTGCGGGAGATCAAGCCGATGGCGCTCCCTCCGGAGCCATCAGCCGCAATGAGCGTAGCCCCGGCTGCCAGGCTGGGATGCGCCATGTACTGATTCTCGAAGTAGAAGACCTGAGTGAGATCGATACCGGCCCAAATCGGATCGCCCGGCATGGCGGGCACCAGGGAACCGCTCAAATCGCCGATCAGACCCGAATTCGTGAATCCGGCATACGGAGCCGCGCTGACCCGGCCCTGAATTTCCGGATCGGGGAGGAAGAACGGAGCCACCGATGGGATTGTGCTGTAGGCGTAGGTGGCGACGGTGAGATGCTTGCCGGGCAAATCGTAATAGTCGGCGAGCACGTTGCCGAGGGCAAGGCGGTCGTGCGGAGCCGCGGAGCTCCAGGCGAGCACGTGGGTGAAGCCCTGGAGGTCGGCAAGCACCGGGGTGCTGGTTTGTGTGTCGATGATAGTCACCGTACTGAACTTTCCAGTCGCGATGAATGCCGCCTGCGCAGCGTCCTCATTGAGCGTGCTGTCGGCCGCGACCAGCGCCAAAGTGTCGGCGTTCAGTAACCCGGCTGCCATTGCGAGGATGAATCCACAGTGAATTGAGCTCTTCATAGTTATCTCCCGGCCAGCTTCAAGAAAGCAGCGGCATGATAGCCGTTGCCTGATGTTCCTCATCCACGTTGGTAGAGTACCGGCGGTACAGAGGGCGCTCAAGCTGCCGAACCGGGAATTGCGTACTGGAAACTGCCCTGCAACAGGAATTGCCCCGTGCCGGGCGAGCCGGCGCCCAGGAAGCGAAGCGCGGGAGCGCCGGCCCTGCGTTTCCAGTTTGTTTGGCCGCGACAACTCGCCGAGAGTAATACGGAAAATCCTTGTCTACTCGTACAAAAGACGAAGCCCGCGCGCGCTAACTTTTTTCGAAAAGAGTAGCGGGTCGCGCGAGTTCCGGCTGGGTATACTACCCCTGAGGTGCCCATGCAGATTCTGATCGGAACCCTGATCGGACTGGCGGTCTGGTTCCTGCTGCGCTTTGTGCTGCTCGGTTTCTACACGGTGGATCAGAACGAGCGGGCGGTGAAGACTTCGTTTGGCCGGGCCGTCCGGGTTCCTGGCGGGAAGACCACTCTCGACGATCCGACTGCCGAATTCCTCCGCCCCGAAGAACGCCCGCGCTATACGTACCCGCAGGTGCGCGTGATTCAGCCCGGCGGACCGTATTTCAAGATGCCGTGGGAGCGGATCTACAAAGTTTCAATCGCGACGACCACGGTCAACATGGCGCTCGATCCAGAGAGCCCCCTGGCGAACGATAACGGCACCCGCCTGGAGGCGGTGACGAAGGATCAACTCAACACAGGGTTGACCGGTCAGATCCGTTACCGCGTGAGCGAAGCGAACCTTTATGCGTACCTGTTCGGCATCAAGCGGCCGTTCGTGCACGTGATGGGCTACTTCGTCTCGGTGCTACGCCAGCACATCGCGAGTTTCGAAGCCAAACCGGTTGCCATCGAAGCGACTGCGGGCGGCACTGCTCAAAACGCGGCGGCGCCGGTTGCGAGCACGGAGATGACCGGCGTGTCGATCAACGATCTGCGCAAGAACCTGCGCGACCTCAACGAATACATGGATCATGAGTGCCGGTCGACGCAGGCGCGCTACGGTGTCGTATTCGATGCATCGCTCATTACCGGAATCGATCCGCCGCCGGAGGTGGAATCGGCGCTGGCGGCCATCAATACGGCGCACAACCAGGTGTCGAGCGACATCAGCCTGGCGCAGGCAGCCGCCGATCAGCGGGTGGTGCAATCGAGGCGGGCGGTGGAGATCGAAACGCTGAAGGCGCAGGCCGAGGTGGAGCCGGTCAAGTCGCTGGCATCGGAATTGGCCGCGCTGCACAAGGCCGGTCCCAACGTGCTGGGCGCGTATTTGCGGAACGTGCGGCTGGCGCTCTGGGACAAAGCGCAGAACATCTACATGGAGAGCGGCCAATGATCGAGCTGCTCACGGCGGCATTGATCGCCTTTATTGTGGCGTTTGCGGCCGAGCCGGTGCTGCTCGGGCTGGGCCGGATCTTCGGCATCTACGCGGTCGTGCAGGAACGAACCTGCCGGGTGTATGTGCTGTTCGGCCGGGTGGCGGGCATGCTGTCGGAGCCAGGATTGGTATTCCTGCCCGCAAAACTGGGGCCGGCAGCGTTTGTGATCAACTTCCTGGGCACCTGCCAGGTGCTGGATCTGCGACTCGACCAGGAGTATTTGCGCAGCCAGCCGGTCAACTCGGAGGAAGGCGCGCCGATGGGGATCGGAATCTGGTACGAGATGTGGGTAAGCGATCCGGTGGCGTACCTGTTCAAGAACACCGATCCGCGCGGTTCGCTGCGCGCCAACGTCAGCAGCGCCACGGTGCGGTGCCTGAGCAATATGCCACTGGCTGAGATGCTGGAGACGCGGCACAACATGAGCCAGACGGTGCGCGCCGAGGTGACCGAGAAATCGCAGGCGTGGGGCTACCAGTTGGGATCGGTATATATTCGCAAGGTCCACTTCCGCGACACCGATATGATTCACCAGATCGAAGAAAAAGTGGTGAACCGGCTGCGGCAGGTAACGGCGGCGATCAAGCAAGCCGGCGCGAACCAGGTGAGCGTGATTACGAGTTCGGCGGAGCGGGAAGCGGCGGTGGAGTTCGCGAAGGCAGCGGCCATCCGGCCGGCGACGCTGGGCGCCGCCTTGCAGGAGATCGCGCGCGAGCCGGCGGTGGCGGCCGCGCTATTCGACGTTCTCGAGACGCAGCGGATCGCCGCAGGCAGCGCGCGCATCACGTGGCTGCCAGGCGGACCGCACGCGCGCATGCTCGCCAACCTGCTGGCAGCCGAGCACGGGAGCGCGCCAGCGGCGAAGTCATAGACCAACCCCGCGGCGCGCAATAAGAATTCAGATCCGAATTTTCATTGATTCAATCGGCGGCCGGGCGTATACTGCCATCCTGAAAAGGAGAATCCGTTTATGTTTGGTTCGCCGATTCTCGACGTCGCGATCGGCCTGGTGTTTCTTTACCTGATGCTCAGCCTGATTGCTTCCGCCGTCAATGAATTGATTGAGGGCGGGTTGAAGAACCGCGCCAAAGACCTGGAAAAGGGGATGCGCGAGTTATTGCAGGATCCGAACGGCACGGGCCTGGTGAAGCGCTTTTACGAACATCCGCTGATCAACGGCTTGTTCGCCGGGCCGTATGTTCCGGGCAAGTCGAAAAACCTGCCCTCGTACATACCGGCACGGACGTTTGCCGTGGTGTTGTTGGACCTGGTTCCGGCGGGCAATCCGGCAGGTATGCCCGCAGCCGGAGGCGCAGCGGCGGCGGCGGCGCCCGCGCCCCTACCCGTTCCGGAAGGTGTCACCAGAGCCGTGGAGATGTTCCGTAAGGATGCGGCGACGGCGCGCGAAAACGCCGAGAGCTGGTTCAACAGCTCGATGGAGCGGGTCGGCGGATGGTACAAGCGCCGCGCCCAGGTGATCATCTTCTGCATCGGGTTGGGCGCGGCCCTGGCGATGAACGCCGATTCCATTGTGGTCGCCGAGGGTTTGATCAGCGACGGTACTCTGCGCCAATCCGCAGTGGCGGCTGCGACTACATATATGGGCAACAACAGCGGCACGGCGCCTGGCGCGCCGCCCTCCGGCACTCCAACGGCCGGTGCGGACGAGCGACTGAAAGGATATCTCACGGCACTCGGCGGCTTAGGACTTCCGATTGGATGGAACAAGCAGGCGATCGAGGCCGTTCCGGGCCGGATTCCAGACGATTCCCTGGGTTGGTTATTGAAGCTAGCCGGGTGCCTGCTGACCGCGTGCGCGGTGTCGCTGGGCGCGCCATTCTGGTTCGATACGCTGAACAAAATCATCACCGCGCGCTCTACAATTAAGCCGCAGGAGAAACGCGCGCCCGCGGCATGAGCGCTTCGCGAGCAACGTTCGGGGCGGAGGCGCGGCGGCGGCTGACGAGCGTCAAGACTCCCGCCATCCGCGGGGAAACAGGAGAATGGAGGATCCAAATGCAAAAGAGTCTGATGGGCGCGGGTCTCATGCTTGGGACATTGCTGGTGTTCCCACTGCAGGCCCAGCAGGAAGCACACCCGGCGGGCAAGCCGGCGACGCGAGATATCAAGATCATCTCGAGTGCCGGAGCCAGAGCCTTGGCGGACGCGTGCGCCGCCTGGGCCGAACAGAATCACCAGGTGGTCGCAATCGCGGTCTTGGACTGGGGCGGCAACCTCATCGAATCGCACGCGATGGAAGGCGCGGCGGCGAACGCCATCGATACCGCGCTGTTGAAAGCCAAGTCCGCCTTGCGGTGGCGGCGTCCGACGTCGGAGACGAACAAGATGGTCCGCAGCGGCCAAAATCTGGCGCCGACTTTCATGCGCGACTTCCCGCAGCCCGGCGCGCTGCCGATCGTCCTCGGAGACCAGGTTATTGGGGCCATGGGCGTCTCCGGCGCAGACGGCGAGAAGTGCGCGCAAGCGGCAATTGACGCGGTCTTCAAAGGCCAGGCGGCCACCGCGGGACGGTGAGAAACCCGATGCCTTCCGATAAGCTGGAAATCCCCGGAAGGAATACCCCGATTACCAAAACGAGCGTGTAATATTCCTGGAACCTGGCGTGAACTTGATGTTGAGCCGAATCAGCACGCCATGTCTTTGTGGGGATGCCAGCTGGGAGTTGAGTTCTTGACTTGCGCCGGAACCCTGTACACAGCCAGAGAACGGGCGCTGCTCGGCGCCTTCGTGCTCCTGGCGGTGACGGCCGCATCGTTTGTCGTGGTGCGGCTGGTGAATTCGCGATAGTGCAGGCGGCCAGTCAGCGGGCGTCCGCCGTCTTGGCCTGCCCCGCCAGCCAGGCCTGGCAGCGCGCGTACAGCGCTTCCACTTCCGGACCGGTAAGGCCGGGCATGTCGGTTTTGACGGGATAGCCGATCTGGGATTGCAGATAGGCCAGGTGCCGGTAACCTTCGGGAAATCTGGCGAGCAACGCCGGATCCAACGAAAGTGTGGCCGCGGGGTCGACCGGATCCATCCGGTCCTTTTCATAAATGGGCTGGCGCAGCACGATGCCCCACCGGTCCTCACGCTTCTCCAGGAAATCGCAGAAGCGGCCCGTGCAGTTCACGTCGCAGACCACATCGTGCACTTTGGCTCGCTGGGAAATGATCATCTTGGTGAAGGCGATGGCGCGGTTACCGTTGATGTCGACCGTGCTGGGCCCCTGGAAATGGAGAATGCGCACGCCTTTGGCGAAACCGGCCTGGCTCATCGAGATGAACTCCTCATAGGTGCCTTGAGTCCACGTGGCCATCATGCGGCCGTCGGAATGCCAGACCGTGCGGAAACGGTCCCATTGGTTGGCATCGCGATACAGCACCCAGTTGTCGATTAATTCGCGGATCTTCAGCTTTTCGAGGAACAGTTCGTCCATGGACGCGTATGATATCGCACCGCTTGGGAAGGGAACAACAGCCGGGCCGGCTTAACCGGCGGCCTGTACTCTTACACGGTGCTTGCGATGACGCCAGGCCACGCTGACCATCTCGAAAACTTCTCTGGCCGAGAACGGCTGGCCGAGCACGTTATAGCCGCCGCGATTGAGGACCTCCATCCAGAGATCGTCGTCGGCGTGCCGCGAAGTGACGATAACGGGCGGAGGCGCGGCAAGGCGTTGGGCGTAATCCAGCAATTCCACCCAACTGCCATCGGGAAGTTCGGCCTCGCAGATCAGAACGATCGAGAGGTCTTGGCGCAGGGTGGCGGCCGCCTCTTCGATTGTGGAGGCTTCCATCAAAGTCCACCGGCTGTGCTCCAGCATGCGGCGCAACGCGGCGCGCTCCGATTCAGGAGCAACGGCGAGAACGGTGACCTGGGCGCCACCCAGAGGTTCACCCGATTGCATCACCGGTTTCTTCAAGGGGTATGGAGCGCTGACCGACACTTATATAGCTCTCCCCGATGTCAGTTTAAAACCCCTCGCCGCGGCGCGCAAGAGAAAACTAAAAGCGGCAGCGTCCGACACAACGGCGCCCCTTGCAGGTCTTGCAGCCCACGAACTGCTGTGCAACTGTCTGCGGGCGCGGTGGGTTACGAAGTAGCGCCGGGCGGCCCGCTGGGTGAAATGCCCCAACCGAAACAATGCGGGTTGCGGAATAATCCTCTTTAGATTTTGTTCGAGACAGCGACATCGGACCCCTCCTCGTTCGCCTTTTCAACGGGTTGGCCGATTGGCCCTCCAACCAGTTGAATTTTTCAACAATGGAGGTAAGGCATTCGGGCAGCCACAGTCGTGGTGAACGTCCGCACCGCGCATGCTACCCTGTTCCTTCAGAGCCTTATGGCAGCGACCACTCGCGAAAAAGCTCAGCTGATGAGCGCTTCGGAAATTGACCGGACGTTGGTCCGGTTGGCCCATGAAATCCTGGAAAAGTCCGGCAATCTGGATTCTTTGGCGTTCATTGGAATCCGGCGGCGGGGAGTGCCCTTGGCACAGCGGTTGGCGTCCAAGATCGAATCGCTGGAAAAACGGAAAGTGCCTGTGGGGATTCTCGATATTAATCTGTATCGCGACGATCTGACCACAGTCGACATCAAACCGGTAGTCAGTTCCACGGAAATTCCGTTTTCCATTCAAGGCAAGACCATCATTTTGATGGACGACGTTCTGTACACGGGCCGCACGATCCGGGCGGCGCTCGACGCGCTGTTCGACCATGGGCGGCCGGCGCGGGTCCATCTGCTTGTGCTGATCGACCGAGGGCACCGCGAGTTGCCGATTGAAGCGCGCTTCGTGGGGCGCACGGTGCAGACCACGGACAACGAGATCATCGAGGTAAAGTTTCAGGAAATCGACCATCTGGAAAAAGTTCTGTTGGTCGAAAAAGTGGCAGCCAGCGAAGTCGCGTAAGGTCACATGCCAGGCGGACTGCTCGGAATCGAGGAACTCGATCGCGATGCGATCGAGGCCATTCTCTCCCGGGCGCGGGATTTTCAACCTCTGCAAAGCCAATCGTTAAAGAAGCTGGATACGCTGCGCGGCAAGATGATCGTGAACCTCTTTTATGAGGCGTCTACGCGCACCCGCACGAGCTTCGAGATTGCCGCCAAACGGATGGGGGCGGACGCCGTCTCGATCACGGCCTCGGCGTCGAGCGTTTCGAAGGGCGAGTCGCTGGTGGACACGCTGAATACCTTGGCGGCCATGCGGCCGGATGCGATCGTCATGCGGCACGCGGCGTCGGGCGCACCGCATTTTTTGTCGCGGCACCTGCCGACGCCGATCATCAACGCCGGAGACGGCATGCACGAACATCCGACCCAGGCGCTGCTGGACGCGCGGACGATTCTGGACCGGCGCGCGACGCTGGAAGGGCTGCGGGTGGCGATCATCGGAGATATCGCGCACAGCCGCGTGGCGCGATCGAACGTGCACCTGCTTTCCAAGTTCGGCGCGCGGATCGTGCTGTGCGGCCCGGCGTCGCTGCTGCCCCGAGAACTCGAAAAGTTGGCGCCGGGCGTCAGCCTCACCACCGATATCCGGGAAGCGATCCGCAACGCGGATGTGATCATGATGCTGCGCGTGCAACTGGAGCGGCAACACGAGACAGCCTTCCCGGCGCACGAATATTTCCAGTTTTACGGCCTGCGGCTCGATCACCTGGACCTCGCCAAGCCGGATGCCATCGTAATGCATCCGGGGCCGATCAACCGGGGACGGGAGCTTTCCTCGGAAGTAGCCGACTTCCAGCGCTCGGTGATTTTGAACCAGGTGGAGAATGGGATAGCGGTGCGCATGGCGGTGCTCGAGAAAGTGATCGGTGAACCATGCCGATTCTGATCAAGAATGGCCGGGTGATCGATCCGGCCTCGCAAATGGACCAGGTTTGCGACGTCTTCATCGCGGAAGGAAAGATCGCGGGCGTCGGAGCGGACCTTTCCGCGCCGGGGGCCGAGGTTTTCGAGGCGAGCGGGCTGGTGGTCGCGCCCGGGTTTATCGACATGCACGTGCACCTGCGCGAGCCGGGGTTCGAGCACGCAGAGACCATCGAGAGCGGCTCGCGGGCGGCGGCCGCGGGCGGTTTCACGTCGATCTGCTGCATGCCCAACACAAAACCGGTGAACGACAGCGCGACGGTGACCAGTTACATCGTCGAGCGCGCGCGGCGCTTCGCGGCCGTGAATGTCTTCCCGGTCGGCGCGATTACGAAGGGCAGCGCGGGGGAAGAACTGGCGGCAATCGGAGCGATGCAGGCGGCGGGAGCGGTGGCCATTTCCGATGACGGCCGGCCGGTGATGAATTCGCAGGTGATGCGGCGGGCGATGGAGTTCGCGCAGTCGTATGGATTGCCCGTGATCGACCACTGCGAGGACCTCCACCTGAGCGCCGGCGGCGACATGCACGAAGGGCTGCTCTCGGTGCGCTGGGGGCTGCGGGGTATTCCGGCGGCATCCGAAGACGTGATGGTGGCGCGCGACCTGGTGCTGGCGGAACTGACCGGAGCGAAATATCACGTGGCCCACATCTCCACGCGCAATGCCGTGTCCATGGTCGAGCATGCCCGGCAGCAAGGGGTGGCGGTGACCTGCGAAGCGACACCGCACCATTTCACTCTCGCCGACGAGCAGATGGCGCCGTACGACAGCAACTATAAGATGAAGCCTCCGCTCCGCGGCGTCTGCGACCGCGCGGCAGTCGTGGAAGGCATCGCGGCCGGCACGGTGACGGCCCTCGCGACCGACCACGCCCCACATGCGGGAAGCGAGAAGATGCAGGAGTTCGAGCGCTGTCCGTTCGGCATCATCGGACTGGAGACGGCGGTGCCCCTGGCGCTGGAGGTACTGGTTCAGCCGGGCACGATCACGCTGAACCGGATGGTGGAACTGTTCACGACGGGTCCTGAGTCGGTGATGCGGCTGGGCCGAGGGACCCTGGCCGTGGGGGCCCCCGCCGACGTCACCATCTTCAGTACCAGCGCGGCGTGGACCTACGACGTCAACCAGTCGTTTTCCCGCAGCCGCAACTCGCCGTTTCACGGGCGCACCTTCCAGGGCGGGCCAGTGGCGACGATCGTGAACGGCGCATTCGCCTGGCGGCGCGACTAAAGAGCCACCCAGGTTTTACAAATTCAACGCGACCTACCGGTATATAATCGCCTAACTTGCAGTAAGCAGGAGGGTGAAATATGCTTCAACGCGCGCAGTTGGCCGGCATGGTAGCGGCGATGGTCCTGGCTTCCCCAGGGATGTTCGGGGCCGCCGCCAATGTTTACATTCAGAGGAATCTGGTAGCCGATATCGCGGGGCAGGCGGATGTAACCGATCCGAACCTGGTCAACCCGTGGGGAGTCGCTTTCAGCGGAACCGGGGCGTTCTGGGTTTCGAACCAAGGGAAAGGCAACTCCACCCTATATAACGGCTCCGGGACCATTACGCCTCTCGTGGTGCCGGTGCCCGCAGCGAGCAGTACGGCGCAAGGCACGCCGACCGGCCAGGTTTTCAACGGCACGGCGACGGCATTCCTGCTGCCAGGCATTAACCGCGCGGCGTCATTCATTTTTGACACGGAGGACGGCACGATTTCCGGATGGGCCAACGGCATCAATGCGACCAACACGGCCGCCATCATGGTGAACAACTCGGCCTCCGGAGCCGTGTACACCGGCCTGGCGATCGGAAGCAACGCCGCCGGGGCTCTGCTGCTTTACGCGGCTAACTTCAACTCCGGGAAGATCGACGTGTTTGACAACAAATACAATGCGACCACCGTGACGGGCGGCTTCACCGATGCGAACGTCCCGGCCGGCTTTGCTCCGTATAACATATGGCCGGTGGGCGGCAAGCTGTATGTACTCTACGCGCAGCAGGACTCCAAGAAGCAGGTCTCGGTGGCGGGCGCGGGCGCCGGCTATGTCGATGTATTTGATTTCGACGGCAACCTGCAAAAGAGGCTAATTTCGGGCGGCGCGCTCAATGCGCCGTGGGGCGTCGCGCTGGCGCCGGCAACCTTCGGCGCCTTCGCCGGCAACCTGCTCGTGGGGAACTTCGGCGACGGCAAGATCAACGCGTTCGATGTAAACACCGGCGCGCTTACCGGAACGCTGCAGGATTCGAAGGGAAATCCGATCGTGAACCAGGGGCTGTGGGCATTGATTTTCGGCAATGGCGGCAGCGGAGGGGACAAAAATATCCTCTACATCACGGCGGGGCCGAGTTTCGGCGATACCAAAGTGCACGGGCTTCTGGCTGCGATCGCGCCGCCGGCGGCGGTGTTGAGCGTGATGAATGCAGCCAGCTACGCCACCGGAGCCATCGCGCCGGGCGAAGTGGTGACGTTGACGGGAATCACGATCGGGCCGTCGCCGCTGGCGCAGGCGGCCATTCCGGCAACTGGAGCCATCAACAGCAGCCTGAACGGCGTGACGGTGACGTTCAACGGCTTGCCAGCGCCAATTCTGTACTGCGAGGCTTCGCAGACCAGCGTGCTGGTGCCGTATGGGATGCAGGGCGCGGCCAACGCCACCATTGCGGTGGCATACCACGGGCAGACCGCATCGACGACCGTGCCGATCGCCAATACCGCCCCGGGCATCTTCACTACGAATTTCAGCGGGAGCGGCCAGGCAGTCGCGCTGAATGCGGACGGAAGCGTGAACAGCGCAACCAACGCAGCGACCACGGGGACGGTCATCACGTTCTTCGGCACCGGAGAGGGGTGGACAAACCCGACCGGCGAGGACGGCGTAGTCAATGACCGGATCATTCGCGAGCCAGTGGCGTCGGTGAGCGTCACCATCGGAGGAAAACCGGCGCAAGTGATCTACGCGGGCACGGCATTCGGGCTCGTGCAGGGCGTGCTGCAGGTGGAAGCGCTCATCCCAGCGGGCGTGACCGGCACAGCTCCGGTGGTGCTCACGGCAGGCAGCGCCGCCAGCCAGACTACGGCGACGATTAGCGTGAAGTAAACAGCGCCCTACACCTACGCCGACAGCAGCAAGACACGGACGACCCGGTGTCTCCGGACCGCTTGGAAGCCGTCAAATCCGGCTAGAATGAAGTGTATGTTCTTTCGCAGAGAGCGCCCTAAGAATCCGACCTTCGAGGAGCGCATGAGCCAACTGAAGAGCCTGGGCTTCACCGTCGCTTCCCGGGCGGCCGGTGTGCGGATCAGCCGCGGGGCGTACGGGGTCGATCTGGAGAACCGCGCGGACCAGGTTCACATTGCCGATCGCGCCGGTATCCTCATTGCAGGCGACGTCGGATTTTTGGTGGACGGAGGCTATCAAAAATTCTTCCGCACCAAAGCCGGCACGACCAAGCCGGCGTTGGCCGGCGACCTCAAGGCTCTGCACGACTTCGAAGAGGATCTGAAGGAAGGGCTCGGGCAGGAGAGCTACTATAACGAGTCGCTCGGGACCGTATCGACGTTCTATCTGTACGACCGGGTCAAAGACCGCGACCGCGGCGTACCCAAGCGGGTTTGGGAAACCTGACAGTCGCAGCATGACCCGCGACGAAGTCATCCAGGCGCTGAAAGCGAATCTCAATCAGCCGGTTGTCGTGGAATTCACCGATGGCGTCGTCGGCCGCATCACGCCGCTCACGGTCGATAAAGAGGGTTTCATCCACGACCTCGCCACGCCGGACGATAGCGTGTTCTGGGTGCCGTTCGAAGAAGTTGTTTCGGTAACACCAGCCAAGCCGGATTAGGCGCTCAGAGAATGTTCACGGCGCGGCCGGCAAGGATCACAACCGTGCCCAGCGAAATCGACGCCTGAACCATCATCATCGCTTTTGCCCAACGGGAGAGCACCGGAACATCGGTCGGCGAGAACGCCGTGCTGGTGTTAAATGCGAGAAACAGATAATCCACAAATCCGGGCTTCCAGGTTTGTTCTCGAATTTGCATCTGAGGGAACAAAAAGGCCCCCGACTCATGACTCTTCCGGCGATCGCGCGCGTTTGGCCCTCCGCCGTCGAGGCGCCAGTACCAGGAGGCAAAGACAAGAACGTTGCTGGTCCAAAGTCCGATTGCGGCGATCAGCAACTCGCGCGGCGAGTCCAGACGAGCAGGCAGCCGGCTGATCAACAACCCCAGAGACGCGATCATGTCGGCAGTGACAGCCGCCAGCAGAACGTAGCCCAGAGTCTGATTCGCCCGCGCCTTGCCGGCCTGGTGGAGGACGACGCCCGTTACGAGCAAGGCGGCAACCACCGGCGCCATGGCCCAATCGGGTCCAATGCTGAGTGCCGGTGGTAAGACAAAGCGCAGCCCGACAAGGGCAATCATGGCCACGATCGCCGGCCAGCGCGGCTCGATAGAGTGGTTCTGATTAGAAGACAATCTATGCAACCACTTTCGATGTTACCGCTCCACGCCCCTCTTCCCGTCTCCCAGATCCGGTAATATCGAAGATCAGGTTCGGGAGGACGGAACCGATGAAACAGACATTGCTCGTACCGTTCGCGCTGGCGGCGCTGTCATTGGTCTGCACAGGCTCGTGGGCACAGGAACGCTATCCGATCACGGTTGTTCCCATCGCGAAGGGGCCCTTCCAGTTTCCAGCGGGATACCAAACCCCTTGGGACAAGATCGAGATGCTGGTCACGGAAAAACTTTCGCCGAATCTATATTCGGTGCACGGTTCAGCGGGTCTCGACCCGACACATCCGGACGCTGCCGGAGGCCGCGTCGCGGTGCTGTTCGGCCCCGACGGGGTGCTCATGGTGGATACGGAAGACCCGCAACTGGCGTCGAAAACGCTGGACGCCATCCGGAAATTCAGCAGCGCCCCGATTAAGATCGTGGTCAATTCGCATATTCACCCCGATCACACCGGCGGCAATGCGTTCTTTGCCAAACAAGGCGTGGTGATCTTCGCGCAGGAGAATCTCCGCGACGAAATGCTGGCCGGCCGCGCGCCCGATCCCGCGGGCGTCCCGACTTCCACCTACCGCTACGGCGCGCCCGGCACGCCCGCGGTCACGATCCATATGAATGGCGAAACGGTGGACTTCATCCCGATGATGCCGTCGCATACCGCTGGCGACACCATCGTGCGCTTCAACAAAGCCAACGTCATCTATATCGAGGATTTCTATCGCAACTTCGGCTACCCGTTCGCCGACCAGGCCAACGGCGGTTCCATCAAGGGCATGCTCGAGGCGGTGGACCTCATCGAAAAGATTGCGGGCCCGGATACCACGTTAATCCCGGGCCATGGCACATTGGTCACCAAGAAGGACCTGCTGGGCTACCGCGCCATGCTCGTCGACATCCTGGCCCAGGTGCAGAAGCTCCGCGACCAGGGCAAGTCGTTGGATGAGGTTGTGGCCGCGAATCTCACCGCGCCCTACGACGCCACCACGCTCGGCGACACGCAGCAGAGCAAAGACCGATTCATTTCCGAGGTATACGACGAGCTAAAGGACTTTCCACCGGTGGTCAACGGCGTCCGCAAGATGCCGCGCCGCGCGGGCGCCGGACGTTAGGGGCGTTTCCGGCGCACCGCCCGCCGCTACTGCTTCGCCATGTGCTTGACGTCCCGTTCGTTTTCCTCGCAGACGGCTTCCAGAATGTCGGTGTCCGGCTGCAAGATGTCGCTGTACTTGACCGTGAAGGGCCGCGTGTACATGTTCGGATCGTCAACCGTCAATTCACCGTCCATGTGACCGAAGTCGCGGCGGCGATAGCGCTCAGTCAGGTGGAGCGCTTCGCTATGCGGATGGCCGAAGGCGTCGAGGACAGTCTTGTCATTGAAGCCCCGGCTCTCGATCACCAGCGCATCGCCCTCCCATTTGCCGACCGAATAGCCCAGCCATAAGGGTTGCGGCTCGGCCGGAAATTTGCGCCCATCGAGATAAACCTGGCGGAAATTAAAACTGGCCTCCTGCAGAATTGCGATCAACCCAGGCGTTTGGATCCACTTCGTGGTGGCCGGAATCAGATTATTGAAAGAGATCGACCCCGGCAAGCAAGGACTTCCTTCCGGTTTCCTCTGCCGCATCCGTGCCAGTGCTTCCGGCCGGATGGGCGCCTCCGCGGGCTTGAAATCGGCCAGGATATTCAACCCGTACTTCGAAAAATCCATGAGGTCGTCCCCGGGCGCGAAGACGTCATTCATATTGCCAACGATGGGTTTGATCTCTGCCCAGGGCGACGGCTGGACTTGCCAGAGGCCGGAAAAGTCGGGTTTGCCATTCTGGGCGCGCGGCGCGGGCCCGCTTAGGTTCGGCTTGCCATCATGGGTCCGCGGAATTCCTGGCGTCGGATAGTTGACCCACTGCCCATAGACTGACGTTCCCGCGGCGAACAGCAGAGCAAGCCTGGTGAATGTGCGCATAGTTTCCCCTTACGAAGTGAGTTGGCCTCAGTTTAGCAAAAGGCAGATTCTGCCCGCCACACGGAGTTGTGATAAGCTCACCGCAACAACGCTGGCTGCCAGGATTGGGAGGGGGATATGGCCGACGGAATGTTGCTGCGGTCCCTGACGGTGATGATTTTAGCCGGTGGAGTGCTGCAAACCAGCGCTGCACAGACTGTGCACGAGACTGTCGTCGAGCCCCCGTCCCTGAACCAGCCGCTGATATTTGACAGCAGCACTCGCGGATCGGGTGGGACCCGGATTACCGGATCGAAATTCCGCGTCGTCCCGCTGCTCGGCTTCACCTACCCCTACGCACTGGCTTTTCTGCCGGATGGCGGCATCCTGGTCACCGAACGAGGGGGCCGCTTACGGATTGTGCGCGACGGCAAGCTGGATCCGCAACCAATCGCCGGAATACCGGAAGTACTCAACACGCGGCAAAGAGGCATGAACGATCTCGCCTTGCATCCCCGGTTTGCCGAAAATCACTGGATTTACTTTACGTATTACAAGCCCGTTTCTGGGACAACAAACGCCAAGGCGACTCTGGCGCGCGCCCGTTACGACGGAGGTCATGCGCTCAGCGACGTCCGCGACATCTTCTCGACGGACTCCGCCATTTCCGGGCCGTCGGCCGCGAAAATCGCGTTCGGGCCCGATGGCAAGGTCTACCTCGCGATCGGCGTGCCGATTCCGCGCGCCGCGAACGACGCTGTGAGCGCCACCGTGACCGATGCGCAAGATCCGAACAGCTATTACGGCAAAGTCCTCCGGTTGAACGACGACGGGAGCGCGCCGAAGGACAATCCGTTCGCGGGACGGTCCGGCCGTAAACCCGAGCTCTACGCCCTGGGCATTCGCAATGCCATGGGTCTGTACTTCCATCCGGAAACCGGCCAGCTCTGGGAAACGGAGAATGGGCCGCAAGGCGGCGATGAAATCAACATCATCAAAGCCGGCAAGAATTATGGCTGGCCTGTGATTTCCTACGGCCGCGCCTATACGGGCGAGCTCAGCGGCGGGACCGGCCCGTCTTCGGTTCAGCCCGTCGCCGAAGGCATGGAACAGCCGTGGCTCTTCTGGTCTCCCTCCATCTCGCTCGCCGCCATCACGTTCTATACCGGAAACCGGTTCCCCGACTGGAAGGGCAACATCTTCGTAGGCGGCCTCATCGGAACTCAGTTACAGCGCATCGTCCTCAGTCCGGCGAATGGGCTGCCAGTCCGCCGCCAGGCGTTGCTCACCGAGCTCAAACAGCGAATTCGTGAAGTGCAGCAGAGTCCGGACGGACTTTTGTATTTGCTCACCGACGAGGAGAATGGCGCGCTGCTTCGCATCGAACCGGTGGACGCCGGACAGTAAACAGCCGCGCTGCGCCAAGGAAAGGAACGCTTATGGAAAATCTGAGTAAACGGGAATTCCTCGCGGCAAGCGTCGCCGCCGGGATGGGCCTCAGCGCCGCGCGCAACGCGTTCGCGCAAGGAGACTCGGACAGAGGCGCGCGGGCATCCGCCGGAGATCGCAATGTCCCCTCGCGTCGGGCGAAGACCACCAAGCTGTTCAAAAGCCCGGACGGATATCCCAACGCGATCGCCGTCACAACCGAAGGCCTGTGGATCGGCGAGCAAAAGGAAACTGGCCAGGCGGCCGCCAGCTATCACTTGCCGGAGCCGAAGGATCTGACCGAGCACGCCTGGCTTGTAGACTGGAACGGCAAAGTACTCAAGACCGTCGCCACTCAGTCGCGCAACACCAGCGGCATGGCCGTGGGCGGCGGCTACGTTTGGATGTGTGCCAATGCCGCTCCCCAAGGTGTCTTTCAAGTAGACATGAACTCCCGGCAGGTGAGCCATCGCCAGATTCCGTTAGGCCCTGCCAACGACGGCGGCGGCTGCCATGGCGCTTTGTGGCAGGATGGCAAACTCTGGATTGCTTCTCTGCGCCTCCGCGCGATTGTTCGTGTCGATCCGAATTCGTGGGAGCCTGAGTTCCTGATTCCGTTTTACCTGGACCCGGCGAAGCCGCGCTATCACGCGATTGCCTGGGATAAGGGCGCCATCTGGCAGGTAATCGGTAACGATTGCAAACGCCATTCCGATTATCGGCCCGGGCTCGTCAAATACGATGCCGCAACAGGACGCGTTCTAGAGACGGCCGAATTGGAACCAGACTCCTGCGATCCCCACGGACTCGCCATGCATGACGGGTCGCTGATCAGTTGCGATGCCGGCATCCATCCGGGCTGGCAGGTGAATGACAGCCCGACCGCGGGATGGATTTTCCGTATCGATTTCGTTTAGCGGCGTCGACGGCCCGAGCCGGTTACGCGAGCCCCGCTGCTCGCGCGATCATATACAATCCAGACAAGACTGCGGCGGCTCCGATCGCTCGTGCCACCCGCTCGCCGTTCGGTGCGAGACGTTCGC
>CAYTJD010000009.1:0-54275 GCA_964438005.1 uncultured Solibacteraceae bacterium | reverse complement strand
AAATGCCCGACGAGCGCAAGTCGATCACGCACAAGTTCGATATTGCCGGTCACGAAGGCTACATCACGGTCGGCATGTATGAAGACGGCACGCCTGGCGAAGTCTTCATCACCATGGCCAAGGAAGGCTCGACCATTTCCGGACTGATGGACGCCTTCGCGACGGCCATCAGTTTCAACCTCCAATATGGCGTCCCGCTGAAGTTCCTGGCCGACAAATTCGCGCACGTCCGTTTCGAGCCGAGCGGCTGGACGGGTAACCAGCAAATCCCCTACGCCAAGTCGATCATCGATTACATTTTCCGCTGGCTGGGCGCGAAGTTCCTGGGCGAAGAATATGCCGTCACCGAAGCCGGCGAAACCGCGACGCTGCGCCCCACCGAACCCGACCCGCAGCAGGCGCTCCCCTTCACCGCGGCCGTAACCGATGCCCCGCTCTGCGCCGAATGCGGCAGCATCATGACCCGCAACGGCAGTTGCTACAAGTGCGGCAACTGCGGCGGCACCAGCGGTTGTAGCTAGGCGCTGCAGCGAACAGCTGCAGCGAACGATCTGTTTTTGGCGGCCGAGCTACAGAAAGTCCACGTCGGCTGGGTCCGGCCGCCGGCGTCCGTGAAGTAAGACTTCGATCATTCCCAAACAACCACCCGGTACCAGTACGCAACCTCCGTTCGATATGCTTTGCGCGGTGGCCGTGTCGCTCTACAATCGCCAGAGTACGCCTCAGAGGGCGGGAGTACCTCAACGGCAGATTCCGGCCTTCCCGGCCGGCGATACAGGTTCGATTCCTGTCTCCCGCTCCAACTTCCCGCCCCACCCCGCGCCGCGAACCCCGTCCGTTCAGGCGATGCCGTTTTCCAGTTCGAGGCGCCGCAACTCCGCCGTCATTCGCGTCAGCACCGAAGTGAACTTTAGCCAGTGCACACCCGCCTGTTCCAGACGGGAGATCTCGCGAAATTCCGCGATCATTTCCGTGCAGCGTTTATCCAGTTCGCGGATGCGCTCGGGCATCGCCAGCGGCGGCTTCGGCTTCTTCACAGGCTTGGGGGTCGCGCGGCGCAGGTCCGCCACCGCGGCGGTCAACCGGCGCGCGTTCTCCATGTTGAGCCCGATGGCCTCGCCGTCCACAACCAGCGCGCCGTCGCGAATGGCAGGCGCAATCTGGCGGTACGCGCGCGGCGAGATCCGCACCAGCTGGGCGAGCTCGAAATACGCCGAGCCGAACTCCTCCCAGCATTGAATGAGGCGGTCCGCTTCGGCCCCGCTGATTCTCAGATATTGCGAGCAAAAATCCCGCCACCGCGGCGTGAAGGTCTTGAATTTTCCCTCGTCGCGCAGCCGGCGCAGGCCGGCGGCCTGAGCCGCCGAACAACGCCCCGCCACCACTCCGAGCGTTTGGTGCTGGCCTAAAAGCAGGCCCAAATCGAACCCCTCGGCAACTTCGGCCGGGAGCTCGGCGATCGATTGATTCATGAAGTTATGAGCCGCGTGGCGCATCGTGCGCCACGCGAATTTGGAAGTGATTCAAAAATCGTGACTTACGAAAGATCGCGTGGCGCATATTGCGCCACGCCTCCTCTACGTTCAGCATGGCACACCAGTCTGCCAAGACCGGTGTTGCGCGCTGGGGACGCGCCGCGTAAGCTACTCCGAATTGGTCAGTTGGCGATATTTTGAAAACGTGTCATCGCGCCGTGAGCGCGGGGACTTTCGCTTTCAAGATCCGGCGGACTGCTGCTGCCACTCGCAGCGGCGGTTGGTCGGCATCGACGCGATGCACCGAAGAGACGCCATACCACGACAGGACCGGCCCGGTCTGCTCTTCGTATGCCCTCAGCCGCTCGACGATGACCTGTTCGCGATCGTCTGTCCGGGTGATCAGAGCCGCGCCATCCTGATCGCACAGCCCTGCGTGGTTTGGCGGCTGCGAGAGCAGGTTATAGATCCGTCTACACGTGGGGCATTGGCGCCGCGCGGTCAGGCGCTGCACCAGAACCTGGTCGGCAACGGCGAGGTGGATCACCGTGGGTTCCGGCAGGCCGCGTTCATCCAGCAGGCGGCTGAAGAACCGCGCTTGCGCCACCGTGCGCGGATAGCCATCCAGCAGGAAACCGCGAGCGCAGTCTGGCTGCGCGATCCGCTGCGCCACCATTTCATTGACAATGTCATCGCCGACCAAACCGCCCGATGCCAGGATGGCGGATGCCCGGCGTCCCAATTCGGTGCCGGCCTGGCACTCGGCGCGAAACATGTCGCCCGTAGAGATGGTCGGGATGCGGAACTTTTCGGACACATGTACGGCCTGAGTTCCCTTGCCGCATCCGGGCGGACCAAATAACAAAGCGACCAAGAAGTGACCTCCGCGATGGGCCAGCAACTACATGGCCCTTATGGAGTGTAACCGCGAACACCCCCGCTCCCAATCGGCTGCCGCCCGAATGGGTACCAAGCCAGTTCCAGCGGTTCTGGAACGTTTGTACGCTTTATCGGCCGGTGGAAGGCTGGGCTTTAGGGTTTGGGAGCCAGCGAGGCGAGTAGATCGCCGCTCAGCCGCAACAGGTTCCAGCGGGCGCGCTCAGAATTGTACTGTGCGTCATAAAACGCCATCCACTTAGCGTTTTCCCCCACTCGTGCCTCTTCCACCTGGCGCAGTGCGGCCCGCCCTTCCTGCATCTGCGCCAGGAGAACCGAAACCTGCTCGCGCGCGACGTCCAGGTCCAGGCGCGCCACTTCGGCCGCTGTGTCGGCCTTCCTGACTTCGCGGAACGACTGCTGAATGTCGGTGGTGATCCGACTCCGCGCCACGTTCAATTCGCCGCGCAGGTGGTGGATGTCGATCTGCGTCTCGGCCATCTGCGCCGAAACGCCGGGTCCAGCCAGCAGCGGCAGCTGGAAGGAAGCGCCAACCTCCACGTTGTTGCGCTGGAAGCGTTGGAAGAATTGTTCGTAGTTGTTAATTTTGCTGAGCATCGAGTACTGGGCAACGAGGTCGATGCGCGGCAGGCGGGCCGCGGATTCGCCGCGCATCTCGAGCGTCTTGGCGGCGATCTGCGATTCCAGGCGGCGCAGCTCTTTGCTGGCGTGCAGCGCCTTTTCGATAACCTCATCTTCCGCGCCAGTTACCGCCGGCGGCACGTGCTCGTCGGGCGTGGCGCGCACGCGATCCTGCGCGGTATAGCCGAGCGCAAGGGCGAGCGCGGTTTCCGCGGTCTCCTGGTCGGCCGCGAGGTCGCTCGCCGCTTCGCGCGCTCGCGCCAGGTTCAGATTCGCCTGTTTCTCGCTGAGCGGCAGGGCGCGGCCTTCGCGCACCTGCGCCTGCACGGCTTCGAGCACGGTCTGCAGGCTGTCGGAATCCTTGCGCGCCAGCTCACCCACGCGCGCCGCGCGCTCCGCATCGAGGTACAGCGAAGTCGTGCGATACACGACTTCTTCCTGCTTGGACGTGGCGCCGATCTGGGCCGTGCGGGCGTTTTCGCGCGTCTGAGCCACCAGGTAGCTTTGCGGGCGGTTGAATAGGAATTGCGTCACATTGGCCTGAAAGATACTGGGGGCGGACCCTTCCAGGCTCATGGGGAAACCGTTGGTGTAAGCCAGGCCGCTGCCCACCACGAATTTCGGCGCAAACGGGTCCCGCGCCACGCGCACCGCCTGCCGCGCCCGGTCTTCGTCCATGCGCGCCAGCGCGATGTCGGGATTCTGCTTGATCGCGGTCTCGACGGCTTGCCGCAAGGTCATCGAAAAGACTTCGGCATGCGAGGCGGAAAACAGCGCCACAACGAGAATTGCTGCTTTGAACATGACCTCATTGTAAAGGGGAGCACGCGCCGGGAGACCTGGGTGCGGCGTCAGTACAGCGGCGTGCCCGGAGCCAGCGCGGGCTGGCGGATTTCTAGGCAGCCTTTGCCGGTTGGCAACATCTTGCCCGGGTTGAAGCACCCGTCGGGGTCGAACAGGAGCTTCAGGCGGAGGATCATGTCGAGCGTTTCCTGGCTGAACAGCTTCGACATCAGCTCGTTCTTTTCCATCCCGACTCCGTGCTCGCCGGTGATCGAGCCGCCCGCTTCGATGCAGTAGGTCAGAATGTCTTCGCCCGAGGCGCGCGCCTTGTCGAGATCGCCTGGTTTGCGGGGATCGAACAGGATGATCGGGTGCAGATTGCCGTCGCCGGCATGGAAAATGTTGCTGATGGTGAGACCGTACCGTTTGGAGACTTCGCCGATGTAGCGCAGCGTCGGCTCGACTTTGGTGCGCGGCACGACGCCATCCTGCACATAATAACTGGGGCTGACGCGGCCCACGGCGCCGAACGCGTTTTTGCGGCCGGCCCACAGCAGGTCGCGCTCCTGAGCCGTGCGCGCGACGCGGAATTCCCGCGCGTTGCACAGCGCGCAAGCCTTGCGCATCTGCTCCGTCTGTTCTTCCACCACTTCACGCAAGCCTTCCAGCTCGATCAGCAGCACTGCTTCGGCGTCCATCGGATATCCGGCGTGGGTTGCTTCCTCTACCATGCGCAGCATCACGCCGTCCAACATTTCGACCGCCACCGGCGTAATGGAGCGGGCTGTAATCTCGGCCACGGTGCGACCGGCGTCGGCGCTGGTTTCGAAAATGGCGAGCACGGTTTTCACCATTTCGGGCTTGCGCATCAACCGCACCGTGATTTTGGTGACCAGGACCATGGTTCCTTCCGAACCGGTGAGCAGGCCGGTGAGGTCGTAGCCGGGCGAATCGAGTTCTTTGCCGCCGGTCTCGACGATGGAGCCGTCGGGCAGCACCAGCTCCAGACCGAGGACGTGGTTGGTGGTCACGCCGTAGGCCAGGGTGTGCGGCCCGCCGGCATTTTCGGCCACGTTGCCGCCGATGCTGCAGGCACGCTGGCTGGAAGGATCGGGCGCATAAAAGTAGCCGGAATTCTGCACCGCCAGCGTGAGGTCCAGATTGATTACGCCCGGCTGGACGACGGCGCGCTCGTTCTCGAGGTCGATTTCGAGGATACGGTTCATGCGCGCGAAGGCCACGATGATGCCGCCTTCGCGCGGGATGGCGCCGCCCGAAAGGCCGGTGCCCGAGCCGCGCCCCACCAGTGGCACCTTAAAATCGCGCGCGACGCGGACGATGGCCGCGACATCCTGCGTGTTGCGGGGAAAGACCACGAGGTCGGGGCGGTGCTTGTCGATGCTGCCGTCGTATTCGTAGATGGCAAGGTCTTCGGGCCGGTCGAGATAGCCCCGCGGTCCCACCACGGCGGCGATCCGTTCTTTGCATCCGGCAGGAAGCATGCTTACAGCTTAAGACCCTTCAGGTACTCGCGGAAAGCGCCGCCCAGATCGGGCCGCCGCAGGGCGTATTCCACGGTGGCTTTCAGGAAGCCGAGTTTGTCGCCGGCGTCATAGCGGGTTCCCTCGAAGCGGCACGCGTAAATGGGGCGCGAGCGTAGCAGGTGCCGCATGGCATCGGTGAGCTGAATTTCGCCCCCCGAGCCCGGATCGATGCTCTGCACGGAATCGAAAATATCGGGCGTGAGCACGTAGCGGCCGATGATGGCGAGATTGGAAGGCGCTTCCGAGGCCTTGGGCTTTTCCACGAGATCACGGATGCGGAATACGCGGTCGTGTGTGTTGTGATAGCTCACAGGCTCGGCGTCGATGCAGCCGTAGGAGGAAATGCTTTCGCGCGGAACCTCCATCACCGCCAGCACCGGCGCATTGAAAAAACTGTAGACGTCGAGGAGCTGGCGCAGACAGGGGGTTTCGGCGTCGATCACGTCATCTGCCAGCACCACGCAGAACGGCTCCTGGCCGACCAGCTCCATGGCACGCAACACCGCGTGCCCCAACCCCAGAGCTTCTTTTTGGCGGATGTAGGAGACGTTGATCATGTCTGAGATGTTGCGGACGATGGCCAACAGGTCTTTCTTCGCCCGCGTTTCGAGCAGGTTTTCCAGCTCGAAGCTGACATCGAAATGATCTTCGATGGCCGACTTGCCGCGCCCGGTGACGATGATGATGTTCTGGATGCCGGAGTGCAGCGCCTCCTCGACGCCGTACTGGATGATCGGCTTGTCCACCACCGGCAACATTTCTTTCGGCAGCGACTTGGTAGCGGGGAGGAACCGGGTGCCGAGCCCCGCGGCAGGAAAAACGGCTTTTCGTACTTTGGCTGGCATCTTCTACAGTTTGGTGCCTCAAAGGCGCAGTTGGCAAGATCTGGTTTGTCTCAGATATCTCCTCTGTGCTATCAATAGGGAACTGGGTAAACTCTCCGATGGCTTATGTAATAGCAGAACCCTGCATTGGCACCAAAGATACGGCTTGCGTCGACGCCTGCCCGGTGGATTGCATCCACCCCAAGAAAGATGAAGCGGCTTTCGCCGACAGTGAAATGCTGTACATCGACCCGGTGGAATGCATCGACTGCGGCGCCTGCGTTCCGGTTTGTCCGGTATCGGCGATCTTCGCGCTGGATGATTTGCCCGAAAAATGGGCGGACTTCACCGCCAAGAACGCCGCGTATTACAAGAAGTAGCCGGGCTCAGCGCGGCCCCCTTTCTCATTCGGAACGTAACGCGACCACCGGGTCTACCGCCGCTGCCTGACGCGTGGGTAGGAAGCAGGCGGTCAGCGCCACCAGCGCCAGGAACAGGGAAACCGTCAGGAAAGTGAGCGGGTCGGTCGCCGTCACGCCCCATAGGGCCGATGCCAGAATGCGGGTTAAGGCGAACGATCCCACCAGCCCCAGCGCGAGGCCGATCGCGATCAACGCCAGCGCTTGCCGCGCCACCAGGCTCAGGACTTCCTGTGCGCTGGCGCCCAACGCAATGCGAATCCCGATCTCGCGAGTACGCTGCGCCACGATGTGGGCCATCACGCCGTAGATTCCGACCGCCGCCAGCACCGCCGCGATGCCGCCAAATACACCCAGTAGCAGCACGTACAAGCGCAAGTACCGAACCTGCCGATCCAGCGTCTGCTCCACGGTGCGGATATTCGACACGGGCCGGCTGGAATCCACTTGCGCCGCAGCCTTTCGCACATCCGGCATCAACTTCAGGGGATCGCCGGCGGTTCGCAGAACAAAGACCCACCCGGACCGATCGTTGAGACTGGGACCTCTCCAGTGCGAGGTCTGCTGATGGAAGGGCACGTAAAGGATCGGCCCAGGCTGCCGCTGCGCGCGGCTGAGCCGGGTATCGCCGGCCACCGCGATGACCTCGCGAGGGCGTTCGTCGGGCAGGAAATCCAGAGTGATGCGCTTCCCCAACGGATCTTCATTCGGCCAGTAGCGCCTGGCCATGGATTCATTAATGATGATGACCGGCGTCCCCGCGTCGTTGTCGCGATCGGTGAAATCGCGTCCGCGCAGCAGCGGAATCTTGAGGGTCGCAAAATAGTTCGGCGTGACCGCGATATAGGGCGCGCTCTGCCCGGGAGCTCCGGCGCCGGCGCGTTGCGGCGCAGGGCGGCCTTCGATCAGAAAGTCCATGCCTCGTGCGCCCTGGAGCGGCGGTGCGCTCGATCCCGCGGCGGAAATCACTCCCGGTACTGATCGCACCTGTTCCAAAATGCGATCGAGCGTCTGATCGATGACCGGGCTGATTTCCCAATATCCGGTGCCGCGAAAAATGCTCACGCGCTTCATCATGCTGACCGGAAAACGGAAGTCGAACGTCAGCAGGCCGTGGGGATCCATGCCGAGCTGGCTGTTCTGAATGCGCACAAAGCTGTTGATCATCAACCCCGCTCCGATCAACAGAACCAAGGCCAGAGCGATCTGTAAAGTGACCAGGCCGCTGCGCAGGTGATGGCGGGAGAGGCCGGTACTGGCGCTTCGGGAAGAGTCCTTCAGGGTGTCCGCCAGATTCGCTTTGGAAGCCTGGAGCGCCGGGACAATCCCGAAGAACAGACCGGTAAGCACGGTCACCAACGCGGTGAAAGCCAGGACCCGGGAATCGAGCGCGAGATCATCCAGCCCGGGGAAGCCGGGCGGCGCCGCGCCAATGAACAGCTTCAGGCCGCCCCAGGCCAGAAACACTCCGAGCAGACCACCGATGGCGGCCAGCACCACGCTTTCGGTCAGAAGCTGCCGCACGAGCCGGCGGCGGCCAGCGCCCAGAGCGGAGCGGATGGCTACCTCGGTGCGGCGCAGAGTTCCTCGCGCGAGCAGCAATCCGGCGACATTCGCGCATCCGATCAAGAGGACGAAGGTGACCGCGCCTTGTAGAAGCCAGAGCGGTTGCCGCAAGCCGCCGGTGGCCAGATCCGGCAGCGGTTGTACGAACACGCCGTTTCCTTTGTGGCGCGCCGGGTCGGAGGCGGCGAGGTGAGCGGCGATGGCATCCATTTCGGCCTGAGCCTGGGCCACGGTCACGCCGCTGCGGAGCCGGCCGATGACGAGGACCAGCCCGGCCGCGCTTTGAACCCGCTCCCGGCCGAAACCGGAAGGTCCCCAGTAATCGGCTTCGCCGTCAAACAGGCTGAAGCCCGCCGGCATGACGCCAATTACCGTGGTGGGGACGTCGTCGAGGAGAATCGTCCGGCCGACGATTTTGGGATCGCGATCGAAGCGCCGCTGCCACAGTCCATCGCTAATCAGCGCCACCGGCGCATTGGCTTCGGGTTTTCCCTCGTCCTCTGTAAAAATGCGGCCGATCTGGGGCTTGACATCCAGAGTCCCAAACAGCGACGGCGTGAAGAATTGGCCATCGAGCCTTTCGGCGGGGGCGCCATTCTGCTCGGCGCCGATCGTCCGGCTGATCCCGAAAAATGCGCCCATGGATTCGAAGGAGCGGCTCTGCTCTCTCCAGGCGAGATAGGCGCTGACATTGGTGCTGTCTCGCTGGCTCTGCCGCTGCTGCGGGGCGGTCCAGATGGCCATCAACCGCTCCGGCTCGCGAAAAGGCAGCGAGTGAAGAAGCGTGGTGTTGATCAGGCTGAAAATGACGGTGTTGGCGCCGATTCCAAGCGCCAGCGAGAGAACGGCAATCGAGGTGAACCCCGGCTTCCGGCACAGCATGCGCAAGCCGTAAAGGATGTCCTGCCATAGGCTGATCATTTCGGATCGCGCCTCCTACGCCGCAACTTGTTTAGTGATTATACGGCGACCGATGGCTTTGGTTACGGCGGAAGGCGGAAACTTCCCCCGGGTCACACGGCCGCGCGGTTAACCTTCGACCAATAGTGGATCGCCGATGGCTGCGGGTAGAATCGACTCGTGTATCGCAGCCTGTCGCTGGTCGCGCTGATTTTTGTCCTGGCCTTCTCCGTGGCCGGCAGTTCGTGGGTGATCGTACGCAAGGACGGCACGCGGATCGAGTGCGACAGCCCTTTCGTCATCACCGGCGGCGCCTACACCTGTCTCGGCCAGGACGGCGAGCCCCACGGCGTTGCGGCGGAAGACGTGGATGGCGGGAAGACGGACGCCGCGAATTCGGGCGTGACCTCAACCTCCGGACGGCGGTCGCGGGATTTCGTCATCTCCTTTAAAGAGCCCTTTCCGGCGCTGCCGGGCACCACCTGGAGCGCCTACGGACTGCAGCCGGATGAAGAGCGATTTTCGGTTCACATTCCAGAAAACTATACGGAACGGGAGCCGTTCGGCCTGATGGTTTACATCGACCCGGAGGATCGGAACGAAGGCGTGCCGGCGGGGTGGGGCCCGGTGCTCGAAGAAAAGAAGCTGCTGTTCGTGGCGGCGCAGGGGTCCGGGGATAGCCGGAAGACCGCCCGGCGGCTCGGGTTAGCCGTGCTCGGCGCGTTGGAGATGAAGAAGAACTATTACATCGATCGCAACCGCATTTACGCGGCCGGTTTTTCGGGCGGCGCGCGGGTGGCTGCCGAACTGGCATTCTACGAAGCGGGCTTGATCGAGGGAGCGATCCTGAATTCCGGCGCCGAGTTTTATGAGCCGGTGCGAGGCGGGCGGGGCATGGTCCGGGTGCCCCTTAAGCATCTGGCGGCGGTGCGGAGAACCACGCGCTTTGCGCTGATCACCGGAAGCGGCGATCCGCGGAGCGGAGACGTCCTCGACATTTATCATCGCGGGTACCGCGCGCGGGGGTTTCACGCGAGACTCTTCGATGTGGAAGGAATGGGGCACGAAACCTGCGGCGCGCCGACGCTGGCGCAGGCGATTGATTACCTGGACGAGCACTAGAGATGGACCAGTATTCAGCCGAGTGGCCGGGCCTCAAAGCTCACCGCGCGCGCTGACGGAAGCGGCGGCCGGCGACAAGAACGCCGGCGTTACGGCTTGTAGGTTGCGTAGGAGGTGTCGGTCTCCCAGAGTTTCACGGAACCGAGACGGACGCCGGGGCTGGCGGGGATGCCCTTGTGGACTTCGTCGTAGATGAACTTGGCGATGTTTTCGGCGGAGGGATTCAGGACGTCGAACGGGGGGAAATCGTTCAGCCACTGATGGTCCATGCGGTCGATTACCGATTGCACCACCTTCTTCAGCAGGACGAAATCCACGAGCAGGCCGACGTGATCGAGTTGTTCGCCCTCGACGGTGACCTCGCAGCGGTAGTTGTGGCCGTGCACGTTTTCGCACTTGCCGTGATAGTTGCGCAAGGCATGGCCGGCGGCGAACGTCTGTTCAATCGTCACTTCAAACATCGAAAAAACTCTCCACGTCTTTGATCCGGGTGCTGAACGAGTAATCCGGAAGACTGTCGAAAAACATCTGCCCGTACCGCTGCTTGGTGATGCGGTTGTCCAGCAGGACCAGCACGCCGCGGTCGGAGCGGCTGCGGATCAGCCGTCCAAATCCCTGTTTCAACGCAATGGCGGCCTGCGGAATCTGGTAGTCGTAAAAAGGATTCCCCCCGGCTTTGCGAATATTTTCGATCCGGGCTTGTACCACCGGATCCGAAGGGACCGCGAACGGCAGCTTATCTATGATAACGCAGCTCAACTGGTCGCCGGGCACGTCGACGCCCTGCCAGAACGCGGCGGTGGCGAACAGCACGCAGTTGGGCGTGGCGCGGAACTCTTCGAGCAGCGCGCGGCGCGGGCCCGTGCCTTGTAACAGGGTGGGATATTCGACTTCGAGCGATACGGTGTCGTAGACCAGACGCATCTGCTGGTAGCTGGTAAATAGCACGAAAGCGCGGCCCCGGCTGTGGCCGAGAATGGCCGCGACCTCTTGGGCGGCGGACTTCGAGAAGGCCGGGCTGCGCGGGTCGGGCAGGTGCTGCGGGATGTAGAGCAGCGCCTGCTTCTGATAATCGAAGTGGCCGGGAACGATCTGGGTGCGCGCGTTTTCGAGGCCGAGGCGCTTCTGCACGTAATCGAAGGCGCCGGCCACGGCGAGGGTGGCGGAGGTGAGCACGGCGGTCTCGACGCGATCGAACAACTTTTCGGTGAGGAGGCCGGAGACGTCGATGGGAGTGGCCTGGATGAAGCAGCCGCGCCCGCGCCGCTCCACCCAATAGACATACCGGTCGTCGTCCTCTTCCATGACGAAGCGCAGGCCGAGGATCAGTTCGCCGGTGCGGCGGAATAAGGGGAGGATCTCTTCGGGCGGATTGTGAATCAGTTTGAGATGAGAAGTGATGAGCTCGAGGATGCCGATGAGGTCGGTGTAAATCTCATCGTTCTCCTCGCGGAAGGCCTCACGCCCGACGAACGGCAGGCGGCCATCGCCGGCGCCGAATAGCGCGAAGAAGCGGAGCGTGAGCTCATCGAGGCGCTCGAGGATGCGATCGAGCTCCGGCGTTCCGAACTTCTTAAGGCGGCTGATCACCGAGAGGTCGCGGCGCAATTCCTGAAAGCGCAGGTTGCTGATGGAGACGCTGAAATACTGGCCGGCCACCTCTTCGAGCTCGTGCGCTTCGTCGAAGACCACTGCATGGTAGTCGGGGAGGATGCCGCCTTCGTAGGATTCGTCCTTGAGCGCGAGGTCAGCGAAGAACAGGTGATGGTTGACGATGATGATGTCGCTTTCGAGGGCGCGCTGGTGCATCAGGGTGATGAAGCAGCGCTCGAAGTTGGGACATTTCTGGCCGGTGCAGAGATCGGCGCGGGCGTCGATTTTGGCCCAGGCGCTGCTGGCTTCCGGCAGGGTCGAGATTTCCGCGCGATCGCCGAATTCGGTGCTCTTCTCCCACTGCTGGATGGTTTGGAAATCGGCCAGCTCTTCGAGGCCGGTGAGGATCGGCTCCTTTTCGGCGTCGTAAATCTTCTGCCGGCAGGCGTAGTTGTTGCGGCCCTTCATGTAACAGACCTTGAGCGGGCGGGAGAAATGCTGCTGCAAGAAAGGAACGTCTTTGAAGAAGAGCTGCTCCTGCAGGTTCTTGGTGCCGGTGGAGACCACGATGCGCTTGCCGGAGAGCAGGGCCGGGACGAGATAGGCGAGCGTCTTACCGGTGCCGGTACCGGCTTCGACGATGAGGTGGCGTTTTTCGGCGAGAGCCGACTCGACGCCTTCCGCCATGTCCACCTGTCCGGCCCGGTATTCGTAGTTGGGATGCCATTGCGACAGCGCGCCGTTACGGGAAAAGAACTGGCGGGCCGAGGCGCTGCGGGCCTGGGTGGGCATTGGGATGCTTTGATTTTAGCGCGGGCCAGGCATTCTTCTCGCGGCGTTCACGGTGAGACGATATCTTTAATGCGTTTCTTCCGGCTGGGCGCGACGGCGCCGGCAACCGATTTATTCGTTGCTTCGCCCTGGTAGACCGAGACGCCATGCTCTTTCTTGAGGGTTGGATCGGGAGGAAGGGCCGCTTCTAGTTTGCGGCGCAATTCCGCCGATCGGCGCGGATTGCGGCCGCCGGTGGCGATGGCGATTTGCACCGGACCACGCTCGAGGCGCGCGGGGACGAGGAAATGGCACTCTTCGGCGGAATCGGCGATGTTGGCAAAGATGTTTCGGCGCCGCGCGGCGACGCCGATTTTCCGGTTGACCTCGCGGTCGTCAGTGGCGGCGAAGACCAGGACCGCACCATTCAGGTCCGATGGGCGGAAGCGCCGCCTCACCATGCGCACCGGCAGCATCTTGAATTCGAGCTCGCTGCGTGGCGCGACCACGGTGACTTGCGCGCCCGCTTCGAGCAAGCCGCGCGTCTTGCGCAGCGCGACTTTGCCGGCGCCCACCACCAGGACCGGGCGGTCCTGGAGGTTGAGGAAAATCGGGTAGTGTTTCAATTTTCGAAATGTAGCACGCTATGATGAGGGTGCATGCCGGCCTCGCTTCCCACCGTGGTGATTGTGGGGCGGCCGAACGTCGGAAAGTCGACGCTTTTCAATCGCATCACCGGACAGCGGCGCGCCATCGTGGGCGATGAACCCGGCATCACGCGCGACCGCATTCATGGGCCGGCGGAGCACAACGGCGTCCGTTTCGAACTGATCGATACGGGGGGCATCGTCGTCCACGACTCCGAGTATATCCCCAGCCAGATCCTGCGGCAGGCGCGGGTGGCGTTGGAGAGCGCGGCGCACATTATTCTGCTGGTGGATGGGCGCGCGGAGATCACGGGCGCCGATCGCGATCTGGCGCAGATGCTGAAAAGGGCCGGCAGGCCGGTGACGCTGGCGGTGAACAAAATCGACACCGCGTCGCGGGAAGAACTGGCGCACGAATTTTACGAGCTAGGCATTGCGGACGTGTGTCCGGTGTCTGCCGAGCACGGCATCGGTGTAGACGCGCTGCTCGATCAAGTGACCAAGGACTTGCCGGCGGCGGAGGGAACCGGCGAAGCACCGGCGTCCGCCGCGCCAATCAAGGTTGCCATCATCGGGCGCCCGAACGTCGGAAAGTCGACCTTGCTCAACACGCTGACGGGGCAGGACCGGTCGATTGTCTCCCCGGTGGCCGGGACGACGCGCGACGCGGTGGATGAACCGGTGACGCACAACGGGGTCGATTACCTGTTTGTCGACACGGCGGGGATCCGTCGCAAAGGCAAGACCAAGCAGATGGCGGAGAAGCTGAGCGTGGTGATGGCGCGGCGCCACATCCGGCTGGCGCAGGTGGCGCTGCTGGTGCTGGATGCGACCGAGGGTATAGTCGGGCTGGACGCGACGATCGCGGGCTACGCGCACGAAGGAGGCCGCGCCCTGATTCTTTGCGTGAACAAGTGGGACGAGATCAAGGAGGCGCGCAAGCGGGCGTTCGAGCGGGACGTGCGCGACCAATTCAAGTTCCTCGAGTATGCACCGGTGGTGTTCCTGTCGGCCAAGACCGGCGCCGGCGTCAAGCCGCTGTTCCGGCTCATCCGCGATGTAGACGCGGCGGCGTCGCAGCGCATACCGACCGGGGAGCTGAACCGCTTCGTCGAAAGCCTTCGATTTGAGGAACGCAAGATTTTCTATATCACCCAAGCCTCGGTGCGGCCGCCGACGTTCGTGGTGTTCACCAGCCGCGGCGGGCCGCTGCACTTCTCGCACGAGCGGCAGCTCATCAACCAGATCCGGAAGCGGTTTGGGTTTCGAGGAACGCCGATAGTGCTGAAGACGAAGGCCAAGGCCACGGCCGGGTCCGCGAAGTCCTAAAAACCCGCTGGGATTGCGGCGTCCCGGTCGTCCCGGTACTCCAAGTTGACGGAAAGGGTAGGGAAACCTACAATGGTGTACAAGGAGGCCGTATGCGGTCGATTGGCTTTCCCGAACTTCTCGTCATCCTGGGCGTTGCGGTGCTGTTGTTTGGCGGCAAGAAGATCCCAGAAGTAGCGAAGGGTTTAGGCGAAGGAATTCGCAACTTCAAGAGTGCTTTGAAGGGCGATGAGGAACCTAAGAAGGAAGAAGAAAAGGTCGAAGCGAAGAAGTAAGCGGCTTCCGGAAACAGCCCGCAGGCCGGGCTGAGTTTCATCGGCTTTTCTAAGAAAACAACCCCGCGAACCGGTATCCCGGCCGCGGGGTTTTCGTATTTCAGGGATCTTACTTCTTTTTGGGCGGAACGATCGCGTCCTTAGCGGCCTTAGCCACGCGGAATTTCACGACCTTTTTAGCCGGAATCTTGATGCTTTCGCCGGTTGCCGGATTGCGGCCAATGCGCGCTTTGCGATCGACACGCACCAAGCGGCCGATACCGGGAAGCACGAATACGCCGTTCTTCTTTACTTCGGCGATTGCCAGGTTGGAAAGTCCTTCGAGGAAGGTACGCGCCGTCTTGTTGTTGACTTCGCAGCTCTCCGCAAGCGATCGCACCAATTGCGTCTGGGTCATTCTCTGATTCGCCATATCTCTCCTTCTGATTCTGCCGTCAGTCTCTGGACTCTGGATTTATGGAGCAGGTCCGCACATCGCGCGGGGGTCGCGATCATCAGCATTGGAAAATGTCGAATGAAGCGGCCATCGCTGCCACGCCCGTTCTCAATTCGTTTCCATGATAAGGGAAGGTCTGATTGATGTAAAGAGAAAACCTCAAAAAAAGCCCGGTTTTTCAGGGTTTTTTTGGCGTTGGGTGTGTCCGGACCCCGATTGACGGTGCTTCGATGAAGCCGCGTTCGCGGTGCCACTCGAGATGCGCCTCAGAGAAGGGCGCGGCGAACTTGTTCTTGACGATGCGTAAGCGGACGCGGCGGCCCGATGCCGAGAGCGCCAACCGCACGGCGGCGTGAAGCTTGATGGAAGGTCCGCCAGAACTGGTCTCGCCTTCGCCCGGTGTGGTGAGCCGGAGACGAGTCTGATTCAGTAGAACAATGGCGGTACCGGTGCGCGCGGCGACTTGCGCGAGGCGGCGCAATTCGGAGCCGAGCACACGGCTCTGTATACCGGCCGCGGATGAGCCGAGACCAGTTTCCAATTCGAGGCGGGGCACAAGCGCGGCCGCGGAATCGACCGCGACCAGATCGACGGCGCCGGACGAAGCGAAGCGGCGCGCCATCTCCAAAGCTTCCTCCGCACTTTCGGGGGACGTGACGGGCATACGGGAGACGTCCACGCCGAGGTGCGCGGCAAACGCGGCGTCGAAGGCGTGCTCGGCATCGATCCAAGCGGCGGTGGACCCGGTGAGCTGGCCATGCGCGATGGCTTGTAACACGAGAGCGGTTTTGCCGCTGGAGGCTGGGCCAAAAATTTCAGTGATCACACCGCGGGCGATCCCGCCGGCGCCGAGGGCAGCGTCCAGGGAGGGGAATCCGGTAGGAAGAGGGGGCGCGGCGCGCGGGGCGCCCATGCGGGAGAGTTGTAATTGGATCGCCCGCTGCCGCTCGGTTTCGTTCATCGTGTACGCGAGACTGCCGACGGGCCGGCAACAAGATCGGCGGCGTTACCGTCTTGCGGGCACGGGGCGGGGAGAGGCGTTGCCGGCTGCGGCTGCTTCGGCGGCCACGGGCGCGGGTTCCAGTTTCAGCAAACCCAAAGCTTTGCGGAGTTCGGTGTCGAGGGCCTGCCGGATGTCCGCATTGTCCTTGAGGAACTGGCGCGCGTTTTCGCGGCCCTGGCCGATGCGGTCGCCCTTATAGCTGAACCACGACCCGCTTTTTTCGATCACGTTCTGGGCCACGCCGAGATCGATGAGGTCGCCCTCGCGCGAAATGCCTTCGCCGTAGATCATGTCGAATTCGGCTTCGCGGAACGGCGCGGCCACCTTATTTTTGACTACCTTCACTTTGGTGCGGCCGCCGATGACAGTGTCGCCGTCCTTGATGGCGGCGATCCGGCGGATATCGAGTCGCACCGAGGCGTAGAACTTCAAAGCCCGGCCGCCGGTAGTGGTCTCGGGGTTACCGAACATGACGCCGATCTTTTCGCGGATCTGGTTGATGAAAATCAGACAGGTGCGCGACTTCGACACCACGCCGGTGAGTTTTCTTAGTGCCTGAGACATGAGGCGGGCCTGAAGGCCCATGTGACTGTCGCCCATCTCACCGTCCAGTTCGGCTTTGGGAACGAGGGCGGCCACCGAGTCGACCACGAGCACGTCGATCTGGCCGGAGCCGATTAAGGCGCCGGTGATTTCGAGGGCTTGCTCGCCGTAATCGGGCTGCGAGACCAGGAGGTTGTCGACGTCGACGCCGAGCTTCTTGGCGTAGGTGGGATCGAGCGCATGCTCGACGTCGATGAACGCGGCCATTCCGCCTTTCTTCTGGGCTTCGGCGATGACCTGGAGCGCGATGGTAGTCTTGCCCGAAGACTCCGGACCATAGATTTCACAAACGCGGCCGCGCGGTAATCCGCCGACACCGAGGGCGGCGTCCACAGAAATGGAGCCGGTGGAAATCACTGAAACAGGAACAATGGCGTCTTTGGATCCGAGACGCAGGATCGAGCCTTTGCCAAACTGTTTTTCAATCTGGCCGAGCGCGAGGTCTAAGGCGCGGGATCGCTCTTTTTCATCCATGGAAGGCACCTCTCAAGGTTCGCGAACCCTCATTGTAACGCGAGAGTATCTCACTACCAGGAGTATAATTTGGGCAGAGGTTTTCTCAGAATGCTGGGGCGTTTTCCCGCTCTTTTCGTGACGGCGGCGCTGCTGCTGCCGGCGGCCAATAAGAAGATCTCGGGGACGGCGTTGGGCGAGAACCAGGATCTCATCCTGCATGTGACGCTCTATCTGGATGCCGAATCGGTGAACCAGGCGGCGGGGGCCGACCTGGGCGGGCACTTTTTCGTGGCGGAGGTCAAGGTCGATCCGAAGTACGGAAAGGAAATCACGATTGACCGCGACGATTTTGTGCTGCGCACGGATAAAGATGGGGAAAAGGCGACTCCGTTCGCGCCGAGCCAGATTGCCGGCAGCGGGGCACTGGTGGTGAAGTCACAGCGGATCGGAGGCAACGAGGGCTCGATCCTGTATGGCGGTGTGGCGCCGAACGTGAACGGCCCGGCGGTGTACAAGGAGGGCGGCAAAACGCCGGCGGCCGCGGCGGAGGAGAAGACGCTGACCGACAAAGTTCTGCCCGAAAAGAAAACGGACCAACCGGTTTCGGGACTGCTCTACTTCTCAATGGAGAAGCAGAAGCTGAAGGATCTCGAATTGACCTACGGGCCTCCGGGCGAGAACCGGATTACCCTGCGGTTCAAGGCGCAGTAAGCCGGGGGAAGGCGCGCGCCGTCGCGGGCGCGGCTGTATGGTTACGACGTCGATTGAAACGGCGTCAGCCTGCTCAATCGATCAGACTCAGCTGGCGGGGGTCGATGGCGGCGGTTTCCGGGCGCGGGCGCTGGAGATCGTCGTGATTGGGATCAAACTGGCGGATGAGCCGGTTCAGTTGCAGAGAAGCCTGCCAGATCTCAAACAAGAGCATACAACGGCGGCAGCCGCCGCGGATGCCGCCGAGGCCGTCGGTGGCGGGGTTGTAGCGCTTGTGGCGGCCGCAGCGGCCGTCGAATTTTCGCGATCGGATCTTCAAGCCCGCACCATCTCTACACCTTAACAGGCGCTGGAGCCGCTCGCGGTACAATCCGGGTGGATGCCGTCAGCGCGAGGCGTAGTGTGGGCGCGATTCCGGGTCACGGTGGTGGCAATCGTGGCCACGGCGATTGTCTCGGTGCTCGTATACCTGTTAACGGGAGGGACGCTCCTCACCCAAAAGGTAACGCTGTACCTGTATATACCCGACGCCACGGGTCTGGATTCCACCTCCGCGGTGCGAGTGAACGGCATTTCGGTGGGCAAGGTCGAGAAGGTGGAGCTTTCCGGATCGGCCGGGCCGGCGCGGGTGGTCCGCGTGACGATGAAGCTGGAGCACGATCGACTGGCGGATATTCCGATTGACTCGACGGCGCAGATTGCCATCGAGGGCAGCGTCGGCAATCAGTTCGTGGCGATCACGCAAGGCACGGCGGCGGCGCGCATTCAAGCGGGCGGCGAGATCGCGTATAAAGCGGCGCCCGAGTTGCTGAAGACGCTCGATATCCAACAATTCAGCCGCCAGCTGCGCGAGGCGGATGCCACCTTGACCGACATCGAGCAGGGCCGGACGCTGGTCGGCCAGTTTGTGACGGGCACCGAGATGTACGACAGCCTGCGGCGGACCCTGGGGGGACTCGACCGCGATTTTCAGAAGGCCACCGATGTTACCGGAGAACTGGGCCGGTTCGTGCGCACCGACGAGGTGTACCGGAAAATCAGCGGCCCGCTGGTGGAACTCGATGACCGTCTGGCGCGGATCCAGTCGGGCCAAAGCGATTTGGGGCGTGCTTTGCGGGAAGACGGCCAGTACGTCCATTTCCACGAGCAAGCGGCGAGCCTGCGCAAGACCATCGCCGATCTGCGCACGCAGCCATTTTTGACATCGGACGAGATGTACGCTTCGTGGAGCCGAGGGCTCAGTGTGTTCATCCAGTCGGTAGATCAATTCGAGGCCATGCCCGAGATGCGCAATTCTCTGACTTATGACAACCTCGCCGGCTCGCTGCGCGAACTGCGCGGCACGATGAAGGAATTCCGGGAGAATCCGAAGAAGTTTTTGCGGATGAAGTTGTTCTGAGCTTCAAGAGAAGGGGTTCACAACGAGAATCTGTCCGTAGCGCTGCCCGTCTTTCAAGTCGTCGGAGTAGACCGTGCGGGCGCCCAGAGCCTCGGCTGCCGCGAGAATGGCCGCGTCCCAGTAGGAAACTGCGTATCGCTTGGACCGCTCGACCGCGACGCGCACCAACTGATGGTCGATGGGCTGGCAAGGAAACGCCGTCAGCTCCTCTATCCATTCCAACGCCTGCCCGGGCGACAGAGGATGCGCGGCCTTTTTCACGACGGTGACGAAGAACTCCTGCAAGACCTGGGCGGAGGTCCCAAAATTCTCAGATTCGATCAGATCGAGGGCGCGGCTCCGCTTACGGTCGTCTTTGCCCGCACCGATGGCTGCGTAAACGAGGACATTGGTATCGAGAAAGGCGTCAGCGAGCATGCAGATCTTCGCGAGACCACGATTTTTTGCCCAGCCGCCCGCGAGACTGGCGGCTCAACTGGCGGAGGCGCAACCGCGCCTGCCTGGCCCGATCGTCGTGCGCAGCGAGGTTGGTCAGATACTCCCGGACCAGAGCGTTGACGGTGGTGTCGCGTTCGGCGGCGCGGCGGCGCACGGCGGCCAGCACATGGTCATCCACGCTGAGCGTAATGTTCTTCACGTCCACAGTATATGTGGGACTGTGTGGGCGCCGCAAGGCAGCGACCGACGGGTCCGGTTACAATCGGACTTGCCACAACTCACGTTTGAAGTGGTTGCCGAGTGTCCGCGCACGCGTGCGCGAGCCGGGCTGCTGCACACCGCGCACGGAACGATCGAGACGCCGGTGTTCATGCCGGTGGGCACGCAGGCTACGGTCAAAGGGCTCACGCAGGGCGACCTGGCCGAAGAACTCGGGGTGCAGATCCTGCTGGCGAATACGTATCACCTGTTCCTGCGGCCGGGAGCGGACCTGATCCAAAAGATGGGCGGCTTGCATCGATTCATGTCCTGGCCGAACGCCATCCTGACAGACTCCGGAGGGTTTCAGGTATTCAGTCTGAGCTCGTTGCGGAAGGTGACCGATCACGGCGTGGAGTTCCGCTCCCACCTGGATGGAGACCTGCACACATTCACACCGGAATCGACGGTGGACGCGCAGCTCGCTTTCGGCAGCGACATTCTGATGGCGCTCGACGAATGCCCCGAGTACCCGGTCAGCCACGAATTCGCGCGGGAGAGCATGGAGCGCACGGTGCGGTGGGCGCAGGAGGGATACGCGCACTATCTGCGGCGCATGGCCGGAATCTCAACCCGGCATGCCCTGTTTCCGATCGTGCAGGGGTCGATGTTTCCCGATCTGCGGCGGCGGTGCGCCGAGGAACTGCGGGAGCTGGGCGCGGACGGCTATGCGATCGGCGGTCTCTCGGTGGGCGAGCCGCGGGCGCTGAGCCTCGAAGTGGTGGAGTCGACCGAAGATCTGCTGCCGCGGTCCCGGCCGCGATACGCGATGGGGGTCGGGATGCCGGCCGAACTGCCGGAATATGTCGCGCGGGGCGTGGACATGATGGACTGCGTCCTACCCTCGCGGAACGCGCGGAACGGGTATTTGTTCACATCGCAGGGGCGGATCATCATCAAACATGCCATATATAAGGATGACCCGCGGCCGATCGACGACAAGTGCAGGTGCTATACTTGCTGCAGGTACTCCAGAGCTTACCTGCGCCATTTATTCCTTTCCGGAGAGATCCTCTATGCGATTTTGGCGACCAGGCACAACCTCCGCCGGTACCTTGACATCATGAGGGAGATCAGGCAGGCTATAATGTCGGGTTTGTATCCTGAATACTTGACCAGTGCGCGTTCGGCCTCTGTCGAAGCCGAATGATCCCTCATTGAGGGTTCGAAATCGTGTTCCTAAGTCTGTTTCTGCAATCGTCGCCCAGCTCGCTCGTTGGATTCCTGCCCATTCTTCTTATCTTCGGCATCTTTTATTTCCTGCTCTTCATGCCGATGCAGCGTCAGCGCAAGAACCAGCAGAAGATGTTGGCCGGTTTGCAGAATGGAAATGTGGTTGTGACCAGCGGGGGCATTGTGGGGACGATCGTGTCCATCGACACTGACGACACACTGGTGTTACGGGTGAAACCGGACAACATCAAGCTGCAAGTGTCGCGCAGCGCGGTTTCGAGCCTGGTCCCAGCCGAGGGCAAGAAGTCTTAAGTAAGGAACGAAACAGGTTTACTCCCATGCAAAAGAATCTGACAGCGCGTTCGGTGATCATCATCGTGATCATCCTCGTGTGCGCATTTGGCATCATCGGATTTCCGAAGTCAACGGCGGACCTCAAGAAGAACTGGGACAACAATATCCGTCTCGGCCTCGACTTGAAAGGCGGCAGCCACCTGGTGCTGCAGGTGCAGGTGCAGGATGCGGTCAAAGCGGAAGCCGATATCGTCATCAACCGCCTGAAAGAGGATCTGAAGAAGCAGAACATCTCCTGGACGAGCATCGACCGGAATGATCCGCAGCGGGTCGAGGAAGCCGACGATGTCACGATCACCATCAAGGGCGTCCCTGCCACGCAATCGAGCGCGTTCCGGAACCTCGTCAATGAGCGCGATTCCGATTGGGTGCTCACCACGCTGAACTCCACCGATTACTCGATGAAGATGAAGCCGTCGCAGCTGGTGGATCTGAAGCGGGACACGGTGGAGCGGACGGTGCAGACGATCGGGAACCGCATCGACCAATACGGGCTGGCGGAGAAATCGGTGCAGCAGTACGGCCGGGCGGGCGATCAGTACCAGGTTCTGGTGCAACTTCCGGGCGTGGACGATCCGGCGCGGGTGAAGGAGCTGATCGGGACGGCGGCGGTACTCGAAGTGACAGATGTAAAGGATGGCCCATTCCCGACGCGCGATGCCGGCCTATCGGCCCATGGCGGCGTACTACCGCTGAATACCAAGCTGGTAAAGGCGCTTCCCCGGGGGGGTGGCGAAGGGGAACAATGGTACCTGGTGGGCCGGTCGCCGGTGATCACGGGCCGCGACATGCGCAACGCGCGGTCGGGCCAGGATGAGTTCCGGAAATGGGAGACGAACTTCAGCCTGTCGCAGGATGGCGGGAAGCTGTTCGGTCAATACACGGAGCGAAACGTCGGCAACCGCCTGGCAGTGGTGCTGGACAACAGCATTGTCAGCGTGGCGACCATCCAGAGCAAGATCGAGGATTCCGGCCGGATTACGGGTTTGGGCAGCGAGGAAGAGGCCACCGATCTGGCGCGGTACCTGCGATCGGGTTCGCTTCCAGCCAGCGTGGTTTACCTGGAAGAGCGGTCGGTGGGTCCGTCGCTAGGGGCCGATTCCATCCACCAGGGCTTTGCCGCCGGTATTGCGGGATTGATCGGAGTGGTCGCTGTCATGCTGGTGTATTACAAGCGCAGCGGGGTGAATGCGGTGCTGGCCCTTATCCTGAATGCTGTCATTCTCTTGGCCGCGGTTTCTTATTTCCATGCGGCTCTGACGCTGCCGGGGATCGCCGGGATCATTCTTACGATTGGTATGGCGGTGGATTCTAACGTACTGATTTTTGAGCGAATTCGAGAGGAACTGCGGGCTGGTAAGGCGGTGGTGGCCGCGGTGGACGCGGGTTTCAGCAAAGCCTTTTTGACCATCGTGGATACACATGTGACGACGGTGGTGTCCTGCGCCTTCCTGTTTTTGTTCGGAGAAGGCCCGGTCCAAGGGTTCGCGATTACGCTGGTGATCGGCTTATTGGCCAATGTTTTCACCGCGGTTTTTGTGTCGCGGACCATTTTCTCGTACGAACTAGCAGGGCATCGGCAGATGGAGGCACTGAGCATTTAGCGGTGCGGTGGGGAGGACCGAATCCCCAGGAACAATTTTTAGACCGCCGGTGTCCATAGGTAAGGGTGATACCGGCTTGGAAGGCTGATGGAATTATTCAAGAGTACCAATTTCGACTTCCTCCGGTGGAAGTGGCCCTTCATTGGGGCATCCCTCGTATTGAGCGCGGCCGGGATCTTGAGTATCGTCGTACATGGCGGCTTGAAGTATGGCATCGACTTTAAGGGCGGAGCGTTAATGACGGTGAAATTCGCCTATCCGCCCCCGGACGACAAGATACGCAGCGCGATGTCGCAAAAGGTCAAGGGCGAGATCTCCGTGCAGGATTTTACGGACCCGGCGTCGGTGAACGAGGTTTCGATCGGGACGGAACTGCAGGAAGAGAAGCTACTGAACGTGAACCGGCAGACGATGGCGGATGTGCTTACGGCGACATTCGGCCAGCCGTCGAGCGGGAAGCTGGATTTCAACAACGCCAGCACGCAGCAGCTGATTGACCGGCTGCGCGATCCGCTGGCCCGAGCCGGGGTAGCGCTGAGCCAGCCGCAACTGGAGAAGCTGGTGGGCGACATTCTGAATTTCCGGAATACGCCGCCGCGTTCCGGGCTGGTCACCGACTTCACTCAGCTATCCGCTGTGCCTGGGGTCAATCCTGCTATTATTAACACTCTCAAACAGGAGTGTTATTTGGCTCCATTCAACATCCGGAACGTGGAGATGGTCGGGCCGAAGGTCGGGGCGGAGTTGCGCAACAAAGCGGTTCTGGCGACGTTGTACGCGCTGGCCGGGATGCTGGTGTATATCGCGTTCCGGTTCGAATGGATCTATGGTCTGGGGGCGGTGATCGCCTGTTTCCACGACACCATCATCACCATCGGATTGTTTTCACTTTTCAATAAAGACATCGATATGACGGTGATCGCGGCCCTCCTCACGCTGGTGGGCTATTCGATGAATGACACGATCGTCATTTTCGACCGGATTCGCGAGAACCTGAAGTTCATGCGCCGGGAGCCGCTGGAGGTGGTGATGAACCGGGCGGTGAACCAGACGTTGAGCCGGACGGTGATGACCTCAGGCCTGACCTTTCTGACGGTGATCGCTCTGTTTATCTGGGGCGGTCCGGTTTTGCATGGTTTTTCGTTCGCGCTGGTCTGCGGGATTATTATTGGTACTTATTCATCAGTTTTTGTAGCCAGCCCGATCGTACTTTTCTGGCATAATTACGCTGATGCGCGCAAGAGGCGGACCGGGCCGGCCCCGGCCGTAGCTCCGGCGCAGCGAGCCGAGCCGGTTCGCAATCGTCCGACGAGGGCGGCTAAATAAGGAAGGGCCCGCGGTGCGGTCCGGGAAGACGGGACGGCGGCGGGTCAGGGAAAGGAAGCCAGTATGGAAATGTTTTCGCAGACATTCGTAGCGACGGGGAAAACGCATAAAAGCACGACCGTGCTCATTTCCTTTGCGGTGCAGAGCGTACTCGTAATTATCGGAATTCTGATTCCGATGATCTACTTCGATGCTTTGCCGACGGCGCAGTTGAAGAGCTTGTTAGTGGCTCCTCCGCCTCCTCCCCCGCCGCCACCTCCTCCCCCGCCGGAAGCGCCCAAGGTGGTCAAGATTATTCCGAGGCAGTTCGACGCCGGCCGCTTGATGGCGCCTAAAGAGGTCCCGAAACAGATTGCGATGATTAAGGAAGACGAGTTGCCTCCACCCTCCAGTGGCGGAGTGGTGGGCGGCTCGCTGGGCGGTGTCAGCACGGGCGTGCTCGGCGGCATTCTGGGCGGTGCATCCGCGGCGCCTCCTCCTCCGCCTCCGCCGGAGCAGAAGAAGGCTCCGCCGCCGTCACGCATCCGCGTTGGCGGCAACGTGCAGTCGGCCAAGCTGGTGAGGCAACCCAAGCCGGTCTATCCGCAACTGGCGAAGCAGGCGCGCATTCAGGGAGTGGTGAAGCTCCATGCCCTGATTTCCAAGGAAGGCACCATCGAAGATCTGAAAGTGGTCACCGGCCATCCGCTGCTGGTCCCCGCCGCCCTGGAAGCGGTGAAGCAGTGGGTGTACCAGCCGACGACGCTCAACGGCGAGCCGGTCGGCGTGGAGACCGAAATAGACGTGAACTTTACGTTGAGTCAGTAAGAAGAGAGTCAGGCAAGACCCGAATCCGTATTCGGGCACAAAAAAATCAACTCGCAGGAGAGAGAAAAAACAATGATTGTGCAATTGCAGCTCTGGTCGCTTTATTTGCTCCAGGAAACGACAGTCAGCTTTGACCCGCGCTCGATGTGGAATCAGATGGGCGAACTGGCTAAGGCGGTGGTCATACTGCTGTTCATCATGTCGGCGTATTCGATCGGCGTCATGATCGACCGTGTGATGGCCTACAGTGCCGCCCGGAAACAATCGCGCGCGTTCGCCCCCGCCGTGGCCGGCGCGTTACGCGAAGGGAAGTTGGACGAAGCGGTAAAGATCGCAGACCGCTATAAGAAGAGCCACCTGGCGAAGGTGGTAGTCGCCGGTCTCCAGGAATTTCAGGCGCATCAGATCAGCACCGAAATCCCGGGTGAAGAGATCGACGCATCGAAACGGGCCCTGGATCGCGCCGAGGCGATTGTCCGGGCCGAATTGAAGCGCGGTGTCAGCGGCCTGGCGACCATCGGTTCCACAGCTCCGTTCGTGGGACTGTTCGGAACGGTCGTCGGCATCATCAACGCGTTCAAGGGAATTTCGACGGAGAAGTCGACCGGTCTCGGCGCGGTGGCCGGAGGTATTTCCGAAGCGCTGGTCACGACCGCGATCGGTCTGTTCGTTGCTCTCCCCGCCGTCTGGGCCTTCAACTATTTCACGAACAAGATTGAGTCCTTTGACGTGGAGATGGGCAACTCCAGCTCGGAGTTGATCGACTACTTCTTGAAGCGGTCCCAGCGCGGCGCCAGCGCGCGCAAGTAAGCCCTTCCAGGCGGAATCCGGCGAGTTGATGAGGGGGAGGCGCGGGCCTCCCCCAGTTTTGCCTGCCGAGTTCCAGGAGAATGACGATGAAAGTTGAATTCAAGAAAGCGCGAGAAGAGCATCCGGTATCCGACATCAACGTGACGCCCATGGTCGATGTGATGCTGGTGCTGCTGATCATCTTCATGGTCATCACGCCCATGTTGCAGCACGGCGTGCAAGTGGACATGGTGAAGACGAAGAACCCGATCGCCATGCAGGACGCCGACAAGAGCGATGCGATTCTGATCGCAGTCACGCGAGACGGCAGTGTGTTTCTGGGCAACAATCGGATGAGTCCGGAAGATCTGCCGAACAAAGTCCGGGACCTGCTGACGAACCGCATCAACAAGATGGTGTACATCCGGTCGGACCAGCGCGCGCGATATGAAAAGGTGGTGACGGTAGTAGACAACCTGCGCGCCGCGGGCGTAGATCAGGTCGGTCTGCTCACCGAACAAGTCAAGGACAAGAACGCGCCGAATCAGCAGAAGGGCGGCAATCCGGCTGGACAGTAGCCCGTTAGGGAATCGGGATTTCATAAGGGAGCAATTTTATGGCAATGGCAGTTGGATCCGGCAAGGGTCCCAAGTCCGATATCAACATGACTCCGATGATCGATGTGCTGCTGGTGCTCATCATCATCTTCATGGTCATTACACCGCTGACGCCGCACGGGCTCGAAGCGCTGGTGCCGCAACCGCCGCCGCCGAACGCGAAGCCGAACCTCTCGGATCTGCGCACGGTCGTTATCGTGATCGAGAAAGACCACTCGATCAAGATCAACCAGGATCCGGTGACGGAGCAGACGCTGGGACCTCGTCTGGAAGAAATCTTCAAGACGCGGGCGGAGCGGGTGGTGTTCGTGAAGGGCGATCCGGATCTGGAATTTGCCTCTGTGGCGCGGGCCATCGACACAGCTCACGGAGTAGGCATCGACAAGGTTGGCCTGATGACTCCGAAGTCGGAGGCTGGACAATAATATGCGCAAGTTGACTCTCGGCGTGGCGGCAGCCGCGCTGGCTGTGCTGGCGAGCGGCTGCACGAAACTGAAAGCGCGCGACCAACTCAATCAGGGTGTGCACGCGTTCCAGGGGGCGCAGTACCAGGAAGCCGTCGAGCACTTCAAGACCGCCGTCGAACTGGATCCGGCTTTCCCCACGGCCCGCCTGTATCTGGCCACAGCGTATTTCCAGCAGTACATCCCCGGGGCCGAATCGCCGGAAAACACGCAGATGGCGAAAGCAGCTTACGACCAGTTCATGAAGGTGCTGGACCAGGATTCCAAGAACACGGTCGCGATGGCGTCCGTGGCCTCGCTGTACCTCTACCAGAAGAAGTGGGATGACGCGCAGCAGTGGTACGAAAAGCTCGTGGCGGTCGATCCGAACAACGCCGACGCCTATTACAGCCTGGGGTTCATCGCGTGGTCGAAGTGGTATCCGGCCTATACCAACGCGCGGCTGGATATGGGAATGAAACAGGACGATCCGGGCCCGTTCAAAGACAAGAAAGTCAAGGAAGACCTCAAAACGAAGTGGCTTCCGACGATCAACGCGGGTTTGCAGTCACTCGACAAGACGCTGCAGATCAACCCGGAATATGAAGACGCGATGTCGTACGAGAACCTGTTGATCCGCGAGCGCGCCGATCTGCTCGACAGCAAGGACGAGTATGAGGGGTCGATCAAGACGGCGGACAACTGGATGCAGAAGGCGCTGGACACCAAGAAGACCAAGGCCGCCCGCAAAGAGAAGAAGGGCGGAGGCGGCATCGTGGCCGAAGAGAAATAGCTGCCAATTCGTCGCAGGAACCGGCGGGGAGCCTGGCCCGATGGCCGCGGCTCCCCGTTTCATTTGCGGGCCGGTAGCAATGCCTCGAGCGGCACGGTTTCGTCCAGGCGCGCGGTTCGGTTCGCCTGCAAAATGCGATCAGCCCGCGACTGAAGCTCCTTGGCGGCGGCCTTGCGATCGAGCCGGCGCAACATTGCGGCGCGGGCCAGCAGCATCCAGGCCGTCTGGGGATGGTCGGGCCCATAGAAACTCTCCGTGACCTGGAGCGCGCGGGCGCTTTCGCCCTCCGCCTCTTCGTGTCGTCCGAGGGCAGCATGGATAGAGGCCAGGCTGGCCTCGGCGCTCGCCTGCATGACCGGCTGGGGAGCGGGGAGCGTCTGCAACAAGGTCAGCCCGTGTTCGGCGTACGGTAAGGCATCCGCCGGCCGCTTTGCGGAATTCAAGAATATGGCGAGGTGGACGTAGCCGACGGCCAGCGACCGGTTGTCGGGGCGTGGAAGCGCCTCCAGCACGGAGAGCGATTGCCGCTCGGCCTCCTCGGCCCGCGCGAGCTTGTTTTCGCGGGCATACAGGCATGCCAGGACGTCCACGACGAAAGCGCGATCCGCGCTGGGGGCCGTTGCCGGAGACGACACGATACCGCGGAGCAGTCCTTCGGCGGTCCCGGCCTGTCCCGATTCCAGGTAAAACGCGGCCAACTCGGCGCGCAGGGTCTGGACGCGCGGGTCTGATGCGCCCACGGTACGAACGAGAAGAGCAATGGCGCGCTGACAGTTCGACACGGCTTTATCCAAATGGCCCAGATCGAGATCCACGCTGGCCAGGTCGGAGAGGGCGATCGCCTGGAGATCCTCGCGTCCGGGCAGTTGCGCCGCCTGACGCAGTGCCGACTGGAAGCGGAATTCCGCCTCGGCGAAGCGCCCGTCATTTTGCAGCGCTTGTCCCTGACGCATGGCAGCGGCCCAGGCGGCCGGTTGTTGCGCGCTTGCGATCTGGGCCAACATCAAGACGCAGAGACACACCGATCCGGAATGCATGACGAAGCTCCTTAACATGAAGAGTTGCGCGCTTGAGTCCCGGGTCTCTGTGCCATTAGACGGCGGCAGGCGCTCTCGGTTAGCCCCGGAACGGCCGGCGCAAAGGGAATACCTCCTTGACTCGCTGCTACCGCGAGAGCATAGTTCTTCTATGCCGCAAGACGGTGTATTCGATCTCACAGAAGTGTTGTCGGCCGAATTCGGTAAGCTGCGTCCGGAATCGGGATACACCGAATTGAGCGACGCTGCGAGTCTGTTCCGCACAGTTCATGGGGAAAAGAAGCCTCTCACCGCGCTGTGCATTTCGGGTGGTGGCATCCGCAGCGCGACATTCGCGCTCGGCGCGATCCAGGGCTTGGCCGAAGAGGGACTCCTCGAAGACTTCGACTACCTCTCGACGGTCTCCGGAGGCGGCTATCTCGGCGGTTGGCTTACGAGCTGGAAGCATCGCGCCGGGGGTCTGGCGAAGATCATTCCCTTTCTGCGCCGCCAAGCCGCCCCGATTCCGACTGGGGCGCCCGATCCGGTTCAACACCTGCGGGAATACAACAACTACCTATCACCCAAGCTGGGCCTGTTCTCCGCGGACACCTGGACGCTGGTGGCTACGGTCGTCCGGAACATGTTTCTGAACTGGCTTGTATTCATCCCGCTGCTCATGGCCGCGCTGCTGATTCCGCGCCTGGTCCTTTCCATCGCCAGCCTCGACCCCAACCTCTCCGACGCCGTTCTGAATGTGTTCTCGGGAGCCATTTTCGTTGCCAGCGCGGGTCTGTTCGCGATCGGCACTTTCAATATGATGCGCTACCTGCCGGGCGTCGGAGGGCGGCCGCACTCTGAAATCGATTTTCTGAAATGGGTGCTGCTGCCGGTAGTTCTCGCCACGGTGGCGTTTGTTGCCAACGACTCCTGGTTTGCTGACAACCCTTCCGAATCCAGCCAGTTTTTGCGATACCCGGAAGTTATTGCCGGGGTGACAGTGCCGGTCTTCGCCGCTTGTCTGGCTTGCCTGGTGGTCTGCCACGCGAGACTGAAGGGACGCTTTCTTGCCTGGCTTGGCATCACCGTGGCGGCGTTACTGAGCGGCGGCATGGGCGGTACCACCGCCTGGTGGTTGGCTAATCACTTCTATGCAGGAAGCTCCTGGCCAGCCTACACGACTCTGGCGGCTCCCGCGCTGTTGCTCGCGCTGACGCTCGCCGGGTGCCTCTTCGTGGGCTTATCCAGCCGCCAGCTCAAGGATGAAGACCGGGAATGGCTGTCGCGGGCGGGCGCCTGGGTGCTGCTCTATGTCGCCTCGTGGTCCGGGCTCTGTACGCTGGTGCTGTTCGTTCCCGGCTGGATCCTGCAACTGGGACCCTGGATCAAGTCAGCGCTCGCGGCCACCGGCGGCCTGGCCGGATGGATGAGCGCTCTGGCCGGCTATAGCACGCACAGCGGGGCCACGCGCGGCAGCGGCGCACAGCAAAGCACCTGGTATACGCGGCTGGGCACCGCCCTGGCGGCTCCGGTCTTCGCGGTCATCTTCCTGGCGGCCCTGGCGATCGTGACCAACTGGGTGTTCGCGCTTACCGGCCTGGGCCCTTTCGCCTGGTGGAATCACGAGGCCCTGCTGGAAGGCACGCGCGTCTGGTCGATTGTTGTGGCGGGCGCCATTCTGCTGCTCACTTCCTGGTTGATGGCGCGCTTCATCAATATCAATAAGTTTTCGCTGCAGGCGATGTACCGCAACCGACTGATCCGCGCTTACCTGGGGGCGTCCAACCCCTCTCGCGACGCCGACTCGTTCACCGGCTTCGCCAACAGCGACAACCTCGAGATGCGCAAGCTCGATGCCGCGCAGAAGCCGCTGCACCTCGTGAACGTCACGCTCAACCTGGTGGCCGGCCGGCGGCTTGCCTGGCAGGAGCGAAAAGCCGAATCGTTCACCATCAGTCCTCTGCATTGCGGCTCCGCCGATTTGGGCTATCGGCCTTCAGACGGCTATGCGGATGCCATCACCCTGGGTACCGCTGTCGCCATATCCGGAGCTGCCGCCAGCCCGAACATGGGGTATCATTCTTCGCCCGTGATCGCTTTCATCATGACTCTGTTCAACGCGCGCCTCGGCTCCTGGCTCGGCAACCCGGGCGAGGCGGGGGCCAAAGCGTGGAAACAAGCCGGCCCCACGTCGGCCACGGGCTCCCTGGTGCGCGAGGCTCTGGGCCTGACCAACGACACCAGCAGGTGGGTCTATCTCTCGGATGGGGGCCATTTCGAAAACCTGGCGCTCTACGAAATGGTACGGCGGCGCTGCCGCTACATCGTCGTGCTCGATGGCGGCTGTGACCCCGATTTCACTTACGGCGACCTCGGCAATGCGCTGCGCAAAATTCGGATCGATCTGAAAATTCCGGTGGAGTTCGACGCCGCTTCGTTCCAAGGGCTGCGCAACAAGACGGCGCGTTTCGCGCTGGCCCGCATCCGCTACGATGCCGTCGACGAGGGGGCGCCTGACGGCTACCTCGTCTATGCCAAGCCTCTGATATGCGGTAACGAGGCTCCCGATGTCGCGAGCTATTACGCCGACCACCCCGATTTCCCGCACGAAAGCACGGCTGACCAGTTCTTCAACGAATCGCGGACAGAAAGCTATCGCGCCTTGGGCGCCCAAACGATTGCGGAGATCTGCCGGGAGTGGGACGGCAGGCAAGGCCTCTCGGGGGTGGTGACGTATCTGCTCAGCCCCAAGAAGGCCGCCGCGGCATCGTGACGGCTGGCATCGCCCCGCTGTGTAGCTTATAATTTGCAGTGTCGTTTATGGCCTTGAAGGCACTGGTGGTTCTCGCGTTCGTGCTGGCGGCCAAGGCCCCGGCGCAGCTGGTCCAGGTGCGGCATTGGACGGGCCAGGGCGTGGCTCCGGTTTACGAAGGGTACGACGTCAACCCCGACGGTACCTTCAACATGTGGTTCGGGTACATGAACCGCAATTATGAGGAGGCGCTCGATATCCCGATTGGTCCCGAGAACCGCTTTGAGCCCGGCGGCGATCGAGGCCAGCCGACCCACTTCGAAATACGCCGCCAGAAAGACGTATTCCGGGTGGTTTTGCCCAAGGATTGGGGGGACCAGAAGCTGGTGTGGATTCTCAGCGCGCACGGCCAGACCGAGCAGGTGGCTGGTTCGCTCAAGCCGGTGTGGATGATCGACCGAAACAAGGCCACCCGGGGCGGGAACAGCGAGCGCATCGACTCCAACACGCCGCCTGTTGTGACGGTGCCGGGCGTGCAGACGTTGGAGCAGCCGGGGCCGCTGACGATCACGGTGTCTGCCACGGACGACGGGCTCCCGGCGCGCGGCGGCAAGCCGGCCGGCATGACGGCCAGTTGGGCGAAGTATCGCGGGCCCGGCGCGGTGACATTCAGCCCCGACCGAGTCAAGCTCGCCGACGGCCGCGCCACGGCCATCGCCACTTTCGACACGCCGGGCGAGTACATGTTGCAGGTGGTGGTGGATGACGGGAGCGGGGAACTCGCAGGCAATTTCGGATATCACTGCTGTTGGACCAACGCGCAAGTCAAGGTAACGGTCAAAGGAGGCGGTAATGCGCCACGCTAGCCTGTGCTTGATATTCATGGGCGGCGCCGCCGCGCACGCGGCGGCGCTCGACACCTCCGTCACGTTCAGCAAGGACGTCGCGCCGATCTTCCAGAAGAGCTGCCAGACGTGCCATCATCCGGGGACGTCGGCGCCGATGTCGCTGATGACGTACCAGGACGCGCGGCCCTGGGCGCGCTCCATCAAGCAACGCGTGGTGCTGCGCGACATGCCGCCGTGGCACCTCGATAAGACGGCGGGAATTCGTCATTACAAGAACGATCGCTCGTTGAGCGACGCCGAAGTCGCGACCATTGCGCGCTGGGTGGATAGCGGCGCGCCGGAAGGCAATTCCAAGGACCTGCCGGAGCCGCTGACGTTCCCATCCGACAGTGCCTGGTTCATCGGCAAGCCCGATCTCCTGGTGACGACCGATCAGGATTTCGTGATGTATCCGAACGGTCCGGATTGGTGGATCGACCAGTTCGCCGAAACCAAGCTGACCGAAGACCGTTGGATCAAGGCGATGGAGGTCAAGCCGAGCAACGCGAAGATCGTGCATCACGCGGTAGTCTACGTGATCGAGCCCGATGCGCCTCCCGGCACGCCCGCGACCGGCGTGCAGCTCCACGAATATGCGGTCGGCAAGTACGGCGACATCTTCGCCGAAAATACGGGGCGCCTGCTGAAAGCGGGCACGCGGCTGCGCTTCGACATGCATTATTTCGCGGTGGGCTCCGAGCAGCACAACAAGACCACGATCGCCTTCAAGTTCTATCCCAAAGGCGAAGTGCCGAAGTATCAGGTGCGTTCGTACGCGATCCGCAACCTGCCGAACGATGAGCTGGAGATTCCGCCGAATACGGTAGTGCGGACTGACGGCTACTTCCGTCTGCCCCGCGACGCGCGCATCGACGCCTTCCAGCCGCACATGCACATGCGCGGACGCGCCATGACGTTGGAAGCGATCAACCTGGACAACACGACGACGCTGCTCAGCTCGGTGGATCACTTCAATTTCAACTGGCACATCAATTACATCTACGCCGATGAGGAAGCGCCACTGTTGCCGGCGGGCACGGTGCTGCACATGATCGCAATCCACGACAACACGGCGGCGAATCCGCGTAACCCGGACCCGTCGGTGTGGGCGGGTTTTGGCGAGCGGAGCGTCGACGACATGGTGCAGGTGTGGTTGAACATCGTGTATCTGGAGGATGCGGAGTTCCAGCGGCTGGTGGAGGCGAGGAAAGCCAAGACGGCGGTTGCCGCGAACCGAGGGAATTTAAACCCGTGAGGTAGCGCGGCCCCAGAGCTGCCGGCTGGCCTGAGCGGCGCCGGCGGCCAAGGCACGGAGCTTGGCCCAGGCCAGCTGCGGATGGATGCGGCCGCCCAGACCGCAATCCGTGCCGGCGATGACGTTCTCCCTGCCGACGGCTTCGGCATATCGCAGAATGCGGTCGGCGACCACCTCCGGGTGCTCCACCACGTTTGTTTTGTGGGTGATGACTCCCGGGATGACCGCTTTGCCTTCGGGAAGCTTCACGTCACGCCAGACCTTCCACTCGTGTTCGTGCTGCGGGTTGGCCGCCTCGACGGAATACTGGCTGGCTTTCACTTTGAGGATGAGGTCGATCACGTCCTGGAGCGGGAGGTCGGTGCTGTGCGGGCCTTTCCAACTGCCCCAGCAGAGATGGTACCGAACCTTTTCTTCCGGTATGCCTCGAAGGGCATGGTTGACGAGCTCGATGTGCGACTCGGCCCATTTTCGGAAAGCGGCTTTGTCGCCGCTCATCGAGAACTGCCATTCGTAGACATTGACCAGAATGGGATCGTCGAGCTGCACGTTGATGCCGGCATCGGTAATCGCCGCGTACTCTTCGCGCATCGCCTCCGCGACGGCGGCCGCCTGTTCTTCCGGGTGTTTGTAGTACTCGCCGGGCCGCGTGACGCCGGTGACCGCGGCGGACAGGAAAGCTTCTTCCGCCGGCTTACCCGCGAGAGCCGTCTTCAAGTTGCGGATATCCCGCTGGATGAGTTCCTGGCCCGTGTATCGGATCGGCCCTGTATTGATCGCGAAGGCACGGGTTCCCGGGCGCATTCCCAGCTCGCCGCTCTGGTAGAACCCGGCGAAGTCAGCGTGGTCTTTGCTGCCGCGCATGATCATGCTGAGAGTGCTGACGCCCTCGGGCGGATTGCGCATTTCGAAGCCGCTCAGGCGGGGGTAGATGTAGAATGCCCACGCGCCATAATCGACCTCGTCAGACATGGGCTTTCCAAACTCGCCGTCGTTGACGATGTCGATGCCGGCCTCGACCTGGCGGCGAACCACGTCAGCGACCGCGTTGGCCAGCGCCGGTTCGAGCAGCCCGGCCGGAGCCTTTTCACGATGCAACTCGAGGAGTTCCCCAGGGCGTGAGAGGCTGCCTACGTGGGTTGTCAGTATGCGGTCTGTGGTTCGCTTCATGTCGTGGGTCTCAGGCGGACCGATTGCGGATGGCGGCGCGGGCCTCGGCTTCGGCAGTGCGCGCGCGCTCGGCTTCGCGTTTATCGTGAAGCTTCTTGCCCTTGGCCAGCGCCACTTCGCACTTGATCCGGCCGTCCTTCAGGTAGATTTTGGTGGGAATCAGCGACAGACCCTTTTCGCGGGTCTGGCCCAGCAATTTGTCGATTTCCCTGCGGTGCAGCAGGAGCTTGCGATTGCGGATGGGCGGATGGTTCTCGCGGTTGCCGTGCGAATACTGGCTGATATGGGCGTTTACCAGCCAGGCTTCATTGTTTAACACGGCGGCGTAGGCCTCTTTCAGCTGGACCTTGCCGTCTTTGGCCGCCTTGACTTCGGTGCCGGTAAGCACCATGCCGGCTTCAAAACGCTCCAGGAGAAAGTAATCGTGGGCCGCCTTGCGGTTATCACTAAGGATTTGCAGGTTGGCGTCTTTGCGGGCCAATTTTGGTCTCAACGCATGGAAGCCGGAACTCGTCAACATTCTTAGACGGCACTGGCTTGCGCAAACGCCCTTCATCTTAGCATAGGGTCCCGGAGCGGCCGGCAAAAGTAAAGGAACATGTCTTTTTTCAATCGCTTAACCGCGGTCATCCTGACGGCGATTCTGATTGGGCCGGTGGCGCCTGTGCAAGCAAAAACCCGAAAGGGAGACAAGTACCTTGCCGAAGGCCGGGTCCACGAAGTGAAAAAAGAGTGGGATGCGGCGCTGCAGCAGTACGAGAACGCGCTGTCGGAAGATCCAGCCGATGTTGTGTACCAGATGTCGGCCCAGAAAGCGCGGTTTCAGGCGGCCCAGATGCATCTGGATAGAGGCCTGAAGGTTCGCGAGCAGGGACAGCTCGGCGAAGCGCTGCTGGAGTTTCAGAAGGCGTACGGATTGAATCCCGGGTCTTCGGCCGCGGAACAGGAAATCCGGCGCACCCAGGAAATGATTCAGCGCGAGCGCCAGCGGGTGCTGCAGACCGGCAAGGAGGCGCCTCCGGAGGAGCGGGCGCTGACTCCCGTCGAGCAGGCAAAGAAGGAGAGCGAAGAGAAGCTCAAGACTCTGCTACCGGTACCCGAGTTGAAGCCTCTCAGTAATGAGCCCATCAACCTGAAGATGAACAACCAGTCGCCGCGAGTGCTGTTCGAGACGGTGGCCAAGGTGGCGGGAATCAATGTGTTGTGGGATCCGGACATGAATCCGCCGCCTAACGCCGGGCGGAATCTGTCGATCGAATTAAACAACGAGACGCTCGACCAGGCGTTGGACGATCTGGCGACGTTGACCAAATTTTTCTGGAAACCGCTCTCGACGAACACGATCTTCATCACCAATGACAACGTCAACAAACGGCGGGATTACGAAGACCAGGTGATGAAGGTCTTCTATCTGTCGAATGTGAACACGGCGCAGGAAATTCAGGAAATCATCAATGCCGTCCGCACGCTGACGGAGCTGAACCGCATCATGCCGTACAACTCGCAGAACGCGATCATCGTGCGCGGCGAGGCGGACCGGGTGGCGCTGGCAGAACGAATCATCAGCGATCTGGACAAACCCAAATCGGAAGTGGTGGTCGACATTGTGGTGTTGCAGGCGAGCTCGGCGTTCACTCGCTCCATCACTGCCGCGCTGGCGTCGACAGGGCTGAATGTGCCGGTGAGCTTCTCGCCGCGGCCGGGTCTGCAGGTGGTGCAGAATCCGAGCACGGTAAACAACAACCAGAACAACCAGAATAACCAGACACCCTCGACGACGCCGACAACCACACCCTCGGTCACGACCACACCCACCGGGCCGTTAGCGATTCCGCTCTCCAACCTGGGGCATCTGGCGAGCTCCGATTTCTCGATCACGCTGCCGGGCGCGCTGCTGAACGCTGCTTTGAGCGACGCGAATACCAAGGTTCTGCAATCGCCGCAGATCCGCTCGGTGGACAATGTGAAGGCTTCGCTCAAAATCGGTGATCGCGAGCCGACGGCCACGGGCAGTTTCCAGCCCGGCATCGGCGGCGTCGGGATCAACCCGCTGGTGAACACGCAGTTCACCTACATCGATGTGGGCGTCAACGTGGATATCACGCCGCGCGTGCACGATAACGGTGAGGTCTCGATGCATGTGGAGCTGGACATCTCAAACGTGAGCGGGACGGTGAACCTCGGCGGGCTCAGCCAGCCGATTATCAGCCAAAAGAAGGTGATCCACGATATCCGCATGAAGGAAGGAGAGGTCAACCTGCTGGGTGGCCTGATCGTGCAGCAGGAAGATAAGACCGTGACCGGAATTCCGGGCCTCGCGAGCATTCCGTTGTTGGGGCGTCTGTTCTCTGGAGAGAGCGTGGACCACAGCCGCAGCGAGCTGATGATTGCGCTGATTCCGCACATCATTCGGAGGCCGGAAATCACGCCGGAGAACCTGCGCGGGATCATGGTTGGAAACGCGACGACGATCCGGTTGAACTACGGGCCGCGCGCGCCGGAAGCACCGGCTCCGAGAGCGGCGGCGGCGAATCCACCGGCCACGCCACCCGCGGCGGCGAATCCACCGGCGACGCCACCGGCGACGGCTCCACCGATCGCGCCGCCAGCGACGGCCCCGCCGGCTCCGAACGCGCCACCGGGCGGCAACGCCAGCGTCCGCTTCCTTCCGGACCGCATCGACACGAATCTTCCCGGGACGTTCACGGTGGCGGTTGCGGTGAATAATGCGACCGACGCGGTGTCGGCGCCGATGCAGATCCAGTTCGATCCCAGGGTGCTGCGACTGAACGATGTTTCGAGCGGAGATTTCCTGGCGCAAGGCGGCGTGCAGCCGGTGTTTGCCAAAAACATCCAGAACGACGCAGGAACGGCGACTGTACAACTCAGCCGGCCTCCGGGCGCGGCGGGAGTTTCGGGAGCCGGCGTGCTAATTACCTTGAGCTTCCAGACGGTGGCCCGGGGCAACACGACCATCACCATCACGAATGCGGGCGTGCGCAATTCACAGAATCAGATAATCGGCGACGGGAATCCGGGTCTTGCAGTGCGCGTCCAGTAGGCCAATGAGAAGACGGAACCAGCGCGGATTGACACTGGTGGAGCTGATTGTGGCGTTCACGATCATGCTCATTCTGAGCAGCATGGCAGTACCGCTGGCGCGCGCCAAGATCCGCTCCGAACGCGAACGCCAGCTTCGTTTCGCGCTCGACGATATTCGGCGGGCCATCGATAAATACAAGGACTACGCGGATGCTAATGCGTTCGGGCCCATCAAGCAAGGCACCAACGGGTATCCGGAAACGCTCGACATCCTGGTGGACGGCCAGAAGCTGGCTACCGCCAAAGACCAGAAGATGCGCTTCCTGCGCCGCGTTCCAACCGATCCGTTCACCGGGAAGCGGGAGTGGGGCATGCGCAGCGACCAGGACGATACCGACTCCACCAGCTGGGGTGGCCAGAACGTCTTTGACGTCTATAGCAAGACTTCCGAGAAGGCTCCCGATGGAACCTGCTACTGTACCTGGTAAACGCGCGGCGCGGCGCGGCCTTCGCGGCTTCACCTTCGTCGAACTGATGGTTGTGGTGACGATTATCGTCATCCTGATCACCATCGCCATCCCGGTCTACCAGAAGTCCATCATCCGGACCAAAGAGAGCGTGCTGCGGAACAACCTGTTCACAATGCGCCAGGTGATCGACAACTATACCTACGACAAGCAGAAGGCCCCGCAATCGCTGCAAGATCTGGTGAGTGACGGGTATCTGCGGGAGGTGCCGCTGGATCCGATGACCGGATCGAATCAAACCTGGAAGACGGTTCTCGAAGACACCACGCAAGCGGTAGATCAGAACAACCCGGGCATTTTCGATGTGAAGAGCGGTTCCGACAAGTCCAGCCTTGACGGCAGCGCTTATTCGGATTGGTAAGCCGCCGGCTCCGGCGGGGACTTGCGCTGTACCTGTGCGCCACCTCAAAAAAGACGGCGCGGTATTATAATAAGAGGCCAGGTCCAGTGTATGAATCAAATTCCAACCAGCGCCGCTCGTCTGGCGGTAAAGCTCGCTTTCCTGTTTGGTTTTATCCTCTTCACGGCTCAACCCTCCGCAGCAATTTGCCTGGTATCGACCCAGGCTCCCTTTCTTCGTAGCGAAGGCCTCACTGAGGTGCTGGGGGATGTCGTGATCTCCTGCTCCGGTTTTACACCGGGGTCGGTCACGACCGGCAACTATTCGGTCTTTCTTCCTGTGAATGTGACCAACCGGATTGATGCAAACGGCTTCACCAGCCAGGTGACGCTCTCTCAGGACAATGGATCGGGCGCAATCCCACTTGCCAATTCCGCGTCAGTCGGCGGCCAGTCGGTTACTTTCAACGGAGTGTCAATCACCGCGCCTCCCGGGGGAAGCTTTACGGTTCGAATCTCGGGGATCCGTGCCGCGATGAATCAGCTTGGCGCCAACAAATCGGTCAGCGTCACTATAGGCGCGCCGCTTCTGACGGCCAGTTACGGGCCGCTCAGTGCCGGCACTGCAGCTCCAAGCCTGTTTGCGACCCTGTCCAGTTCCGGGATTGCGTGCGTTGGGTCGCCGGTGCCTTCCACGATTACCATGACGAACCTGTTTGCGGCAGGAACCGCGTTGGCGTCCACGCGGGTGACCGAAGGATTCGACGAGGCGTTCGCGGTTCGGGGTGCGGGAACGGATTCCGGCACGCGCTTCCTGATCAACTACTCGGGGTTTCCGACCGGGGCCCATGTGTATCTCCCGGATCGAGTAGCCGGCTCCGACGCGGCCAAGCCCAGCGCGGGAGGAGATCTGGGCAGCCCCGCTGCGGTCGGCCAATACCTGCCAGGGAGCGGGACGTTATTGTTGGCTCGCGTGCTCGGTTCGGATGTGACCGGCGCCGGGGGCATACTGGCTCCGCCTCTGACCGGGGTCACGGCGGTGACACTTGACTCCGTAACGGAGGTTTCCCTCACTAACGGCTCCGGCTATGCGGTTTACGAAGTAGTGGACGGCAATCCGAGTCTCGCGGAGAGCGCGCAGTTCCCCACATTTGTCGGCCTCCCGGCGGGATCTCCGGTGTCGGTAGCGAGTGAATCGATCTCCCTGGCGCCGGTTTCCACCGTGGCGACGGCGACCGGTGCGGACCCCATTCCACGGTTCATCGCGACGACTCCCGGCTCCGATTGCACGCTGGCCGGCGATTGCCAGGCTTCGTATTTCCCCAAGCTGAACGTGACTTCCGGGCCGATCCTGCTGACGGCGATTGCGGGCGGCGCGATGACGAGTACTCCCGGCTACATTCCGATTCAGAATACGGGCGGTGGGACGCTGATCTGGCAAGTGACGGTCAACTACATCAACGGCTCGGGCTGGATCCAACTCGAACAACCTTCCAGTTCGTTAAACGGCGGCAGTCTGCGGGTGTATGCCCTGGCGCAGGCTTTGGCAGCGGGATCTTATCAGGCGAACATCGTAGTGAACGCCGGGCCGGCCGGGAGCAAGACGATCCCGGTCACGTTAACCGTGCAGCCTGCCAACCTCCCGCCTCCGGCGCCGACTGTGACCATCAGCCAGGTTGTGAACGCGGCGAGTTTCGCGCCGACCCCGCTAGTGTCGGGCTCGGTGGCCACGCTGCTGGGTTCGCATCTTTCGGGGAAGATCGTCACGGTCACGGTAGGAGGGCAGCCGGCGACAATCCTTTACCTGAGCGACACGCAGATCAACTTTCAAGTGCCGCCGGGATTGGGTGCGGTCACCTCGGTGGACGTAATTGTGACGGCCGATAACGTCAGCAGCGCACCGTTCAGCGCGGTGCTCGCGCCGGCATACCCGGCGATCTTTGCGCACGGCATTCGCAACCAGGATTGGACCGAGAACACGGCAACCAGTCCGGCACCACGCGGCACGGTGCTGCAGATCTTCGGGACGGGGATTCCCAACGATGCGACCGTATCATTGCAAATCGGCAACCAGACGAGTCTGGCGCCTTTGTATGCGGGCGGCGCGCCGGCAGTGCCCGGGGTGCAGCAGGTGAACGTGGCGGTACCGAGCGGACTGACGCCGGGGACGACCCAACTGGTCCTCTGCGCTACGGTAAACGGCCAGCCGTACTGTTCGACCAGTTACTCGCTGGTTGTAGACTAGCGTCGGCGACCACGGATTTCCGACCCGGCGACCGGCCCTGTTACGCTAGTTGCTTCATGCACAGATGGATTCCGGTGCTTGCCGCCGCGATGGCGGCCGGCTGCGGCTACTCGGGTAACCCTCTGCCGCCGCTGGCGAATATCCCATCCAAGGTTGCCGATTTGACGGCGATCCAGCGCGGTAACCGGATCGTGGCGCGTTTCATGGTGCCGCGAGTGACCACCGAAGGAATGACGATCAAGAAGGATTTGAAGATCGATCTCCGCATTGGTCCCGCGCCGGAGCCGTTTCAGGAAGATCTCTGGGCGGAGAGCGCAACGCCGGTGCCGGCGGGGCTGGTCGAGGACGGCGTGGCGACGTACGAAATTCCATCGGCGCCGTGGACGGGCAAGCAAGCAGTGCTCGGCGTTCGAGTCGCCGGATCGAATGGGAAAGAGTCCGCGTGGTCGAACCTGGCAGTTGTGCCGGTGGTGGCGCCGCTGGAGACTCCCGCGGCGGTCCGCGCGGACAACACCGCGCAGGGTGTCCGGCTCACCTGGCAGGCGGCCGGCACGAATTTCCGGATCTTCCGGCGGTCGGGAAGCGCAGATTTCGTCAGCGTGGCGGACGCGCCGCAACCGCCCTGGACCGACAACACCACGGAGTTCGGCAAGACGTACGTGTATCGGATTCAAACCATCGCCAAACTGGGAGACAATCGCGAGGCGGAAAGTGAGCCCTCTCAGGAAGCGTCAATCACGCCCGAAGACAAGTTTCCACCCGCTGTACCTGACGGCTTGCGGGCGACCGCGGCGGCGAACTCGGTAGGGCTGACTTGGGATAGCAATACCGAGGCGGACCTGGCCGGCTACCGGGTCTATCGCGCGGCGGCGGGCGGCGCATTCGAGAAGATCGCCGACGTCTCCACGCTGCCAACCTATTCGGACCACACGGCAGAGCAGGGCAAGACGTATCAGTACGCCGTCAGCTCCGTCGATCAAAGCGGGAACGAGAGCGCGCGTTCGGCGGCTGTCGAGGCAACTCCGGAGTAACATACACCGTGCGCAGGTGGTGCCTCAACTTTCTAACAATACAGACCTTGGTTGCATTGTCCACGGCAAGTGGGGTATACTAAATTTTCCAATGCGGTTTCGTTCCTCCAGCTCGTTCTTGTACCGGTTCTGGCACTTTCGCCCAGTCCGGTAGAGCGGCGTTGGTTGAAACGGCATTGATTGAGTTTTAAACCAACCCACTCGAAGGAGTGGGTTTTTATTTTGCAGTCGGCGGAGGGTAATCATGATTATCTCGATGCGGCCGCACGCGACGCGGGAAGAAATTGATCACGTTTGCGAGCGGATTCGCGAGTTCGGTTATAAGGTTCATTCGATCGAGGGCGAAGAGCGGGTGGTGATTGGGGTGGTGGGCGTGGGCGATGTCACGGGCTGCTTGGAATCGCTCGAAGCGACTCCCGGCGTGGAGAGCGCGGTGCGGATTTCGGCGCCGTACAAGTTTGTGAGCCGGGAATTCAAGAAAGAAGATTCCCTGATCAAGATCAACGGGCTGGAAATCGGCGGCGATCAATTCGTCATGATGGCGGGGCCGTGCTCGGTGGAGAGCGAGAAACAGATCATGCAGACGGCCGAAGGCGTGGCCGCGGCGGGCGCACAGATGCTACGCGGAGGCGCTTTCAAGCCGCGCACTTCGCCCTATGATTTTCAGGGCCTGGAACTGGAAGGGCTGAAACTGCTGCGGAAGGCAAAAGAGGCGACGGGGCTGGGGATCATTACCGAGGTGATGAGCGACCGGGACGTCGAACTCGTGGCCGAATATGCGGATTGCATGCAGGTGGGTGCGCGCAACATGCAGAATTTCGCGTTGCTGAAGACGCTGGGTACGTGCGGCCGGCCGGTGCTGCTCAAACGCGGCCTCAGCTCGACCATCAAAGAACTGCTGATGTCGGCCGAGTACATCGTGGCGCACGGAAACCCGAACGTGATCCTATGCGAGCGCGGCATTCGCACTTTCGAAACCGCGACGCGCAACACTTGCGACATCGGCGCGGTGCCGGTGTTGGATGAGTTGACGCATCTTCCGGTGGTGCTCGACCCGAGCCATGCGACGGGCAAACGGAGCCTAGTGCCGGCGCTCTCGCGCGCTGGTGTGGCCATTGGCGCGGACGGCATCATTGTAGAAGTGCATCCGAATCCGGAGAAGGCCGTAAGCGACGGCGCGCAATCGCTGACGCTGGAGCAATTCCGGAAAATGATGCGCGACCTGCAGCCGTATATTCGCCTGTGGCAGGAAGCGCGGGCGGCAACGACCGCAGCTATCGCCTGAAGGCGCAGCGCGTGCATCGCAAGGTTCGCGCGGCATTGTTGAGCTTGCCGGCTGCCGCGGTTTTGGCCGCGGCGGTCTGGGGCGGCCTTTGGTACCGATCGCGAAACATTACTCCAACTGAAGAACTGAAGCGCCTGCCGCTGAACGATGCGGTTGTCGTTTCCGTGGATTTCGCCGCGCTGCGGAGCGCGGGAGTGCTCGGGCTGCTGGAAAACTCGAAGGTTACCGAAGAGGCGGAATACGAGGAGTTCGAGCGCCGGACGGATTTCGATTACAAGCGCGATCTGGACAGCGCTCTGCTGGCCGTGGCGCCCACGGGAAGGTATTTGTTGGTGCGGGGCCGGTTCGACTGGAAGAAGGTGCGATCGTATGTGGAATCGCAGAACGGCCGGTGTGCGGGTGAGCTGTGCCGGCTGCAAGGCAGCGCACCGGAACGCCGCATTTCGTTTTTCCCCGTGCGCCCGGACCTGCTCGCGCTGGCTGTGAGCGCGGACGATTCCGCGGTGTTGCGGATGAGCACGCCGGCTGACGGCGCTACTTTTGAAGCCCCCGCAGCGCCGCTATGGGTATCGGTGCCGTCCTCGGTGCTGCAATCCGGCGAGACTCTGCCTTCCGAAGCGCGCACGTTCGCGCAGACGCTGGCGCGGGCCAATTCGGTGGTCCTGTATTTTGTGGCGGAGCCGAAGCGCTATGCGGCGCGGATGCAGATTGAGTGCCGGACGAGGGAGGATGCGGTGGACCTCGCCCGGCAGCTCAACCGGCTGACGGCTTCCATGCGGCAGACCTTTACGGCCGAGCAGCAGAAGCCGAATGCGGCCGATCTGACCGGAGTCCTAGCGGGAGGCTCTTTCCTCGAAGCGGGCAGACGCGTGCTCGGCTATTGGCCGATTGAGCGTGCATTTCTGGAAAACCTGCTGGGAGGAGGCGCCACTCCCTGATGGGTTGTGGCCCGGCGAGCGGGAAACGCGATCCGCCCGCCGTGCGCGAGAGCAGCATGCTTGAAGCTGCAGAAGCCCCCGCCTAGGAAGTAGCTTTGCCGGATACCCGCTTTGGCAGGCGAAGCGGATGCGCTCGCTGCGCAGCGCGCCAGCGTTCGTCCCACGACATCGAGTGACAATGGGGACACGCAAACGGGCGGCGGTGCCGGCGCGCGGTCCACTGGTGGCCACAACGAAGACAACTGAGAGTGGGAAGCTGTGCCATTTCTCTATTCGGACGGATGGCACGAGAAAAAGCTAGGGGCTCAGCGCCGGAATTAACACTCCGCGCCCCAACTTACCGTAAGCTTACTCAGGAATTCCCGGATAGCCGCGGGTCCGTGAGCTGCGGGGGAGGCCGACACTAATTAAAGTTCATGCCGCACATGCCCGGGTTGCTACACATGCCGCTGGGGCAGGAGGGCGCTTCGGCGGACTTGGCATTGCCGTTGCCTGCATGCGCGGCGAATGTGGAAAGCTCCTGTTTCAGGTGCTTCTGCCCGCAGGACGGGCATTCGACATTGGGCCCGTCGGCAGTCCGGCGGACCAGCTTTTCAAATTTCGTTCCACAGTCTTCGCAACGGTATTCGTAAATCGGCATAAAATCAGTTCCTATTTTACTATTAAAGTACAAATCCGGTCGATGACGCCACGGACCTCGGCGGCGCGGCCATTGTGATTATTCACAAGGATGGAAAACGCCACCCAAGAGCCGTCCTGGCGCTGCGCATAGCCGGAGAGCGCGCTCACGTGCGTCAAGGTACCGGTCTTGGCGTGAATACGTCCGAGTGCAGGAGGATCGGCGAACCGGGAGTAGAGAGAGCCATCCTGGCCTCCGACCGGGAGCAGGCCAACCCATTGTTCCCGCAAGGGGGAGGCATACATGGCGCGCAGCAATTGCAGGATCGCGGATGGTGTGACCAGATCGAGGCGCGCCAGACCGGAGGCGTCATGAAATTGAAAGGAACTCGCATCGATCGCGTTCTCCGCGAGGAAGGTCTTCATTTCCTCCAACCCCGTTTCGCGGCTGCCGTCGCCCCTGCGATTGCGGGCCACGGCGCGCAACGCCAGTTCGGCATGCAAGTTCTGGCTGACTTTCGCGGTGACGCGCAAGTCTTCGAGCAATGGCTCGGAGACATGTGCCGCCAACTCGACACCGGCCGCCGCCACCCACGGTTCTCCAGGCAACCGATGTCGCGCGACAACTCCTCCGGTCACCGCGATTCCGCGTTCTTCGAGTGTCTGGCGGAGCGCCCGGGCCGCGTATTCCGCAGGATCGTCAACAGCCAGTGACAGGTTCTCGGCCGCGCTGCGCAACGGAATCGTGCCCCACAACCGCAACTGGCGGCTGCCCGGCTGGCGCACGGATTCAATTCTCCGCTCGCCGCCCGCGGCGACGGTGCGGGCGCGATTGTCGATGCCGTAAAGCTCCAGCGGCGGATCCAAAGCAAGCTCCGCGGGATCACCGGCGCGCGCGCCGGGCCGCACCGTCAGCGTGAAGGTGTTGTCGTTCAGGGTAAGCGCGGAAACGGGCGCGCCATAGTCATATTGCGCGTCGTCGATCGCCCAGCCTTCCGGATACGGCTCCCACAGGTACCAGGTATCGATGCCGGTGATGCCGCCCTCAATCTGTTTCACGCCACGCTTGACGATCTGGTCAGCGAGATCTTCGATGGCCGACAGCGGATTTCCGGAGGGTGTGCCCATGCGATACGGAAGGACGCGTCCCGAAAGGTTGGGATCGCCGCCACCAACCAGCCGCAGCCCGCCTCGCAAGAGGCCGTTCTCATCGGGAGGCGCCACAGCCAGCACGCGTGTCTCGAACCGGAAATCCGCGCCCAAGCGGTTCAGCGCCAGCGCGATCGTAAAGAGCTTAGCATTCGACGCGGGCACGAACAGCTTGTCGACATTGCGAGCGTAAAGCGTCTTGCCGGAGGCGAGGTCGGTAATGTCGACACCCCAAAAAGCGCCGCGGGCCGCCGGAGCCGTGTCGATCAGGCGCGATATCTCTTGCTCCAGCGAGGCTGCGTGCAGCGTCAGTGCGCCCAACAACAAAAGAGTTGGTAGTCTCATCGCCCGGTCACCTTTGATTCCAGCCAGATGAGCAGTAGCAGCGCGACCACCATGCAGGTACCGAGCAGCGGAATGCCTATCACGACGCCCACTCCGAAGGCCGAAGCGGCGTATCCTAACGTAGCTGGCGCGAGCAGCCCGCCTACCATGGCCAGCGAAAAAATGCCGTTGAAGAATCCGGGATGGTAGTACGGGAAGCGGCGTCCGATGGCTTCGGCAACCAGCGGATAAATGCTGGCATATCCGGCGCCGATGAAGAGCACGCTCATAGCAGCGCCGAAGCCGTTGTTGGTGAAAAATAGGACGAGGCAACCGAACAAGGCGGCGAGGACGCTGCCCATCAACAGCCGCCCGTGGCGGACGCGCGGCAGGATGGCCACGGCAATCAGCCGGCCGAGCATCAGGAAGAGCCAGTAAAGGCCGAGGACCAGCAAAGCGGCGCTCGGGCTGAGGCCGACGCGCCGGATGAGAAACAGCGGCAGCCAGCCGGCGATCGACCATTCGTTGCCGAACTGGAAGAACAACAGCAGGGCGAACATCACCGCGCCCGGGCTGCGGAAGTCTTCAAAGGCCTGGCGCAAGGTCGGATGCGCTGCCGCCGCGGCCCTCGGGTAAGCTGTCCGCGCGTAGAGTACGGCGAAAATTCCAGGCACAGTGGCCATGAAGACACCGATGCTGGTAACGGTGTAAACGGAAAACGTTCCCGCCACCAGCAAAGTCGCAGCGAGGCAACCGAGCCCGTACCAGATGCCACCTTGATTCACCGTGCCAGCGGCGTCGCGCTGATAGACCGCGGAGATGGCATGAAAGAGGGCGAGATTGAGCAAGCCGGCGGCGCCGCCGAGCCCCAGCAGACCGACCACCCGCCACCAGGCCGGAGCGGGTGGAGGCACCAGCGCCAGGTACGTCAAGGCTCCGCACGCCAGTGTGCACGCAAAGACCAGGGAAAACGGAAGACCCCGGCGGGCAAGCAGGCGGCGCGCCAAAGCGGTCGACGCCATCAAACCGATCGCGAGGCTCAGAAAGTAGTTGCCGACCGCTACAAAGTCCGGCGGATCGCGGTGATATCCCCAGGCCGGGAGTATGGCCCCCAGCAACGCCATGAGAAAGCCGGAGAGCAAGAAGCCCGACAAGGCTTTTCGCGCCCCGGAGGATGGGGCTTCGATACTGCGCGACGCGGCGGCCACTCGTTTCGATTGTAGTATCCGGAGGGTCCCGATACCGCGTGACGGCGCGCCGAGCTAATATCAGATAGATAGATCTGAATTTGTGAGGAGGCACCATGCCGGAGAACGGTTACACGCGAAGAGATCTGATCCGCTCTGCATTGGCGGCCGCGCCTCTGGCCGCCTTTGATTGGGAGGCGCTGCCGGCCAAGGCGGATCCACGGGGCCGGGACGAATTCGATGCGGTGATCATCGGATCGGGCCTGGGCGGCTTGAGCTGCGCGGCCGCGTTTGCCCGCCAAGGATACAGGCCGCTGGTAGTCGAGCAGCATGACAAAGCCGGCGGCTATGCCACCGCGTTCAGCCGGCCGGGTGGCTTTGTCTTCGACGTATCGCTGCATTCGACGGTAGTGGGAGAGCGCAACGGAGTGTATAACCTGATTGCGGGATTCCCGGAAATCTCGGACGTCGAATTTGTCGCGCACCCGTCGCTTTACCGCGCGATCTTTCCCAAACACGACATCCGGGTGCGGCAGCGCGCGCCGGCCCGCTACCTGACGCAATTGGCCGACCGGTTTCCCGAGGAAGCCGGCGGCATCGAAAGCCTGTTTGCGGACATGCAAGCGCTCTCGCGCGAGGTCGAGAAGCTTTCCCGAAACCACGGCAACGTGGACCTCGCGCAGTTTCCGCTCGAGTATCCCGTGTTATACCGCTACGGGCAGCAAACGTGGGGACAGATGGTGGACGCGCATCTGCGCGATCCCCAGCTTAAGGCCATCGTATCGGCGCAGTGGGTTTACTACGGGCTGCCGCCCTCGAAGCTGGCGAGCTTCTATTACGCGCTTCCGGCGATCGGGTACCTCGAGCAAGGCGGCTACTATCCGCGCGGACGCTCGCAGACGATCTCCGACGCGCTCGTCAAATTGATAGAGAAGCGCGGCGGAAGAGTCTTACTCAATACGCGGGTCGACCGCATTCTGACGCGAAATGGCGCAGCGTACGGCATTCAGTGCCAAGGCGGCGAGCAATTCCAGGCGCGCACCGTCGTCTCCAATGCGAGCGCCGGCCAGACCTTTGCGCGCCTGCTCGACGAAGATCCGGAGAACGATGACGGCACCTTTTCGGCTTACAGGGAACGGATGGCCGGTTTCAGCACGAGCCTGTCCTCGTTCCAGGTCTTTCTCGGGTTGAACCGCGACCTGGTGGGAAAGCTCGAGATTCCCGATTCGGAGATTTTTCTCGTGCCAGGGTACGATCCCGAAGCCGATTACGAAGCGGCGCGGCAAGCCGGCGTCGAGCGGACCGGGATGTGCGTGACGCTCTACGACAATCTCTTCAACGCCTATTCGCCGCGGCGCAAGAATACCGTGAACCTGATCGTGCTGCAGGGATTCGACCACTGGGAGCCGTTTGAGAAGGACTACAAGGAGGGCAACAAGGCGGCCTACAACGCGGAGAAGCAGCGCCTGGCGCGCTTGATGATCGGGCGTGCCGAAGCGCTGTTGCCGGGCTTGTCGGAGTCGATCGAAGTCGAGGAGGTGGGCACGCCGCTGACCAACCTGCGGTATACGGGCAATGATCGCGGCGCCATTTACGGCTGGGATCAAACGGTGGACAACTCCGGTAATCGCCGAGTCGGGCATGCCACGCCGATCCGCAACCTGTATCTCGCCGGCGCCTGGACACGCCCCGGCCACGGCTACGGGGGCGTCATCCAGAGCGGGCTGGAGTGTTTCGGCGAGATCGTGCGCGAGTGGCATGCCTAGCATTACGTGGTAGCGCGCCGCGCGGCCAGCTTGCGTTCCAGGAAATCGCGAATCGCAGCAGCGATTTCCACCGAGTGCGTTTCGAGCGCGAAGTGGCCCGTGTCGTAAAGGTGGATTTCCGCCTGTGGGTTATCGCGCCGGAATGCCTCGGCGCCGGACGGTAAGAAGAATGGATCGTTCTTTCCCCAGACCGCCAGCAGCGGGGGGCGCTTGGAGCGAAAATACTCCTGGAACTTGGGATAGAGCGCAACGTTGCTCGCGTAATCCAGGAAGAGGTCCAGTTGGATCTCATCGTTACCGGGCCGCGCTAACAGCGCCGAGTCGAGCGTCCAAGCCTCCGGCGCCATCTGCGCCTCGTCCGAAACGCCGTAGAGATATTGGGAACGAGTCGCTGCCGGAGTGAGAAAATCACGCAGGGCGGCCCGGTTCTTGGACGTCGGCTCGCTCCAGTACCGCTGAATCGGATTCCAGCCCTGGCTCAGACCTTCTTCGTAGGCATTGCCGTTCTGCGAGACGATGGCCGTGATACGTTCCGGGTGCGCCAGGGCCAGGCGCAGGCCCACCGGAGCGCCATAGTCGAACACGTAAATGGCGAAGCGTTCGAGGCCGATGGTCTCGGTAAAGCGGGCCATCACCACCGCCAGGTGCTCGAAACTGTACTGAAACCGCTTGCGATCGGGAGCATCCGAAAAGCCGAAGCCGGGCAGGTCGGGCGCGACGACATGGTAGCGGCCGGCCAATTCCGGAATGAGCCTGCGAAACATGTGTGACGATGTGGGAAAGCCGTGTAGCAGCAGAATCGCCGGCGCCTCATTCGGTCCGGCTTCGCGATAAAAGATCCGGTTGCCATCCACAGTGGTGGACAGGTGGCTGATCATCTCAAGTTTCTCCTTCAGCCTGGGAGCCGGAGTCTCGTTCGCGCTCCCGCGGGCTTACGAGGAGTGAGATGTGCTAACCGATAAAATGATTCATAAAAGGTGTAAGAGAAAATGCGACTTTGCTAGTCTCGGGGTAACTCCGTTACCCCTGACACCCATTAACGGCTGTGCTATGATCGCGGCACTGGCATGGCGGATTCGGTCTATCTACCGGGGCTCGCGGTCGTGGAACCGAGGCGTGAGGCCGCGCCGCGCCATTCAGCGCTGGTGAGAATCACTCACTGGATTAACTCCCTCAGTTTCGTCGGCCTGCTGATAAGCGGAATCGGCATTCTGTTGGCGCACCCGCGGTTCTATTGGGGCGAGACCGGGGGCATCGGAACACCGTCCCTTTTCGATTTACCTCTGCCGTTCATGCTGGGCGGCCCTTCCGGATGGGGCCGCTACCTGCACTTCCAATCGGCCTGGCTGTGTGTGTTGAATGGAATAGTGTATGTCGCGTCGGGTGTTGGAGGGCGGCACTTTGGCATCAACCTGATGCCGGCGCGGCGCGATCTGGCGTGGACTTCGCTTCGGGGGTCGATAGTCAGTCATCTGCGGTTCCAGCGGCCGGGAGCGAAAGAGGCGCTGACCTACAACGTGCTCCAGCGCATCTGTTACCTGGCAGTGATTTTCATTCTGTTCCCGTTGCTGCTCTGGACGGGCCTGGCGATGTCGCCCGCGGTTACCTCGGTCTTCCCAGGCCTGGTGACCGTGCTCGGCGGGCACCAGTGCGCGCGCACGATTCACTTCTTCGCCGCCATCGCTTCCGTGCTCTTCGTGGCGGTGCACCTCATCATGGTGTGGCGCGCGGGCTTCCGCGGGCGGGTCGCCGCAATGATCATGGGACGAGTTGTCTCCAGGGAGCGGTCATGAGCTCTCCTTCCCGCCGCAAGTTCCTCGGCGCGGGTGTAGCGGTGGGCGGTACAGCCGGCTTGGCCGTCGCGGCGAAGGTCGCCGCGCGCTTTGGCCTGATTCCGCCCGACTGGAGCGGTGTCTACGGGCCCGGTGAAACGCTGACCTACGCGACCCAGCGCATTTTGACGGCGGGCCATTCGATGGCCCGCGAATTCACGCGCGCGGAAATCTCGAGGGTCGCGCAGGTGAGCGGCGATCCTCCCAGGCGGGATTCGTACCGCCGGCACCTGGACACGAGTTTCAAGGACTGGCGCCTCTCGATAGACGGCCTGGTCGCGCGCCCTGCTTCCTTTTCACTAGCCGACCTGAAAACGTTCCCATCCCGCTCGCAAATCACCGAACAAACCTGCGAAGAAGGTTGGTCGTTCATTGCGGAGTGGACCGGGGTGCCGCTTTCCTACCTGATGAACCTGGTAGGAGTCTTGCCGCAGGCCAAGTACGTCGTGTTTTTTCCGTTTGACGAATCGTGGGACAGCTTGGACATGGCGGACGCGCTGCATGCGCAGACACTGATTGCCTATCGGATGAACGGCCAGGACTTGCCGCCCGAACACGGTGCTCCGGCGCGCGTGAAGGTTCCCCGCCAGCTCGGCTATAAGAGCGTAAAGTACCTCTCGCAGATCATGCTGGCGGATACGCTGAAAGACATCGGGAGCGGCCGTGGTTCAGCGGCCCCCGATTTCGGATACTCCTGGTACGCGGGAATCTGACCTAAAACCGAATCGCGAGCATTTATTGCGGAACCCCAGACCGCACGAGGCGTTCGACGAGTTCGGGCGCGCCCGCGGCATCCACATGGACCGTCAGACTGTCGCGGCGGATCTGGACCGCGGATAAAACCAACTCAAGATCGCGGTCGTGCGCGGCGGCGCGCGCCAGAGAAAGCAGGGCGCGCAGCGTTTCTTCGAACTGGCGCGCCCGTTCGGCGGACCCGCAGATGCCTGTGACGTGCAACCCGATCTGTGATCGGGCGTCGAGCGTCAATGTGGTGTAATCGGTGAGAGCGAGAAGGCGATTGAGATTGGCAGCGTTGCCAGAGAGCGGATACTGGATATTTCCGACGGCTACCGCCCACACCGGCTGCGTCGCGACCAATTCCGCTTGGGCGACGAGTCCCGGAGCGCCTGTACGCCCGCTCGCATGCTGGGCGGCGGCGGCGCGGATAGCCGCATCCGAGCCGGTTACCGCGAGTTGGGGAGCAAGCAAAGTGGCTCCCGCAGGCGGCTCGCGGAAGGGACCGCGCGTGGCCCACAACAAACCGGAACCGGTATAGGCGACCAGCATCGCTGATGCGTCGCGAGTCGGCATCCACGCGCTCAACGAGCCGGTAAACCACTTCTCCAGCAAGGGACTGGCCTGCACCTGGCCAATTTGAATGCCCGCCAGGACCCTCGTATTCCCGGGAACACAAGATGCGAGCTCCGGATCGACCGCATGGTGTGTCGCAGCGCGGCACCCTGCCAGGACGGTAAAGAGCGCAGTGAGTGCGGCAAACGAGACACCGGAGGCCATGTGACATGATCGCAAATGCCGGGACATAGCGGCCTACCGTCCGGAATTCCGCAACGGTTCAGTTCCAGTACAAAACGTGGGGCGGATAGTACCGGAGGCGGGTTCGGTGAGACTCGTCTCCTGATATTCTGCGGACCGGTGCCAGTCAGAATTGTGTGGGTCTGCGAAACGTGTGGAGCTTCGGGAGAGATCGAGGCGGAACTGCCCGAAGTCAATCTGCAAACACTGACTGTGGAAGATGCGGCGCTCACGATGTTCGACGCCGTTCGCACCGTAGACCATCCGCATCCCGTCACGCCGCGGTTCCCGGCCTTATGCTAGCCGCCGGCGGATAGGAGCGGAGCAAGGAGCGTGCGTGAGATCCAAGCCGAAGGCCGGCCGCCATCGGTTTGGTAAAATGGAGCGAGCGCTCGAAGCACGGGGGAACCGAGGTGCTTCGGGTAGTGATTCATCGAGACGCCACCCTAGCTCAGTTGGTAGAGCGGCTGATTCGTAATCAGCAGGTCGCCGGTTCAAGCCCGGCGGGTGGCTCCAGTTTAAAATCAATCACTTCCAAGCCCGCGCGATGCGGGCTTTCGAGTTTTTGTCAGCCATTTTGTCAGCCAGACGATTGCCCTTCAGCACCCGACACTCGTTCTTGGTTGTCGCCAATCCGCCTTGGCGGGATCGTGGTAGGCTCAATCGAAAGTCGCCCATTGAGGGCGGGCGCCATCATCAACTGCAGCAGCGTGAAAGCGCCGAGCCGTTGTCGGATGCATCATCCCGATGCTGGGTTCGAGGGGCAGCGAGCAGGGGGCGTACCCGTTGAAGCCGGTCGACTGTTTCGATGGCCCGGTCTTCCACTCATCCGCGGGCTGGCGAAGATTTCCGGGATGAGCGCGCCGCCAGCGCCACAGATCGAGCAGGTGCTCTGCGGCGGCTTCAAGCAGGAGGACGGTGCTGTTCATGACTCCCATCAGGGTCCGGGTTCCTTCTTCGTGCAGGACCATATTCCATGGCGTGTCAATAAAGACCTCGATATCCGACCGCCCTGGATCGCGGGGCAGGTGTGACACGCGGCGGGCACGGGGTGCAGGCCTGCCATCCGCACCCAGCAGAACCGGCGTGATCGGCAAATACTGGCCCATCTCGATGCGGCGCCCACGGTGGACGAGCATATTCCGCAGATCGAGTGTCCAGTCGAGCCAGCCTTGCGGACCCGTTGCGGTAATCGCGCTCTCCAAGTGCGAGGCGAATTCGGCCTGCGCATTCGCTCCGCCACTGGCTGTGCCGTCGATGCGGGCAAGGGCGGCGCGGGCCTGCTTGAAGTCAGCCTTGAGAATGCTTTGAGGCAAGGCGGCGACGCCGACGATAACGCCGGCGAGGCAGTCGAGCGACGAGGCCAGTGCGCGGATCAAACCAGCCTGATGCATCCGGACAAG
>CAYTJD010000008.1:0-5341 GCA_964438005.1 uncultured Solibacteraceae bacterium | reverse complement strand
GTGCGTGTGCGGATTCTGCCAATCGAACTTCGTCACCACGCCGCCGATGATGGTGCCGTGCACCAGATCGTACATGGCGGTGGAGTGGTGGGCGGCCGCCGCCATCGCACACAGAAGCAGAATCGCCAAAGATCGCACTGTCTTCACTCTACCGTAGGCGGACGCCTTGACAGAGGCGCTGGCCGCAGAGTAGAAAAGGATACATCATGACGTCGAAAGCTCTGCTCCTCGCGGCCGGCTTCGGGTTGCTGCTCGCGGCGCTGCCCGCGGCGGCCCATCATTCCTTCGCCGCGGAATACGATCGCGACAAGCCCATCAAGCTCACCGGCACCGTTACCAAGTTCGATTTGAGCAATCCTCACTCGTGGGTCTACATCGACGTCAAGGAGGCGGATGGCAAAGTCACCAACTGGGCATTTGAAACGGCGTCGGTTGCCAATCTCTACCGGCGCGGCTTTCGGAAGGACACGGTGAAGCCGGGCATCACCGTGACTATCGAAGGCTTCCTCGCCAAGGACGGCACGCACACCGGAAACGCGCAGCGGATGACTATGCCCGACGGAACCCAGGTGGTTCTGGGCACGGAACAGAATCCCGGTTAGGAGACGGCGCTGTGAAGACTCTGGTGATCTTGGGCGCGGTCTGCCTCGCCACATCCCTCGCTTCGGCGCAGACGCCCGATCTGCAGGGGATCTGGGAAACGCGCAACGGCGCGCAGTTCGACGTCAGCGAACTTGCCGAAGGTCGCGAGATTCCGTATCTTCCCGAAGCGCTCGAACGCGAGCAGAAAGCCAACCGCGTCGACCCGCTCGCGCATTGCGCGATGCCGGGCGTGCCGCGCATAAATTATCTGCCGTTCCCGTTTCAAATCATCCAGCGGCCGGGCCTGGTCATTATTCTCTACGAGTACCTGCACAACCAGCGGCTGATCCCCACCACGCGGCGGGAGCATCTCGAAGGCATCGACCTCTGGATGGGCGACTCGGTCGGCCACTGGGAAGGCAATGCCCTCGTGGTGGATGTCACCGATCTCGGCGACAAGACCTGGCTCGATTCGGCGCGCCACACACACAGCGACGCGCTGCACGTGGTCGAACGTTTTACGCGCAGCGACACCGATACCATTCAATACGAAGCGACGCTGGAAGATCCGAAGACGTATTCGAAGCCGTGGAAGATCGCCATGACGCTGCATCGCAACACGCAGCCCGGCTTTGAGCTGCGCGAGCAGGAATGCACTGAAGGTGACAGCGGCCGGGCCATCCAGCCGCAGTACCGGCCGGCCCCGAAAGGCGACCCGCTGGAATTGGTCCGCCCCTATCCCGCCAAGCGCGAGGTGACGAAATGAAGTTCGCTCTGGCCCTCCTGATAACGGCCGTCGCCGGCTGGCCGCAAACCAAGCCGTACACACCGCCGCGCACCTCCGACGGCCTCCCCGACCTGGAAGGCATCTGGCAGCCGCGCGCCAATGGCGCGATGTATTCGGTGCTGCCGCATCCCGGCGGATTTTTTCTCGGCGGCGAATCGAAGGAAGGTGTGGTGGAAGGCGCCACGCTTCCGTATCAGCCCTGGGCCGCCGCCCAAGTCAAAGAGCTGACGCAGCACATGGAACTCGATCCCACCGGGCACTGCCATTACGAAGGCGTCCCGCACGCCATGTATTTCAGCTTTCAGCTGGTCGAGACGCCGAAGTATATCGCGGTGATGCACGAGAACATGCACGCCTGGCGCATCATTTATATGGAAGGTAGGCACCCCCAAGACTACCTGGCGTGGATGGGCGATTCGCGCGGCCGCTGGGAAGGCAGCACCCTGGTGGTCGATGTCGCCAACAACAATGACAAAAGCGTGTTCGATATGGCCGGCCATTTCCACAGCGATGCGCTGCACGTGGTGGAGCGCTTCATTCCGATGGATCGCGACAACATCCGCTACGAAGCCACGCTCGACGATGTCAAAGTGTTCACGCGTCCGTGGAAAATGGCTTTCAACCTGAGGCGTGCGCCGAAGGACTACATGTTCCTCGAGTCCGGCTGCTTCGAAGACGAGCGCGACCAGGAGCACCTGCTGAAAGGCAAAGCCGCGCTCCCGGCGGACCACTACAAGCAGTAGCAGTAGCCCTAAGTTCTGTTTGATGCATCAAGCAGTTCGACGATCTCAGCCCGCTCCATCCTTTCGGCCCAGGCACGCGGTGTTGCCCAGGGCTCCGCGTCCGCTTCAACGGGATCGGCGCCGCGCGAGAGAAAGAGCTTCACCATCTCGGTGCGTCCCCAGCGGCAGGCCCAGCCGAGCGGTGTGCTCTTGAGCAGGTCGTCACGCACATCGAGCCGCGCACCCGCATCGAGCAGGATCGTCGCAAGCTGGACACCCACGCCGCAGTCGCCTGAGACCACGTCGTGCAGTATGGTGTAGCCATAATCCTTGGCGCGGTGATGCGGATGGCAGCGCGCCAGAATCAGTCTGAGTGTGTCGCAACATTCGGGGCGATGGGCATTATTCCACGTCGGCCGCATCAGCATTCCAAACCAACGGGGATCATCCGGCGGCCAGTCGACTCGCTCGAGCGCCATGCGAACGATGTCATCGCACAGCGAACTGGCGCCGCCCCACAGCAGTTGCTCCGCCACCGTGTGACCCATAAAATCGTTCGGTTCGAGGTGCGGATCAATCTCCCCCGCCAACATCTTGCGCGCGATTTCCGTCTGGCGCGCATAGCCGGCCGAGCCAGGGTCGATCCACCCGCCATGCTTTTCAATCAATGAGATCATTTCGGGGTCGCGGCTGTCGTAGGCTCGATACGCCGCTGAGCCCGCCGTAAACACATTCGCATTCGGATCTGCGCCCCGGTCCAGCAGAAGGCGCGCTATCTCGACGCGCTTCAGCACTACGGCCTGAAACACCGGACCGCCGGAAGACCACGTCTTTTCCTCTATGTGGCCAACCTGGATCGGCTCGTTGGGATCGAGCCCCAGGTCGAGCAGGCGGCGCAACGTATCCGGTTGGTCGCCCTTGACGGCAGCTTCCAGCGCGCCTTTGCCCTCGAGTTCCTGCTTCGAAAGCTTCCCAAGAAAGTCCCAGCGGCCCAGTGCCGCGGCGGACAACGGACTGAGTTCGGCGCCGTACTCGAGGAGCAATTTTGCCGCGGGTTGGAACTTGTCATTGTTAAAGAGCCACTCGGTACTGCCCCGGCCGGTTGCGGCAAATTCCAGCGGTGTCCAGCCCTGCGGCGACCGATCCAGAAACGTTGCGCTTTGGTGCGGGACGCAGTCCGCCCTCGCGTTGACATCCCTGCCGTGATCGAGCAGCCACTTGATAATCAGCAGCGCCCCGCGACCCGCCGCCAGATGGAGCATCGTGGTGCCGTCGGCCTGACTCCACTTCGTCAGCTCCGGGTGTTCATCGAACACAGCCACCATCGCCTCTTCACGGCCGCTCCTGTCGGCTTCCTCCAATTTGCGCCTGACCTGGATGGGTATCTGCGAGCCGTGCATCCCTCGTTTCTCCTGCGCCGCGTTAATAGCTTCGGAGATCTCCTGGTAGCCGCGGTCGCGCGCGATGACACGGGGGCTGGTCGCATCGCGAATGGGCCAGACGCCTGCGTCCGGATTCGCTCCAAATTCGAGGAGTAGTTTCGCCATCTCGGCATCGCGCCTCAGAACGGCTTTGTTCAGCGGACTCATCCCACCGCGTCCCAGGTCGACAATCTCCGGACGCCGCGCGAGCAACTCGCGCGTGCTCCGCAGATCGCCGGTTTCCACTGTCTCATGCAGCTTCTTTGCGGTGACTCCGTCGACAGCGGCCCTTAGCTTCGGCCAGCTCTCGAAGCCATAAGATCGAGCCAGCACGAACTGCGCGTCATGCAAGGCAAAGGTGTCGCGAGAAGCGCTGCGGTGGTAAGCTGTCACCTCGGCTATGGCTTCCGGAGAGGATTCGCGGTAGGCTTCGAGCAGTTCCTTGGCCTGTCGCTTCAGTTGATCGATGTCGGGATTCTCGCGCAGGGCGCGAGTAGGCGGTTTCTGATTCACATGAGCTCCTTTCCTGGCGCCACTCTTCGGGGCGTGCCGTTGCCCGCGGTCCGCTCTACCGGGCGAGAAAAGAGTTCATTTCCGTTTACTGCTTACACGTTTCGGGGTGGACGCCGTCCTTCCCGCGGACCTGGGTGGCGCCCCGGCGCCAACCGTCAGCATAACAAAGCTTGTGCGCTTCATGTCGCGGGCTAAACGCCTTGCCGCTGGAGCTTGGCGTTCGATGATAGAATCCGTCCGCAGGAGCTGGCATCATGCAGGCATCTCTGATCGCGGCCCTGGCAATTTACTGGAGCGCGCCGCTCGGAGCGCAGTGGCTCGCCTACCGGACGCCGGGTCTGCCCCGGCTGTCGGACGGCGAACCGAATCTGGCCGCGCCCGCGCCGCGCACACCCGGCGGGAAGCCGGATCTTTCGGGCTTGTGGCAGAGGGTCGAGTCCAAATATGCGGAAAACATCGCGGCCGATCTCAAGCCCGGCGAAATGCAGACTTGGGCGCAGGGTTTGGTCAAGGACCGCGCGGAGGATCTGTCGAAGCAGCACATGAGCGTCCAATGCCTGCCGTGGGGTCCCAACTATACAAACAGCGCACGCCTGACCAAGATCGTACAGACACCGGATTTGATCGTGATGCTCGACGAAGGCCTGACGTATCGCCAGATCTTTACCGACGGCCGGCCGCTCGAGTCCGATCCGAATCCCAGTTGGATGGGATATTCGGTCGGGCATTGGGAAGGAGACACGCTGGTGGTCGACAGCTTCGGATACAACGACCGGACCTGGCTCGATCACGGCGGCCATCCGCATACCCAGGCACTGCGGCGTCACCGAACGCTACCGGCGTCCCGACTTCGGCCACCTGCAGATTGAGATGACGCTCAGCGATCCGGCCGTCTATGCGCGGCCCTGGACAATCTCGCTCCGCGCATCGCTCGCAGCGGATACCGAATTGCTGGAAGACGTCTGCAACGAGGACAATGGAAGCCGCCGGCAACACTACATCGGCAAGGCCTCCGACGAAAAGGAGGCGCGCGTGGCGCCGGAAACGCTGGCGAACTACGCCGGCACCTACGAAGAACAGGACATCTGGGGCCAGGGCCCGCATCCGCGGATGATAGAAATCACGGTCGCCGATGGGAAGCTCTACGCCGAGCTGAAAGGAAGAGAGAAGATCCAGCTGGTGCCGCAGTCGGACACTCACTTCACCGGCTTCTTTAACTGGCAGGTGGACTTCGTTCCCGGCTCCAACGGCGTGCCCGTGTCTCTTGTCGAGGTGCACGTGTCGGGCAACTACAGATACCGTCGTGTGAAGTAAGG
>CAYTJD010000007.1:0-43213 GCA_964438005.1 uncultured Solibacteraceae bacterium | reverse complement strand
GGGAATCAGGTCGTAACCTTGGGCGGTGTTGATGAGCAGATCCGGATCCATCAGGTTCGAGCCTTTGATCGCGGCAATCGAGCCAGGGGCCACGGTAGGTTGGAAGATCGCATTATCCAGAATTTGGCCTTGTGTAATCGCAGGCTGCGGCAAGATGAACGCCGTGAATTGAAAGGGAATGTTGTTGGGAGGAGGACCGGTAGCCGTGATGGTTGGAGTAGACGTGGTTGGGCCGAGGAAAACCTCGGCATAGGCCACGCCGTAATTGTCGCTCGCACAGGTCACGCCGCCGGTGGCATTCGGAGAACAGGCCGGCTCGCCATGGACACTCTGGAAGGTCACACCATTCCGGGGGCTGACTGAGAACGACACCGAAGAGCCGATTACCGGAACACCATATTTGTCGGTGATTTGAACGGCAATCGAGCCGGCGTCCTGCCCGGGAGTGCCCTGGAGACCGCCAGCGGCGGGAACTACGTTGTAAGGCACGCCGTCGGGCACCAAAAACAGGTAAGGGATGCGGGTGACCGCACCGGAAGCGGAGAGAGTCACCGCACCGGAATATGAGCCTGGAGCCGGCACCGTGCCGGACAAGGTTACATTGAGAGCAGCGCTGGCATTCGCGTTTAGCGTCAGGGAGGTCTTGTCCGTAGCGACCGTGCTTCCGCTTGGCGCACCATTCGGCGCGACAGCCACGGCAACCGTAACAGGACTCGCCCCCTTGTTCGTAACGCTCAGAGTCCGGGTGACGGGGAGCGTGTTCGATCGCAAATAACCGAAAGAAACCGTAGCGGGCTCCGCCGTGATGGCCGACTTGAGGGCCGCTCCGGCATCCAGGCGTCCGCCACCCAGCCACTGCACGTTGACAGGCATGGGGCTCTGACGAATGCCATTTACATCCGAAGCCCCGTCGTCGGTGGTCGTGTCCTGGGCGGCGGAGTTCACTAGAGCCGATTTGATTTGCCCGGCAGAATAATTCGGATGCGCCTGCTTGACCAAGGCGGCGGCGCCGGCCACGAGTGGGGTTGCAAAGCTGGTTCCGTCCGCGGTCGCGTAGCGGCTCACGCTGTAGAGGATTCCATTCGGATCTAGAGTCTGCGCGGCAAGGTACATGCCGGGCGCTGGTGAAATGTCTACATCAAGCCCACCCGTCGCCACCAGATCGGGCTTGATGGTTCCATCGGGAGCGGGGCCGAATGATGAGTAGCTCGCAAGCTGGTTTTGGGCCAGAGGTGGGCTGAGCGAGTAGAGCTGGCTGAAGGTGGCCAAGTCTAATTCTTTGCCGGCGACATCGATGGTCATCGCCTGACCGGGATTCGCATCGATATAGTTTTTCAACGCAAGCCCATCCGTGTTGGAAATCATGACGGAGGGGCCAATAAAAAAAGCCCCGCTGGAGCCGAGGCCACCGGGAACAACGATCGGTGACTGATCCGCCATGTAGAACACGATCCCAACCGCGCCGGCCAGCTGGGCGTTGGAAGCCTTGGTCTCAAAGGTGCAAGTGCCGCGCTCGATCAACGCATAACTTCCCTTCAGCGAGTTGGCGGGGAGGGCCGCGCAGGCGAGGCCGTCGTTGCCAAGCTGGGTGACATCAACCAAGGGAGCGGAACTCGCGCCCTGGCTGGATGGGAAGAAAAACGAATCGCCGAGTTGCGCCGAGAGCGACTTGACGGTAGCGGGCGCCGAAGCAGAGCTGGCACTGACCGCGGGAGTGATGGCGTGGGAGTTGGTGGTGGCGCCCACGCTGATCACCGACGGCGCGCTGGACGGAGACGAGATGGAGTTGAAATACGGATAGTTCTCGCTGAACGACAGGACGGCATCCGAGCCGCTATTGCCGGCCGCGGCGACAACCACCAGCCCCTTCTTGGCTGCGGCTTCATAAGCGAACGCGAGCGGGTCGCAGGGCTGGCCTGCGGGCAGGCCGCACGCCGCACCGGTATCGGCGCCTCCGGCGAGAGCTTGTGAACCCACCGAAAGACTGGCGACATCCATACCATCGTTGAATGCGTCGTTAATCGCCAGGATCAGCACGGCGTCGGTCGGACTGTCGTTGACACCGGGGGTTCCGAAGATTTTGTAATTGCCGAGAAACGCCTTGGGGGCCATGCCGGTGAACGTGACAATGCCGCTGTTCTGGTTGGCGGCGGCCACCGAAGCGGTAGCCGTGCCATGACCGACATGGTCGCTCGGGGAGTAATCGTCGGGCTGCGAAGTGGCAGCGGGCGGAGGAACGGAAGTATCGTCCGGGAGAGTCGCCGGACTCTTCGAAGTGAACCCGGCGATTTGACGGACATAGCTGCGAGCCACGATCACTTTGCTGTTGGTGAATCCGCAGTCTTCCGGGTGGCCCGTCGTGCAAATCGGAAATCCGGCGGGCGGAGTGAGGGAAGAGTCCTGAAACGCCGGGTGGGTTTGATCGATGCCGGTATCGATGATGGCGATCTTCATCCCTTTGCCCGCACTCGCTTGTCCGCCGAGCGCGGTCCAAGCCACCGGCGCGTTCATGAGTTGGGTAGCGCGGTTGAGCAGCAACTGAACGCGGTGCATGGGGCGCACCGCGGCCACGCCGGGAATGGCGAGCATTTCGGGAAGGCGGCTGGCCGGAGCGGCCACGAAGATCGCGTTCAGCAGAGTCGAGACGCGCCCGGTCACCGGGATATTGCGAGCGGCCAACTCGGCAAGGACGGCCCTCTGGCGCGTCTCAATCTGGGTTCGGTACTGGATGCCCGCGGCCGATTCCACCTCCGCGCGAGTCTCAAATCGCGAAGCGACCGATGGCTCCCCGAGGAGCAGAGTGTAGCGATTCGCAACTAACTGAGCGAAGGCAGGTGCGGCGCAGAAAACAAAGCAGATCAGTGCAAATAAAGTGTACCCGTGACGAAGGCGTGGAAACATGGTCATTTGACGTTTATATCTCTTTCCTGGTTCCAAATTGCACGTTTCGGCGCAAGGGCGGCGGAGTTCCACTTATTGCGCAAGTGCCGTTGTTGGCAATTCTATCTCCACTGCGAGGCCGGGATGCGCATTGCGCGCGCGAATACTACCTTTGGTTAGCTCGATGGCTCGACGGGCGATGGACAAACCGAGGCCAACGCCTCCGCTGAAACGCGAGCGGTCTTCTTCAACGCGGTAAAACGCATCAAAAATTCGGGGGAGTGCTTCCTCGGGAACGCCGGGACCCTGGTCGCGAACGTCTAGCAGGACATGACTGTTGTGGCGCGCGAGAGAGACCTCAACCGAAGTGTGGCGGGGCGCGTAACGGATGGCGTTGCGCACCACATTTTCGACTGCCCGGCGGAGCAACTCGGGATCGCCCTCAACCGTTGCAGGCTCGGCGGCCTGGTACTTCAAGTCACATCCATGGGCGCTGGCTTCAATCGCCGAATCCTCGAGAACCTGCTTGACCAGTTCATCGATGCGGATGGGTTCGCGGTGTAGAAAAGAGGGATCTCCTTCCGCGCGCGTCACCTGAAGCAACTGGGTGACGAGGGAGTTGAGGCGATCGGATTCTTTCTGGATGCGGTTGAGGGCGGCATCGAGATTCTCACCCGTGCGCGCCAACTCGACGGCGACACCGAGACGGGCAAGCGGCGAACGCAGCTCATGGGAGACATCGAGCAGAAGGCGGCGTTCGGCGGTGAGTAGGGTTTCGATCCGATTTGCCATGCGGTCAAACGCCCGCGCCAGCCGGCCCAGTTCGTCGCGTCGCCTGGAGTTGACGCGAACGGTGAAATCGCCCCGCCCGAAGCGCTCGACCGCTTTCTGGAGCTGGCGCACAGGACTGCTGAGGTGCCAGGCGAGCCAATAACACAAAAGAATGCCGGCAACAATCACAAAGATGTGTTCGGGAAGCAGGAACCAGGAACCGACGGAGGTGCGCGGTTGGAGAAAGAAGAACCAATAGCGCCCATCCTCGGCCGCCTGTCCGATCAGATCGCCGGAGCGGAAGAAGGGATAGGGCACGCGACGCCGGGCACGGCGGATCAGATCGGAATGGTCCTCTCCGGTGAGAAGGTCGCGGCCGGTTTCGTCGGTCAGGACGCCCTCGGCGTCATAGACGTGGGTCAACGTGACGAGGAACGCCTGCAGCCCGGGCCGGCCCCCGCTTTCGTACGCGAGCCGCGCCTCTTCCAGCTGAAAATGAACCATGCGTGCGGCGGGCGCGCGCTGGTCGCTGTCATCGCGGTTGACGTTCCACGCGGAAATGAACGCCGATCCGACAACTGTAATGATGAGGGAACATCCGAACCACAACAGGAGCCTGGCAAACAGAGAATTCATTCCGAACGAGCGTCTTCTTGCGTGCGGCAAAACTGATAGCCGATTCCGCGAATGGTTTTGATGAGCGTGCCCCCGTGCTCGATTTTTTTGCGCAGATGGCTAACGTGCATGTCAATCGAGCGATCGAAGGGCGTAGCCTTGCGGCTATAAAAATTCTCCATGAGGCTATCCCGGGAAAGCACACGTCCGGCCGAGCGCATCAACATTTCCAGAATGTCGAATTCGAAAGTGGTGAGTTCGACTGGCTTGCCTTCAACGAACACCCCGCGGCTCCCGGGATCGAGTGTCACTCCATTGATTTCGAGGCGGGCGGACGCCGCTTGCGGGGGTTGCTCGTAGCGCCGCAATACCGCCCGAATGCGCGCCGCCAGTTCGCGCGGGTTGAACGGCTTGGGCAGGTAATCGTCGGCGCCCAGTTCCAGACCGACGATCCGATCGACATCCTCTCCCCGGGCCGTCAGCATGATGACGGGGACTTTGCTTTGGGGGCGGAGACGGCGCAGGATTTCGAACCCATCGGGCCCGGGCAACATGACGTCGAGGACAATCAGGTCGATGCCCCCGGCGAGGGCCTTGGCCAATCCGGAGTTTCCTTCGTGCTCGCACTCCACCGTGAACCCCTCCCGTTTCAGAAACTCACTCAGGAGATGACACAGTTCCGCGTCGTCATCGATGAGTAGGATCCGCACGGCTCGACTGTAGCATGGGCGGAACCGCAGAGGCGTAACGGTTGTGCGGCGGAGCGTAAGGTTTTGTAAAGGCTCGTCCGGCGCCGGAATGGCGGGGCGCCGGGGTGAAGGTGCGGCGCTGCGACTGCGAACAATCCTATACTCTCAACCGCACCACCCGGAGCCTTTGTTACAATACTTACCAAACGGAAGGCGGGCCAGGGAAATACATTATTTCTATGCCGCCGATACAGAATTTGACTAGGTGCCGCCCCCGGAACGGCTCGGGCGCGACGGCTTATGGATTTCGACCAGCTCCACACGTTTACCGAGATTGTCCGGCTGAAGAGCTTTTCCAAAGCGGCTCAGACCTGCTACCGCACGCAGCCGGCCATCAGCGCCCAGGTCCGGCAACTGGAGCAGGAACTGCGGACGGAGCTATTCGAGCGATTCGGCAGCCGGATTTCGCTCACCACAGCGGGTAAGATCTTTTCGGAGTACGCCGAACAGATGCTGGAACTGCGCAAACGGGCGCAGGACGCAATCGCGGAGCTGGAGCAGAACCCGCGCGGGGAGCTGGTGATCGCCGCCAACGAAGCCACCTGCAACTACGTTCTGCCCAAAGTCTTTTCGGAATACAGGCAACTGTTTCCAGCTGTGCAACTGCAGGTGGACCGGTCCTATGCTTCCCGGGTGGTGGACGCCGTCATGGAGAACACGGCCGATTTCGGGCTGACCCAACTGCCGGTGGAAGAGAAGCGGCTGCAGGTCGTCAGCGTCCATTACGACGAAATCCGGTTGATTGTGCCGGCGCGTCACCGCCTGGCGGAGAGCAAGGGTGTATCTGCGATAGACGTCGTGCAGGACTTCCTTCTGCTTCCCAAGCAAGGAAAGACGAGGACACGCCTCAACGAGTGGCTGGAGATCGTGGAAGATCAGATTCAAATCTCGATGGAGCTCGATTCCACCGAGATGATGAAGCGCTTCGTAACGGCCGGTCTGGGACTGGCGTTCCTGGCACTTTCGAACTGCAAGGAAGAGATTGCGGCGGGTAAACTGAAAGCCGTCCCGCTGGCGCCGGAACCGATGATGCGCCGCCTGGGACTGATTTACCGGAAAGACAAAGCGCTATCCAAAGCGGCCTTGGGGTTTATCCAGGTTGTGATGGAGAATGTAACAAACGAGGCAGGGATCGAAATGCCCAAGCTGCCGCGGGTGGTTGGCGGATGATCTGCAGCCGATGCCGGAAAAAGTTCGCGGACGAGGAGTCGAAATGTCCGCATTGCGGTGAGCCCCGTCCGGACGCGGGTTCCGGCGTGTTTCAGAGCTCGACCGTATTAATCTCGGCGGAAGGCGCCGATAAGGTGTACCGGTCTGTCGAGGACGTGCCGTTCCCGCTGCGGCATCGCCTGCTCAAGTCCACCAACAGTCCGAACTCAGCGACCATATTGATCGCCGACCGGCGGGGGCGGCAGGAAATCACCAAGGCGATGCGAAGCCTGCCGGGGACCGGCCAGCGCCGGCTGATGCAATCGCTCCTCAGCGGTGCCGCGCGGCCTGGCAACGAGGGGTGGCTGCGGCCGGCATGGAAGAAGACCATCCTGGCATTGGTTCTGGTGTTTACGCTGGCCCTAGTTGCGTTTGTATTCACGCACCGCTGGTAGCGAGGCCGGTGGGCGGAGTTCGGATTTCAAAACGCCAACGTGCCGAGACCGTGCCACACCGAAATGGTCAACACCAACAGCAAGCCGAGAAACAGCGCAATGGCGGCGTTCTGCACGGTGTGACCGCGCATCATTTGCCGGTGGAAGACTCGCATCATACCCGTTCCCTGACAAGGATAACGCGGGTCCGATTCAAACCGTTACACAAAAAGCCCGTAAAACCGTCGTTAGCAGTACCTTGGTCTAGTGGGACTATTGCCCTGAGTTATGCTGTTGTCCAATGAGCCGCAAAGCAGTCATCTTCGGGGCGTCCGGACAACTAGGCGCGGAGTTGGTGCGAACACTCGAGGAGCGGCAATACTCGGTAGCGGGTTTCGGACGCCTGCAGGTCGACATTACGAACCGGGTTGCCGTTGAGAAGGTCCTGGCGGATTCCGATGCCGATCTGGTTTTCAATGCGGCGGCTTACAACCAGGTGGATGTAGCCGAGCAAGAGCCGCGTGCGGCCCTGGAAGTGAATGGGTTAGCCATACGAAACCTGGCGCTGGCATGCCACCAGATCGACGCGCAGCTGGTGCATTTCTCGACAGACTACGTGTTCGATGGACGTGCCACCCGTCCTTACACCGAGGAGGACCTGCCCCATCCGCTGGGAGCTTATGCCGTTTCCAAGTTGGCCGGCGAATTGTACGCGCAGGCCTACCTGGACCGGGTCCTGATTGTACGCACTTCCGGGGTCTTTGGCCTGGGAGGCAGGACCCGGGGCCGCGGCAATTTTGTCGAATTGATGCTGCGATTGGCCGGCTCGGGGCAACAGATCCGGGTCGTGGAAGACCACATTGCCTCCCCGACGTACGCCCTATGGCTGGCCGCCCGAACGGTGGAATTGGCCGGCCGCGGCCTCACCGGCGTGTTTCATATAGGAGGAGGGACCCCAATTTCCTGGTTCGACTACGCGCGGACGATCTTTGAAATCGCCAAGCTGAAGCCGACGCTGCGAGCCACCAACGAGCGGGAATTTCGCACGGCTGCGCGACGGCCCAAGTATTCGGCGCTATCCAACGGGAAAATGGAGCGCGCCGGGTTCGAGCCGTTGCCGCCGCTGCGGGAAGGGATTGAGACCTATCTGGCCCAGCGCGGTGCGCCGCTCAGCGAGCGTCGGGTTTGATGGCGTAGTAGCCCTTGCGAGCCTGCGCTTTCAAATCCTTGTTGGCCAGCCGGATTTCCAGACGGCGGTAGCTGCCGTCCCGCAGATCGTTGGTGGGCGTGTAGCCGATCGCATATTGGCTGCGCATCTCGTCTTGAATTTCCTGGAAGACCTCATCCAGGCTGTGCTTGCGATCGACCTTGAAAACCCGCCCGCCCGTCTCATCGGACATCCGCCGCAACTCGCCTTCGCCGCCACCGCCGCCAAACCCAAAGGGGCCATACGCGCTGGGATCCTGGTAATCGATGCTGTAGATCACGGCATCGGCCTTCTGCGCAGCTTCAACCGCTTGATTGCGCGTCATGCGGCTTCCCTGGTCGACACCATCCGTGATGAGCACCAGGACCTTGCGACCCACCTCGCCCTTCAATTTCTCGGTGGCGGCAAGGTACACCGCATCGTAAAGTACGGTACCGCGCGGCTGACCGGCCGTGGGCACCGGACCGGGGTGCAAACCGCCCACCCCCGAACTGACGCGGAGCTGGTTCAATCCGTCCTGCAGCAGGCGGGGACTGCTGGTGTAGTCCTGCAACAGCTCGGATTCCTCACCGAAACTGATCAGAAACGCCTCATCTTTTTTGCGAAGCACCTTATTGAAAAACTGCGAAGCGGCGTTGCGCTCGATGCCGATCAGATTCTCCTGGCTGCGGCTAACGTCGACCAGAAGGCCGATCGTCAACGGCAGATCGGTCTCGCGGGTGAAGTATTTGATGGTCTGGGCCTTACCTTCCTCAAGGATGGTGAAATCGGATTTGTCGAGGTTGGCCACCAGCGCGTTTCGCTTATCCCGAACCGAGGCCAGGATATTGACGACGTTGACATCAACCGTGATCGGCGCGGGCGAGTCCTCGGGTGGAGCGTCCTTGGGGGGAGCCTGGGCCAAAAGACAGGCAGACAGCGCGGAGGCGAAGAGAAGTCGCATACCGTTAAAATACAGTGGACGTGCCGCCACGGTCGGTTGTTTCACCATGAACGAAGCCATTGTTCACCTCCAGCGCGCCGACCCCGTCCTGAGCCAGATTATTGCGCAAGTCGGCGCCTATCGCATCGAGTTTCGCGATCCCAGCTTTGAAACGCTGGTTAAGTCCATTGTGTATCAACAGCTCAGCGGGCGCGTAGCCAGCGTAATCTTCGGCCGGCTGGCGAAAGCTGCAGGCGGGCAATTGACGCCGGAGAACATACTGAAGCTGCGACCAGTTCGCATGCGGGCGGCGGGCCTGTCCGGTCAGAAGACGGCGTATATTCGCGATCTGGCCCGGCACACGCGGGACGGGCAGGTGGTGTTCGAGGATCTCGCTGATCTTTCCGATGAAGCCGTAATCGAGCGACTGACGCAGGTGAAAGGCATTGGGGTCTGGACTGTGCACATGTTCCTGATCTTTGCCTTGAAGCGTCCCAACGTCCTGCCGACGGGGGATCTCGGAATCCGCAACGCGGTGCGGAAAGCGTATGGAATGGCGGAAATGCCGAAGCCCGGCGACATTGAGTCGTTGGCGGAGCCGTGGCGCCCCTACCGCACAGTGGCGAGCTGGTATCTGTGGCGCAGCCTGGAGCCGAACGCAAACCTCTGAGCAAGCCGGAGTGCGCACGCAACGCAAGCAAGCCCACCTGCACCACTCTTGTGATACAAGAGTATACTGGCGTAAATAATCGGGGTCTGACAGTGCTCGGACCTCGCTTCGAGCAAACCGCAAGATCTGGAGGAGAGAAATCATTATGGCAACCAATCGTGGAGTCGCGTATGTCGCCACAGGCAAGGTCGAGATACAGTCCATGGACTTTCCCAAACTGGAATTGGGCAAGCGAAAATGTGAACACGGAGTGATTCTAAAGATTGTTTCCACGAACATATGCGGCAGCGATCAGCATATGGTTCGCGGACGCACCACGGCTCCATCCGGCCTGATTCTCGGTCACGAGATCACCGGCGAGATTATTGAGAAGGGCCGCGACGTGGAATATCTGGCCGTGGGCGATATCGTTTCGGTTCCGTTCAACATCGCCTGCGGGCGCTGCCGGAACTGCAAGGAAGGAAAGACGGGTATCTGCCTGAACGTGAATCCGGCGCGGCCGGGCGCGGCATATGGCTATGTAGACATGGGCGGCTGGGTCGGCGGGCAAGCCGAGTACGTGATGTGCCCGTACGCCGATTTCAACCTGCTCAAGATTCCGGACAAGCAGAAGGCGATGGCCAAGATTCGCGACCTGACGCTGTTGTCGGACATCTTTCCGACGGGCTATCACGGTGCGGTGACCGCAGGTGTGACCACCGGATCGATCGCGTACGTGGCCGGTGCGGGTCCGGTAGGACTGGCGTGTGCGGCTTCCTGCCACTTGCTCGGTGCTGCCGTCGTGATTGTGGGCGATATGATTCCGGAGCGGTTGGCCCAAGCCAAGAGTTTCGGGTGCGAGACGGTTGACCTGCGCAAAGACGCCTCGCTGGGCGACCAGATCGCGCAGATCGTCGGTGTGCCGGAAGTCGATGCGGCCGTCGATTGCGTCGGCTTCGAAGCGCGCGGGCACGGCCACGACGCCGCCGTGGAGCGTCCGGCGACGGTGCTGAACTCGGTGATGCAGATCACGCGCGCGGGCGGCGCCATCGGTATCCCCGGCTTATATGTCACTGACGATCCGGGCGGCGTGGACACGGCGGCAAAGACCGGAAATCTCAGCATCCGCATCGGATTGGGCTGGGCCAAATCGCACAACTTCACCACCGGCCAGTGCCCGGTGATGAAATACCATCGCGGCCTGATGCAGGCGATTCTGCATGACAAGATCAAGATCGCCAAGGCCGTTAACGTGACGGTAATTTCGCTGGACGACGCGCCACAAGGCTACAAGGATTTCGACAAGGGCGCCGCCAAGAAGTTCGTCATCGATCCGCACAAGATGATTCCCGCAGCCTAACGGGACGCATGCCTGCTCGCAGTAGGAGCACTCGAGTGCTCCTACTGCTCCTTCGCCGTGAATCCAACCGCCAGCGCAGTTTTGGAAGTCCGCAATCTATCCCACCGGATCGGCGAACGGTGGGTCCTTAACAATATCAGCCTGACCGTGTGCGCCGGCGAGACCGTAGTTCTCCTCGGCCGCAGCGGCTGCGGCAAAACGACGCTGCTCAAATGCATCAACCGCCTGATTGATCCCACCCAAGGCGAGATTCTCTTCAATGGGCGCTCCACGCCCGAATGGGATTTGTTTCGCATGCGGCGCCGGATGGGATATGTGATTCAGGATACCGGCTTGTTTCCGCACTGGACGGTCGCCGCCAATGCCGGGCTCGTCCCGAGGCTCGAGAACTGGGGAGCCGAGGCGATTCAGAAACGAGTCAATCTGCTGCTCGAGGCGGTCGGATTGGCGCCGGCGGAATACGCCGCGCGATACCCCCGCCAACTTTCCGGCGGGCAGAAGCAGCGCGTGGGAATAGCCCGCGCCCTAGCCGCCGATCCACCGCTGCTCTTGATGGATGAGCCCTTCGCGGCGCTCGATCCGATCACGCGATTTGAGCTCCAGAAGCATTTTCGGGCGCTGCGCACCACGATGCAGAAAGCGGCCCTATTCGTTACCCACGACGTACGCGAAGCGCTGATGCTTGCCACGCGAATCGTGCTGCTGAAAGATGGCTCGATCGACGTGGTGGCGACACCTGGGAATTTTCTTTCGGGAACCACTGACGAGGCACGCGCCTTCCTCGCCAGTTTGGAAGAAGGATGGGGGAGCGCCTCGTGAGCTTCGGCAGCCAGATTATTTCCCTGACCATCGAACATCTGGAACTGGTAGCATTTTCCATATTTGTAGCGGCGCTGATAGCCATTCCAGCCGCGATTCTGATGACGCGGCGTGCTGCGTTGCGCCGCGGCTTGATGGGTCTGGCAAACGTGATACAGACCGTGCCCAGTCTGGCCCTGTTCGGCTTTCTGCTGCCGCTGCCGTTCATCGGCGGAATCGGTAGGCACACAGCGATCATCGCGTTGTGTCTTTATGCGATCCTGCCGATTCTGCGGAATACCCTGGTGGGCATCACAGGAGTAGACGCGGCGGTGCGGGAATCGGCCGTCGCAATGGGAATGACGCCGGCCCAGATTCTGCGGCAGGTGGAATTGCCCCTCGCGCTGCCCGCGATTCTAGCGGGCCTGCGGATAGCGACCGTCACCACGATCGGCACTGCAACCATCGCCGCGGCGATCGGTGCCGGCGGCTTGGGCGTCTTTATCTTCCAGGGCATCGCCAGCGTGGATTCGGCGATGATATTGGCAGGAGCCGTTCCCGCCGCGGCCATGGCGGTGGTGGCTGACGAAGGATTGGAATGGATCGAAAGACGTTGGTCGTCTGCCTGAACGCGCTCCTCGCTCTGACAAGCTGCGCCGGGCGGAACGCGATCGTGGTCGGTTCCAAGAATTTCACCGAGCAAATCGTACTCGGCGAGATTCTGGCGCAGCAGATCGAGCGACGGCTCGGTGTGCCCGTAATTCGGAAGCTGGACCTGGGAGGCACGCTGCTGGCCCACGAGGCCCTGAGAAGTGGCTCGATCGACTTGTATCCGGAATACACGGGCACGGCTCTGACGGCCGTACTGAAACGCCCGGCGCTGCCGGATGCCAAAACCGTTTTCGACGCGGTTCACGACGCGTATCATCGTCAGTGGCAATTGGAGTGGATGCAACCATTTGGATTCATCAACACTTTCGCCATGGTCGTGCGCCATGACGGCGAGGAATCCACACTTTCCGCCGCGGCGCAAGCCCACTCGTGGCGGCTTGGCATGGGGTACGAGTTTCGCCAGCGGCCGGACGGGCTGAAAGGTCTGCTCGAGACCTATCATCTGCGTCTGGCGGGCGAGCCGGTCACAATGGATTTGGGGTTGCTCTATTCCGCGCTGCAAAGCGGGAAGGTGGACATGATCGCGGCCAACTCCACCGATGGCCTGTTGTCTGTCCTGAATGTGACAGCTCTCGAAGACGACCGCCGCTATTTCCCTCCCTACCAGTGCGCGGTGATCGTGCGCGAAGCCACGATCGCGAAGTACCCTGGCCTGGGCGCGGTGATCGAGCAGCTTTCCGGAAAGATCCCGGAAAGCGTCATGCGCAACCTCAACTTCCAAGTTGACGGCAAGCACCGGCGGGTGGCGGAGGTGGCCGAAGAATTCTTGCGGACTACGGTGAATTGAGACGGCCTCCGGCCCGATGAGCCCCATCTGCCGCGATGACTCTCAGGATGGCTCTTAAGAACCAGACTCGCGTGCTCGGGTTGCGGTAATCTATTCTCTATTAGTCTCGTTGTTCACGGGTATGCTTCGGTTACGACCCGCAGTGTGGTTTCTGTTGTTCGCGATGGCCGCGCCCTGCGCCGACGGCCCTGTTGTGCCGTACACGGTTTGTGAGATTCTCGGCGACCTCACGAGATTCCAAAGTGCTCCGGTAGCCGCACTCGGCCGCTACTCGTTCCGGGACCAAGGCCGCTGGTTAGGCGAGCAGGGATGCGAAGGATCGTCGCTTCCGCCCATGCTATGGCTGACTGAGGATGGCAAGGAGGGTCCCAAAGCGCCAGGTTCGTTCGAGATCGACGCCCCCACATTAAACCGCAAATTCGAAGAACTCCGGAAGCACACCCCGCTCGGCAAATTCCGCTTCGGGTCCTCGGACTACGACCGGTGGGCCGTCGTTTATGGCCGCGTCGCAGCGCGCTCCGGGGACGCGGCCAAAAAAGCCCCTGCCGATTTGATCTTCCGGGGCGACGGCGTGGTGGTGTTCCTGACTCCTCAGTAACGCCGACGCTCTTGTCGCCGGTGTCTCCTACCCTCGTCCTGTACTATTCTCAAGACTATGGCCAGTCTCAAAATCCGGGTGAATGAGCAATTGCACACGATCTCCGCCGCTCCGGACACGCCGCTGTTGTACGTGCTGTCGAATGACCTGCAATTGCAAGGACCGCGCTTTGGCTGCGGCCTGGCCCAGTGCGGCTCATGTTCCGTGCTGGTCAACGGCGTGGAAACCCGTTCCTGCGTGACGCCCGTCTCGGCGGTGGAAGGCAAGTCGGTAACCACGCTTGAAGGCTTGCCCGCGTGGTACGCCGCGCAGAGGAAACTCGCCAGCACCCCGGACCTGCATCCGGTGCAACAGGCCATGATCGACGAGCAGGCGGTTCAGTGCGGCTACTGCTTCAACGGCATGATCATCAAAGCATCGGAATTGCTGTCGAAGAACGCCAAACCGAACGAAGCGCAGATTCGCACGGCCATGAACGGCCATCTGTGCCGGTGCGGAACCTATCCTCGAGTGATCAAAGCCATCCAGCGCGCTGCCAACCTGATGGCGGGCACGGAGGTGGCGCGATGAAGAACGTACTGCGGCGCGATTTCCTCAGGAGCGGCGGCGCCCTCGTGGTCGGATTCAGTTTCCGCGGCGCGCTCGAAGGCCAGCAGCGGGGCAGCACCGCGGGGCCGCCCGACCCGAAACAAGTCGACACCTGGCTGGCGATCCATGCCGACAACACCGCGACCGTGTTCATCGGTTTCGCCGAGTTGGGACAGGGCAGCTCGACTTCCCTTCTGCAGATCGCGGCCGACGAACTGGATCTCGACATGAGCCAGATAAAGACCGTGCGCCTGGACACCAATGTCACTCCAAACCAGGGCGGCACCTACTCCAGCGCCTCTATCCAGCGGGGCGGCCCGCAGCTCCGCACGGCCTCCGCCGAAGCCAGGCTGGCTCTGCTGCGGATGGCGGCCAAAAAGCTCGAGGCTCCCGTTGAGAACCTTACCGTCGCCAAGGGCGTGGTTTCCGTCAAGGATAATCCGAAGCAGTCTGTAACATACGGCGAATTAATAGGCGGGAAACTGTTCAATGTTCCGTTCACCGGTTCGGCGCCGGTGAAGACACCGGCCGAGTACAAGGTGGTCGGCACGCGGGTGCGCCGCAACGAGGTTCCCGACAAGGTAACCGGCAAGTACACTTATATGCAGCACGTGCGGGTGCCGGACATGCTGCATGGGCGGGTGGTCCGCCCGCGCGGCCAGCGGGCCTATGGCGCCGGGGCCAAGGTTTTGGACGTCGATGAATCTTCGATCCGAAATATTCCCGGAGCGCGGGTGCTGCGGCGCGGCGATTTCCTCGGCGTGGTCGCAGAAAACGAGTGGGACGCAGTGCGTGCCGCCCGCCAATTGAAAGTGAGTTGGGATTCCGGCCCCACCTTGCCCGGCAACGCTGCGCTCTATCAGCAGATGCGCGCGGCAAAGACGGCCGATCGCACCGTCAAAGAATCGGGCGAAGTCGAAGCGGCGTTCCGGTCGGCGCAGCACAAGGCGTCCCAGATCTGCCGCGGTCCCTACCAGTCCCATGCTCCGTTCGGCCCGAACTGCGCGCTCGCCGACGTCAAGTCAGATTCGGCTCTGGTGCTGTGCTCCACGCAGGACGTCTACGGAACGCGCAACAGTCTTTCCCGCCTGCTCGGCATGCCACCGGAAAAGGTCCGCGTTCAATACTACGAAGGTTCCGGCACCTACGGCCACAGCTGTTATGACGACGTCGCGCAGGCGTCCGCGCTGCTGTCGCAACTGGCTGGCAAGCCCGTGCGCCTGCAATTCATGCGTTGGGACGAGCACGGTTGGGACAATTACGGCCCGGCGCATGTGGGCGAAGTGCGCGCCGCCGCTGACGCCAGCGGCAAGATCGTCGCCTACGAGTACCAGGGCTGGCAGCACGGCTGGATCGGCGTAGAAACATCCGCGCAATTGACCGGCGCCCCGATTTCCGAATTTCCGGCCGGCGCAGTCATGGGTGTCAGTGCATTGAATTGCGGAGGCATGTACGCGATTCCCAACCTGCGCCTGATCAGCCATATGCTCCCAGCAAAAGATTATTTGAAGGGCGGGTGGCTGCGCTCGCCGCTCGATCTGTCATTCTCGTTCGCCTCCGAGCAGGCGATCGATCAGCTCGCCTACCTCGCAGGTCTGGATCCCTACGAGTTCCGGCAGCGCAACATTACCGATCCGCGCTGGCGCGGCGTCCTCGACGCCGCCGCGCAGGCCGCAAACTGGACGCCGCGGCGCGCCGGCGCCAACCGCTCCCAAGCCCAGGTCGTGACCGGCCGCGGGATCGGGGTCGGGACGCATCTTGCGTCCTACGGCGCGGCCGTTGCGGAAATCGAAATCGACAAAGCGACGGGCCACGTCCGGGCGAAACACCTGTATGGGGCCATCGATGCGGGGCAGGTGGTCAACCCCGCCTTCGTCGAAAACCAAATCAGCGGCCAGCTTGTGCAGACGGCGAGCCGCATGTTCAAAGAGGAGATCAAGTTCTCGACCACCGGCGTCACCAGCGTGGATTGGAACAGCTATCCGATTCTTCGCTTCGAAGAGAGCCCGGAAGTGACCGCCGTGGTGGTGCAGCATCTCGACCAGCGCTCGACGGGAGCGGGAGAGGAAGTAATGGCTGCCGCCGCGGCCGCCATCGCCAACGCATTCTTCGACGCCACGGGCGTGCGCATGACCGAATATCCGCTTACTCCGGAACGTGTGGTGGCCGCGCTGAAATCCGCGGCGTAGGGCCTTGCTACTCTTCCCAATCGAACGACCGGGTCACGGCCTTCTTCCAGAAGCGATACATCCGTTCGCGCCGCGCGGCCTCCATGCTCGGCTTCCACGTACGATCCACCGACCATCGAGCGCGCAACTCCTCCACACTCCCGAAGAAGCCGGTTGCCAGGCCTGCGGCATAAGCGGCGCCAAGTGCCGTCGTCTCTTTCATCGCCGGACGCACCACCTCGCGGTCTAGAATATTCGCCTGGAATTGCATCAGAAGCTCGTTTTCGACCATGCCACCGTCGGTCCGCAGCACGCGTACCGGAATCCCGGCATCCTTCTCCATTGCCTCTACGACTTCGCGGGTTTGGAACGCCGTAGCCTCCAGCACCGCGCGCGCCAGGTGCCCTTTGTTGCTGTACCGCGTGAGCCCGGCGATCACACCCCGCGCGTCATGCTTCCAGTACGGCGCGTATAGGCCCGAAAACGCGGGCACAAAGTAGACGCCGCCATTGTCCTCTACGGTCCGCGCCAGTGCCTCGATCTCCGGGCTTTTCGCGATCAGTCCAAAATTGTCCCGAATCCACTGGACCAGGGCGCCCGCAATGGCGACGCTCCCCTCTAACGCGTATTGGACCGGCTGGGCGCCAAGCCGAAAGGCCACTGTCGTGAGCAGACCGCAGCGGGAGTGCACGATCTCGCTCCCGGTGTTCATCAGCAGAAAACATCCCGTGCCGTAGGTGTTCTTCGCCTCGCCCGCGCTGAAACAGGTCTGCCCCACCAGGGCCGCCTGTTGATCCCCTAGAATCCCCGCGATCGGAACGCCTTCGAGTGTGTCCTCTGTGGCCGCGCCATAGATTTCGCTGCTCGAACAAATCCTGGGAAGAATCTGTCGCGGAATGCCAAAGGCGCTCAGCAAGTCGGCGTCCCAATCGAGGGTTTTGAGATTCATCAACTGGGTGCGGCTCGCGTTGGTTGGGTCTGTGACGTGAAGGCCGCCGGTCAGATGCCACACCAGAAACGTGTCGATGTTGCCGAACAGGACGTCTCCCGATTCTGCCTGCTGCCGCGCGCCCGGAACATGGTCCAGCAACCAGCGAATCTTGAGGCTGCTGAAATAGGTGGAGAGCGGCAGGCCAGTCTGATCGCGAAAGCGGTCCGGCCCCCCAGCACGGGAAAACTCCGCCACTGCGTCTCCGACGCGCGTGTCCTGCCAGACCAGCGCGTTGTGAAGCGGCCGGCCGGTCCGCCGGTTCCAGAGCACGGTTGTTTCGCGCTGGTTCGTAATGCCGACGGCTGCCAAGTCTCTCGGGTGCAAAGCTCGTTGCGCGAGGGCCGCCGCGATCACCTCCCTGGTCCGGCCCCAGATCTCGCCAGGATCGTGCTCCACCCACCCTGGTTTGGGATAAATCTGCTGATGCTCCTTCTGGGCGGCTGCGACTACCGCGCCCGCGCGATCCAGAATGAGGAACCTCGTGCTAGTGGTGCCTTGGTCAATCGCTCCGATGTATTCGGGCATCAGGAAAAGAAATGCCGGGCTTACGATGAGGAACCGCAGCCCGGCATTTAGGATCTCAGCAAATGAGAGGTGGTGTCAAAGACACCGATTGTAGGTAATTCCCCCCAATTCGACGTTGGTTCGAAATTTTTTTGCTACAGTCCTTTTTTCGCCAGGAATGCGATCAGATCCACCACCCGGCAGGAGTAGCCCCACTCGTTGTCGTACCAGGACACCACCTTGACGAGGTTGCCGTCCAGAACCTTGGTCATTTCCGAATCGACGATGCTGCTGTTCGGGTTATGCATCAGGTCGCTGGAAACTACCGGATCGGTCGTATATGCCAGAATCCCCTTGAGGGGGCCTTCCGCTGCGGCCTTGAGGGAAGCATTGACCTCTTCGGTAGTGGTCGGCTTATCGAGCACCGCCACCAAGTCCACCACCGACACGTTGGGCGTGGGCACCCGCATTGCATATCCGTCCAGCTTGCCCTTCAGCTGAGGCATCACCAGCCCGATCGCCTTCGCGGCGCCGGTCGTGGTCGGGATCATGTTGAGCGCGGCGGCCCGCGCGCGCCGCAGGTCCTTGTGGGGAAAGTCCAGGACGTTTTGATCGTTGGTGTAGCTGTGGATCGTAGTCATCGACCCCTTCTGGATCCCGAACTTGTCGTGCAGCACCTTCACCACCGGAGCCAGGCAGTTGGTCGTACACGAAGCATTGGAGACAATGTTGTGCTTGGCCGGTTCATACATGTTGTCGTTGACCCCGAGCACGATGGTGACGTCTTCGTTCTTCGCTGGCGCCGAAATGATTACTTTCTTCACCGACCCTCGGATGTGCTTGCAGGCTTCCTTCGCGTCGGTGAACCGGCCCGTGGATTCGACCACGATTTGAGCGCCCACCGAGTTCCAGTCGAGCTGCGCGGGGTCCTTTTGCGCGAAGACCTTGATCTTCTTACCACCGACCGTAATGGTGTCCTCGGTGGCAGTGATTGGCACGTCCAGGTGCCCAAGCACGGAGTCGTATTTCAGCAGGTGCGCTAGTGTTTTCGTGTCGGTCAAGTCGTTGACCGCGACGAATTCCACGTCCTTGCGGTCCAGCGCTGCTCGAACCACATTCCGGCCGATCCGGCCGAAGCCGTTGATTCCTACTTTGACAGCCATTTCTTCTCCTAACCCGGTGAAGCTAAAGGATAACAAGAGGCGTCCGGCGCCGCAATGAAGGACTGGGACGTGACAGTCTGAAATCGAACCAGCCAGATGCTAGGCTCAAATTGGTAGCGATATGCTCGAGAAGGGTACTGCCAAAAAAGTCACCATTTATGTGAACGAGGACGCCCAGCATCACCTCGGCCCGCTCTACGAAGCGATCCTGACGCTCCTGTTGCATAAGGGGGTGGCGGGCGCCACTGCCACGAGGGCGCTGGCGGGGTTCGGCCCCCACCAGGTAATGCATACGGCCAAAATCGAAGTCCTGACGCGGCACATGCCGATTCGCATCGAGTTCATCGAGTCCGCCCAGCGAGTCGATGAGTTGCTGCCGACGCTCTACGACATGGTGACCGACGGACTCATCGAGGTGCAGGAGACCCAGGTGGTCAAAGCCGTCGCCCCCAACCAGGCGGCGGAGCCAAAACTGCCCCATCAGGAACTCAAGGGCAAGGCCCGGCTCATGCGCATTTATATGGGCGAATCGGACCAATGGGAAGGCGAAGCCCTCTACGATGCGATTCTAAAACGCCTGCGCCTGATGGACATCGCCGGCGCGACCGTGTATCGCGGCATCCTCGGCTACGGCGCGAAACGCCACACTCATCGGAGCGGCCCGCTCCACCTGTCTCATGATCTGCCCGTCATGATTTCCGTGGTGGATACAGAGGAAAAACTGCGCCCCGCGATCGAAGCGGTCGAGTCCATGATGCAGGACGGCTTGATTGTCTTGTCCGACGTCGATGTCATTCGACTGGTCCACGCACTTCCGGAGTCCGCCCATGCCGGCAGCTAAGAAAGGGAAACTACTGCGCCTCCACTTCTCCGAAGCCGACCGGCACCAAGGCAAGCCACTGTATGAAGCAGTCGTCGAGCGCGCCAAAGCGCTTGGGATCGCCGGCGCTACCGTGTTTCGGGGGCTGGAAGGTTACGGGGAGACCACGGAAATCCACCGGCCGCATCTCATGCGGCGCGATCAGCCGATTGTGGTGACAATCGTCGATACCCCGGACAACATCGAACGGCTGATTCCCGAAGTGGAGGCCCTGATGGATAAGGGGCTCATCGCGACTTCCGACGTAGAGTGCATCCGCATCCAGCGAAGTCTGGCCGGGTGAAAGACTACCGCGCGCGGTAGAACCCTTGCAGAGCCGGATAGAGCGATTGGTAGATCCGGTGACCGCTCGCATAGACCGCCCGCTCGGCAGGCCGCGGCTCCACCGATTCCACCTCTCGAATAGCCGCACGGCATACCTCGCCAACTGAGCCGGCGGTGCCGGTGCCGACCAGCGCCAGAAGCGCCGCTCCGTATGCCGAACCTTCCTGAGTCTCCAGAACCACTACCCGCTTGCCAAACACGTCCGCCAGCATCTGCCGCCAGAAGGCGCTGCGCGCGCCGCCGCCGGAAACCCGGATCGATGTCACGGATGTGCCCATCTGCTCGATGATTTCGAGGCAGTCTTTCTGGCTGTACGAAACTCCTTCCAAGAGGGACCGGATGAGATCAGCCCGGGTATGGCTGGCCGTCAATCCGACCCAACCGCCGCGCGCCGCCGCGTCCAGATAGGGCGTGCGCTCCCCCATCAGGTAAGGCAGCCAGTAGAGCCCGTTCGAACCCACCGGCGCCTGCGCGGCCTCCGCGGTCAGCGCGTCATATTCCGTTCCGCGCGCGAGCTGATTGCGAAACCATTGCAGGCTCAATCCTGCCCCTTGCGTCACGCCCATCACGTGCCATGCGTCCGGAACGGCATGGCAAAACGTGTGAACTCGTCCCGGCGGGTCATACGCAGGCGAAGCGGTGTGCGCGAAAACCACACCCGAGGTTCCAATTGTGCATGAAACCAAGCCGGGTTCGACGATGCCGTTGCCGACCGCGCTGGCGGCCTGATCCCCTGCCCCCGCGACGACCGGCGTCCCCGGTACAAGGCCGGTGGCGCCTGCGGCCGCCGCAGACACTTTGCCTGTCACCACTGCCGATTCCTGAACCTCGGGAAGAATGGCGCGATCGAGGCCGAGACGGCTGGCCAGTTCATGCGACCAGCGGCGCCGCACCACGTCAAATAACGCGGTGCCCGAGGCGTCGGAAACGTCGCTCGCATAGATACCGGTCAGCCGGAAGCGCACATAATCCTTCGGCAGAAGGACTTTCCGCACACGGTCAAACGAAGCAGGCTCGTGATCGCGCACCCAAAGCAGCTTGGGAAGAGTAAACCCCGTCAGCACGGGGTTCGCCGTCGACTCCAGCACCGTCTCTTTGCCGATGGCTGCATTGATAGCATCCACCTGCGCCTGGCTGCGTTGATCGCACCAGATGAGCGCGGGGCGGATCACCTGATCGGAAGCATCGAGAATCACCAGCCCGTGCATCTGGCCGGAAAGGCCGACGCCGCGGACATCCGCGCCCGTGGCTCCGGCCTGCGCAAGAACGCCTTGCACCGCCAGTTGGGCCGCGTCCCACCAGTTCTCCGGACGCTGCTCGGCCCAGAGCGGCCGCTCCATGCGCATATCTTCATGCGGCGCCGTACACGCATGCTTCACTCTGCCACCCTCATCGACGAGCAAGGCGCGCGTGCCGCCAGTTCCGACGTCAATTCCAAGCCAGTACATGATTTCTGAGCGGCGCTTTACATTACAAAACGCCGCCCGCGGTGGAGCCCCAGCAGGATCTGCACCAACCGATGCGCGATCACCTCGTGAAGGGTCAGCAATTCCTTGTTCGCCTCCGCGATAGCCTTGCCATCGGCTCCCGCGGCCACCCCGGAGCCGGCTTTCAACGCGTCGGTGGCCTCGCGAAGGATTGGGTCCTCTCGGACCTCCCCCGCCATCTCCCACAACGTGATAAACCGGTCTACCGCCGAAGGAAAACTCACCGCGAACACACCGTAATTGCTCGTCGTGCGCGGCGGCTTGAAATCGAGGTTGAAGGGACCCTCGAAACCGTGTGCGCGCAGCAGCACCAGAACGTTCAGCCAATCGAGCGGATTCACCAGGCCCACGCCGATGTCCACGTCGTGCTTCAGCCGGTAGCCGTCGTTGATATCGAAGTGCCACAGCTTGCCGGCTAGTAACGCCCGCGCCAGAGCCGCGCGCGGCGCGCCGCCCCACATCAGCTCATGCAGATATTCGGGATTCAAACCGACCATATGTGGATGCCGAAGCAACCCTGACGAAATGAACGCCAGCATGGCGTCGCTCGTGGGCAGCAGGATCTCCGCTTGCGGCTCGAACGGCTTGGCTTCCAGGCAATGCCTGAGTGTAGGCCGGTTTTTCTTTCGGGCTACCTCGATATCCCGCTCGCAGGCCGCGTTCAGAGCGTCGGCATACCAGCGCAACGTCTCGGTCTCCTCGATCGCGCCTTGTGTGTAGTAGCCAAGCGATCCCGGCCAGTACACGGCAAATTGCGCTCCCAGTTCGTGGCCGATATCCACTGTGTTCCGCACGCGAAAGGCGGCGTACTCGCGGACCTCCGGCGATTCGGCGGCCGGGCCGGCGGCGAAGACCTCGTGAAAGAACGTGTCCGTCGTCACCATCGAACACTTCAGCCCGTGCTCCCCGAGCGCCTTCTGAATCCGCGCGACGATCTGCTCCTGGCCTTCGCGGCCCAGTTGATCGGCGGGAATCACGTCGCTGTCATGCGTGCACCAGTAGCCGATGCCGATCTTGCCGTATTCCCGAATGACGTCTTCGAATCCGATGGCGCAGCGCGTCGGCGCATGAAACAAAGCCTGGCCCTGGTAAGAAGCCGCCCATTGGGGGCCGCTGATGAAATATTTGCGCCGCGTTTCGGGTGGATAAGCGCCGCCACAAGCCTGCATGAGCCGGTCGACGAGGGCCCGCTGCTGATTCGGGGGAACAGGTTTCATAGTTGTTTGCCGGGGCCCGCGATTTGCACCGTGCCCGTCAGCACACCCGGACCGGATTGCTTTCCACCTACCGAAACTTGAAGCGCGCCTGGGTCGACGCGTCGCTTGCCGTCCTCGGCGACCCGCGAGGTCTGGGCAGGTTGAAGCGTGAATTGCACCGTCCTGTGTTCTTTCGGCCGCAACGATACCCGTGTGAATCCTTCCAGCGAACGGATGGCCTCGGATTGCGGGCTCTTCACGTACACCTCCACCACTTCCTCGCCCGCGACGCTTCCGGTATTCTCGACTTCTACTGCAACCTCGACGGAATCGCCCGCGGTGATGTGCTTCGGGACGCTCAGATTGCGATAGCTGAAGGTGGTGTAGCTCAAACCGTAGCCGAACGGAAAAAGCGGCTCGCCCGCGAAGTAGCGGTACGTGCGGCCCTTCATGTTGTAATCGGTGAACGGCGGAAGTTGATCGGCGGACTTGTAAAACGTCACCGGCAGCCGGCCCGCCGGATTGTAGTCGCCGAACAGCACGTCCGCCACGGCGGTTCCTCCAGCCTGCCCGGGATACCACGCCTCCACAATTGCCGGAACATGGTCGCGCGCCCAATTCACCGCCACGGCGCTGCCGTTCAGCAGTACGAGAACCACCGGCTTGCCCACGGCAGCAACCTTTTCTAGCAGCTGCTCTTGGATGTTAGGAACATTCAGCGTCAAGCGGTCCCCGCCCTGAAATCCTTCAACGGGAACCCGCATCTCCTCGCCTTCCAGACGCGGCGAAAGGCCCATCACCAGCACTACCGCGTCGGCTTGTCGCGCCGCGTCAAGCGCCTCCTGATCATTCACAGCACCGGGACGGGACCAGACCAACTGGCACGCCGCCTCGCCAACATATTGGTGATAGTCCATGCGGATCGCGTAACGTTTCCCGGCCTCGAGTCGGAGCGAAGCGTATTGATAATTGCGGCCGTGAATACTGTTGGACTGTGTCAGAAGCTTTCCATCCACATACAATTCGAACCCGTTGAAGCAGGCGCCGCCCAGTTCATAGTTGCCGCTCGCCGGCGGCGTAAGATAGCCCGACCAGCGCACGCCGAAATCATCGTCGTTCAATTCCGGACGCGGCGCGCCGTCCCACCAGTTGAAATCGATCTGCGGATCCACGCGAGTGAAGACCGGCTTCGGGTTGGCGGGAATTTCGCCCACGGTCTTGCCCGACGTCGGAACCGTCAACTCGCGCGGGCGGTGTGCGCGGCCGTCGAAGTTGGACGAGTTGTAGTACTCAGCGTTGAGCCCGGGCTGGTTGTCGGCGGTGGAAAGGACCATGCCCGGAATCACTTCGAAGCTGGGCATGTTCGTGGCAAGCTCACTGCCCCGTGCATAAAGCACGTGCGCGGCCGGCAGCTTCCGGCGGATCCCTTCCAGCACCGATACCGGCTCACTGGGAATCCCGTTGTAGTTGCCGAGCAGTACGTCGGTGCTGTCGGCGTTCGGGCCGATCACAGCAATGGTCCGCAGCGACTTACTCAACGGCAGCGCGCGGTTCTCGTTCTTAAGCAGTACGATTGACTTGTGCGCGGTCTCGAGAGCCAGCTGGCGGTGAGCCGGGCTGTCGTTCTCGCTGTACGGAATCTGCGCCCACTTCACCCGCTCCGGCGGATCGAATAAGCCGAGCTTGAAGCGCGCTGTCAGAAGCCGGCGTAGCGAACGGTCGACCTCGGACTCGGCCAGCAAACCGCTGCGGACGGCCGGCAGCACATTCCCGTATTCCACGCCGCAATTCAAATCGGTGCCGGCCTGGATCGCCCGCGCGACGCCCTCCTCCGCGTTCGGCGCCTTCTTATGGTTGAGATAGATGTCGCCGATCGCGCCGCAATCGGAAACCACATAACCCTGGAAGCCCCACTGCTTCCGCAAAATGTCTTCAAGCAGCCGCGGGTTGGCGCAGGCCGGCAGGCCATCCATGCTGTTGTACGCGCACATCACCGAATACGCGCCGCCTTCCCGGATGGCGGCTTCAAAGTGCGGCAGGTACGTGTCCCAGAGGTCATGCTCCGTTGGCATCACATCGAAGGTATGGCGCAGCGGCTCCGGACCGCTGTGCACCGCGTAATGCTTGGCCGTAGCCACCGTCTTCAGATATTTGGGATCGTCGCCCTGCATCGCCTTGATAAAGGAGACTGCCATACGGCCGGTCAGGTATGGATCTTCGCCGTATGTCTCCATGCCGCGTCCCCACCGCGGGTCGCGGAACAGGTTGATGTTCGGCGTCCAGAAGGTGAGCCCTTCATAAATATTCCGCTTGCCCCGGCGGACGAATTCGTGATGCTTCGCACGCGCCTCGTCCGAAATCGCAGTGGCTACCCGAAACATCAGGTCTGTGTCCCACGTAGCCGCCAGCCCGATCGCTTGCGGGAAGACGGTGGCGCGCCCCGCCCGGGCCACTCCGTGAAGACTCTCGTTCCACCAGTTGTAGGCCGGCACGCCGAGACGGTCGATCGCCGGCGAATCGCTCATCAGCTGAGAGACCTTTTCTTCCAGAGTCATGCGGAAAAGCAGATCGTCGACGCGCTTTTCCACGGGGGCGTCGGGATTCTGATAGAGAGGCTGCTGCGCCCACAGGGCCGTTGTGATCGGAGCGGCGCAAATGGCAAAGCGCAGCCACCCTAATCTTGAAATTCGCATATCAATTCTCGCTCGGCAAAATCTCGATGTAATCGAAGGCAGCTGTCTCGCCGCCATCGGGCATGCCTTCCACGCGAATCGAATCGCCTGCCCGCAGCGCGATTCCCCCAACCGTACGCCGCGCGGAAGTCGAACCATCAATCTTGGTGGACGGAACGCGTGCAGCCGCGACCCATTCATCCACTACCTGATCTCCCACACGCAGCCTGTAGCGCGCCGCCCCATTGTTCTGATCGAAATACTGGATACGCAGCGTATACCAGCCGGGCACGCCGTTGTAGCGAGTGCTGGCGGCGCACTGCGTGATCGGACAACTGACGGCCTTGCCTCCGGACGCCGCCTCCCAAGGCTGCACGTCGACCGCCGTGTAGCCTTCCAGCATCATCGCCTCCGCTTCAACACGGCCTGGATGATTACCGACACGGCTCTTCGCGTCTGGAATGCGGGACTCGCGGAAAAACCAGTTACTCACTGCGTCGCGCCAGACCTCCGACTGCCCGGCCTGATACTCGAGTTGCGCCAGCACCTCGCGGTAGCGCCGGTCGTCGATCCTCCCGGCAATCCCTTTCCAGTCGCCAATATAACTCTCTGCAGCCTGCTCGCCTTCGTAGTGCAGATCGTAGATGGTCTGGATCACTGTTTTACCCGAGTGCAGGCTGTACGTATACGGCACATGGTGCATAAACAGGACGAGATCGTCGGGGCAATTTTCCAGCGACTCGAACCCCTTTGCCACGGCCGGAGAGTATTGCCCGATATACCCGGTGCCGGTCGCCACAGTGCGATCCATGCCGACGCCCGTTTGATCCGCGCGGTGCCACTGCCCCCAGCCGTTGCGCTCCGAAGCTTCCACCGAGACGCCATAGTGGTTGCCTACGATATCGGTGAGCCCCTGCAACCCGAGCGGCCCCGTATAGTTTTCGTACGTGCGCCAGGATTTCAACAGCAGAACGCTCACGGTCTCCAAGACCTTGGGATCGCCGCCGAACGTAAGACGCGTCCATTCCTCGGCGATGCGCGGCGCACTGAGATCGGGATTCCACGCCAGCCGTCCGAACCCGTACAGGTTCGCCTGCGACAGATGATTGCCGGTCCAGTTCTCGTCCAGTCCGACATTCGCGACGCCCACGAAGCCTCCGGTGGGCCGGTGGAACGTCTTGCCCGCCGCCAGCGCTTTCACCGTTCCCGGACCCAGATCGAAATCGAGCGTCTCCTTCCACAGCGGCGCCAGGAAGACCAGAAAACGCGCCTGCCCCATGTACTCCTGGGTGATCTGAAGCTCCGCCGCTTCATTCGTTCGTTCCAGAGCGCCGAACACCGGCGACGCCGGCTCCCGAACCTGAAAGTCAATCGGGCCGTTCTTGATCTGCACGATCACGTTGTCGTCGAAGCGCCCGTCGAGTGGACGAAAATTGTCGTATGCCGCGCGCGCGCGATCGTTTTTCAGGTTTCGCCAATCCATGTGGTGGTCGTACACGAAGCCGCGGTAAAACAGCAAGCCGCCATGCGCCTTCAAAGCCCGAGCCACCACGTTGGCCGCATCGGCGTGCGTACGGCCATAGGTGGATGGGCCGACGCGGCCTTCTGAATCCGCTTTGAGCACGAATCCCCCGAGATCGGGAACCGCGCGATAGAGTTCTTCGGCCTTAGCCTTCCACCACGCTGCCACCTTCGGATCGACCGGGTCGAACGTATCCAGCCCGCCAATGCTCTTGGGGCTCCCAAAATCCAACGACACCGCAACCTGGACACCCCACGGACGGAATGCTGCTGCGATGCGCGCAATCTGCGCCGCGAAATCGCTATCCAGAAGCCGCGGATTGGCGTTGACATTGTTGATCGAACACCCATTGATGCCGAGCGACGCCAGCAACCGCCCGTATTCGCTGACGCGGCTGAGATCTTGCCGCACGTGGCCGCCTTCCCAGAATATGGACGCGCCGCCGTAGCCGCGCTCGATCGATCCGTCGAGGTTGTCCCACTGGTTCACCCAGCGGACCGGCGCGTAAGGCGTTTGCCGTTCATCGAGACGATCCACGGCCTCGCCGAGCGCAATCTTCCGCAGCAGCGCAAACGCGCCGTACAAGACGCCGCGATCGTTTTCGGCCGTAACCACAGTGTAGGGAACGCCGGCCTCGGCAATCGTCTTCAGCCAGAAGCCGTCCGGTTCAAGCTTCGCGGAAAGTCCGAACTGCGGAGCCGCCTTCTGAATCTCATCCAGAGTCCCGATCACAATCGCGCTTTCCCGGGGCACGTGCGCCTCGACCCGGAGAGTCCGGCCGAGCATGCCGCGAATCCCGCGGATCAGTTCCCGTTGCGCGCTGTCAATCGGCGCCGCCGCGCCGGCCGCGACCACTACAGCCGGCACAGCCTGCCGGTATCCTCGAGCGGCCATTTCATCGAGCGCCGCATAACGCAGCCACGCCGCGGAGCCATCCTCGGCGGGAAGCGCCGCGGCGCACGCAAGCAGTGCCGGGATCACACAAAATGGTCGCAACATCACTACGAATTCACACCAGAGGCCAGATAGCCTCCATCTACCGCAATGCACTGGCCTGTGAGAAAGCTCGCGGAGTCCGAGGCCAGCAGTACTGCCACGCCTACTAATTCTTCCGGCTTGCCGAAGCGGGCCATCGGAGTCCGCAGCAGAATCTCCTGCCCGCGCGGCGTATCCAGCACGAACTCGCTGTTCAGCTCTGACGGAAAAACGCCGGGAGCGATGGCGTTTACCGAGATCCCGTCCCGCGCCCACTCACAGGCTAGGCTTCGCGTCAGCGAAACCAGCCCGGCCTTCGCCGCACAGTATGCCGCCACCTGGTGAAACGCGAGGAATGACCCCAAAGAAGCCAGGTTGATGATACGCCCATGGCCGCTCGCCTTGAGCGGCTCGTAAAAGATCTGACACGTCCGCAGGGCGCCGTTCAGGTTCGTATCGATCAGGCACGACCACATCTCCTCGGGCATGGTCGCGGTCGCGTGCTTGAACGTATAGCCGGCCGCGTTCACCAGGATGTCCACGCGCCCGAAACGCTCCAGAACCGCCTCCCGCAAGACCTCTATCGATCGCCGGTCGCGCACGTCCGACGGCTGGCGCAGCGTCCGCCCGCCCACCGCCTCCACCTCGCGGCACGCCTCGTCCAAGTGCTCTTCCCGGCGGCCGGTGGGAACCACGTGCGCGCCGTGCTGCGCCAGACCGACCGCGAGCGCGCGGCCCAGACCCGAGGTGGCGCCCACCACCACGGCCACGCGATCGCGCAATTCCAGCCGGCTTCGCATACTAATACGGAAACTCTACCGGCCGGCCGTCGGTCGGATCGGCCCAGCGGTCGTTTGGCACCAGCGGCGTCCAGCCGGGACGGCCCGGATCCTGATCGTAAGGATAGTTGCCCAGCCGCCGGTACAGTTCAGAATACTGGCCGACCTTGTCGCGGTCCAGCCGCACTCCCAAACCCGGCCCGTCGGGCACGCGAATTGCGCCGCCTTCGTACTTCATCAGCCCGCCTGCAATCACGTCATCGGTCAAATGATGATAGTGCGCGTCCGCCGCAAACGTCAGGTTAGGCAGCACCGCGCCCAGGTGCAGCATCGTGGCAAGCTGGATGCCCAGTTCGCCCGACGAGTGAACGGCTACTCCCAACTGAAACGTTTCGCAGACCGCGGCCGCTTTCACGCACGCGCGAAGGCCGCCCCAGAAGGTTGTGTCGAGCAGGATGACATCCACCGCCGTATCCAGCGCATTGGCCGCCAGTTGCTCGAAATTTACAACCACCGTATTTGTGGCTAGCGGAATGCGCACCATCTCGCGCGTCCGCCGCATTCCGTTCAACCCGAACACCGGGTCTTCGAAATAGTCGTTGCGCAGATCTTCGATCGCCCGGCCGAACCGGATTGCCTGTTCGGTGGACCAGACGGCGTTCGGATCGAAACGCAGCGAATCTTCGGGAAACGCCGCCGCCAGCGCGCGGTAGGCCTCCAACTCATAATCGGGAGGAAACACGCCGCCCTTCAATTTGTGGGTGGTAAAGCCGCAGCGCCGTTTCAACGCGCAAGTATACTCCACCAGTTGTTCGATGGTGCGGACCTCGCCGCTGCCAGTCTTCGGATGCGCATACCGAAAGAAGCAATACGAGGCAAACGGCACCCGGTCCCGCAACCGCCCGCCCAGGATCTCACAAACCGGCACGCCCCACGCCTGCCCCAAAATGTCCAGGCAGGCGAATTCCAGCGCGGCCAGCACCTGGGTCCGATTGTTGTAGAGCGAAGCCGTAGGGTTGGCGATCAGAAACCGCATTTCCTCCAACCGGGCCGGATCGTGCCCCACCAGATAGGATTTCATAGCGCGGAACGCCGCCTCGGCCGACTCGCCGCCGCCGCCCATCTCACCGAGCCCGATCAGACCGTCGTCCGTTTCGACTTCTACGATCGTGCGAACAAACCGCCCCCAGTGGCAGCCATTGGCGTGGCGCAAGGGAGCTTCCAGCGGAACGGTGACGGTCGTAGCCCGGATATCTCGAATCCGCATTATTAATTCAATGCTACAACAATGTCCGTAAAAACACGTCCGCGATTCGAGTTACAGGCGCGCCTGAGCTCAAGCCCGGGCGCGCCAAATCAAGTGGCGCGCGCGTCGTTAGAACCGCAGGTAGCCGCTCACCTGCAGCTGGCGCGCGTTGGACACCGTGCTCGTGATCACGCTGTAGCCGTTGTAGTTTAACCCGCCATTCGCAGTCGGCGTGGGAGTGGCGAACGTCGTTCGCCCGTTGAAAGTGTCGCCGGGAATCGCGAACGACGGCGTATTGGTTAAATTGAACGCCTCGCCCACGATCTGGAACTTGATTCGATCTTCTTTGAAGCTGAACGTTCGGGAAACGTTCGCGTCCATGTTGAAGAAACCAGGCCCGCGCAGGACGTTCCGGCCCGTCGTTCCCAACGTGTTCGGGGCCGGGTTGGCGAAGGCCGTTCCATCGAAATAGGGACTATTGGCGTCGTGTCCTCCCAGAATCTTCACAACCGGATTGATCTGGTTGGGCGTTTGGGTCGAGCCTGCAGCGTTCAGAGCAGTGTTGGAAATGATGCTGAATGGCACGCCGCTATTTCGGGCCAAGGTGCCACCGACCTGGAAGCCGCCGAAGATCTTAGACGCAAGGCCGCTGCTCAGATAGTGGTGCCCTCTGCCGAACGGCAGCTGGTAGAGGTGGTAGATCTGTAAGACATGGGTGCGGTCGAAGGTCGCCAGCGCCTTGTCTAATGCGTAAGACACGGGATACGCACGGAACAGGACACCATCCGAGCTGTCACCCACCATGCCGCCGGCGCCGTTGTAATTGTCAATGGCCTTGGAGAATGTGTAGGCGACGCCAATGACCGACGCCCCAATGTGCTTGGTCAGCCGGGTTGCCAACGCATTGTAGGTCATGTTGCCAAATGGTTGATACGAGTTCAGGTCGGCTGTCACGTAAGGATAGAGCTGGCGGCCCGCTGCCCCGGTGCCGGGCGCGGATCCGTTGATGTTGACGCCCATGGCCTGGTGCACCGCGTGGGTGCCGATGTATCCCACTTCCGCGGTGAGGGTGGGCGCGAACTCGTGCTGCACGAAGAAATTCCAGCCCTGAATGTATCCGCGGTTGAAATCCTGCGGGAACGTGACCGTACCTTGATTTGGACTGTAGGTCGATGGGGACGGAACGCACGAGCCGACGCACGGTCCGATGACGCCCGAGGAGATGTTCGGAAGAATGACGGCGGGAATACCGGTCCGCAAGGAGGGCTGCGCCACTCCAGGGACGCTGACGAATTGATATGTCGCCGGCTGGTTGAAGTCCTGGTTGATGGTGGAAGGGAAGGCGTTCCGCTGATTGCGGAAGTTGTCCGGGTCGACAGTGATTCCGTAGCCGGAACGGAGCACGGTCTTTGATCCGAGCCGGTACGCAATACCCAGCCGCGGAGCGAAGCCCTTCTTGGAGGCCGATGCGCCTGTGTCGCACGGCGTGCTCCCTTCGCACCCGATCAGCACGTTGTGCGTTCCGGGATCGAAGCGAACGGCGCCGAAACTGTCGTGCGCGAAGGTCGGGTAATACTCCCAGCGCAGGCCGTAATTGATGGTCAAGTTGCGAGTGACCTGCCACTGATCGCGCGCGTAGACCGCCCAGTTGGAGAAACGTAGCGCGTTGGGATTCTTAAACTGGTTCGACTTCCCCATGCGGCTGGGATAACCCAACAGGAATTGGGCCCAGGAGTTGGCCGGGATGCCGTTCGCATTGGGCGTTATGCCAGGGATCGTCGTCAAGTCGCCGGCAAAGGAAAAGCTGCCGCGGGCAGACTGGAACGACCCCCCCTGCGGTTGGAAGTGGTTCAGACCGTAGTGATCGTATTCGAAACCGAAGCGTAAGTTGTGCGACCCTTGCACCTTGCCCAGATTGATAGCGGTGGTGTACTGGTTATCGCGGAACAGGAAGGGACTGCCGGTACTCGTGTTCCCGATGTTGGCGACGCCGGTCACCTGGAAGCCGGGGATGCCATTGCAATTGGTCCCGCAGCCGTTGGTCCCTGGGATTTGTAGAGTGTTCAGCCCATAGGGGCCAACATTCTCGTCGCCATTGGCGCCGATATTTTGACGGGTATAGCCAATGTTGCCATCCACCAGCAGCGTGGGCGAAATCGTATACGTAAAACCGGCTGCGGTGGTTTGGATACGCCCTCCCGCCACGCCCGGCTGAGCGCCGCCCAGGGCATCGCCTTCCGCCGCTCCGAGCGCAAACGTACCCGGAATGTTGATCGGCGAGAAGCTGTAGCGGCCCCAAATCGCCGCCTTGTCCGTGGGGTTGTAATTTACCTTGTAATCCCAACTGTAGCGGTTGTATGCCGTGCCGCCGTAGGCATCGTAATTGTTCGTGTACGCGTTCGGTCGGGTGAGCGTCGCGGGCAACAGACCCGTCATCGTCTTGGCCGCCGGGTCGATCATGCTAGGCGGGATCACGTTGTTGGCGAATGGCGTCCGGCCGGTGCCATCGGCGTTGCCCGTCAGCGGGTTGTAGATGGTGATGCCCGTACCGTTGAAGTCTCCCTGCCGCATGGCGGTTGTGGGCAGGGTGAGGTTCGGAGTCGAGGCGTACTGGCGCCGCTTGATGTTCTGATAGTCGAGGAAGAAGAACAGCTTGTTCTTGCCGTTGATGACCTTGGGGATGTAAACCGGCCCGCCCAATGCAAATCCGTAATTGTTGAACACGTTTTTGCCCAATGGGCTGGTATGGGCGAAGTAGTTTACCGCCGTCTCGTCGTTGTTCTGGTTGCGCTCGAAGGCCACGCCGTGCAACTGGTTGGTTCCCGACTTCATCGTCACGTTGACCGCCGCGCCGCCTGCCGAGCCCTGTTCGGCATCGAAAGAATTGGTGGTGATGTTGACGGCTTCGATGGCCTCTGTGGACGGCACATAGGCGATATTGACCGGCAGCCAAGGATAGGAATCCGTGGCGCCATCCAGCTTGGTGCTGTTGCTCGTTCCGGCAACGCCGTTCATCATCAGCGCCTTCGCCCGCATGGGGTTGCCCGCTTCGGAATTGGCCTCGGTGTTGGCCGGAATCCCTGCGCCCGGAACCAGGTACAACAGGCTCTGGAAGTTCTTGCCTTCACCGCCGGTATACGGTAATTCGGTGATCTGTTTTGAGGTGATCACCGCATGCACATCGGATTTGTCCGTCTGCAGCACCGCGGCATTGGCCGATACCTCCACCGTTTGCGTCGCCGTGGCAAGATCGACGTGGAAGTCCAGACGCCGCACTTCGTTGGCATTGACGATTACGTCCGCGACCACGCTCGTTTGGAACCCTTTGGCCGTAACGGTCACTTTGTAGGTTCCAGTCTGTACGTTGTTGAACAGATAAGCACCGCGGGGATCGGTGTCCGCCTGGCGCGACACTCCGGTGCCCACGTTGGTGGCTTCTACCTTTGCGCCGGGTATCCCGGCGTCGGTCGGATCGGTCACGTTCCCGGTGAGAGATCCATAGAGAACTTGAGCGTGGGCGAGGCTGGCGGCCCCGGCTAGCGCGAGGAACAGCGCAAAGATTCCTCTCTTCATATTGATGCCTCCGAGCAATCGTATGCCCATTTAGTTTGATCTTGAAACTATATGATTCTACGACCTGCTGCCCTTCAGTCGCAAGAGGCCGCATATAGCATTCCAGAGATTCGGGAGGCGATTCTATGAATAATGGGAGTGAACTGATCCCGGACGTCCGCCTAGCGATACCTGTACAGCCGGACGCGGAGGATACCAGGCCCGCCTTCTCTTCGTAAGGAGACGTTGTTCCCTTGGCCCGTGTCGTCGCCCGCCAAGGGTCGCCCGGGCACCCAGCGGCCCTCGACAAAATAGCCCTCTTCCACAGCTGCCAGTCCCGCCATCGGCGGCCCGGGTGTGTTCGGCGAGAACGTGATCGATAATCCTAAGCCCGCCATGTAGAACTCATCCGGGCCTGTCGCGATGAAGATGCCGTGAGGTCGTTGCACGGCGGGAACCGGGACCGCCGGCCCAAATAGCGGCGGCGCAGGGCGATCCCCCGTGATGTTGAGAGTGTAATCGCCCAGCCTCACCCTGACCGCCGGCGTCAGTTCCTGTAGCAAGACCCCAGCCACACGTCCTTTCGTCTGGTTTTCCAAGATCAGCGGCGCCAGTTGCGCGATCACGTCATAACTTCGCGGAAGCTGGTTCTCGGGCCCGGCGGCTTCTTTTCCATCGATGGCGAATGGTGAAAAACCTAAAGCATGATGCTGTCCGACTGCGTAAAAGACATTGGCAGCACCATCTGAACCGTAGTTCGCCTCCGGTATGAACAGCGGATTCCTGGCTCGATCGTATTTGGCGCACCACTCCTGGAAGTTGAAATAAATGTCGGGCGCCAGAAAATCCAGTTGCGGCCCGCCTGCCCTCCAGATGTCCCAAGAGTGCGGCAGCGGGCCTCCGCTGTTGTATTGTCCCGGGGCATAGTTCGGACGGATAAGCGCGGCGTTGCTGAACATAGGTAGCGGATATTCGGCCTTACCCGCTTCCACGACCTTGCCGATGTAGCGCGCATACTGCCAAGCCATGAATAGGTCCTCGGTTTCCGGACCCGGACCGAACACAGTCTCCCAACTCCCGGCCTCTTTGAAGCCCGCGGCGAACCACTTCGCGCGCAGATCGCCATCGAGTTCGTCCTTGTGGCGCTGCAGGTAATCCATCAATTCCTTCGGAACCGGCCGGGAATATGCTTCATTCGCAGCCGGGGAGTAATCTCTGGCGTCTGGAATCACCCCAACTTCGTTTTCCACCTGCACCATGATTACGGTATGCGCCTCGCCATCGATCTCCCAAATGCGGCGCATCAGGGCGGAAAAGGCGCGGGCATCCGCATCACGGTTCGCGCTGCTGAGCGGCGTGAGACGTTCCGTAGAGGAGCTGTTTTTCAACTGTACGCGCGGGAACCGCTCGAAGTCGCGCTTCACCCAGTCCGGGGCATAGCTGGACCATGTGTTCTTCCAGCTACCGAACCAAAGCAAGACCAGGTGCAGGCCGTGAGATCGCGCGTCTCGAATGAGCCCTTCGACCAGAGAGTAGTCAAACTTACCTTCCGCGGGCTCGAGCTGCGCCCAGGAAATCGCGGCCAGCACGGTATTGAGGTTCATCCCTTTAAGCCGCGGCCAGATGGGCTTCATGTACTCGAGGTTTGTGGCCGAGTTGTTGTACAACTCGCCGCCTAAGACTAGAAACGGCTTGCCGTCCACGATCAGTTGGCTGACACTGCCGCGCCGCTCCAGGTGAGGAAGATTCGCAGGGGATCTCGGCTGCGCCGCCAGAGCGTCCAGAAAAAGCAGGTAGAGCAACACTGGCGCTACAAGGTGTGGTCGCACTGTCATCGCCGCTTCTTCAGTTTACGCCGGTGACACGGCCGGCTCTCCCACCAGCCGCCGGACCAGCCGGACCGCCGCGCCTGCGTCGGGCGCATAGCCGTCCGCCCCCACCTGATCCGCGTACTTCTGACTCGCCGCCGCGCCTCCCACAATCACTTTGACCTGATCGCGCAGACCGGCCTTCTTGAGCGCTTCGAGGTTCACCCGGAACATCGGAATCGTCGTCGTGAGCAGCGCGGAAAAGCCGACAACCGGCGGATGGTGTTGCCTCACCGCCGCGATCATTTTCTCCGGCGCCACGTCCACTCCCAGGTCAATCACCTGGAATCCAGCGCCTTCCAGCATCAGATTCACCAGGTTCTTGCCGATATCGTGCACGTCGCCTTTCACCGTCAGCATAAGGATCGTGCCGGCCAGTTGCACACCCGACTCCGCCAGCAGCGGCCGCAAGCGTTGCATCGCCTCCTGCATGGCCTTGGCCGCCATCAGCATTTCGGGCACATAGAAGTCGCCAGCCTCGAAACGCCGCCCGACTTCGTCCAGTGCCGGAATCAGCACTTCAAAAAGAAGCGGCGCGGGCTGGATGCCGAGCGCCAGCGCTTCATCGGTCAACCGGCCCGCCTCTTTCACGTTTCCGTCAAGCGTCTGCTCGTACAACGCCCGCCGGATTTCCTCTTCCTTACTCATGCGTTACCAACGACCGGTCGAATTCCCGAACCGCGGCCACCAGCGCCTCGATATTCGCCTTGGGCATTCCCGGGCTGACGCCGCCGCCCAGCGAGAGAATGAGCTTCCGCCCTGTCATTTTTCGCAGAACTTCCAACGCCGCCTCGCGCACTTGCGCCGGCGTTCCGCGCACTCCCAGTTCCAACGGCGCCACATTGCCCATCAGGCACATCCGGCCGCCGGTGCGGCGTTCCGCCTCGGCAATGTCTGTTTTGTAACTGAAATTGAGCGCGTCAAACCCGGTGCCGGGCAGGTCTTCCAAAAACTGCTTGATCGAAGCGTCATTGTGATAGACCTTGACCCATTCCGCCGGGAACGCATCACAAATCTGCTTGAAGTACGGGTGCGCGAATTCCAGGTACAGGTCGCGCGAGATGAATCCGGCAATGTCGTCCAGAATGAAAATGCCCTCCACGCTCGGCCCGATCGCCTCTGCCTGCGCCTTCAGCCAGTCGATAATGACTTCGGTCACATAGGCGAGCAGCCGGTGCACACCCGCCGCGTCTTCCTTCATATTCATCAGTAGCCGGTTCAAGTCGTGAACGAACGCAGCCGTGCACAGCGGCCCGCGCGCGGTCACTACCGGAAGCGTGTAGCCGGCCTTGAAGATTCGTTCTTTCTCTCGGCGATAGCGGTGAAGCGCCAACGGCATGAAACCGTCCGTGTGCGGGTCCACCGGCGCCAACCGGTCCAGATCGTCCAGGTGAAATAACATGGGACGGATGTTGGGCGTTCGGTCCGGCGCGAACGAGATACGCGCCCCGATGGCCGAAGGCTCAATCGCCATCCCGTACTCCACCCACCACGACGGGAAGAAGATGATTTCCGGAAATTCCTCAAGGATTCTCAGATTGCTGGTGAACCAGACCTCAGGATCGAAGAAGAAATCAACGTGGCTGATGCCCAGGTAGCTCGGTATCCAGGGGCTATCGACGATCAGCGCGAGCGGCGTCCCGCCGCCCGGCCGCCCTTTAGCGGCCTTCTTAAACTGCTCCCACTGTTCCGGGCGCATGCCATAACCCTATTTTGTTCGACGTTTGAATTATGGCTCAGAAGGCTGCTGCCGTCAACTGCTATTCAGATCCGAAAGAATTTTATAGGGCTAGTTCCCGGACAGCGCCGAAATCCTTCTGCAGTACCAGCGCCACCGTTCCGCGCAACCGGGCCATGCCGTCTTCGTGTGCCGGAATCAGGCGTGGCGCCACGCCTCCGGGCAGCGCCTGCGCCTGCACCTCGGCCTCAATCACCGGGCCAAACCGGTGCCACGATCGCGTTAAATCGCCGATGACAATGATCCGCTCGGGCGCCAGGGCCGCCACAATCATGCGCATGCCCCGCCCCAGATAATGCGCCATCTTGTCCAAAGCTTTGACGGCGCGCGCATTGCCCTGCTCAGCGAGACTCAGCAGGTCGGGAAAGCTCAAGCCTTCTGCCGCCGCCACCGATTCGTGGTAGTAACGCAAAGCAGCGCGGTTCGAGGCAAACACTTCCCAGCAGCCACGGCCTCCGCACCCGCAGCGCGGCCCTTCCGGATCAAGCGGCACATGTCCGAACTCTCCCGCCATCCCATTCAACCCGCGCGCCAGTTGGCCGTTGATCAGAATGCCGGCGCCGATTCCTTCCGAGACCGTCACTACCACCATATTGCGAACCGATTCCATCCGGTCGAACCACACTGCGGCCAGCACGCACGCATTGGCCGCGTTCTCGAGCTCCACCTCCAGCCCGGTGGCCTTGCTGATAGCGCCGCGAATGTCGAAGTCGCTCCACTTGAGATTGGGTGCGAACACCAGATGTCCCGCGCTCGGCCGGCCGGGCACGCTGATTCCGATTCCCTCGATCTTCTTGCCGGGACTCGACCGCACCAGCGCTTGAATCCGTTGAATGAGGGCGGCCACGCCCGCCTTCGTATCGGCCGGTGTATCCATCACCTCCTGCGACGTGAACTTCCCGTTCACATTGGCCAGTGCCACCGCCGTCTGCGTGGGCCGGATGTCCACACCGATAATCACCCGATCGTCATTCAGCCGCAGAAACGTCGGACGCCGGCCGCGCGGCAGCCGTCCCGTCGGGCCTTCAATCACCCAATTCTCGTCCACCAGCGCTTCGACAATCAGCGAAATGGTCGAGCGCTGCAGCCCCGAAATCCGCGCTAGATCCGCCCGCGAAATCGGCTGCCGCGTGCGAATCAGGTTCAGCACGATGCGCCTGTTGATATCACGGGCAACCTCGCTCGATGCTCCCTGGATTCGCTTCGAATCGATCGCGGACATGTCTCGGGCCGGAACCGTTGCCTCGAAGCTCAGTGTATCAGACGCTCCACCGCGCCCTTTCTTGGTGCCCGCGCTGTATCCTGTTAGCAGTCTCGCCGATGAAGCCGGCTACCAACTCCCTCGAGCGCGCCCTCGCCATCCTCGAGATCCTGGAACAGACCCCCGGCGGCTTGCGCCATGCGGAGCTCAGCCGCCGCTTCGCCATCCCGAAGAGCACTTGTTCCTATATCGTGGAGCGCCTCTGGAAGCGGGGTTATCTGGCGCGCGATGACGCATCCGGCCGCTATAAGATCGGTCTGACCACGGTGGCCCTCGCCCACGGAGCGCTGCGCGAGATCGGCCTCCGTTCCATCGCCGAACCGGCTCTCTACAGGTTGACCGGCGAGACCGGCCTGTCCGCCGGAATTGGCGTCCTCGAGCGCGGCCGCGTCTTGATCATCGACCGCGTCGAGGGCTCCGAATTCGTCCGCGACGCCGTCGAGGGAGCCGCCGAGCTTCCCCTCCGCTGGGCCGCCACTTCGCGCCGATACCGTAAGCGCGAGGACCGCGATATCGGCCGTGAGTTGTCCGCCCACTCGACGGCGCTCGGCAAAGTCCTCCTGGCTCACCTTCCCCGGCAGCAGGTCTTGCACGTCATCGCGCAGCACGGCCTGCCGCGTTACACGCGAAAAACCATCACGTCCCGCGCACGCCTGTTTCGCGAGCTCGATCTGGTTCGCCGGCAAGGCTACGCGTCGGCCGACGAAGAACATCGGTCGGGACTGCGCTCGCTAGCCGCGCCGATCCACGGCGTTGCTGGCGAGGTCAGCGCCGGCGTGGCTCTAAACGGAGGCTTGGCGGAAGCCGCCTGGGCCGATCGGGATCTCCTGATCGAACGAGTCAAAGCCGCCGGCCGTGAAATCTCCCGCCGGGCCCGCTTCTGAGGCCCGCGCCGCCCCGCCGCATTTGTTCAATACATTGAACAACCCCTTGTCCCCCTCCGCCACAATCCGATAAACTCCCCAGACATGAAGCTCTGGATCCCCCTTGCCGCCGCGATCCTCTTGGCTGCGCCCACGTGGGCTCACCATTCCTTCGGCGCCGAGTATGACGCCAATAAACCGATCACCCTCACCGGTGTAGTCACCAGGGTCGAATGGGCCAATCCCCACATCTTCTTTTTCATGGACGTGAAGGACACCAATGGCAACGTGGCCAACTGGAAATTCGAAGGCTTCCCGCCGAACGTCCTCTACCGCACCGGCTGGAAGCGGGAAGTCACCATGAGACCCGGTGATACCATCACCGTGTTCGGCTGGCGCGCGCGCGACGGCACGAATTGGGCGCACTCCCGCGAGGTTACTTTCGCCGATGGCAAGAAGCTGTTCTCGGGACCACCGGCCGGCACCGGCGATGGCGGCAACTTGCCCGCCGTCGATCAACCCTGAGCGCCGAGGAGATGCGCGTCATGAAGAACCACTGGCTGACCCTCGCGTTACTGCCCCTGGCCCTCGCCGCCCAGAGCCAACAGGCGCCTAAGATCTACCCTGTGCCGCGAGCCGCCGACGGCAAGCCCGACCTCTCCGGCGTCTTTCAGCCCGCTAGCAATCGGCGCGGCACCTGGGAAGAAGGGAACATCGATCAGAGCGCCAATCCGGCTGCTCCTCCCGCCGCCGCGCTGCAAGCCGCCCGCGCTGTCCGCCAACCCGCTCCGTACCAGGATTGGGCCGCCAAGAAGGTCCTCGAGTCCTTCAATCGCCGCGCCATCGACGATCCCACCGCCTTCTGCTTCAAACCCGGCGTCCCGCGCGTCACCTCGGTCGGCTTGTTCCCCATGCAGATCGTTCAGACGCCCAAAACCATCGTCATGGTGTACGAATACATGAATTCGCACCGCATCATTGCCATGAACGCCAAGCATCCCGACGACCTCGAACCGACCTTCCTGGGCGATTCCGTCGGCCATTGGGAAGGCGATACGCTCGTGGTCGATGTCACCGGCTTCAACGACCGCTCCTGGCTGATCGGCGCCGGCACGTTCCACACCGAGGCGCTGCACGTCATCGAGCGCTACTCGATGGTCGACCGCGACCGCATCGACTACGATGCCACCATGGAAGATCCGAAGGTGCTCACTCGCCCCTGGGTTTTTCGCACCAGCATCATGCGCCGCGAAGGCACCCGCCTGCGCGAATACGAATGCGAAGAGAACAATCAGGACCCGGCGCGCTATGAAAAACTCCTGAAAGACGAGTCCGTCTTCCGCCGCCAGTAAGCCGCGGCTTCAGCCGCGTCGCGTGAGCGCGGAGTTAGAGACCTACCGCGTCTCCAGCCCCTTAGCCCGGAACACCGCCGACACCGTCGAACTCTTCAGAAACTCGATCATCGCTTTGCCGGCCTCAACGTTGCCGCTCTTCGCGCTCACGCCCGCGGCGAAATTGACGTAACTCTGCACTTCTTTCGGCAGCGCCCCAACCAGTTCCACGCCCGGCGCCGCCGGCAGAATCTCGCTGACCAGCGTCAGGATGTACTCCGCCTTCCCGTCGCGCACCAGTTCATTCGATTTGACCGAACTCGGCGTCAGCACTGTTTTGGCTTTCATGTCGCCCGCGATGCCGAACTGCTCGAACATCTTGTCGAGAAAGGCCCGGCTGGCGCCCTCCGACGCAAAAGAAACCGACTGTGCCTTCTGTAGAGTCTGCTTGAGCGCATCCGCTGTCCGGATATTCGGCTTGGCCTCTCCCGTGCGCATGCCCATGCCGATCCCGCACCGCGCCAGTTCCGCGCGCGACGCGCCCGCGATTTTTCCATCCTTCACTAGATCCGCGATGGCCTCCGACGTCAGCACCGCGACATCAAACGCCTCCCCGGCTTCCAGTTTCTGTTTCAGCGCCGCCGTGGTGCCGAACTCGAAGGAGACCGGATGCCCCGCCGCCTTTTCCCACTGCGGCCGCACCTCGTCGATCACCGTCTTCACGCCGTTGGAGACGAAAGCCCGGATCGGAGCGTTCTGCCCCGCGGGAGCTGCCGTGGCAAGACACAAGACGAGCCCGGCGGAAACCGCGGCCAGCAACGCGCGAACTGATCGTTTCTTCATTGTCCCCTCGCTTCGAAGGCATGGTGAGCGGTCGCGGCCTCGAACCGCGGATCTCCTGCTCCTAAGCCACGATCCTCACTCGCTTGCCCAGATTTCAAACGACCCCATCATACAACGGACCGAAGACGCGCTTCTAGCATAATAGGTAAAGGAACGCCGGGAATTAAGTCGGAATGAAGTTGTGCCTCTTGCTTCTGTTAATCGCTGACGGCGCGCCGGGTCACGCACAGGACGCGGTCCTGTCCTGGTATCCGCTCGAAGTCGGCAACTCCTGGACTTGGCAAAATGATTCCCTCGGCGGCGATCCGGCTCATCCCAGCTTCGAACGATGGACGGCAGAGGAAACCATTGTCAGCATCGCGCCTGATGCCGAATTGGGGGGAACTCTCGTGACGAGGCGCAATCGCGTAATCAGCGACGCCACATCACCCGATTTCATCGCGGCGAACAATGCAGCACGCCGCGTTCCGCGCGAGTCGCATCTGCTGATCTTCCGCAACTGCATCTACATTCTGGATGGACAGGATGTCGGTGAGGCAAAGATTCTGCCAGGCTATGGCCACACGCGCGCGACCTATCACGATGAACTGCTGCGCGGCGCCGTGCCGGCAGACTTCTGTTTTCCGCTGACGGTAGGGATGACCTGGGGCCGCATTCCAAGCCGGGGGCTCGACCCGGATTTTATCTGGACTGCCGTCAGCCTGAATGCCGATCCGTACGGCCCGCCGAACGGATCGACCTTTCGCCTCACCACGCGCGCCGGCTCCGGTACGTTTATCAATCGCTGGTTCGCGAAAGGCATCGGGGTCGTTCAGGAGAATAGCGAGCACCATGGAACCTACGACGAAGGCCGGCGGCGATTGCTCACTGCAACGATTGGTGGAACGACTCAGAGTTTTGAACTGACTCCAGCTCGAACGCCCCCATTAGCCGAATTCGATTGCGCCGGAACCAAGTGGCGGCATTTCGCGCGCGCCGACGGGACGTCGTTCGCGAATGCGGCCGACTGTATCGCCGACGCGAAGGACCGCCAATAGCGCGGAGCACCAGAGTTGGGCTGCGGCAGGATTACCATGCAAGCCGCTTGAGTCCGGACACGACATCGAAATGGCGGTCCTGGCTCAGCAGAGGCAGTGCATGCTGCCCGCACAACGCCGCAATCCAGAGATCATGGGAGGGAATCGGTTTGCCAATCTTCTTCAGCTCCAGTCCGATCTTTGCGTAGTGATACGTCGTCTCCCGGTCGACGTCGACCACGGTCACCGCCGCAACCCATTCCCGGAGCCATTCCTCGTACTCCCTGCGATGCCGCGACTGGGCAACCCCGAGCCGGTACTCCCCTAAAACAATGACGGGAACCGCGATCCGTTCCGCTCTGCCAATGACTTGGAGTACTCCCGGGTCTCCGTCAGCAGCGCCGGACAGCGCCTTAGTGTCCAGAATCACTCCACATCTCCGGGTCGATCCTTTCCGAGTCCTCTTCCATCAGACGGTTGATGCGCACGGTTTCCTTGTGCAGATGTTTCAGTTTGCCGAAATACTTCATCCACGCCTTTTCGGTAGTCTTGGCGCCCGCCGCCAGCTTCTCTCTCACCGCTTCCGTGACAAACTCCCGGAGCGGAATCCCGCGTTCGGCGGCCACGGACTTCGCCCGGCGGAAAATCGCATCGG
>CAYTJD010000006.1:0-47317 GCA_964438005.1 uncultured Solibacteraceae bacterium | reverse complement strand
AGCGCGGCATTGTCGACATGATCGGCACCAGCGGCTGGTACGACATCGTCTGCAAAGCCCTCGATGTGGACCGCTACCCCGCGCAAGCCGAGCTCAAGCCGCTAGTAAACCCGTTCCCATAGACGCCGGATCTTCAACCGTCCTCTCTTTCTATGAACGGGAGCCAATCGCCGTCATAAAAGACGCAGGTCGTGCGTCACCTCGGTCTCTGAGTAGACGGTCCACGCTCCGCCGTCCCAGAGAACGTCAAAGTGTCTTTCGCCAGCCGCATCTACGTGGTTGATACGCCAAATCACGCCCATCGATCCCACGAGGACTAACCGCTCCCGATCGTACTCATCGTGATCCAAGTCCGGTTTGAGCGACCTAACCTTTCGTCCGACTAGGCTATGCGCGTCTGGCATGCGATCCCCCTTCTGACTAGCCCAGCTCAAAAATCCGACGTCGATGATATGCCAAGAAGTCTCCGTCTGGCGAGAAACGCTCTGGAAGAATCAACGGCCGACCCTCGCGACGTACGAATTCCGATTCGATTGCCTCATTAGGCACACAGCGCTTCAGGACCGTACTAAGAACCAACCTAAGATTCTCATCGAAGGCGATCAACCCACGATCAAATGCTCGGTCAAAGTGGACAGCTAAGCAGAGTCCGTTTCTCGGATTCAGCCGCTCCTTTGGGAAGTCAGCCCACGGCATGATATGGCTGGCCACCAACAAATCGGGGATGGGATTGCCTGTAACACAGCATCTGGACTCATAAGCAGCGAGCACTACCTTTCGAAAGTACCCCTGCATGATCCGTACTTTTACGTTTCGCGCAGCCTCGGTCTGGGCTTCCCCGCGGTATTCCGTCAAATCGCCCGCCCGCTTAGGCTGTCCCTTCGCTGCTCGCACGTCCTCTAGCGTTGTTTCGCTGAGCAGCGACATTTGTTCCCACTTGCTATTGAACTCCGCCCAGACCTGCTCATCCGCACGACTATGGCCCGCAAGCCCTCGGATGCCCCGCGCACGCTGTTCAGGATCCAAAGACGCGAAGTTCACGAGTTTCATCGCGACACTGGAAGGGGTTCTCCCCAAAAGGCGAGCGACCTCAACAATCCTCGGGTTCCGCGAATGCATTTGCCCAAAGGGCAAGGTGAAGTACAGTCCGCACGCAATTACGAGCTCAGCATGTGACCATGGGACTCGCGTAGTTCCAGCCACGAAAATCTCACTCCCCGCTCAAATCTCTTCGAGAGCGTCGACGATGAGTCCGTGGCCCGTGAACATCTGGTTCGAAGCCGGCTCGACAGTCAGTCGGCTGGCGAAGGTCACGATGATTTCGACGCCCGCCCCTACTCGTAATACTCCGGCGCAATCTTCCGCGTCTTGCCTGCCGTGGCGTCGTGCTGGATCCATAGCTGCGCGTGAGTCTGCTTCACGAACTCCTCCATCTTCGCGCGGCTCTGGAACGTCTCTTCCTGGTTGAAGTCGAATCCCGGCGCCTTGTGCATCGTCATCTCTTCCGGGTAATGGTACAGATCCCCCGATAGCAGCACCGGCCCCGTCTTCGCCAGCTTCAGGAACAGCGATTGGTGTCCCGGCGTATGCCCTGGCGTGAACTTGATCACCACCGTCCCATCGCCGAACACGTCGTGATCTTCGTTTTTGAGGATCATCGCCTTCGCGTTCTTCAGCTCGCCATAGAGCGCTGCGTTCGGTGTCCCCGCGCCTTTCTTCTGATTTGCCGGCGGCGGCGCAAACATCGCGTCCCGCTCCACCTGCTGCACCAGCCACGTCGATGTCCCCGCGAATGCGTTGGCGTTGGCCACGTGGTCCCCGTGATAGTGCGATAGCGCCAGGTACGTGATGTTCGCCGGCGTGTACCCGATCGCCGCCAGTTGCGGCAGCAGCGGCCGCGTCACGGTGAACGCCCCCTGCTTGGTCGGCGTGCCGTCGGTCTTCACCGCGCTGTCCGCGATCTCGCCTGTGTCCCACATCAGCGTCCCGCGCGGATGCACAATCAGAAAGCACGGCGTCACCATGTCGGTCGTGGCCAAGTCGCCGTCCTTGAAGCCGAATCCGGCCCCGCTCACTCCGGTAATCACGCCACAATCGAGCACATACAGCCGCACCGATTTCACTTTTGGCGGCCGTTTCGTTTGCGCGCCGATGAACGGCAAAACAACCAGCGCCGCAAACGCTACCACCGCGGGAACCAGACGCAGAATTCGAGAGAACATGCGGATAAGCATATCACCGGCCCCGAAATCGCGTATACTGGCAGACCTATGATCAAGGTCAGTGTGTTCTACCCGCATCAGGAAGGCGCCCGCTTCGATATCGATTACTATCGCGACCGCCACATGCCCCTGGTTCAATCCCGAATCGGCGCAGCCTGCAAAGGAATCGCCGTCGAGCACGGCCTTGCCGGCGCAACTCCGGGCTCGAAGCCGCCATTCATCGCCATGGGCCACATCTATTTCGACTCCGTCGACGCATTCCAGGCGTCCTTTGCCGCGCATGCCGCGGAATTCATGGCCGACGTTCCCAACTACACCAACATTCAGCCCAACATCCAGATCAGCGAAGTCGTCATCGCGGGTGACCGCGCGGCCACGGCCTGACGCCCCGCGATGCAGCCCGCCCGCGAAGCCGAACTTCCCCGCAGTCTCGGCCTCGTCGATTCGGTCGCCATCATTTCCGGCACCATGATCGGCTCCGGAATCTTTCTCGTTCCGAATCTCGTCGCGCGCAGCGTCACCTCCACTCCCGCCATCCTCGCCGTCTGGATCTTTACCGGCGTTCTCTCGTTCTTCGGCGCGCTCGCCTACGCCGAGCTCGGCGCCATGATGCCTGCCACCGGTGGCGAGTACGTGTACCTCCGCGAATCCTACGGCCCGATCTGGGCCTTCCTCTGCGGCTGGACCCTGTTCTTCACCACGCTCACCGCCAGCGTCGCCTGGCTGGCTATCAACTTCGCCACCTACCTGGCCTATTTTGTTCCGATCGCCCCGCCGCTCCGCACGGTCATCGCTCTCGCGCTGATCGCCGCCGTCACCTTTATCAACTACCGCGGCGTCACCGCCGGCGCCGCCGTACAGAAGACCTTCACGTTCCTCAAGCTGCTGGGCTTGGCCATCCTCGTTCTCGGCGCGTTCGCGCATCCCGCCCACGCCCCCGCGCCCTTGACTTCCGCACCGTTCTCCTTCCGCGGCTTCGGCGTCGCCATGATCTCCGGCGTCCTCGCCTACGATGGATGGATTACCCTCAGCCTCGTGGCCGGCGAGGTCCGCAACCCCAAACGCAATCTCCCACTCGCCCTCGCCATCGGCATCGCGCTCGTCATGGCTGTCTATGTGCTGACCAACTTGGCCTACCTGCGGGTGCTCACGATCCCCGAAATCGCCGCCAGCGACCGCGTCGGTGCAGCCGCCGCCGGGCGCGCACTCGGCCCGCTCGGCGCTTCCCTCGTCGCCCTCACGGTGCTCATGTCCATCACCGGCTCCGCCAACGGCTGGACCATGACCTCCCCGCGCCTGTATTTCGCCCAGGCGCGCGACGGCCTCTTCCCCAGCGCCTTCGCCCGGATTCACCCGCGCTACCAGACCCCGCACTGCGCCATCCTCTGGTTCGGCGGCTGGTCCGCCCTGCTCGTGCTCACCGGCACGTATGAAACGCTCGCCTCGTACGCCATGTTCGCCGCCTGGGTCTTCTATGGTTTGACGGCGGCCGGCCTCCTCGTCCTGCGCCGCCGCGATCCCGGCCGCCCGCGCCCCTACTCCATGTGGGGCTATCCCGTCACGCTACTTTTGTTTCTTGCCGTAGCCGTCGGCTTCATTGTGAATACGTTGATCGCCACCCCCGGCCCCTCCCTCATGGCCACCCTCATCATGGCCGCCGGCATCCCGGTTTACTTCGCGTGGAAGCGCCCATGAACGGGTGTCACCAGCGAAAAAAAGACTTCCATCTCCCCCCGCACCAGTAGCTTGCAGTCGAAAACCAGCTTCCCCGATTCCGGTTTCCTAGGCCCCCCGGAGGATAATGGGGTCGTGGGAACGAATCTACGCCATTTCCTCACGAACCGGCGGCGGCGTCATCAAACCGGACTCGTACGCTCCCCTTGGTACCAAGCGGAGGCGGGGAGCCAACCCGTTTCTTTGCAATGAATCTTTACCAAATTCCGCAACGATCGTTTCCCAAGCCCGCCCCGGAACCACGCAAATGACTGACGACCTGCTCGCCTGGCGCAAGGAATTCCCCATCCTCGCCCGCACCGTCTATCTCATCAGCCACTCGCTTGGCGCCATGCCGGCCCGCACCCGCGACAATCTCGCCGCCTACGCCGACACCTGGGCCACGCGCGGCATCCGCGCCTGGGAGGAAGGCTGGTGGGAGATGCCCGTCCGCGTCGGCAACTTGATCGGCCAGATCATCGGCGCCGGTCCCGGCGAAGTCGTCATGCATCCCAATGTCTCGGTCTGCCAGTCCATCGTTCTCTCCTGCTTCGATTGGACCGGCCGCCGCAACAAGATCGTCACCGAGGATCTGAACTTCCCCTCGAACCTCTACATCTATCGCGAGCTCGCGCGCACCGGCGCTCGCGTGGTCACCGTTCCGTCATCCGACGGCATCACCGTTCCGCTCGAAAAACTCCTGGCTGCCATCGACGAAGAGACGCAACTCGTCTCCGTTTCCCACGTGATTTTCCGCAGCGCGTACCTGCAGGATCTCGCCGCCATCGCCCGCCGCGCCCACGAAGTCGGCGCCAAAATCATCGCCGACGTTTATCATTCGGCCGGCACCGTCCCTCTCAACGTGCGCGAACTCGGCCTCGATTTCGCCACCGGCGGCTCCGTGAAATGGCTCTGCGGCGGCCCCGGCGCCGGCTATCTTTACGTGCGCCGCGAGCTCTGGAATGAGCTGCGCCCGCGCGTCACCGGCTGGATGGCGCACAAGGACCCTTTCGCCTTCGATCCGGGCGCCATCGACTACGCCGAAGACAGCTTTCGCTTCCTCAATGGCACGCCCTCCATTCCCGCGCTTTATGCCGCGCGCGCCGGCTACGAAATCATCCACGAAGTCGGCGTCGCACGCATCCGCGCCAAGTCGATGCGCCAGACCGCGCACTTGATCGAACTGGCGCTGGAAGCCGGATTCGCTGTCCGCTGCCCGCGCAACCCCTGCGAGCGCGGCGGCACGGTCATCATCGACGTGCCTCGCGCCGACGAAATCACGCGCGAGCTGTCCCGCCGCGATTTCCTGGTCGACTACCGCCCCGGAGCCGGCATCCGCATCGCCCCGCACTTCTATTCGACCGACGACGAGCTCGACTTGCTCCTCCGCGAAATCGGCAAACTCTGCCTTTGACAACGAGACGCGGCGGGATTTAGACTATCAAGCGGTCGGTTTACGAGCGGGACCAAGCCTGAAAGGAGTCCTCGTATGATCCATTCCATGTTGAAGTTAGGCCGGAATTTCGGCATCCCCGCGCTGGCGTTCGGCGCCCTCGTTGCGCTTCCGGCATGCGCCGCCGAGGGCGCCGCCCAGCCCACCTTCGCCAAAGACGTCGCTCCCATTCTTCAGGAAAAGTGCCAGGAGTGCCATCACAAAGGTTCTATGGCGCCCATGTCGCTGGTCACTTATGAGGAAACCCGCCCCTGGGCCAAAGCCATCCGCGAGCGCGTCATCACGCACCAGATGCCGCCGTGGCACATCGACCCGACCGTCGGCGTGAAGAAGTTCAAGAACGACATGTCGCTCTCGCAAGGTCAGATCGATACCATCGCCGGCTGGGTGGACGCCGGTGCGCCCCTTGGCAACGCCAAAGACATGCCGGCTGCGAAAGTATGGCCGGCAGCGGATGAGTGGAAGGCCGCGAAGGAACTCGGCCAGCCCGACCTCGTGATCAAGTCCGAGCCGTACACCATGGCCGCGCATCACCAGGATGTCTGGTGGCGGCCGCTGGCAGACATTCCGATCACGGAAGCTCGGTGGGTGAAGGCCGTCGAGATCCGGCCCAGCACTCTGGCCGCCCGCAAGACGACGCATCACGCGGTCGCTTATCTGGCGCAGGATGACCCCGATTCCATCCTGCCCGGCACCACCGCGGAATTGCGCGGGCGCGCCATGCTCATGGAATGGGCGATCGGCAAGGGCTATGACCTCTACCGCCCCAACACCGGTAAGCTCCTCATGCCCGGCTCGAAAATTTCTTGGGATATTCATATCCACGCCGTCGGCGAACAGATCGAAGACCAGGTCGATCTCGGCATCTGGCTCTATCCGAAAGGCCAGGAGCCGAAATACCGCACCTACCTGACGCCCTTCCAGGCAGTCAAGGGTTCCGACCGCGACCGTCTGGTCGACATCAATCCCAACACGATCGCCGAGTTCCAGAACTACACCGTTCTGCCGCGTCCGGCGATTCTCGAAAACTTCCAGCCGCACATGCATCTGCGCGGCAAAGCGATGGAAGTGGAAGCCATCCTCCCCGACGGCAGCACGCAAGTGGTCAGCTACGTCGGCAAGTTCAACTTCAACTGGATGACGAACTACATCTACGACGATGATGCGGCGCCTGTGCTGCCCAAGGGCACCATCATCAAGGTCACGGCGTGGTACGACAACACCCGGGCCAACCCGAACAACCCGAATCCCGATCAGTGGGTGGGCTTTGGCGACCGCACCGTCGACGAAATGGGCCACGCGTGGATGAACGTCACCTATATCAGCGACGAAGACTACAACGAATGGGCCGCCCACCACGGCAAGAAGCAGATCAGCGACGCGCGTCCGGCCCGGTAGCCATGTCGGCAAAACTCTGGAAACTGGCCGGGCTCGCCGGGGCCTGCGCCATGGTTCTCTCGGCGCAGCTTCCTCTCGAGCCGCGGCACGACTCCGGCGCCAGCGTGACCGGCTCCTTTGAAGGCTGGTTCAAGAACCCGGACGGCACCTACAGCCTGCTGCTTGGATATTTCAACCGGAACGCCGAGCAGGAAATGGACATTCCGATCGGGCCGAATAACCGCATCGAGCCGGGCGGTCCCGATCAGGGCCAGCCCACGCATTTCCTGTCGGGCCGGCAGTGGGGGATTTTCGCCATCAAGGTGCCGGCGGATTTCGGCGACAAAAAACTCACTTGGACGATCGTGGCTAACGGCCAGACCATGGTGATTCCCGCCGACCTCAAGGTGGACTACGAAATCTCGCCCTTCGAAGAGGCCGCCGTGCACAACACGCCGCCGGTGCTCAGTTTTGACGAGCACGGGCCCATTGTGCAGGGGCCGCAGGGGCTGACGGTGAACCGCACGGCCAAGGTGGGCGTACCGCTGCAACTGACCATCTTCCCGTCAGACGACGCTAAGTTGACGACTTCCTCCGGGGCGCCGCCGCGGAACCTGGGCGGCCCCGTGGTGCTGACGTGGAGCAAGTACCGCGGGCCGGGCGAAGTGAAATTCTCGAAGACCAAGCCCGATATCGAGAAGATCGAGCGCAAGGATATTCAGGCGGCGTTCACCGGCAAATCGACCACGACCGTGACTTTCACCCAGCCCGGCGAGTACATGCTGAATGTGACCGCGAACGATTACTCCGGCGAAGGCGGCGGAGGGTTCCAGTGCTGCTGGACCACGGCGAAGGTGAAGGTTACGGTGCAACCGTAACGCGAAACAGCTCACGCGGATCGGCGTGATGCTGCAGCGTGTATTTGCCGGCGCCGATCACGGAATCGAATACCTTCCGGAGTACCGGCTCCAGCGACTTCCAGGTCGCTTCGGTATTGGGCGCCAGCATTCGGTCATTCACCGCCACTTCCCAGGCATTGCGGTTGAAACGCAGCTTGCCGGAGAACTCGGGCTCTTTTTCGAGCAGCTCTGCGGCTGATTCAACCGACTTCACGGCCTGCTGCAGTCGGTCCTCGACCGAACCGTTGAGCGCCGTGCGGCGATTGTAGACCAGGCCCAGTTTGTCGAGGCTGTAGATTGCTTCGTGGCATACCAGGATGATGCCTGGCCCCGAGGGGACGTGCTCGTAGTCGGAAACGTCGATCATCATTTCGGGCAGCGTCTTGTTCTGGATCCAGCGGTGAAAGACCGGAATCGCGTCGCTCAGGCGAGGATGGCTGTCCACGGTGGCGAACAGCTTCACTCGGAAGTGTTGAATGTCCATCAGGCGAAGGCCGGTACTTTCTGCGTGCTCAAGCGCCCATAAAAGGCGTGCGAGGCTTCGATGAAGAGCTGCGCCTCTTCAATCAAGCGGTGTGCCTTCTCGGCATCGTAGGATTGCTCGCGCTGCTCGTGCGCGGAGAAATAATAATGTGCGAACTTGCCGCCGACAAACGGATCCAGGAACAGGTCGGTGTCGTAGAAGGCCCGCTTGAAGGCCTCGAAAATGCCCTCGGCGGTCATTTCGTGCGGGACGACGCGCCAGGCGAGCAGCGCCTGGGCCGCGTTGCGCATCGATTCGTAGGCGGTGCGGGCGGCTTTCGGGACATCGCCGGCCTCCAGAGCCAGTTGCGCTTCGAATGCTTCGCGCTCGCAGGCCGTCAGTTGAAATTCGATCGCGGTGACGACTTCGCCGGCGCACTCGCCGATGCCGATGTCGCCGATGGTGTACTCGCGGGCATCGGACCAGTCGACGTAGAAACCCGGGTCCACCTCGTGCGGCGGCACAAATCCCAGGTCGTCGATCATCGCCTTCAGCGCCGCTTTGCCAATGCGTTTGGCGTAGTTGTGAAAACTCTCGCTGTTCTGGCGCTCGGCGAGGTAACGGGAGGTTATGCGGTCGACCACTTCGGGGATGCGCTTGGATGGCACCGCGCCGATTGCGAGGCCGTAGGCGCCGGCGTTTTCCTGCCACTTGCCGCCGAGCACAACCTGGAAGTGCGGCACCGTGTAGCCGTTCTTGGTCCGGTTCATGCCGTAGAAACCGAGGTCGGCGGCGTGATGCTGGCCGCAGGAATTGAAGCAGCCGCTGATCTTGATGTGGAGGCCGCGGATAGCCTCGTCGAGCTCGTAGCCTTTGGCGAGCAGGCGGGAACGCAGCTCGGCGGCCAGGCCGCGCGACGAAGAAATTCCCAGCTTGCAGGTATCGGTACCGGGGCAGGAGACCACGTCGACGATGGTTCCGGCGCCGGCCTGCGCAAGCTCGGCTGCTTTCAGGTCGGCGTACAGCGCGACCAGGTCCGCCTCGCTCACCCAGCGCAGAACCATGTTCTGCTCGACGGTGGAGCGCACCGTTTCCTTCGTGTACCGCCGGGCTATGTCGGCCAAGGCGCGCAACTGATCGGAGGTGATGTCGCCGAGCGGCAGCGCGATCGTGACGGTGGTGTAGCCGGACTGCTTCTGCTGGTAGACGTTGGTGCGGCGCCACCGGTCGAATTCCGCGTCAGCCGGGCCGGAAATCTGCAGCAGCGCGGACGGCTTGCTGGATTCTTCGCGATAGGCGGCCACGTCTTTCAGATACTCGGTCCAGCGCGGTTCGGGCCTGAGGGTCTTGCGCTCTTCCATCACCACGCGCTTGAACTCGTCCAGACCCATCTTCTGAATCACAAACTTCAAGCGGGCCGTGTTGCGGTTTTTCTTTTCCCCAAGGCGCGCAAACACGCGGCAGATGGCCTGGGTGAGCGGGAGCATCTCCTCTTCGGAGACGAACTCAGACATCAGCTTGGCCTGCTGCGGAACGGTGCCCAGCCCGCCGCCGACATAAAAGGCGAAGCCGCGCTGGCCGTCCTGGATCTTGGCCACGGCGCCAATGTCGTGAATGTGCGCCAGCGCGCAGGCCTCTTCGGCGCAGCCGGAAAACGAAATCTTGAACTTGCGGCCGAACTCCTGCGTATCGGGATGGCCGATCAGGTGCCAGGCAAGGGCGTGAGCGTACGGCGTGACGTCGAAAGCCTCCGTGCGGCAGACCCCCGCAATCGGGCAGCCGGTGACATTGCGCAGCGAATTGCCACAGGCTTCGCGGGTGGTGATGCCGACGGCGCCAAGACGCCGCATGATTGCAGGGGTGTCTTCGATGTGGATGAAGTGCAGCTGAAAATCCTGGCGCGTGGTGACGTGCGCAATGCCGTCGGAATATTCCTCGGCAAGCTCGGCGAGCGTTTCGAGCTGCGCCGCGTTCAAGCCGCCGTATGGAATCTTGATGCGCTGCATTCCGGGTGCATCCCACATCGTGCCCGGGCCTTTGGTGTTGTCGCTGGGATAGCTGAGCTTTTGGGTCTGTTTGCCGTCGTGACGCTGGCCGTTGTCGTAGCGCTGGCCATAGGATCCCCGCCGGAGGCGTGTTTCGGCGAAGACCTTGTCGTCCATCTTGCCGGCCTTTTTGAGGAGCACTTCGCTCTCGAACTTATCGAGTTCGGAGGCAAGCGGCTGCGCGATGCGCCCCTGCAGACACTCCTTCCAGAGGCCACTGCTGGTCTTCATATACCCTAAACTATATCGAGTTTACGGTAAATGTGCAACTGCCCTCGAAACTCAAGGATAGAGCAACTTATTCACCGGGATGCTGCAGAGCCGCCGGGTTGACAACATGGATCGGGCCCCCGGAACAGTATGCCGTGATCTGGTCGAAGATATCGGCGAACTGGATTTCGTATTCTTCGCGGGTGACGTACCCGATGTGCGGGGTGCAAATTACGTTGTCGCTTGCCAGAAGCGGATGACGGCGATCGGTCATGGGCTCGTGCTCGAATACATCGACCGCGGCCATGCCCGGACGTCCCTGTTCGAGGGCGCGAACCAGAGCGCCCGGTTCAATCAGTCCCGCCCGGCTCGTGTTCACTAACAGGGCCGTGGGTTTCATACGCGCCAGGTCGGAGAAGGTCACGATTCCCCGGGTTGCGTCCACCAGACGCATGTGCAGCGAGATGATATCGCAGTCTTGGAAGAAAGCCTCCTTCGACGCCGCGGCGGAATAACCCTGCGCGCCCGCGCGCTGACGCGACGCGGCTGTGGCCCAGACCAGCACCCGCATACCGAACGCTTTGCCGTAACCGGCGACCGTCTCGCCAATGCGGCCGTAGCCGTAGATGCCGAGCGTCAGGCCGCGCAGACTGCGGCCGACGCCGGTCTGCCAGACACCCGACTTCAAAGCGGCCGCCTGCTGCGGGATGCGCCGTACGGCCGAGAGAATGAGCCCCCAGGTCAGCTCGGCGGTGGCGTAGGAGGGAGTTCCCGCATGCATGTTCGAGGAGACGATGACGCCGAGCCGCGTGCAGGCTTCGATATCGATGTGCGGATAGACGCTGCGCTGGCTGATCAGCCGCAATTTCGGAAGGCGTTCCAGCAAGGCGGTGGTGATCCTGGTCCGCTCGCGAATCAGCACCAGCGCCTCGGTTTCCCGCAGCCGCCCGGCCAGCACGCCGACGTCGTCGACATGATCGTTCCAGATCTCGATTTCATGCCCATCGAGCTTGCGAAAGCACGGAAGGGTGCGGAGGGTATCGAAGTAATCGTCGAGGATCGAAATTTTCATACAATAACGCCATGTTACAGGAAGGTCCACGGAGGAGCCCCATGGCGGTCTTGCTTCCCACGCAAGCCGATAACACGATTCGCGGCGGCAAGGTTCCGGTGGCGGTATTCGCGGTGCTGGCGGCCATCAGTCTCGTCCGAAGCTGCATTCACGTGTTTGCTCCCGACGGCGGGGCGGGCAGCATTGCGGGCATGGATCTCTCGGTGGCGGGCGCGAGCGGCATCGTCTTCGCGTTTGGCTTGTGGGGAAGCGCGCAGCTGATCTATGCGCTCGTTCAGCTGGCAGTCGTGATTCGCTACCGGTCGTTGGTGCCGGCTATGTACTTGCTGCTCTTTGTGGAGATTCTTCTGCGCATGCTGGTGGGGCGCGTGAAGCCGGTAACCTTCGCCCACACGCCGCCGGGGGCGATTGGGAATTATGTCCTGTTACCGCTGTCGCTGCTGATGGCGGCGTGGTGCGTCAGCCGGCGATGACGACGTTACTTCGAGCTCATGAGCTTGCGGAAGTAATCGGCGACTTTGTTTTCGAAGCCGGGAGTCACCGTCTCTTTACCGGGGCTCCGGATGTTGCCGCCGTTGGTGTCGTCCACTTTGCGGCGAAGCTCCATCTCCACCTGCTGGATGTCGCCGAGCATCGCCGCCTGAATGCGGGAGGATAGCTCGGGATCATTGGCGTAGGTGAAGGGATTGAGGCGCTGCATCTCGCGAATGAGCGCTTGCAGGTCTTTGGCAGCCGCCGGGTCGTCCTTGATCTGACCTTCGATGGCTTGTAACTGCTGCAGAGTCTGGCGGTAGTTGTCTTCGAATTCGCCAGGACGGATCAAGCCGCCGTCCCAGGGAAGATTCGGGTCGTTGTTGCCGAAGCCGCCATAGGGGCCCCAGGTATTCGCGCCGCCGCGCGGCCCGAAGTTGTTGCCGCCATTGACGCCGTTGCGGGAAAGCTGTCCCTGCTGAAAGCCGCCCGGCTGGTTGCCGCCGGGCTGGTTGCCGCCGGCCTGGTTGCCACCGCCCTGCCCCTGTTGGCCTTGTTGCCCCTGTTGGCCTTGTTGGCCCTGTTGACCTTGCTGGCCCTGCTGCCCCTGTTGGCCTTGCTGGCCCTGCTGACCTTGCTGGCCCTGTTGACCTTGCTGATTGCCTTGCTGGTTCCCGGGGCCGCGCTGCCCGCGCTGCGCCAACGCTTCCATTTGCTGGCGGAGCTTCTCGACCCGGGCCAAGGCCTGCTGCAGCGCCTTATCATCTTGCCCAGCGCCTTTGCCGTCCTTGCCTTCCTGGCCCAGGGCCTGCTGCACACCCTTCAGCTGATCGCGCAGGTTGTTGAGGCCTTGTGTAATGCCGGGTTCCGACATGACAGCATATTCGCCCAGACCGCGGCGGATATAGTCGGCGTTGCGCTGCATGTCGCGGGGCAGCTCCTGCTGCTGCATTTCGCCCAGCGCATCGCGCAATTTGCCGGCCGCCTTGCTCTGTGTTCCGGACAGGTTGCGTACGGCGCTCTGCATCTGTTGTTCAAGATTCTTGAGAGAATCGATCTGGCCCTGGCGGCCATCGGCGAGCTGCCGCGCCTGCTGCTGATTCGGACGCTGCTGCGGATTGCCGAAGGCACGCCGCAACTGGCCTTCGAAATCCTGCTGCTGGCGGGCGATCTCTTCCGCCTGCTTTTCGAGATTGTCGACCAAATTTCCGGACTGCTGCCCGCGCAAGCCCTCCAACAGCTTCTGGGCTTCCTTGAGAGCTTCGGCGGCGCGCTTGGCTTCAGCTTCGCTCTGCGGCGTGCCGGCCTGCTGCGAAGAGGCGGCCTGGCGCATGCTCTGGACGGCCTGCTGCAGGCGATCGAGAGTCTGACGCATCTGCGGGGAATCCTGGCCGCCGGCGCTGGCCGACATCTGGCCCTGCTGGCCCTGTTGCCCTTGTTGGCCCTGCTGGCCCTGCTGCCCTTGCTGTCCCTGTTGGCCCTGCTGACCCTGCTGCCCTTGCTGTCCCTGTTGACCCTGTTGTCCTTGCTGCTGCCGCTGCAACTGCTCGATCTTGCGCTGCAACTCTTCGGCTTCGCGGCGGAGCATCTCCTGTTGAAAGCGCTGCTGCGAGATCTGCTGATTTTGGCGAGCCTGGTCGGCGAGCTCCTGCTGGCGCCGCGCCAGTTCCTGGAGTTTTTGCAGAGCTTCATCGATCTGCTGCTGGCGATCACCAGCACCGCCACCACCTTGCCGGCCGCTTTCGTACTGGTTCTTTTCGGTATCGAGCTCGAGGTCGAAGAGGCCTTCGAGGTCGCGCGCGCCGTTCTGCCCGCCGCCTCCCCCGCCGCCTCCACGGTTGCCGAACGCGACCTGGATATCGCGCCGCGTGGCTTCGGCGCGCAACAGGTATTGCAGCGCCTGCTGCTCGGGACCCAACGCGTCTTTCCAGTTGGCGCCCTTTAACTTGTCGGACGCCGGCCCCATGGCGTTGACGGCCTGCTCCATATCCTGCACGAAACTCTTGAAAGAATCGCCGGCTTCCGCCAACTGGCGGCTCTTCATGCGGTCGGCGAGCGATTTGGCCTGATCGCGCAACTTCGATTGCACCTGCGACAAGAACGCCGCATTTTCGGCTTCTGTGCCCTTCGCGCCGGTACCCTTCAGCTCATTGAAGGTCGCCGTAATAATCTGTTTCTGGCGCTCGGAGATTTCGTTCTGATCCTGCTGGCCGCCTCCACCGGCACCGCCTCCGCCCCCCTGCTGCGACTGAGAGTAGTTGCGCTCGAAAGGCTGGACTTCGACAAAGAAAATATCGGTGTTGCTGGCGGTTCGCGCGTCCTTGGCCGTGGCGTAGAGGCTCACGACGTCACCGGGCACCACCTTGAAATCTTCGAGAGAAATGACGGAGGAACCGGAAGCCTCCTTGGCGCCCTTGTTCTGCAGCAAGGAGACGGTCTTCTCGGCGCCGCCATTGACGGCGTAATGCAGCTCGACTTCTTTCAAGCCGAAGTCGTCCTTGGCTTCCACGCCCACGGTCACTTCTTCAATCGGCGAAGCGCGGAAATCGCGGCCCGGGCGCGTGATCCGCACTTCGGGAGGCCGGTCTTTCTGCGCTTCGATGAAATAATCTTCGGTCAAGCGGACATCCTCGCCCTGGTCGAGCGCCGCAATGTGATAGAGGCCATCCTTTTGGATCGGCACGCTGGCCGTCAGAGTGTTGTTGGCGCCGGAATGGAGCGTCAACTTGGTTCCGTTATCGAGGAGGATTTCGCCGGAAGGGAGCGGCCGGTCTGTGGTGACCTGCACATCGGCGGTGGTGCCTTCCACCGCGCGGAGGTCGCCGCCGGGGTTTTCCACCAGATCTTTCATTCCGGTCCACGACGGGTAATGATAGGTGACCGTAATGTTTTTCACCGAAGGCAGGTCGATGACGCTGAGTTTATAGGTCTTGGACCGTACGCCTCCCGCTTCGATGTAATACTCGAGCGTTTCGGGCACGCCGGCAATCGCGAAAGAGTACGCAGTGCCACCCTCTTCGGTGCGCATATCAGTCTGTTCCCACTTCGAAGCGCTGGCGTACTTGCCGTAGATACGAACGGCCGGCGCGGTAAAGCCGACCAAGCGGGCGCTGATGACTTGCGGGGCTTTCTTGCGGACCTTGGCATTACCCGGCTGCACCTGGATTTCGTAAAACGGCCTAGCATCACTCTTGGGAATTCCGGCCCACAGCAGGTGTGTTCCGTAACCCATGAAGCCGGGCGTGGTTCCGAGCCACACTAAGACAATGACGGCAACGACGGCGGCGGAAGCGAAGCTGGCCATGCGGGAGGTTTTCCCCACCTGCGAGGGTTCGGCGTTGCGGGCCACGGAAAGTGTGTCGGCAGCCAGCAGATCGAGGAACGGATCGTTCGGACTCTGCTCCATGCGCTCGCTGAAGGTCAGCAGGCGTTCCTGGAACTGGGGATACCGGCTTTCGGTCTCGCGGGCGGCGCGGCGGCGATTGAGGCGAATGAGGGGCAGAATCAGGGCGGCGGCCAGCGCAAAAGCGAGGCCGAGGAAGAGCAGCACCCGCGCGCTCGTCACGCTCGGGTCGGAGAAGGCGAAGTAGTTGGCCAACAGGACCGCGACCACGGTAAAGGCCAAGGCCGCGGCGGCCGTAACCGCCATACCACGGGTTAACGTAATCCATCGGAGCCGCCGCTCGACGGCGCCCAAATAGTCGGATAAGCGATCTAGATTCATGCCGCCTCTTTATCTACCGATAAATACCGGTTTCCGAGCAAAGATTCAGCTACCGCAAGTACCAAAACAGCTATCATCACGTACCACCAGACCGAAAAAGGCTTCTGCTGGCTATCCACGGCACCGGCTTCGGCCGCGGACCCCTCGGCTGTATTCTGCCATAAACTGAGCCGGCCGGAATCGGCGGGTGTGAGATCGGATTCATGCCGGTCGGCATTCACCGCCACCAGTTCCCGGGGGGCGTTGGGCCGGCGGATCTCGTAGAAACCGGCAATGGTGAACTGAATGTTCTGCGCTTTGGTGGACTCGGCCAGCGATAAGGCCCGCTCCCCCCTGGGGTCGACCACGTCGACGGCGGCGCCTTTTTCCCGCGAATCGCGCAGTTCTGCAAACGAACCGACCGGAACGCTGGGCGGGCCTTCGGTCAGCTTGCCCAGATACCGCGCGGTCTGTTCGATGAACGGCACAAACGATGCGTGGGTGGGGAAATCGTTGGCGATATTGTCCAGAGTCGAGGCAAAGACCAGGACGTGGCCTTCGCCGATCTGCTGATCGATCAGCAGGGGCGTGCCATCCGACAAACGGGCCGCGACGTGAGCGCTGCCGGGCGCGACGCGAATCGCCTGGTAGAACTTCACATCGTCCCAGCGGTTGTCCTTGAGGATGGACGGGTGCGACGGGTCGAGCGAAGTGGCCGTCTGAAAACGCTCGCCTTCTCGGCCGGCATAGCGGGCGGCTTCGATGCGGGAATCCGAGACGGGCACCTTGCTGCGCTCGATATTGCGGCGGCCGAGCGCGATCAACACCGATCCTCCACCCCGGACGTATTCGCGAAGCTGATTTTCAAACCCGGGCGAGAGGGCGCCGACATCAGACAGCACGACAAAGGCGTACTTGGAGGGGGCCAGGTTGGCGGTCTGGTCGACGCCGGCGGGGTCGATCGCGAAGGCAGACTGGCCGGAGGCCTCGAGAGCGGCTTTGAAGTACAGCAGATCCCGGGTTTCGTCCGCTTCGTGCACGAACAGGGCATGACGGGGCTCGGCGCGCTCCACCGAGAAATAGAAGACGTCGTCGTTGGGCAGAGCGTCGGCGGAATCGATGCGGACTTCGCCTTTGTTCAAGCCATACGGCACGTCGAGCGAGAGGAATTCCACCGAAGTGCGGCCGTTTTCCGGCACGTCGGCCGGCTTGGTTTCCACCATGCGTCCGTTGAGCACGAGCGAAACTTTGCGGGTGGCTTTCTGATTATTGAAGCCGGCGACGGTGACCAGGACCCGGGCTTTCTTCGCGTCGTAGACGCGGCGCGGCGCGACCACGTTTTCGACGGTGAAATTCGGCGTTGCCTTGGCCTCGATCGGGTGCGGCGCCAGGCGCACGTCGGCATTCAAACGGAGGTCGTTGTAATTGGCCGGCATGCCCGTGAGCTGCATGTCGGAGTACAAATGCACTTCGAGCGGAAGATGGGCCGCCTGCGAAATGGAACGAAGCGACCGGACCAACTCCGCAAAGGAAGTTCGGGCGTCGGAGGCCTCGATGGAATCGAGGCCGGCGTTGAGGGGCGCGTGGTCGTCGGTGATCTCGCTCATCACCTGCACGCGCGATCCGAAAGCCAGGACCTGCCCGCGCTCGCCCGCGCGCAGATTGCCGACCGCGGACTTGGCGGCGCGCTTGGCTTGGTCGAGCCGGTTACCGGCCCGCATGCTGAGCGAGTTGTCGATCGCGAAGACGGTAATTTGCCCGGAGCGAGAACGCGGCAGCACCTGTTGGTAAATGAAGGGTTGGGCGAACGCCAGTACGATCAGCGCCACCAGCAGCGTCCTCATCGCGAACAGGACGAGGTAACGCAGGCGGCGGTGTTTGATCGAACTTTGGATGTGCTGCTCAAAAAACATGAGCGAGCTGAACGGCGTGGGCGTACTGCGATGTTTGCGCAGCAGGTGCAGCCAGATCGGAAGGCCGATGCCCGCCAGGCCCGCGAAGAACCAGGGAGTCAGGAAACCCACTACATCCTCCCCTGCCGGATGAACAGGTATTCGCGCAACCCTTCATCCAAAGGACGCGCGGTGTTCATGAGGAAGTAATCGAGGCCGTGGCTGCGCGCTTTCGACGAGAGCGCCTCGATGTGCGCGTCGATTTTGCGCCTGTACTGGTTCCGGGCGTACTCGGGGGACACTTCCAGAGCGCTGGCGGAGTTCTCCATGTCGACCAGGAGCACGGGCTCGCGAAACTTCGGAGCGATTTCCTGCGGGTCGAGGATATGAAACAACACCACCTCGTTGCCCCGGAAGCGCAACGGCTCGACCGTCTTGACGATCACTTCGGGGTCTTCGTAAAAGTCCGACAGCACGAGCACCAGGCCGCGCCGGCTCAAGAAGTTTTGGAAATGAAAAAACGGCTTGGCGAAATCGGTATGCGTGCCCGGTTCCGCTTTTTCGATGGCGTGCAGAAGACGAAAGATTTGTCCTTGCCGGGTGGAAGGCGGGATATAGTTGGCGACGTCCTCGTCAAACACGATCAACCCCATGGCGTCCCGCTGCAGGTTGCCCATGTAGCACAGAGAGGCGGAGAGAAACTTGGCGAACTCCAGCTTGTTGACCGGATGCGATCCATACCCCATCGAGGCCGAAGTATCCAGCAGCACCAGCACCTGCGTGTTCGTCTCGCCGCGGTAGCGCTTCAGGAAGCAGCGGTCGGTGCGGGCGAACACGTTCCAATCGACGTGGCGGAGGTCGTCGCCCTCGGCATAGGCGCGGTATTCGGCGAATTCCTGGGAGAAGCCGAAATCGGGGGACCGGTGCAGGCCGGCCACGAAACCGTCGACGACGGTCTTTGCTACCAGGTCCAGACCGGATATCGCGGCTAGCGTGGCGGGGTCTAGGAATCGTTGGAGCATGGGTTATTTCACCGCCGAGACGCGGAGACGCCGAGTTTTTTGAGTTTCCAATTGGGGTCGGCTTCTTCCTTCTTCCCCGGATTTGCGCGCGGAGCAGGCGGAGGGAACTTGCACGCCCGCTTCATCGTTGAACTGATTCACCAGGCGTATTACGCCCCCGGATATGGCGGCCAGCGTCGCGGGGTCTGGGAATCGTTGGAGCATGGGTTATTTCACCGCCGAGACGCTGAGACGCCGAGTTTTTTGAGTTTCCAATTGGGGTCGGCTTCTTCCTTCTTCCCCGGATTTGCGCGCCGAGGGGGCGGAGGGAACTTGCACGCCCGCGGCATCGTTGAACTGATTCACCAGGCGTTTTGCGCCCCCGGAAATGGCGGCCAGCGTCGCGGGGTCTGGGAATCGTTGCAGCATGGGTTATTTCACCGCCGAGACGCTGAGACGCCGAGTTTTTAGAGTCTCCAATTGGGGTCGGCTTCTTCCTTCTTCCCCGGATTTGCGCGCGGAGGGGAAGGAGGGAACTTGCACGGTCGAGGAGTCGTTGAAGTGATTTACTAGGCGTTTTAGACCGTTTTTCAAGACTGGCTCGTTGAAATTGATTAATAGGCCTATCGGCTTGCCCGAGAGCTTCAGGTACGTCAATAATTGTGCGCTGTGGATCGGCAGGAGATGATCGACGGTCTTTAGCTCCAAAACAACCGAGTCTTCGACCAGGAGGTCTATTTTATAACCGCAGTCCAGCTTGATTCCTTTGTAGGAAACCGGTAGGGGTACCTGGCGGCGAAAGTGAAGCGCTCGTTTGCTCAACTCGAAACAAAGACATTCTTCGTAGGCCGATTCCAACAGACCGGGGCCGGTGTGGCGGTGGACTTCGATGGCCGCGCCGATGATTTTTTCGGTCAGCCGGGGGATCGGAGTTCCCTCTGCCTCCTCGGCGCTCCGCGGTTTTGGTCCTGAATCCATCTTTCCCATACTCGGCGTCTCCGCGTCTCCGCGGTGAACTCTAGTCTCTGGGAGCGGGTCTCCACTCCAGAATCCTTTTCAAAATGTCGTCCTGCTTGAGCCGGTCGGATTCCGCGTGGAAATTCAACAGGATGCGGTGACGCAATACCGGAGTGTACAGCGACCGGACATCTTCGTACGTCACGTGATAGCGGCCCTTCATTAACGCGCGCGCCTTGGCGGAAAGCACGAGGAACTGTGCCGCGCGGACGCTTCCCCCATAATTGACGTACTTCTGGACGAAATCGGGCGCATTTTCGTCACGAGGACGCGTGACGCGTACGAGATCGATGGCGTGCCGAGCCACACTCTCGCCGATGGGGACCATGCGGACCAACTGCTGGAAGTCGAGGATTTCCTTGTCGTTTGTGACGGCGTCGGCCTGCGCAATGGTGGTGACGGTGGTGAGATCGACCACCTTCAGCTCCTCATCGGAGTTCAGGTAGTCGAGCAGAATGTTAAATAAGAAACGGTCGAGCTGCGCTTCCGGCAGGGCGTAGGTGCCTTCCAGCTCGATGGGGTTCTGGGTCGCCAGAACGAAGAACGGGGAGGGCAGGGCGTAGTTGTGACCGCGGACCGTGCAGGCCCGCTCCTGCATGGCTTCGAGCAGGGCGCTTTGCGTCTTGGGGGGCGTGCGGTTGATTTCGTCGGCCAGCAGCACGTTGGCGAAGATCGGGCCGGGGACGAACGTCCATGTGCGCCTCCCCGTAGTGTTGTCTTCTTCGATGATGTCGGTGCCGGTGATGTCGCTGGGCATCAGGTCGGGCGTGAACTGAATGCGCTTGAACACCAGGCCGAGGGTCTGGGCCATGGTGCGGACCAGCAGGGTCTTCGCCGTGCCGGGGAGGCCGGTGATCAGGCAGTGGCCGCCGACGAACAGGCCGATCATGACCTGCTCGAGTACCTCCTCCTGGCCGACGATCACGCGGCGCACCTGCGTCACGATCTCGCTCTGGACCTGGCGGAAGCGCTCGATGCGCGACCTCAGTACGTCGGGTTCCAACTGCGGCGTCACGGTTGACATGAAGATTCCGTTTCTATTTCTTCTCTGGGGCGTTCAATTCCAGCAGCAACTTTTGGGCAGGCCGGAAGCCCGGAGCGGCTTCCAGCGCGCTGAAGAGCTCATCCTTGGCCTGTTCGGTCTGGTGATTTGAATTATACGCGCGGGCGAGGTCGAAATGCGACTGTGCGGGATCGATGGGATTGTGCCCCACGATGGCGCGGTACTCGCGGACAGCGTCCTTGGAGTCGTTCTGCTCCAGCAACAGCGAGCCCAACTCCTGGTGCGCCTGGTTGTCCAGCGGATAAATATAGTTAAGGCGCTCGAGTACGTCGGCCGCTTCTTTCTTGCGCCCGGCTTCATCGAGCATTTTGCCCAGCTTCTTGATCAACTCGGGATAGCGGCCGCCCACCTTGACGTAGCGCTCCAGTTCCGCGACCGCGGCCGTTTTGTCATTCTTCTCGATGTACGCGTTGGCGAGGAATTCGTACACGCTGCCGGCCTCGACGTAGTCAGGATACAGGTCGCGGATGGCGACCCCTTGTTTGATCACGCCGTCGTAGTCTTTGGCCTTGGCGAGGTCGGAAATCTGCTTGATGCCGGCACGCCAGTGGTCGAAGTTGTCCACCTGCTTCCTGGTCTGGGCTTCGACGGAAGCCAGGAACTGCTTGTCGAACTCTTCGGGCTCGATCTTCAGCTCTTTGCGGATCACCGCAGGCGTCTCTTCGCCGGCGCCGAAATCGTGGAGCATCGCCAGCAGCGCGTCCCAGCCCCATTTGTCGTTGATGTAATCGATGATCTTGCCACCCTGGAAATAGCTGACAATCACCTGCGCGGGCTCGGTTGGATGGACGAAGCCGCGGTCCAACTCGGCAACGGGCAGAAGCTTCTTGTCCTTGATGGCTTTCAAGATTTCGGGCGAGATGCGGTCGCCCCACTCGGGATTGACCGCGGTCTCCTCGTGCACTGCCATGCCCTCGGTGAACCAGCGTGGGACGCGATGGCCGGTGGCGGTGAGGGTGAACACGTGGCTCATCTCGTGCCAGAGCGTGGAGGCCCAGTGGAACTCGCCCGGCGGACGGCCGGATGGGCTGTCCATCGCGATGACGTAGCCGAAGGTGACACCCAGAGCGCCGAGGCCGGGCATGCCCAGCGTGCGTACGGCGAAGTCTTCATGGTTGGGGTAGACTTCAACCTGCACCGGGTGCTCGAGCTTCATCTTGTACTTGCTTTCATACGTGGCCAGGATCCTCTGCATCTCCGGCTCGAAGTAGAGGCGCAGAGTCTCGGCTTCCTTTTTATCCATCTTCAGGATGGAATGGTCGTCCTTGGCCGGCAGCGTGACGAAGTTCTTATAACTGTCGATCAGCTTGAGCGAGTTGACGGTGGCACTATCCTGAAATCCGTTGTCGTAACAGGTCTTGAGCTGGGTGAACGCCTCGCTCGCCTGCCCCAGCCGCATCAGGTTGATGCCCAACTCGGAACGCGCCGTGTAGAGCTGCGGATCCAGTTCGATGGCCTTGCGGTAATAGGCGATGCCTTCTTCGTAGCGGCGGTTCAATACAAAGAAATGTCCGGCCGTCTCGTATCCTTTCGCAGTGTGCGGATCCCACTGCGTTTCCTTCTTGTCGGCCAGCCAGTCGACCGTGGCGAGAATGGCTTTCCCCTGTACCGAATTGGCATCGATGGCGACGGCCTTCCTGGCCTCTTCGACGGCCTTGGTGTTGTTGTTGTCCTCGAGCGCCAGCCGGGCCAGCAGTTCCTGCGCCTCGAGCAGCTTGGGATCGGCCTCCAGGGCCTTCTTCGCCATCGCTTCGGCGCGGCTGTCGAAATTGTCGGCCGCGACTAACGCCAGACCCAGCAGAGCGCCGGCATGGTTCTCTTTGATTTCCAGGGCCTCTTTGAACAGATCGGATGCGATATCGGGCTGCCAATGCTCCAGGTACATGCGGCCCCATTGCACGCGGTAATCGGGATTCTTCGGGTACTTGGCGACGAGGCCGCGGAACTCATTGTTGGCGTCCTGGTAGCGGCGCGCCTTCCACAACGCCTGAGCCTGTTCGAGGGTTTGGGCCGGAAGCAGGGAGCTGATGGCGAGCGCGAGGCCGCCGAGAGTGAGAAGCTTCACTTATCCAATTCCTCCTGCGTCTTGGCGAGTTCCAGCAAGAGGGTGGTCAGTTGCCGTTTGTATTCGTCGCCCGGGAGCGCGGCTTTATCGAACTTGAGCTTGTCAATCTGTTGTTCGAGCTGGTCCTTCTTTTCGAGCAGGGGGCGCTTGGCGGGATCGCGCGCCGCAGCCGCGTTGGCCCCCAGGCGCACCACCGGAAACGCGGCGGCCAGTTTGCCTTCTCCGTTTTCGTTGTTCGGATCGCGCTCGCCATCGCCCTTACCGATGTCTTCCAGAACCGAGTGCTCGGTCGCCAGGCGCTTCTGGGAATCGAAAGACTCGGCGGTCTTCTTCTGGGCGTAGTGGAACGCTTCCAGCGCGGATACCGATTCGTTCTTGTCGGCGTCAGCGGCGGGCTCGCGCAACGCTTCGGCCCAGTAGCGGGCGAAGACGGTAGCATTCTTCTCGGTGCCGGCCTTGGTGGCGGTAATGATAATCCGGTTCTTCTTCTGCAGGAACGAGAGCGAACCGCCGCTGGAGCTGGTCATGTTGACCACCAGCTGCCGGGTGGCCGGGACGTGCTCCAGCAAACTGGCTATCTCGGCGCCGGTGAGATCGGGACCGGGGATGTTGAACTTGTACTCGGTGCCATCGAAGCTCCCATGGCCGATCAGCATCAACACGAGAGCGTCGTCCGGCTTGATCTGCCGGGAGATCTCCGCGAACTTCGCGCGGATCGCGTCGCGCGTGGGCGCCTGCAGGGTGACGACGTTGGCGTCGCCGCCGGCGCGCTTCAGGCTGGAATCGATATCGTCCGCCCACATCTTGAAGCGCTGCACGTAATCGGGCTCGCCGCCCAATCCGGAGATGGTGACGTAAAATGTAGCGGCTGGAGACGAAAGCGCAGCCGCCAACAGCAGAACCAACAGCCTCATACCACCCCCCACTTCCGGCGCAGCAGCCATTCCGAGCCCCGGATTCCAAACGCCAGCAAGAGCAAAATCGGCATATCCCACAAGTCGCGCGTTTCCCGCGAAGTGATGCCCGCTTCGGAATACGAAATCTCGTTCGCTAACTTGGACGCATCAGCGGCCGTATAGTATTTGCCGCCGGTCTGGTCGGAGAGTTTTTGCAGCAGCTCCCGGTTTTGTCCCGTATGAAAATTCTCGGCGACGCCATCTTCGCGGCGGAAACCGAGCGTGTCGCGCCCGACCTCCTGCTGCTCCTGGCCGGCCAGGATCTCAGCCACGTAGGTGCCGGGCTTCTCGGCCGTCCATTCTCCCGTGTACACACCCTCTTCGAGGGGTTGTGGAGCCAGTTCGACGGTCGCCGACGAGCCGTCGGGCGACAGGAACCGCGCCTGGACTCGCGCCGTGCTGAGCGGCTTGTACTCTTTGTCACGCACTTCCACGCGCAGCGGCACGCGGGTCTCGTCGGACAGCACCGTTTTGGGAGTCGTCACAGTCACCTGGCCCGGCGTATCCGTCACCAGGTAGCGAAACATCTGCTGCCAGAAGGTGGCGTGCGTTTTATCGTCGTGCGGCAGCCACATTTTCCAACGCCAGCTTCCGCCGGTAGCGAAGACAGCAGTGCGGCCGTGGCCGTAAGGGGCCGTCACCAGCAGCGGGATGGCATTGCGCGACGGCGGCGTCACGTTTAGCAGGACGGTCGCGCCGGGTTTTGGTTCCCCGACTTCCTGATAGTCGGCGACCATCGGGATGTCTTTCCAGCGCGCCACGTTGCGCTCCGGATTATCTTCCAGCCGGGTGAGGATGCTTTCGCGCCCAGCTTGTGTCAGCTCCACTTTGCTGAAATCGCGGTGAAATGTGCCCTTGTTCGGCGGCAGCTTGGTCGGAACGAGGTCAGCCAGCGGCGAGTTGGGATAGCCGCCGTCGGACAGGCTCGCACGGCCGCCGAGAAGCAGCAGGCCGCCGCCCCGGCGATCGACGAAATCGTGGATCAGTTGCTGTTGAGTCGGCGTGAAGTAACCGGCCTCCACGTTGGCGAGCATCAGCCCCTGAAACTGGTTCAGCTCCTCCGGCTTTGACGGGAAACCCGCGGCCAGGTCTTCCTTGTCCTCGCCTTTAAACCCTTCCGGGCAGCCACCGGCAGGACAGGGCTGGCGATAAATCTTGTTCTGCGTGGTGCGCACCATAGAGAAGACGACGATCTCGGGATTGTCGTCCATGGCGCGGCGAATGAACTTGTATTCGTATTGCGGCTCGCCGTCAAAGTAGAGGATGCGCGGCTTGCGGTCCTGCACATTCACCAGCCGGCTAACCTTATTATTGAGCGCGTTATTTTCGCCCGGCACGGGATCGACGCCGATTTCCAGGCTCTTCGGCCCGACCACCTTATCCGCGTTAAAGGTAATCGACTCGGTCTGCAGCACACCGTCGCCCTTGAGCGCCACATCCTGCGAGGCGATCACCCTGGGGCCGTCATGCACGGTGAGTTTGGCTTTGCTACCCGACATGCCGAAACTCTGCATCGTGACTAACGCTGTCAGCCGCGACTGGGGCAGCGCGCGGGCCGGCAGGACGGCATCGGTTACTTCGATGTCCTTCTGCGGATGTTCCAAACCCAGTCCGACCGTATGGATGGGAATTCGCTGGCGGCGGATGGCTGCGATGGTGTCGAGATCGATGCCGCCTGCGTTATCGGCGCCGTCGGTCAACACCACCATGGCGCCTAGCGGCAGCGATGAGGATTCGGCCAACACACGCTCCAGCGTGCTCCCGATGCGCGTGGCCGGCTCCGCGCCTGTCGCCTCGACCGGCTTTTGCATCCGCTGCGCGTCGGAGCCGAACTTATACAACCGCACCTGGAATTTCGTCCCGAGCGCCTGTAGCAGGCCGGCATTCAGGATCGATTGCGCGCGCGCCAGCCGCGTGCCGGACTCGTCGCTGATGTTCATGCTGTGCGAATCGTCCACCAGCACCGCCACCACGTTTTGCTGCGGCCGCAGCGTCGCCACGCTCAGCGCCGGATGCCACAATAAGAACAACAGCAGCGCAATCAACGCGGTCTCCAGCAGCCAGATGGCGACCGGACGCAGCCCGCTGAGCATGCCGTGATTCCGCCGCACGTGCCAGAACAACAGGCCGGCCGCTGCCAGAATCGCGGCGGCCATCAGCCACAGCGGCCAAGGCGTGAGGAAAACAAAGTGTCCCTTCTGGAAAAGGCTGACCGGGTATTTGAACAGCAGCTCGAACATGGCGTGTGTTTCTAAAAGGCGATACCCCTAGGGACGTGGGATCTCGATTCGCAAGTTACCAACAACTTCGATGTGGCGGGGGGAACGTGCGGGCGCATCCGCTCAATACCCTTAATGTAACTCAGGATAACACGCCGGTCCGGTGGCAGGTCCACGCGGACAGCGCCCCCGAAACCGCAGTTCACGCATGCGCCGAATCCGACTCGGGATGATCCGGCGGGACTTGAGTAGCCAGGGCCTGACGCACGCGCTCCAGGAGCGAGGTCGGGGTAAACGGTTTCTGCAAGAATGCGACGGCCGGCCCGCCCACCGGCCACAGGCGGTCGGAGTAACCCGACATGCAAATCACGGGAATGCCTTCCGGCCCGCCAAGAACCGCGGCCAAGTCGACCCCGCCGAGCTCCGGCATAACCAGGTCGGTGAGCAGCAAGTCGGGCCGGGTCGTGCGCGCGGCTTCCAGCGCCTGGCGTCCATCGGCCGCCTCGAACACCGTGTAGCCGCGGCGTTCCAGGACTCGCCGGACATACTTCCGCACCGCGGGCTCATCTTCTACCAGGAGAATCGTTTCGGTTCCGGTGTGCGTGATCGCGGGCACCACAGCCCGTACCGGTTCACTGCCCGGCTCCACAGCGGGGAACAGCAAGTGGAAGCTGCTCCCGTGACCGATTTCGCTATAAACCCGGATGGAGCCGCCGCTTTGCCGCACGATTCCGTAGACCGTGGAGAGGCCAAGTCCGGTTCCCCGGCCAGGTTCCTTGGTGGTATAGAACGGCTCGAAAAGATGGGCCTTGACCTCCTCCGGCATGCCGGTTCCCGTGTCGCTCACCGTCAGCGAAACATACTCACCCGGCGCTGTCCCGGGAAGCGCTTCGACAAACTCGGCGTCGGCGCTGAGATGGCTGCTTTCAATCAAGAGCTTGCCGCCGGCGGGCATAGCATCGCGCGCGTTCACCGCGAGGTTCAGAACGACCTGCTCGAGGTGCCCGGCATCGGCGCGAATGGCGCCCCCGCTGGCGTCCAACGCCAGGGTCAGTTCGACGTCTTCACCGATAATCCGGCGCAGCATCTTCTCAAAGTCGCGGATGACTTCGTCGGGGACGATGGTTCTCAACTCGGCTGGCTGGTTGCGGCTGAATGCCAACAGTTGCCTCGTTAGCGCCGCGGCGCGGTCCGCGGCGCGCTCGATTTCCGTCAGGGATCCGCGGAGCGCATGGTCCTCGGGCAATTCCTCCAATCCCATGCGCGAGTAACCGCCAATGACCGTCAACAGGTTGTTGAAATCGTGCGCCACGCCGCCGGCCAAACGGCCGATCCCCTCGAGTTTCTGCGCTTGGAGAAACTGTTCCTGCAGACGCCGGCGGTCGGTCAGGTCGCGCAGGATTCCGAGGAAACTCCCGTCCGGCAACCGGCGCGCGCTCACGTCTCCGTGAAACGTAGATCCGTCCCTGCGGACGAAACGCCACTCCCCATAAGTCGGTTGGCCGGTCTTCAGTTGAGCCACCTCGGCAGCCACCCGGTGCCGGTCGGCCGGATGGACGAAGTCGGCGATGGAAGTGCCGAGAAACTCATCGCGGCTGCAGCCCGCCAGTTCCAGCCCGCGCGCGTTCACCTCGATATAGCTTCCTTCGGGACTCGTGATGTAGATGCCGTCGGCGGCGTGTTCGAACAGGACGCGGAAACGCTGCTCGCTTTGGCGCAGTGCCGCGTCGGCTTGCTTCCGGAGTGTGATGTCCTCAGAGGCAAGAACCGCGCCCCCGATCCGGCCGCCGGCGTGGTGCCAGGGCCGCATTTCCCAACGCAGCCACTGAGTTCGCCCATCGAGACGCTCGAACAGGTCTTCCTCGCTGCCCTCCGACGACCCAGCCAGCACGCGCCGGTGGACTTCCCGCCAACGTTCGGGTATTTCCGGGAAAACCTCGTAGTGGCTCCGGCCCTCCAAGGGCTGGTCTCCTAATCGGTATTCCTGCCGGTAGGTTCCGCTTGCTGCCAGGTACCGCATGTCGCGATCGAACATGGCGAGGGCCACCGGCGCCGATTCCGTAAACCGGCGAAGCTGCGCCTCATTTTGGCGCGAGATGGCCAGGGCCCGGCGCAATTGACCGGTGATGAGACTGATCCCGATACCAACCATCGCGAACAACGCCAGACTCGCGGGCTGGGCCGCGTTCACAAACGCGAAAGAATTGGGAGGATCCATCAGGAAGTACCAGGTCGCCAGAATGCTGGCGCCGGTGGCCGCCAACGCCGGTCCGGACCCGCCGAATCGCCCGGCCATGAGCACGGCAAGGGTGAACGGCAGAAACGGTGCGTAGGTTTCCACAACCGGGTCGAGGACTAAACGAATGCCAAGCGCGGCGGCCACAAGCACCGTGGCCAGACCGTATCGCGCGACGGCGAACCGTGATGGTGTCGAGACCCGCAAACCCATGGGCGTCCCGCAACGCGGCGTCAGGCTGAGAGATCGCGCCCGGCTTCCCGGGAGCATGAGGAGAAAACCTGCACAGCGCTGTAACTGAAATGTAATCTAAATTACAGCACATTTCAAATCGTTCCCCAAGCCGGCGCGGGGGCGCGGGGAAAATTCAAATCGCGTCAAACTGCGGATCCGCCACTTTGCGCGCGGTCTCCGCGCCGCGAACCGGCAGCGCCGGATCCGTCAGCAGCCCGATCTGCTTCAGCACCGAAGCCTGGTCCCAATAGATATGTTCGTGCGCCAGTTTGCCGTCGCGAAAACGTACGATGGCCACCAGGGGCACCTCCACGCGCCGGTTGGTCGGAGCGATCCCGGGCAGCATCCACGGCATCTCCTGCGTGTGGGTGAACGAAAAAATCATCTCGTCCACCAATTGCTCGGCTCCCACGGTGCGCGAAATTGGCGTGAGTGTGGTGTCGGGGGGCATGCTGGGAATGAAGTCGCGCGCATAAAACCGGCGCAGCGCGTTTTTGCCGAACCCACCCGTCAGCACGGGAATGTGGTTCACGTATGCGTCTTCCACCATGGTCGCCAGCGTGGCTTCGGTGTCGCGCGTAGCGAATTCGTGCTGCGTGTGCTCTTCCCAAAGCCGGGCGAGATCGAGTTGTTCCATGGAGAGAATTCTACTCTCGAGTGCGCACGCGCCGCTTCATTTGCGCTTGCCTCCGCCGGGGCCTCGGGAATTGCCGGAGCCCGGGGGGCGCCCGCGCTTCTTCTTCAGCGGCGCCAGCCATGCCGGCGGCCGTCCCCTCCGGTGCTCGATCTGCCGCAGCCGCTCCAAGCTCTCGATGGCGGCGTCCAGATTCGCCAGCTCACTGCGCAACTGCACCAGCACTTTCGCCAGGTCCATGAATTGTCGAGAATAGATGTTTTTGGAAATCCTATCAAATCAGATTGTGCCTAGGACACTATGGGGAAAGACTGAAAGCGCTGCTAAACCGCGGGCCGTTCCAGGAGCGCGTCGGAATGCTCCGAGCCTTCCGAATAATTCTGCAGAGAGTCGAGCGATTCCAGGACACGTTCCAACAGGCTGTCAGTCTGCGACACGGTGGTCTTCAGCACTTCAATCGAGTGCGCTTGGGTGATCAGGCGCTCATCCAAAGACGTCATCGTTTTGGAAAGCAACTGCTCCATGGCGCTCACGATTTGCGCGGTCGAGGGAATGTTGGCGAGTTTCGCGGCTTGCTCGTCGAGCCGGGTTTCGATCTTGCCGAACCGGTCGACATTCGCGGTTTCCTGCGACGCCAGGCGCGCTTCCAACTCCGACACCGAGCGTTTCAGATCCTGCACCGCTCCAGAGTCGGAACCGGACTCGCGGCGCGCGCTCGTCAGAGCCCCGACCGCCACGCCGGCCAGGAAGATCGCCGCGCGCGGTACGTAACTGAGAGCGTTAGCCATCAGTGATCCACTTATAATACAGAGACGGATCTTTCTGCAAGTACTACATTTAGTAACCAACGTACTAGGTACGATCACAGATTGAACGTTTCGGATAAAACAGGCATTATTTCTAAGCAACTTCCGTCATTCGAAGGAGAGATCTTTGAGCCCGGGCGGGGCGCACGGGGCGAGTCGTGGCCGAAAACTGGTGTACCCACTCCTGATGGAGTGCGACCACAGTGGACGTGTGCTTTGGATGAGTGAGTACACACGTAGGGTCCTGGGCCCCTCCGCCAGCCTGCTCCAGACCATCCCGCGCTGGCGCGGGCCGGGAGACAGCCAGGAAGGACCCGGCGAATTGGTCTATTCCAAGCTTTTAGACTTGGGAGGAACCGTATTGATCGGCGCCCGCCCTGTGCTTTCTACAGAATCCGCCCCCGGAGCCGGCGAACCCTCCTTGTTTCGGATCCAAGGACAGCTGTTACTCCATTATTTCCGTCTGCTACGGGCCGAAAGGCAGCTGGCGGGCCAAGCCCGGCGACGGCGGGGGCCGGGTGGGATCCGCGCGCTCCGGCAGATCGAACTCGAACGCGAACGCCTGGGCCGGGAACTCCATACCAGCGTGGGGCAACAGCTGTCGGCAATCCGTCTCCAGGCCGAGGTGATCGCGGGGGGGCTGCCGGCCGGGCACGAGCCCCTCCGGCAAGCGGTTGACCGTATATTTGCTCTTACGGCCGAGGCACTGGAGCTGGTTCGTTCGATCTCGAAACGGTTGCACCCGCCCGAATGGCAGCGGCTCAGCCTGTGCACCGCCCTCCAGCAGTTGTGGGAGCTCAGCGGGATTCCCCAGCGGTTTGAAGCATCGCTTCGGCTCGGACCGCTGCCCCAAGAGCCCGAATTGGACGCCAAAATTCTGCTCTACCGGGCCGCTCAGGAGGCGGTTTCCAACCTGATTCGCCACTCGCGCGCCTCTCGCGTGGAAGTCTCTTTGGAGGAGCGTGCCGGAGAACTGATCCTGCGCTTCCAGGACAATGGCGTGGGTTTCAACGTCGAAACGGTGTTTGCGGCCGCGCCCAAAGTGATTGACGGGATCGGCTTGCGGTCCATTCGGGACCAGGCGGCGAGCCTCGGCGGAAAATTGGTGGTCGCCAGCGGGCCGGACGGCACTAAACTGGAAGTTATCGTGCCATTCAACGCGGCGGGCGCTTAACCGCCGCCGGGCGAGGGAGAAGTATGGCTGAGTTGCCGGAAACAACCGTGGTTCTTGCCGATGACCATAACATCGTGCGCGAGGGAATCGCGGCGTTGTGCGCCAAAGAAGGCTTACGGGTGATCGGCCAGTGCTCCAACGGAGCAGAAGCGGTGGAAATGATCACGGGATTGAAGCCCGATTTCGCGCTGCTGGACATGAATATGCCGGTGATGACCGGCGTCGAGGTAATCCGCCGTCTCCGCGGCGCCGGCTGCGCGACGAAACTCCTCATCCTTTCGATAAGCCGCACCGATGCCACCGTCACCGAGTCCATTCGGGCCGGAGCGGATGCGTACCTGCTGAAAGACGGCCCCTCCCGGCATTTACTCGATGCGATCAACTTCGTCCGCGACGGCGGCATCTACATCTCGCCTCTTCTCAAAGGCGCCGGCTTCTTCACTCAGGGAGAGGCGCGCCGCGAGGCAGATCCGCTGGCGGCTTTGAGCCCGCGCGAGATGGAGGTCTTCTCCCTGCTCGTCAACGGCCGGCGCGCCAAAGATATTGCGGATCTGTTGGAGATCAGCCCAAAGACCGTGGACACTTATCGCGCAAGTCTGATGCGCAAGCTGAACGTCCACGATCTGGTGGGGTTGGTCAAATTTGCAATTGAGCGGAACCTGACAAGCACCTCCGGCGAGCAGTAATCTCGATGCACCCAGACTCGGCGCCAGATTGACTGCGCTGGTAGTCCTCCAGAGTACGGATCAGGTTGTCCACCGTATCCCGCCGCTCGTATAAACGAGCAAGGGCCTGCCGGCGCAGAAGGTCGACCGGCATCAAACGGCTTCTCTCTAAGGAAGCGGGCAAGGGCAGCGTTAGGGGGGTCATCTACCAGAATTCTCCTAGTCGGGATAGGGTTTCCTTTGAGTCGTTCTCTAATGTAAACAACCTTACGGTCTGAATCAAGAGGAATCTGATCCAAAAAATAGGAAAATCCTTTAGGATGACTTTCCATAGGGATTTCCGATAATATCGTGCTACGATACAAATAGATGCCGCCCGAATCGGCCGTCCTGTCACCCGCCGATTATTGCGCCTTGGGGGAATTCCGATACCGGATTCGCTGTTTTCTTCAATTCAGCGAGTCGGCGACACGAGCAGAGGGGATGGAACCACAGCAACACCAACTCTTACTTGCGGTTCGAGCGCTCGAGCACGCAGACGGACCGACGATTGGCGCCTTGGCTGATCATCTCCTGATCCGTCACCACAGCGCCGTAGGTTTGATCGACCGCATGGCAGAGCGCGGGTTGGTCGAGCGAGTGCCGGGCACCCAGGACCGCCGGCAGGTCAAGGTGAAGCTGACGGCGCAGGGGGAGACGAAGTTGAGGCGCCTTTCGGAGATTCACCGCGAGGAACTACGCCATTCGGGGCCCACGCTGGTAGCGGCGTTGAGCAGCATTCTCGGCCATCTGTACATTCAAGAACAGGATGTCATCCCACGACGTGAAACCTGATAAACGAAAGCGCCCAGCAACGCCCGGGGGCATGGAAGCCCTGGGCGACTTCACAACTACATCCCGCGTCATTGGGATTTCCGTTCTAGCGATCGGCATCGGAGTGGTCAGCGCCTATGTGGCGCTGGCGCTATTGCGGTTGATCGGTCTGTTCACGAATCTGTTCTTCTACCAGCGGTGGGGCAGCGCGCTGGTGTCGCCGGCGGCCAACCACTTGGGCGCTTGGGTAGTCGTCGTGCCGGTGGCGGGCGCGCTGATCATCGGCCTGATGGCGCGCTACGGATCGGAGCGGATCCGCGGGCACGGGATACCGGAAGCGATCGAAGCGATTCTGATTAACGGCAGCAAGATCCAGCCGAAGGTGGCGATTCTGAAACCGCTGTCGAGCGCGATCTCGATCGGTTCGGGAGGGCCGTTCGGCGCCGAAGGGCCGATCATCATGACCGGGGGCGCGTTCGGCTCGATGATCGCGCAACTATTTCATCTCTCGAGTTCGGAGCGCAAAACGCTATTGGTGGCGGGGGCGGCGGCGGGGATGTCCGCTACGTTCGCCTCGCCGGTGGCGGCGGTGCTGCTCGCGGTGGAGCTGTTGTTGTTCGAGTGGAAGCCGCGCAGCCTGATTCCCGTGGCTCTGGCAAGTGTTACGGCCGGCGCGGCGCGGCGGTACATTCTCGGGCTCGGGCCGCTGTTCCCGGTGCCGGCGCACCCGGTGTTCATCGGGCCGCAGGGATTGCTGGGGTGCGTGGTGGTGGGCTTATTGGCCGGCGCGTTGTCGGCGCTGCTCACTGCCATGGTCTATGCATCCGAGGACGCGTTCAAACGGCTTCCCATTCACTGGATGTGGTGGCCGATGCTGGGCGGGCTGGTGATCGGCATTGGGGGTCTCATCTTTCCGCAAGCGCTGGGCGTGGGGTACGACACCATCGGCGCGCTTTTGCAGGGTTCGGTGCCGCGCAACATGATACTCGGCATCCTGCTGGTGAAATCGGTAATCTGGGCGGTGTCGCTCGGGTCGGGAACCTCGGGAGGCGTGTTAGCGCCGCTGCTGATGATGGGCGGCGCGCTGGGCGGCATCGAAGCCATGTTCCTGCCCAACGAAGGCACCGGCTTCTGGCCGCTGGTGAGCATGGGGGCGATTCTGGGCGGCACCATGCGCTCGCCGTTCACCGGTGTGATCTTCGCCCTCGAGTTGACCCACGACGTGAATATGCTGGTTCCGCTTCTTCTAGCCGTGACGATTTCGCACGGGTTTACGGTGCTCACCCTGCGCCGCTCGATCCTGACCGAGAAGGTGGCGCGGCGCGGATATCACTTAAGCCGCGAGTACGCGGTAGATCCGCTCGAGATCCTATTTGCCCGGGACGTGATGCGGCAAAATGTGCTGGCCTTTCCCGCTCAAGCCTCGTGCGAGACAGTGGCGAACAAGGCGCGGCATCCGGACCAGGAGCGTAAAGGCCAGACACTGTACCCGCTGGTGGACGACGACCGTCATCTGATCGGCGTGGTAACGCGGACGGACCTGGCGCAGATCCTGCAGGACCGCGGCGCGGCGCAACAGCCGCTGTCGGACTTTGCGCAGCGAGATCCGGTGGTCGCATACGAAGACGAGCCGCTGCGAGTGGTGGTCTACCGGATGGCCGAAACCGGGCTGACGCGGTTCCCGGTTGTGACACGAGACGATTCGCGCAAGCTGGCCGGGATGATTTCGCTGTACGACCTGCTGCATGCCCGGGCGCGAGCCCTGGAGGAGGAGCGCCGGCGCGAGCGCGTTCTACGCGTCCATCTGCCCTTCCGGTCGCGGAACGCGCCAATTGAGAAAATGTAACCGGTGTTGACTGTCGGACACTCCAACCGGCCGATCGAAGAATTCCTCGGCATGCTGCAGGCGCACGGCGTGGAATTGCTGGTGGACGTACGGACGGTGCCCCGCTCCCGGCATAATCCCCAGTTCAACCGCGAAACGCTGCCGCAAAGTCTGGCGGCGGCAGGCATCCGGTATCAACACATGCCCGGATTGGGCGGCCTGCGGCACGCGCGGAAGGACTCGATCAACGCGGGCTGGAAAAACCTGAGTTTTCGCGGCTACGCCGACTACATGCAGACCGCGGAGTTTCTCGAGAGTCTGCAAAGGCTTATGGAACTCGATGCGAGTCACCGGTTGGCGATCTTGTGCGCGGAATCGGTTCCCTGGCGTTGTCATCGTTCGCTGATCGCGGACGCGCTGACGATCCGGGGGATTGCGGTAAGCCATATCATGAGCGAATCCAAGGCCGCGCCCCACCGGCTCACGGCGTTTGCCAGGGTCGAGGGCGACCGGATCACCTACCCTGCCGAGTCCCTCCACTTTTTCCACAGCTAAACCGGCCAGTTGGAAGGCGGAACCGAGGCTTTTCACGCATTAGATACGGGTGTTTACACCCAGACTGGCATCGCTTGATACGAGAGACCGCTTGCGTGTAGGATTTTCCAACAATAAGATAATAAAGACTCTTGTATCCGTTTTCATCCTTGAGTGAGGTTTTGGTGTCGGGAGTGCTTTAGGTCTCACGTTGGAGTTTCAGAATGGGTCCCGCCGGGGACGGGTTACCTGCCTGGAATGCCCGGGGGATTAGGCTGTGAGGTCTCAATTAATTGGAGATGCGTATGCGGATTTTTTCTTCCATACCGGCGGCAGGGCGCTACATCTTTGCGTTTCTGGTCGTAGCGGGTTCCGTGGCAGTCTTGAGTGCGCCGAGACGGAACCAGTTCACGATACACGATCGCGAGTATTATCTGGATCCGCTGGCTCAGCAATTCATTCGGCCGGGCCTGATGATCAACATTGTCTCGGCCACCATTGGGCAGGACGGCACCATCAGCGTCGACTACAAGGTGACCGATCCCAAAGGGGTGCCTTTGGATCTGGCGGGTATCACAACGCCGGGCCCGATCTCGCTCAGCTACCTGATCGCCTACATTCCCAAGGGACAAGAGCAGTACCTTTCGTACATCACGCGCAACGAAACAGACACCACAACGGGAAGCGGGCGAACCAGCGTGCAGGCCACCGGGGACACGGGCGGGACTCTGCAAACGGTGGCCTTGGGCGAATACATCTACACGTTCAGGAACAAAGCTGCAACCGGTTTCGATCCGACATTGACGCACCGGCTTGGCGTATACGGCAGCCGCAACCTCTCGGAGTTTGACCTGGGCACGAACTACGACGACGCCACGTTCGACTTCGTTCCGGCGGGCGGCAAGGCGGCGCCTCGCGACATCGTCCGCACGGCGGATTGCAACAAGTGTCATGATTCGCTCGCGGCCCACGGCGGATCACGCAAGAGCGTGGAGCTGTGCATCATGTGTCACACGCCGCAGACCACCGACGCCGAGACCAACAACACGCTGGACTTCAAGGTGTTCATCCACAAATTGCACGATGGCAGCGGCCTGCCCAGCGTGCAGGCGAAGACGCCATACCAGATCATCGGCTTCCAGAATTCGGTCAACGACTACTCGACGGTGGTTTATCCGGCGGATGTGCGGCGCTGCTACACGTGTCACAACCCGAAGAACGGGGCGGCGCAGACGAATGCCTGGCTGCAAGAGCCGACGCGGGCGGCCTGTGGTTCCTGCCACGACGATGTGAACTTTGCAACCGGCAAGAACCATTCGGCCGACAACATTCCCGAAGTCAGCGACAACCAGTGCGCGCAATGCCATATTCCGCAAGGGGACCTGGAATTCGATGCGTCGATCAAGGGCGCGCACACTTATCCGCAGGAATCGGCGGCCAACCCCGGGCTCGTGTTCGGGATTCAAAAAGTGGACAACGGCGGGCCGGGTCAGAATCCGACTGTGACTTTCACGGTAAAGGATTTCGCGGGCAATGGGATTCCGATGTCGCAATTGACTGGAGGCTCGAACCGGGTGGCACTGGTTCTGGCGGGCCCAACCTTGGACTACGGCGACCTGGCGCTGGGCGCCGATACCAACACGCCCGGGTACGTTTCCGAGAATCCGGTTCCGAAGGCAAGCTGCAGCCCGGACGGCACCTGCACCTACACCTTCACCCATGCGATTCCAGCAACGGCGACCGGAACCTATAGCGTCGGAATCGAAGGCCGCCGCACCTTCACGGTGAACCCGAACACGCTCCAAGCGCAGAACGTGAACTATGGCGCGAGCAACGTGGTCTTTAACTTCTCGGTGGATGGATCGCCGGTGCAGCCGCGTCGCACGGTAGTGAACATCAATAGCTGCAACGGGTGCCATGTGCGGCTGTCCCTGCATGGCGAGAACCGGAACCAAATCGAGCAATGCGTGCTGTGCCATAACCCGAACGATACGGACGCAGCACTGCGGGCGACCACGACCAACGCCGCGGACAAGGCGGCGCCCCCGCAGGGGATCAACTTCGCCCTGATGGTGCACAAGATCCACACTGGAGAGACTCTGGGGGCCGCCGGGCTGACCTACACCATCGTCGGGTTTGGCGGATCTCACAACGATTTCAGTGACGTGCGCTACCCGGTGATGAGTCCCAACGGGGCCACCGCCGACACGGCCAAGTGCTACATGTGCCATGTGCAAACCCCGAATCCCACGGAAGCCATTTTCCCGATTGGCAAGCGGAACGTGGTGGACCCGCAAGGCCTGTTGAACCCGGCGCCGGCAACGACGTCGGCTTGCACGGCCTGCCATTTCGCGAAATCCGCATTCGGCCACGCAAACCTCAACACCGACCCGAAGTTTGGAGAAACGTGCGACGTGTGCCACTCCAACGGGGCACAGTTTGACGTCGATCAGGTGCATGCCGGCAAGTAGGAGGCAAATCCTATGATCCGGCTTCTCGCGGCAGGTGCGCTGTTTAGTCTCGCAATGGGGAGCGCCCAACAAACAACGGGCGCTCCCGCTTCTGGGGAGGCGAACAAGCCCGCCGAGTACGTGGGCTCGGAGACCTGCCAGACCTGCCACGAAGACATCTACAAAGCCTTTCAAAAGAATCCGCATCACGCGGTGGAGACCGACAAAAAGCGCGGCTGGGAGAACCGGGCGTGCGAGTCGTGCCACGGGCCGGCCAGCAAACACACGGAATCGTTGTCGGCGGCCGACATCCGCCAGCCGGCCAAATTGCAGGCGGCCCAGACGGACCGGATCTGCCTGACGTGCCACCAGAATCAACCGACGCACACCGGGCGCATCGACAGCAGTCATGCCAAGAATCAAGTAGCGTGCGTGGCTTGCCACTCCGTGCACAAGAACGGACCGGAAGGGATGGTGCCGCGGAAGCCGACCGCCATCAACGAACTCTGCGCGAGCTGCCACACGACGGTCTGGGCAAGTTTTCAAAGGCCGTACAAGCACCGGCTGCCGGAAGGAGCGATGTCGTGCGTGGACTGCCACAATCCGCACGGCAGCATGCTGCCGCAGATGAGGCAAGCCTGGCGCGGCAACGAGCCGGGTTGCTTCAATTGCCACGGCGAGAAGGCCGGCCCCTTCGTGTTCCCACATGCGGCGGTGAACCTGGAAGGCTGCGGCGCCTGCCACCAGCCGCACGGGTCTGCAAACCCCCGGATGCTGACGCGGCCGCAGGTGCGATTCGTATGCCTCGAATGCCATTCCAACTTGGCGTTGCCGGTAGCGGCAGCCACACTGGGAACGGTGCCGCCGGCATTCCATGACCTGCGCAGCCCGCGATTCCAGAACTGCACTCTCTGTCATCAGAAGGTGCATGGCTCGTACATCAGCCGGGACTTCCTGAAATGAGAACTCTTCTGGCATTTCTGGTCACGCTCCCGCTGTGGGCACAGACCCCGGCCCCGACGCCTGCGCAGACACCGGCCCCTCCGGCTGCGGAGCAGGCAGCCGCGTCCGGGCCGGCCGCGGCCGAGAACCCCGTGCCGGCCACGGAGTCGTGGCTCACGGGCAATATTGACTTGGGTTTTCGCTGGCTCACCGGCCCCCAGGGCAGCGCAGCATCTTACCGGAGCATCATCGATCTGGACCAGGGGCCGCGGCTTTTCGGTTTGGAGTTCACGATCAAGGATCCGAAGAAACGACTGTTCGACCGGATCGACGCGCGAGGCAACGCCTGGGGCGACCCGTACAACACGGCTCACGTCGAGGTGCAGAAGGCCCGCGTTTACGATTTCAATTTCGATTACCGGAACATCTGGTACTTCAACGCGCTGCCTTCGTTCGCCAATCCGCTGGCGCCGAATGGATTCGACGAGCAATCGTTCGATGTCCGACGGCATATGCTGGACGCCTCGCTGGAATTGCGGCCCGGCAAGCGGATAATTCCGTACCTGGATTTCGCGCACAGCTCGGAATTCGGGCACGGGATAGCGACATGGCTCCAGGACGCCAGCGACGATTTCGCGGTGCCCATTCTTCCTCGCGAGAGCACGGAAAACTACCGAGCGGGAGTGCGATTCGAATACAACAAATTCCACGCGACGCTGGAGCAAGGCGGCACGACATTTAAAGACGACGAGCAGGCCTCGGAGAACTATCTAAATCCGGGCGACAACCCCACGCCGTTGCTCGGCCAGAGTCTATACCTGAACCAGCTGCGGCAGATCTACGGAATCCGGGGCGACAGCGTGTATAGCCGCGGACTGTTCACGGCGACGCCGGCCCCCTGGCTCACGGTATCCGGCCAGTTCCTGTTCAGCCAGCCGCGGATCGACGTGAATTACTCAGACACGGCTACGGGAAACCTGGCGGTGGCGCACTCGCTCCTCTTTTATACGACCGAGATGGGCCTGGCCACGGGCGCGGCCAAGCAACCGCACGTGAGCGGAAATGCCGGATTCGAATTGCGGCCTCTGCCGAGGCTGAGAATCGTCGAATCGTGGATGACGGACCGGTATCACGATTCCGCATTCGGGTTGTTCACGCAGGCCCTGACGCCGGCAGGGACGTCGACGCTGGTTTCCAATTCAACGGCCCTGCCCAACGAGCAAGTGGTCAACTACAATCAGCAGCAAATCGACGTGATGTACGATTTCGGAACGAAGCTCTCGCTTCGGGGCGGCTGGCGGTATGTGTGGGGCGGTGCGACAGTGCTGGCGGGACAACTCAGCCAATCGGGTAATTTCGCTTCGGGGCAACTGAAGCGCCAGATCGGACTGGGCGGTCTAACGTTCCGGCCCTGGCAAAAGCTGTCGATGACCCTCGACTACGAAGGCTCGTCGAGCGACAACGTTTATTTCCGGACGAGCCTGAACGATTACCGGAAGGGACGGGCGCAGGTGCGGTACCAGGCCACGGGGTCGCTCGCGTTCCAAGGGAATTTCACGGTGTTGAATAACCAGAACCCAGCGCCGGACATCCATTACGATTTCCAGAGCCGGGACAATTCGCTGGCCATTTATTGGACGCCGGGCGGCGGCAAGCGCATTACGTTTACCGGCGAATACGACCGGTATACGCTGCGCTCGGACATTTCGTACCTCTTGCTGCCGTTTTTGACATCGGCCACTTCCAGCTATCACGAGAACGCGCATATCGCGAGCTCGTCGGTAGACGTGGCGCTACCGCGGTACGCGGGCATGACGCCGAAACTGACTTTCGGGGGCTCGCTGTTCGTCTCAGCGCTCAGCCGGCCAACGCAGTTCTACGAGCCGATGGGCCGGCTCTCTCTACCGGTGCGCAAGAATATATCCTTGTACGCAGAGTGGCAATGGTACGGGATGAGCGAGCCGTTGTACCTGTATGAAGGCTTCCGGACGCATGCCTTCATTACGGGAATACGCCTCAGCCGATAGGAGGTCAGCCATGAGCAAGCTTCAAATCACGGCAGCGGTGCTGGTGGCGGCGGGAAGCGCGCTGGCGGCTGGCGATGTGGCTGGGGACGCGCGCCGGGGCGAGCAGATTTTTTTGACGGAACGGTGCGTACAGTGCCATAGCCTCAACGGGCGCGGCGGCAGGCTGGCACCGGATCTGGGCACGCATGTCGGGCGGGACTTTACGCCGGCCATTATGGTGACGCTGATGTGGAATCACGCGCCCGAAATGTGGGAGGCCATGCGGCAACAGGGAGTTCCGCCGCCATCGGTGACCACCGAGGGGGCAGCCGACCTGTTCGCGTATTTCGTATCGGCGCGGTTTTTTGAAAAACCCGGGGATGCGGGACGAGGCAAGCAGGCGCTGATGGCGAAACACTGCCTCGACTGCCACGGCATCACGCAGTCCAACGCGGCGGGAGCACCGCCGGTCTCGAAGTGGGAATCGCTGGCGGACCCGATCGTGCTCGCGCAGCAGATGTGGAATCATGGGGCGCGTATGCGGCAGGCATATGCCGAGCGGAAGTTGCGCTGGACGCCGCTGACCGCCCAGGAACTCACCGACATCCTGGTGTATCTGCAGAATATGCCGGAGAGCCGAGCATTGGTGACGGCCTTCGAGTTTCCGCCTTCGGAATCCGGCGGGGCCCTGTTTCAATCCAAAGGTTGCGTCGAATGCCACAAAGGCCGGCTGGCGCTGGAAGAACGTCTGAGGAACCTGAGCCTGACCGAAATCGCGGTAGCGATGTGGAATCACCAGGCCAGCATGAAGCAACCATCGCCCAACCTGTCGCAGGAGGAGATGCGGCAACTGCTCGGTTATATCTGGGCGCGCCAGTATTTTCGCGCGGGGGGAAACGCCGCAGCGGGAAAGAAAGTGTTCGCCGAGAAGAGCTGCGCCACCTGTCACGACGACCGGTCGAGCGGCGCGCCCGTACTGGGCAAGAACCCGGAAGGCTATTCGGATATCACGATGGTTTCCGTCTTGTGGCGGCACGGGCCGGCGATGCTGGACCGGATGAAGCAGCGCAATCTCGCGTGGCCGCGGTTTACAGCACCGCAGATGGCCGATCTGATCGCGTACCTGGCGTCGTTATAGGAGTTGCACAGGAGCCAGACAGTCCGGCTTGCGCGCAGAGGCTTTCTACCGTTTTGCCAGCTTCGCCATAAGTAGACCTATCGGATCGTCCACGGCGGGGTGGCAGGCTGTTGCGATCTGCCGCCACAGCTTTCCCGCCAGAACCAAATTGGAATCGGTGGCGTCAGTATACGAGGGCGGCCTGCGGCGGTGCGATAAGGAAGCACGGGCGGCTTGGACATCGCTCCCGGACGGGGCGGCGCAATTGGTTTGAGGCGCGAGGACCCGCCGCAGCACCAGCTCACTGCGCCGGAAGCGATCTTGGGCGCGCAAGCCGGGCAGGGTCGGGTCCAGCACCAGCAGTTCGCCGCAGATCTCCACCTTACGCGCTGCCTCTTTGCTGGAGGGGTCGATCTGCAACGCGTGCCGGAATGCCTCCTGGGCCGCGGCGCAATTGCCGCGCTGGAATTCCAGGTCGCCGAGGGCGCGATACGCCGCCACATTCTGTTTGTCCTGGCGCACCAGGCCGCGGTAGACTTCGGCGGACTCATCGAGCAATCCGAAATTCGCCAGCGTCCGCGCAAGGCGGAGCCGTTCCGCGAGATCGTCGGGCGGTTGGGCGGCGATTGACAGCAGTTCCGCCCGCGCCTGCGCCGGTCTGCCGGCCTTGGCCAACAGCGCCACCAGCTCGAACCTCGTTTCGAGCTGGTTCTGGCGCGAACTGTCGGGCCAACTGCCGTAGGCCGCCCGTTGATACATCTGGACCGCTTCGTCGGTTCGCTGCTGCTGCGCAAGGATCCGACCCATTTCCCGATTGGCGGGCCCGTTCTGGGGGCGCTCGCGCAAAACCTCACTCAGATATGGGGCGGCCTCGTTCGGATGACCGGCTTGAGACAGCGCCAGACCGAGCATCAACCGGTAGTCGGTGCTGTGGGAGAGCGACAGCCCTTTGCGGAGCTGTTCGACCGCTTCCTCAGGGCGACCTTCCGCCAGCAGGCGTGTGCCGGTGCGGTAGTATGCCTGTGAGTCGCCGGCGCGCTGGGCGCGGTAGAAGTAATTGAGAACGCCTGTCAATATGACCAAACCCGCAAGCACGGCGAGGCCGCGGCCGAGCAGCGGCACGAGGGTCCGTTCGCGCGAGCCCGCTTCCTCGGGCGGCGCCGGAGGGCTCAAGTCGGACCGGTGCGCGGCCACGATATCGCTCACCGAAAGAGTTCCCTCCAGGTTGCGGATGTTGGCGCGGCTGACAACCGGCAGCACGTCCATACTGCTGGCGGCCATCCTTCGCATGGCGAGAGCGAGCGGATGATCGGGATGAACGTGAGGGAAGGTCTCGGACGTCAGCAGCTCGATCGGGTGAGGCGCCGGAACCAACCGCGCGAGAGTTTCTTCGCCCTGGCCTGCCTCAAGCGCTTCGTCCAGTCGGGCCGCGGTAATCATGCCGCGCAATCCGTCCACATCGACGACCGGCCAGGCGCCCCGGTTCCGATCGACCCGAGCCGCGGCAGTTCGAATCCGGTCGGTCGCGGCGAGCCCGGCGGCGTCCGGGCGAAAGGCATCGGCAACGGTCAACAGCACTTCCGGCGCGGGAACCGCACTGGGCAAGTGAATGCCGTCCTGGTGCTGCAGGGCCTCGTAGATGGGCTCGTCCTGGAGCTTGCTGGAGAGGAAATAGCTGATCAGGTTGGCGATCATGAGCGGCACGATGATCGAGTAGTCGCGGGTGATCTCGAAGATCATGATGACGGAGGTCATGGGCGCGCGCACAATGCCTGCGAAGGCCGCGCCCATTCCGACCAGCGCGTAGGCGCCGACGCCGCCCGTGTAATCGGGCGCCACAGCGTGTGCCAGGCCGCCCACGGCACCGCCCATCATCGCGCCCATGAACAAGCTGGGCCCAAAGATGCCGCCCGCGTTGCCGGACGCATAGCAGGTGGTTGTGGCCACGAGCTTGAGAAGGACCAGGAGGGCCATCGCACCCACCACCATCTGTCCGTTGAGCGCCTGGCCGACAAAAGCATAGCCCACACCGAGAACTTGCGGAAAGAACCAACCCAGGAGGCCCACCGTCAAACCGCCAACCGCCGGCAGGAACCATTGCACCTTGGCGGGCATCGCGGAAAACTGTTTGCGCTGCCACAGCAGCACCTTCACAAACGCAACCGAGACCAGGCCCCCGATCAACCCCAGGACTGCATAGAAGATGAATTCCACGGGGTGCACGAGTTGATAGGCAGGGACATGAAACAGAGGCTCGTCGCCAAGCAGCAAATGGAGCACGATCCAGGATGTGGCAGAACTGAGGACAATCGACCCGAGAATCGGGGCATGCATGTCTCCCATCACTTCTTCAAGCGTAAAGAGAACGGCTGAGATGGGAGTATTGAAGGCGGCGGCCAGCGCGGCAGACGCGCCGGCGGGAACGAGCGCTTTGACGCCGGCGGTACTGAGCCCGAGACGCCGGCCTAATGTGGAAGCGATACCCGCTCCCACCTGGACCGAAGGACCTTCGCGGCCCAGCGCGATTCCACTCGCCAGCGACACGGAACAGAGGCTGAACTTTCCTAGAACGGTTCGGAAGCCGATGTAGCCGTCGCGGAGAAAGAGCGCGGCCTTGGCCTGGGGGATACCGCTGCCGCGGGCGTTGGGGAAATACCGGAAGAGAAGAACCCCGGTGCTCAACGCGCCAACAACGGGGATGAGGACGCGACGCCATGCGGCGCCACCCGCCGGATACATCCGCGCCCCCAGGTTTTCCGTCAGCAGGATGAAGGCGACAACCGCCAGGCTGACGACGGCGCCGATAATCAGGGTTAAGACAAGAAGAACCTGGTCTTCGTAGTGCCGGCGCGTCGCCTTTGTCTCCACAAGTCCACGGCTCTCCTTCACGTCTGTCCTGCTACGCTCATCTTATCGCTGCTCCCGGAGCGAGCGGGCGGAAATCCGGGGACGAACGTTCGCGAACAGACCGAAACGGCCGATCGCTCAGTGCGTATTCTGGGCGATGATATGGATGCGGCGGTTCTTTTGCCAGCAGGCTTCGTCGTGATCCTGGCACACGGGGCGCTCTTTGCCATAACTGATCAGCTTCAGCTGATCGGCCGGAATGCCGACCTGCGTCAGATAATCCTTGGCCGAGCGGGCGCGCTGGTCGCCTAGCGCCATGTTGTATTCCTCAGAGCCGCGCTCGTCACAATAACCTTCGATGGTGAGCTTATAGTCCGGATAGTCCTTGAGAATGTCTCGCAACTCGGTGGAATCCGCCTGCAAGGTCTTGATCGCGTCGGGCCGCAGCGCGTGCTTGTCGTAATCGAAATAGGCGTCCTCAATCCGGGCCAGCAGCTCATCAATCCGCGCCTTGGTGGCGGCGCTCGGCGTCCGGGGAGCCGGGGTAGAAGCAGCTTGGCGCGGGGCCGCCGGCGTCCGGCGGGCCGGGGTGGCCGCGGGCGTGCTGGGCCGCGTTTGCGCGACTGGGGCCGGGGGCGCCGGCGGTGGCGCGGTGGCAACCTTTTTTGTGCAGCCGGCGCCGATCATCGTGAGCGAGGCAACCGAAACCAAGGCGAATTCAAAGGATTTCTTCATGACGGACTCTATCCCTCCTTTTCCATTGATAGCGTTTTCCGCAGATGGAGCCCATCCTGTTCGGACAGGATTCTCGGCGGTTAACCGGCTCCACTACACTGGTGGGAGAGGGGGGAATATTGCAGAACGGCCCGTCCGCGTCAGCCGAACCGGGGTTCTCCGCGAGGCTGAGAGGCAAATGGCCTCCGTGGCTCGCCCTCTCCCTGGGCTTCGGCGGTCTGCTGGTTTGCGTTCTGGGTGCAGCGACCGGAACGCTGATGGAACTCAACCACGTCCGTAACGACGAGACGCAGTCGCGCAAGGCTTTCTTGGAACGTCTCGGCGCCCTCGATCAGATTCGCGCTCAGATTTACCTTTCCGGGACGTATGTGCGAGATCTGCTGCTTTCGCCCGACGAAACAAGCGCCGGAGCGCAACTGGCGCGCCTGTCCGCCCTGGAACTGGAAACGCGCCAGGCGTTGGAGCGCTACTCGCACTCCCTGGAGCCGGAAGAGCGCGAACCGTTCCGCGACTTGGAGGCGGAGATCGATAAATACTGGCAGGTCTTGGACCGCGTGCGCTCTCAGCCAGCCAGCGAGCGCAACCGTCTTCGTTCTTCCTTCTTCTATGTGGAGCTGATACCCCGCCGCACCTCGATGCTGCAAATCGCCGATCGCATCGCGGCGGTGAACGAGCGCGGCCTGAATCGCGCCGAAGAACATCTGTCGGCGTCGTCGGATGGCTTGCGGCGATCGCTGATTTTGACTTTCGCGATCACTCTGGCGGGAGGCCTGATGCTGGCGATCCTGACGGTGGCGCGCACGCTGCGGCTGGAGGGGGAACTCGAGCGCCGGCTCGATGAGAACGCACGCGCCCGGGCCGATCTGCAAGAGCTCTCGGCCCGCCTGTTGCGCGCGCAGGAGAACGAGCGCCGCTCGCTGGCGCGGGAGTTGCACGATGAAGTGGGCCAATCTCTGTCGGCCATCCTCATGGAAGCCGAAAGCGCGGTGTGCGCCGACGAGGCGGGGGAAAAGCACGAGCACCTGCAATCGATCCGGACCTTGGCCGAGCGGACGGTGAACGAGGTCCGCGACCTGGCGCTGCTGCTGCGGCCGTCAATGCTGGACGATTTCGGGCTCGTGCCCGCACTGAACTGGCATGCGCGGGAGACCGCCAAGCGGACGGGGCTCAAGATTACCGTATCGGCCGACGAGGATGCCGACAATCTTCCGGAAGAGCACAAGACCTGTGTCTACCGGCTGGTGCAGGAAGCATTGAACAATTCGGCGCGGCACGGCAACGCGCGGTCGGCCGAGGTTGCGGTGAAACGGGGGGACCGGCGCGTGCTGTTTTCGGTACGGGACGATGGCGCGGGCTTCGACCCTCGCCTCGTGCGCGGCATGGGTCTGCTCGGTATGGAGGAGCGGGTCCGGCGTCTGGGTGGAAGCCTGCACATTAACTCGGAGCTCGGCCGGGGCACACTTATCTCCGCCGAACTCCCGGTCGCCGAAATTGCCACAAACAACGGACACGATGCCCATTCGCATATTGCTGGCTGACGATCACACGGTGGTGCGTGACGGTTTGCGCGCCCTGCTCGAAAAACAGCCGGACATGGCGGTGGTGGCGGAGGCAGCGGACGGCCGGGACAGCATCCGGATGGCGGAAGAGCAGGCGCCGGACGTCGTCATCATGGACATTGCGATGCCGAACTTGAACGGCATCGAAGCCACCCGGCGCATCGTAGCGGCCAACCCGCGAACCGCCGTGCTGATGCTCAGCATGCACCAGGACGAAAGCTATGTCTTGCGTTCGTTGAAGGCCGGGGCCAAAGGCTATCTGCTCAAGGACTCATTGCGCAGCGAAGTGATCGATGCCATCCGCGCGGTGACGCAGGGCCGGTCGTTCCTCACGCGCAAGGTGAGCCGCATGCTGCAGGAGGACTACATGCACCAACTGGAGAGCCGCGGTCTCGAGGACAGCTACGAGTTGCTGACAGACCGGGAGCGCGAAATCCTGCAGATGGTGGCCGAAGGCAAGAGCAACAAGGAAGTCGCGAACGTGCTGAACATCAGTCCGACCACGGTCGAGACTCACCGCGCCCACATTCTGCAAAAGCTCGGCTTGCACAGCGTCCCCGAGCTGATTCTCTACGCCGTGCGGAAGGGCATCATCTCGTAGAATCCGGGTCGGGTCAACCGGCGGTTTGCGGCCCGTATAGCCGCAAGTTCATCGGACCACGCCGCGGCGGACGGCACTCAACACCAATTCGGCCGTGCTGTGCAGATCCAGCTTCTCCATGATCCGCCAACGGTGTGTTTCAATCGTGTGCAGACTGAGGTTCAGCCGGTTGGCGATCTCCTTGTTGCTGTTGCCTTCGGCGAGAAGCTGATAGATCTGCCGCTCGCGGCCGGTCAGCAGATCAAAGCGATCGCTCGTCTCACGCAGATCCTTGAGGCGCGACAGGCCGTCATGGAAG
>CAYTJD010000005.1:0-49024 GCA_964438005.1 uncultured Solibacteraceae bacterium | reverse complement strand
AGGCCCCGGTGACCGCCGGATGGCCGGCGGGATTGGACGGATGCAGCGGGCACCCGTCCGGATACGCATCGGGCAGCAGGTAGCTCCCGTACGCCCGGTTGACGACGTCCAGCACCCTCGAGGTCGAGAGCAGGTCGGCATGGATCGGGGATTGGGCCACCCCCGTCTTCTGCAGCTGCACCCGGCCCCCGAACTCCTCCGGCCGCACCCGCCGATGCACCAGCCATTTCTGGTAAAAACATGCCCGGTTTGCCGGATTCGGCATCCGCGGCACCAGGTCGATCAGCTGCGCCGCTCCGAACGTCACGTTTCCCACCTGTGTCGCCGAATGCGAATAGGGGTTCGACAGCGCGAGTGCTGCCGCCCCGAAACTATTCAGGATCAGCGCAGCCATCACGTTCGCCTGGCCCGACCAATCGACCAGTAGATACAACGCCAGGTCGCGATTGTTTCGGATGTAACGCGGAGTCAGGTCGAATTTGTTCGATCCAGTGGCGCCGCCCCGCTGTCCCCTCAGCCAATCCGCGTAACTGGTCCAATAGTCATCGCCGGCAATCGCCGTCCGATAAAGCTGCGGCATGGAAGCGGCGCCCATCGGAACCGTCTTCAAGAGAAATTGCGAAAGGTACGGGCCTGTCAGGTCGCCCGGTGTCGGACCGCGGAAAACCAGATCGGGCGTCACCTGTCCATTCACTTTGGGACCACGGTAGTCCGACAATTTGTTCAAGTCGGCCACTGCCCGGGCAATCGTCGCGTCAGTCCCGTACTGGCTGAATGGGACATCCCGAGTTAGTGCCTGCCAATAATCCTCCACCATCTCCGCCGCTGCTTGAGCGCTGCTGAATGCCGGCGCCGGCGGGGCTTCCAATGCCGCGGCGTCCGCGCCTTCTAGGGCGTAGCAATAGGCCGCCTGGGGATTCGACAGCTTAGCGGTGCCACCCAGCGGAATCGCTTCGAAATCCGCCGGGTTGGAGGTATTCAGCGCGTGCAGGTACACGTTATACGCATTGAAGTCCACCTCGCCCAGATCGCTGTGGGGCAAACCCTTGCTGTAGCTTGCGATTCGGCTTGCGTACATCTCCTCGTCTCCGTTCGAAACCGATGGAGTCGGCCGGAGATCTCGCTGGAAAATCGCCGCATCCCGGCGGATCACAAATGCGCGGTGACGACGCTGCGACACGTTCCACGGTCCAATATCGGCGAAGGCGCTGGAGCTCGAAAAGAGTCCGGCGCCAGCAAATACTGTTAATGCCGGAGCAGCACTCACATAGCTCAGAAATTTCCGGCGGTTGGCCTCCCCATTGAGTTCGTCTGGCGTCATCTGATTGCCCTTAGGCATCTGCATCCTCCTTATTGCCTTTTGAATACAAGCCGGCAGTCGAGGCGGCGGCGGCCAGCGCGTTGTTTCGTAATGTCTAGAACGAGTTGGTTCTTGGCAGCGATAATTGCGTCCCGGAACATTCGCCAACTGCGAATAGTACGGCTTGCCGGCTGCCGATGACCTAAGGAAAACCTAAGGTTTGCCGGGCCATGATATACTCCTCCTCACGGGAGGTTGCCTTGCAGAGACTGTGTCTTCAGGGGCGGCTTATCTTTCCCGAAATGAATCTGATCGCCTGGAACGGCGTCGCCGTCCATGTCGAGCCCAAGGCAATCGAAGTTCTCCTCGAACTTGCAGAGCACCCCGGCGAAGTGGTTTCGAAGACCAGCTTATTACAGAGCGTTTGGGGTGGCGTCTATATCTGTGAAGAGGTGGTTACGAATGCGGTTTCCATGCTGCGGAGCGCGCTGCGCGACGAAGCCAGATCTTCATCCATCATCCAGACAATACCGAAGCGTGGATACAGGCTAATCGCCCCAGTCGTTCGCGAGTCGATCGCCAAGTTAACACTGGAAGCTGCGTCAGTAGACTACGCAGCTTTTGCCACGGAGCCGAACGGGAACCCGTTGCACCAGAGCCTTCTGCGAGTTCGCCACTTGCGTCACGAGGAGACTCCGGCGTCCCTGAGCTCCGCTCGCGCCTACTGCGAGGAACTGATTCGACAGGAGCCGAACTGTGCGGCCGCATACTCTGAGTTGGCATTGACTCTGTTCCTTCTCGAAAAACTGGGCATAACTCCGCGGAAGGAAACCGAGCCGGTCGTCAGATACGCGGTCGATCGTGCAGTCCGCCTGGATGAACGTTCAGGCATGAGCCTCGTTTGCCTCGCCAAGCAGGAGTACAGATACGATTGGGAGTGGGAAAAAGCAGAGCGCCATTTTCAGAAGGCCACTGAGGCCGATCCAAACAATTCGGACGTATTTTCGGAATTCAGCCTAATGCTTTCTGTGGTGCAGCGATTCGACGAGAGCCTAAGGTTGGTCGAGCGCGCGTGTCTGCTGGACCGCATGTCGCCTGCGGCGCGTTTGCAGGCCGGGCATGCGAATTATGCGAGCGGCCGATGGGAGGTCGCAGCTTCACATTACGAGCGCCTACTCCGCGTCAGCGCCCAGCACACCTTTGCGCGCTGGGGTCTCGCCGACGCGCTCATACGATCCGGCAAACCTTCCGAAGCCCTTTCCGTTCTCAGTGCCCCGATGGGAGCGAATGGCGCGAGCGCGCATCCTTTGCTGCAGGCATCCCGGTTCCGTGCGCAGGCAATACTGGCTGGAGGGGAAGCTCAACTCACACCTGGTGAATTCCCGCTCGACACAAACGATCCCGTCATTCTTGCGGAGCTTTGCATTTCCGCCGGAGACCTGGGGCAGGCGGTGCGGTTGTTGCGCCACGCCGTCGATGTCAAACATTATCGGATCTCAGCTGTGAACATGTTCCCTCAGTTCGCGCCGCTCCGCGAAGATCCGCGGTACCAGCCGATTCGCCAGCAACTCCGTTTGCGTGCCTAGGCGGGGTAGATCGGCGGCCCCTTTCGAACTGTCGATCTTGTGTCGGCCAGTTCCCTGATGGTCGGCAAACCGGAAGTTGGCTCGAGTGGCAATTTGACCATCGTTCGAAACAATAGGCGCCGATACGGCCGCTCATCATCCCCTTTTCGGCCTCAAGTCCCCCGCGCTCGTTCGTGACACACAGATCAGGAACAACGACGGACTTCAAAAGGAATCGTTTCCGTATGGCAACACAGCCAGAAGCTTCTAAGTAGGTCGTGTGACAATGGTGGATTCGTGGAGTACAGATGGGTCTACGGGCAGCGAGGACGTCTGGCGATTGCTGAGAACTGGCACGCGGGCCGCCAGCTTTGACGGTTTCGAAACCTATGAATAGTATGCTTGCGCATTCGGGGGACGGTCGATGAAACGTGTGGTGTTGATCGGCTTAGATCCTGCAACGGTGGACTTTTCGGATCCGGCGCTGCCGCCTGGCATGACCGCGGAGAAGATCCACGCTGGGGTCAAACTCGCGCTGGCCGATTTCGCCGGGCGGGGCTGGCATCCCGAGGTCTGCTTTATCAAACCCGACAAGACCGCGGTCCCGACAGTGGAACACTGCTTGGCCGGTGACGTCTACGACTGTGTAGTGATTGGCGCGGGTGTGCGCCTGCCCCCCAGTCGGCTAGTTCTGTTTGAAGCGGTGGTCAACGCCATCCATCGTGCCGCGCCACAAGCAGCCATCGCTTTCAACACCCGCCCTGACGATAGCGGTGCGGCAGCCGCGCGCTGGATCTGAGACGCGTTCAACGGGCGATCGCTGCACTCGCCTTGGAGAGTTGCGACCAGGGTGCATGAGATTGGTCTTTCCCTCGAACCTGAGGATCTGCCACGCCGGCCTCGTGCCTAGGGTGACGGGATACAGGGAAGTCGACCGAGGGGGCACGTTGACGGGAGAACGCCAAACTGCAGATGTAGATGAGATGGCAAATGGTTTCCGTTATTGCCTATGATCGTCCCGTCAATTCGGGGAGCGCTCAGGCCAACACCAGGCGCCTCCCAGAAAGCCGTTTCGGGCCAATCTCACCATAGGCGACAAGAACGAAGCCGCTGGCGCGGCGGACGCTACGCGTGGCGTATAAGGGAGGCATTGGGCTGCGCCGCGAAGTAGTGTACGGGTCACAAGGAGATCCCTGTGACCCGATTACGCAAAGTCATGCTGGAGGAACTCCAGCGACGTAACTTCTCTTCAGAAACTGTACGCGAATACATCGGCGCTGTCGAGCGGTTCGCGCGCTTCTTCGGCAAACCGCCAGACCAGCTCGGTCCCGATCACATCCGCCAGTACCAAGCCCACCTGCTACACGAACGCAAGTTGGCGGTAGGAACCGTCGTCGCGCAGACGGCAGGACTGCGGTTCTTTTTCGTGCGCACCTTGAAGCGCCGCTTTCCGCCTGACTCGATACCTTACCCGAAGTATCCGAGCCGCCGGATTCCGAAGGTCATCAGTCCTGAGGAAGTAACCCGACTGATCGACGCCGCCAGCAACCTTCAGGCGCGTGCCATCCTGATGCTGCTCTATTCCACGGGCGTTCGACGAAGCGAACTGGTCCGACTACGCGTGGAAGACATCGACAGCAAGCGCATGGTGGTTCACATCTGCCAAGGCAAGGGCGGCAAGAATCGCGATGTGCCCTTGTGCCCGAAGTTGCTGGAAACCCTTCGTGAGTATTGGAAGGTGAAGAAATCAAAAACCTGGCTCTTTCCCGCCGGGATCGCAAGACACAAGGGCGATCACCTGAGCGCCAAAGAGGTCTGGCACGTCTGCTCGGAAGCCGCCCGTCACGCAGGTCTCAACAAGCGGGTTACGCCTCACATGCTTCGGCATAGCTTCGCGACTCACTTACTGGAGAATGGCGCTGACCTGCCCACCATCCAGATCTTGATGGGCCACGCCGATCTGGAGGCCACCAGCATCTACCTGCACTTGTCCCGGCGGCATCTGGAAAAGACCATCAACCCGCTCGAACACCTGGCAATCTCCGATGTTGGAGAGACGAACCGGTTTTACCATCGGCCGCGACAAAAATGAGCCGGCCCGCCGTGGAGGTGGCCGACATCCTCCGCGCGCAGGGCAATCGCTTCCTGGACAGGTACGAGAAGAGTTTCGATTTTCAGCAACTGAAGGCGTATCGAGCCATTCAGCGTTGCCGCACGGCCGCCCTGGGCGGCCACCTCGATGCCTGTCCGCGATGTGGTTACCAAGCGGCCATCTCCTATAACTCTTGCCGCAACCGGCACTGCCCGAAGTGCCAGGCACAAGCGCGCGAGCGCTGGCTCGCAGCGCGAGAGCGCGAACTGCTGGCCACCAGCTACTTCCATGTCGTCTTCACGGTGCCCCACGAACTCAACGTCCTGGCGCTAGACAATCCACACCTGTTCTACGACTTGTTATTCGACGCCAGCGCACAAACCCTCCTGGAGGTCGCGGCCGATCCCAAACACCTGGGCGCGGAAATCGGCCTGATCAGCATTCTGCATACCTGGGGGCAGAACTTGCTCTTGCACCCGCACGTTCACTGCGCAGTCCCAGCGGGTGGGTTGTCGCCAGATCACAGCCGCTGGGTACGTCCGAGATATCCCTTCTTCCTGCCCATAAAGGTCCTGAGCCGCGTCTTCCGTGGCAAGTTCTGCGCCGGATTGAAACGTCTCTATCGGCGCAAACAACTCCGCTGCGCGGGGCCGTCTTCCACGCTCGCAGATCCCAAACACTTTCACCAGCTATTGCGGAGGTTACACCGGCAAGACTGGGTCGTCTATGCCAAACCGGCGTTCGGCGGTCCTACCCACGTTCTCCGTTACCTGGGCCGCTACACGCATCGGGTCGCCATTTCCAACCATCGGCTCCTGGCTTTTGACGGGGAACGCGTGACCTTCCGCTGGAAAGATTACGCCCATGGCAGCAAACAGAGGAAGATGACGCTTCTGGGAACGGAGTTTCTACGGCGCTTCTTTCTCCACGTTCTACCCAAAGGCTTCGTCCGGATTCGCCATTTCGGATTTCTATCCAATCCACGCCGCGCATTTCAACTGCCTCTCTGCCGACAGTTGCTGGCGATGGATACGCCCGAACAATCAGAACCGTCAAATCCGGGCGACAGTCCATCCACTTGGCACTGCCCACGCTGCGGCGCGGGCATGGCTGTAATCCAAAGGCTCACAGCCGCGGAAGTCTCGCGGTGCAGTTACTTCGATTCGTCATAACGCCGCCGCGAGTCGTGGTCCCGCGACGCGCTGCTAGCGCGCCGGCGAATTCGTGTGTCCACTCGCCTTCCAACCTACCAGTCACCGGTTTACCGGCTCGCTTTTCCTCGCGCACACCCGCCATACTGGCGCAATCAGCAAGCCACACTCGCGCTGCCGGGAACGATCAGCAGCGCCACTTTGAGGACCGGTGGTACCAAAGCGGCCTTCAATCCCCATAGCTGCCGCGTCCGCCGCAAACGCCAGCGGCTTCCTTCTAGTCTCCTTATCGAAAACGCCTCGGCCCGGAATTCGGCTCTTCGCCCGGCTCCCGTGCGCCGAGGCGTTTCCGATGAAGGCTAGCGACTGTCCGTCCAAGTGGATGAGGTTCCGACTTGTCAATGACGTCGAGACGATCTGAGAAATGATCACATCCCCGTGCTGAGTCGCTGCCGCCTCAGGACGGTCCTGCCGTGCGCAACATTCCAGTCTTTGAATGGCAGTTATAGTATTCGAAGTATTGCTCGGATGCCGCCGCTACGGTCACTTCGTGGTAGAGCTTCAGCTGGGCGGCCGCACCCACCTTGCGAAGATAATTCATGGCGGCCCCAAAGATAGCAAGGTGCGTGGGGTGAGACTCGGCCCATCGTTCGAGGTCGGCCAAGCTTCTCCACCAGCTCATACCGTAACTTTTCTCCAGCGCTCTACCATCGCGATCGACCAGGGTCATGTAGCGGTTGGCAAAGCATCCGATTTCCCGGCCATCGTCGCGAAGATAGTCCATCCCGGCGTGCAGGGCAGGCTCCACATCCTCCAGATACATCCGGCGTTGCTCGCCTTCCGTTCCAGACCAGTCCTGACCGGAACGAATTAAACAAACGTTCTCGCAGGGAATTACACGGAAGTGCGCGCCTTGGCCGACCACTCTCGGAGTACCAACCGGCGTCATAGCGTCCGCCTGCGAAAGTGGGATACGGTCCCGTGCGCCGCCCCAGTAGGCGTGTTCTTGCACCACGTCGCTGAACCCGCGGGCTAAATTGGCCACTCCTTCCGACGTGTTTGTTGAAAACAGAGTTTCGAAGCGTTCTACCGTGGGCCTGACTATTTCAGTAAAGGTCCCTGTGTCCTCCGCTCCGGCGCCGGCGGCCCAGGCAGCACCATGGCGCTCGAACCAGACGTCGAAATCGCCGGGATCACGCCAGTAGCCGACGCTGAGCATATTCGCGTAGCCGGATTCGTCCACGTACGTTGCGCGATCCCAGGACGCAGGACCACTATCGCTGCCAAAGGCGCCTTCAATCTCCTTCAGCGCCTTCATCCCGCCATTTGAACCCGATTTGTTCGTGTATTGCACTCCGAAGTATGCCATGACGACCTGAGTGAGCGTCGGATCAAAACGAGCGACGATCGATGGGTACGGCGGATTGTAGTCGTCGGATATGCGGCGATGCCGTGTGCGCTGGCGCTGTAAGTGTTGCGGGATGGCGGATTCCATAGTTTGTGACTCACCGAGTATAAACGAAACTATGCGCGTGTTTGGCTCCGGCGGCAAGTTGACGGCAAACGCGTATTCCTCCGAGGTGAGCCGGTCCGCGGGCCAAGGGGCACCGGGCCCTTTGGCGATTATACGTCCAGGTGCTTTCGTCAATGCTACGACATTAGTGAGGGATCTCTGCGCAGCCGACCGAAGACGGCCGAAGGAATCAACCGAATCTGCGGCGGTCCGCACAATTCACGGCGTCATCGCAGAACGGCATGCCGGGGGAGAGGGGGGCCGCCCGCATTGGGCTCTCTGGACACTCTCAGTCTGAGGCTAATTTGTTCAGGCAAGAATAGGAACTTCAATTCTCGGTCGGTGATGGTTTACCCCAGCCAGCGTATAGCGACGCTAAGCGGTCGCGTGCCTCTATTCTGGTCGGACTCCCAGGAACCTGAACGCTCTTGAGAGTCTTATAGCTCTGGATCAGCAGCGGCTCTGCCTCGGCATACCGCTTTTGGATCGTCAGGCACTCGCCCAGAGCGCCGGAGACCAGAGCCACATCCAATGGCCGGCGGGAATTCTGCTGCGCCACGGCGAGCGTTTCGCGCAACAGAGGTTCGGCCACTCCGCTCCGCCCTGTCTTGTTCAGAATCAGGGCCAGCGTCATGTTAGCGGTTTCGCGGGCATGTGCGTTTTTCGGCAGCTTCTCCACAATTCTTACGGCCTTTCGAGCGTCTTGTTCGGCCAGATCGTATCGGCCTTGGTAATAGCGCGAACTGGCGAGGCTTACCAGTCCGTAGGCGACGTTGGGATGATCGGCGCCCTGTGATTGTGCATAAAGGTCGGTTCCCTCCTGAATCGATCGATCGGCTTCGTCGTAACGGCCTTGGAGGCGGCGGATATTTCCCAAATCGATCAACGACTGCGCCAGTGAAGCCCGGTCGCCAAGCGGTCGCAGATCCGTGATGGCTTCCGACGCCAATGGATCCGCTTTCTTCAACTCGCCGCGATCTGTATAGAGTTGCGCGAGAAAAGTCTTGACCGTGGCTCCCATCGGCCGATATCTCGCGGGAACCCGGGGAGTGTAAACAAGGGCTTCGTGCCACAAGCGTTCTGCCTCGTCGAGGTGCCCTAACGCCCTGGCGGCGAACGCAGCGTCGCTTAAAAATGACGGCATCATGCGGATCTCGAAATCGGCATCGTTGACATGCCTCCGATAGATCGGCAAGGCCCTGTGAAACCATGAATCACCCGCAACGTAATTGCCCATCAAACACTCGAGCGTGGCGAGCGGGTGCATCAGCAAAGCTGCCTGGCGGGAGGCAGGCCCGTGGAGCTGGACATTCAGGTCGTAGGCCTTGTGGAGATAGCGCGCCGCCAGATCATATTTTGTTGAACCCTCATAGGCGGCACCGATCGTCCCCAGCATCGCGGCTTTTACTTCGGGCTGATCCGCTAATTCGGTTTCCACGCGCTGCGCAGCGTAGGCGAGCATGTCGGCCACTGTGGCATCAAGACCTCTTTGATTTGCTGTACGCCACGTCCCCGAGACCATCTCCTGCAAAAACGTGTTCATCTGGGCGGACTTCGCCAGCTCTATCCGCGCGATGTGCGTCTGCCATAGGCTGGCGGCAATCCCGCCCGTAAGAGACAGAAAAGTAGTCGCCGCCATCGCCACCCAAGCCTTATTGCGCTGAACGAATTTCGCCGCACGATAACCAGGCGTGTCGGGACGCGCGATGACCGGAAGTTTCGCCAGGTGTCGACGGATGTCGTCCGAGAACTGCTCGACCGAGCTATAGCGGCGCCGGGGTTCCTTACGGAGCGCCATCAGAACGATTGTGTCTATATCACCTTGGAGCTGGCGCCGCATCTCCTTGGGCGCGCGATCGCTTGGTTTATCCGGCTCTTCTTTGCAAATGGCATTCTCAATTTCCGCCGGAGACGCCATCGCCGAACGATAGGGACGATGGCCGGTCAGCAGCCAATAAAGGAGGACGCCCAGAGAATAGATGTCACTGGCTGTTGTGACCGGCTCGCCGCGCACTTGTTCGGGGCTGGCGAATTCCGGGGTCAGGGGTCGGACGCCGGTGACGGTCATTTCGTTTGCAGCAGTTTGCGGAGCCAGCACCTTGGCGATCCCGAAATCCAGAAGACGCGGCATCCCCTCTTTGGTGACCAGCACGTTTCCCGGCTTGATGTCGCGGTGAACTATGAGGTTCTGGTGCGCATAGCTCACCGCTGAGCACACGCCCCGATAAAGCGCCAACCGTTCCGCAATCGAAAGCTTCCGCCCGTCGCAGTACCTGTCGATCGGCTCGCCCTCGATGTATTCCATGACAAAGTACGGCAGCCTGTCTTCCGTGGCGCCGCCGTCCAGCAGCCGGGCAATGTTCGGGTGATCCAACATCGCCAGGATCTGGCGTTCGCCGCGAAATCTCTCTACGATATCGTCCGAATCCAGGCCGCGGCGGATGATCTTGATCGCAACCAGCTTCTGGAAGGCGTCGTCGGCCCGCGCGGCCAGATACACGGTTCCCATTCCTCCGCAGCCAATTTCCCGCAGTACCCGGTAGGCGCCGATCCTGCGGCCCTGGGTCAGAGCCGTGCTGCGCCGCTCCAGCACTCGGAGCGCATCGGCGAAACCCGACTCCCCCGCAAACCTGTCATCCTTCTGGAATTTCAGCAGAGATTCCACCTCACGGCGGAGTTCATGGTCGCTCCCGCAGGCTCGGTCCAGGACGGCGGCTCCATCCTCCAGCGGGCAGTCCAGCGCCGCCTGGACGATTTCTTCGATCTGCGACCAGCGCTCAGGTGACATGTTGCAGCCCAGGGGCAATTTCACGCCGCAGCCAGAGTTGGGCCATCCGCCAGTCGCGAGCCACCGTGACTGGCGATACTTTGAGCGCATCCGCGACTTCTTCCACGGACATCCCCGCAAAATAGCGCAGCTCAAAGACCTTGCCTTTTCGAGGATCCAGCGCTGTCAGGTTCTCCAGCGCGGTGCTGATGGCGAGCACCTCTTCAGTGCGATGTTCGGACAGCACCGCTACGTCGTCGAGCGACAGCGGCACGATGCCCTCGCCGCGCTTCATCCGATTCTTTCCGCGAGCGTAATCGACCAGTACGCGCCGCATCACCTGGGCGGCCACGGCAAAAAACTGGGTTCGCGAATCACAGCTTACTCGCTGCCGCTCGATCAGCCGCAGGTAAGCTTCGTTCACCAGCGCTGTGGTTTGCAGCAGATGTCCGGGACGTTCCCCGCGCATGTACGCGGACGCGAGGTGGCGCAACTCCTCGTAGACAATCGGTACCAGTTGATCTAGCGCGGCTTGATTCCCGCCGCTCCACTCGGCTAGCAGACGCGTGATGTCGCCTGGGCCCGGCATCCGTATATCTCAGATTTGAAAAGTGTTTAGCATAACACATCCTGGCGCGAAGACCCAAGCGCGGACGACACAGTCGAAATGAGCGCTGCCGATGATAGGTTTTGCCGCGAATTGTCGCCTGTACTGACGAACCGCTTCTATTCCCCGGAGCCCATATGATGTTACGCATAAGGCAATCACTCGAGAATTCAATCGTAAGCGCGGTAGCCCACCTGAAGGCCACGTTTCTGATTTCGCCGCTCTTGGCCTCCATCGCGTTCGCCCAGACGGCGGCGCCGGCCATCACCGATGTTGTCGATGCCGGCTCCTACACCCCAGCGGTCGCGCCGGGGAGTCTATTGGTTGTCAAAGGGACCAATCTGTGCGGGTCTACCGCGCAGGCATCGGCACCCTATCAGACTGCTGCTCTCGCCGGAGTCACCATTCAGTTCACGGCTGCCGCCGGCGGTAGCCCGGTGCCCGCCTTCATGGAATCAACCTACTGTGCCCAGGGGGTCACTCAGGTAGCTGCGGTCGCCCCTTCCAGCCTCGCCCCCGGCGCCTACAATGTGACGGTCACAAACAAAGGCTCTGCCAGCGCCCCGTTTCCGACCATGGTAACCGCAACCAAGTTCGGGATCATGACTTTGCCAGGGTCCGGCAGTGGACGTGCGCTGGTCCAGAATGTCGTCTCGTCAAGCCGGTACGATTTGAATGGCTTCACCACCGGCCCGGTCGCAGGCGCAAACTATCAGCGCTCGCCAGCCATTCCGGGAGAATACTTGATCATCTGGGGCATGGGATTGGGGGCCGCGGCCGGTTACGACAGCTCGGCTCCGGCGAGCGGCCTGGACTTTCTGCCTCAGGGGTTGATCGTTCAGGTCATCGTCGGCGGCATGCGGATCACACCCACGTATGCTGGCCGCTCCAATCTTTTCGCCGGGCTCGATAATATTGTTTTCCAATTACCGGCCAATGTGCCGACCGGGTGCGACGTCTCTTTACAGGTCCGGGCAGGGGGTGGAGGCGGCGGTGGAGGCGGCGGGCAAGGGCATCTGGGCAATGTGACCACAATCGCGATCGCGCCAGCCGGCGCGGCTGCCTGCGTGAGTCCGATGTTGAGTACCAATGCGCTGACCCGGTTGGATCAGGGGCAGACGATTACAGAGGGAACGTTCCTTTTTGCCGGGCCACCCGGCGGTAACAGGCCATTTGTTGTGGGGCAGTTCGCCAAGTTCAGCGGGGACCAACTCAGCCAGGCCAGCATCTTCTTTACGGCGCCCGGGACGTGCCGGGTCGCCGCCTCCAACACCACCGGGCTTCCCAGCGGGCTGGGCGTGCTCGACGCGGGAACGGTCACCCTGAACGGACCGGGCATCGCGAACTTCGCCGTACCCCAACTCCCGGACAAGACCTACAGCTTTAATTTTTCGGGCGACCAGGTCACCCCGGGAAGCACTTATACGCTTTCTGGTGCAGGGGGAAAAGACGTTGGAGCCTTTTCCGCGACGGGGGTCATCGATTCCCCCATTACTGCCACCAGCGTCACCCCCACCAACATTCCCCGCAACCAGGATCTGACGATCACGTGGACGGGTGGGACAGGCACGGACTTCATTACGATTTACGGCGCGGCCAGCGCACCCATCGACGTCAATACCCCGAATACAGCCGTCTTCACGTGCACCACCACAGTCGATAAGGGCACCATTACCGTACCCTCCAGCATCCTGGCGCAGCTCCCTGCGACACCCGCCAATCCAAATGCCGCCAATTTGTTGATCGGCTTCTGGTTCCGCGCGCCGAATTCGACGAGCAGCCTCTTTACCGCTCCGCTAACCGGCGGCGGCAGCACCGATGCGGCGATCTTTATCGCGGCGCTCGGGGGAGGAGCGGATCCAGCTTTTTACCAATAGCGGCAGCGGTACTGGAACAATTCGAGGCCCCGTTCACAAAGAAGGGCATGATCTCAGCTATCGATGCGACCGATCTCACTGCCATCGTGCTTTAAACGATGGCTTCAACAACGCGGTTTCTCGAGTGGACCAGTGTTGTACTGCGATTTCGGAAAGCGCGCATACCGAGTCTTGGGAGTCGTGCAAGGCTACCCGGAAGTCGGGCCGCTGACGTGGATCGCCGCGGCGGGCCCGTCAGCTTTGGTGACATCCCCACTCCCGAAGGGCAAGTCGGGATTTGTCCGGACCTTCCTACTGACCCCGAAAATTAGCCTAAACCGGGGTAATTCGAGACCTCGCCGCGTCTCCGAACTCCCTGCCCACCTCTAAGGTGCCCGGCACTTCAGCCCGTACCGCCCGGTTCCTCCCGAGAATTCTCCGTTTGCTCTCCGCAGGACTGCTCGTTTGTTAACTGGCCTCTGTGGTCCCCTAGCTGGACAAATGTTCCGTTTCCCCGCATGCGGACCGAGCCCTGAAAAACGGGCGAGCCCCCGGGAAAGAATTCGGCGAGATGAGTAGGCATGCGACGGCGGACACTTTGGCGGCTCTGTCGGTGCGAGGACAGTATTGGCACGCAACCGCCTCCAGAACCTGAGGTGTCAGTCCTCGTGCAGCACGGTCATGGGATCTACACGCATTGCTCTGCGCGCCGGGAACCAGCTTGCCGCCAGGGCAGCGATGAGCAATACGACCGTAGCGACCGAGAGAGTCGCCGGATCCGTAGGGCCGATACCGAACAGAAACCTTGAAAGGAGATTGCGAACCGCGAAACATCCGGCGAGACCGATCATGACTCCCAGGGCGGCGAGACGCAACGCGCGGGCGGTGATCATGCGGAAGATTGTGCCAGAGTGTGCGCCCAGCGCCATGCGAATTGCGATACCGGCCCGGTTGCTAGTCACCGTGTACGAGAGTACGCCGTAGAGTCCGATGGCGGCGAGAACCAGCGCGAGTAGGGCGAACCCGCCAAGCACTTGCATCTGAAATCTTTGCCGCGCGAGGGACCGCCTGAGCACTTCATCCATGGTTTCGAACTTCATAGCCGCTTCGCGATCGGCGGAGCGGATGCGTTCGCGAACTGCGGCCACGAGCGTGGACGGATCTCCTGTGGTGCGTAGCACGAAGTTTTCATCCAGCAATTGCGACGGCACCGGGACCTGAGTGTGAGTGACATAAGCTGTCGGTTCAGTGGGCTTCGTGAGTGCGGATCCATGCACGTCGCCGACGATACCTACGATGGTCAGCCACTGTTCCTTTGGAGAGAAGCTGTCAAACCAGATCCGGCGGCCGATGGGATCTTCGTTCGGCCAGTACCTGCGCGCCATTTTGACGCTAATCAGCACAACAGGTAAGGAATTCCGGGTATCGCTGTCGGCGAGATCGCGGCCACGGAGCAGCGGGATGCGCATCGCGGTCAGGTAGCTGGGGCTCACGATGCGATAGACGGCGTCGGCCTTTCCGGAATCCAGAGGGCGGTTTTCCAGGGTAAAGTGACCGTCCCGGGTAGATCCGTCCAGAGGAAGATCCTTGACTAAGGCGGCCGATTCTGTGCCCGGTAGCGCGCGCAGTTGTTCGAGAAGCCCCGTGAACATGGGGCTGAGGCGATTGAATCCACTGTCCCGAGTCGGAGTGGTGAAAGAAACGTTGGCGGCAAGAACATGATCGGCCGCAAAGCCGGGACTTGTTGACCGAAGTTTCCAAAAGCTGTTGCCGAGCAGGCCAGCGCCGGCGACCAGCACGAGCGAGAGGCAAACTTCGGAAACAACAAGCGTCGCCTGAGCGCGATGCGCGCCGAGGCCGATAGGGACGGAGCGCGAGGCTGCCTTGAGTGCCTCGTTGAGATTCAGGTGCGAAGCGCGCCAGGCCGGAAGTAGACCAAAGAGAAGGCCAGTCAAGGCGGAGAGTGCAAACGCGAAAACTACCACTCCGATGTCGATGCGAATGAACTCGAGCCGAGGCAGATCGGCGGGGAGCAAAACGTGAAGGAGCCCCATCGACCAGTAGGCGAGGAGCAATCCCAAAGCCCCGCCGGCCGCGCCTAGAACCATGCTTTCGGAAAGCATTTGCCAGATGAGGTGCGATTGACCGGCGCCGAGCGCGACTCTGACAGACAGTTCGCGCAGGCGCGTGGTAATGCGGACCGTCAACAAACTCGCGACGTTGACGCAGATGATAAGGAGCAAGAATCCAACAGCAGTGAACAGCATGAGGAGCGCAGGGCGCGCTTCGCCCGCAATCTGGCGGTCGAGCGGAATGACGGAAGCCTCTCTCGCCATGAACGGCGAGGGATACTGCTGCTTGAGGCGGCGAGAAATCCGGCTGAAGTCGGTTTGAGCCTGCTCCATCGTCACGCCGGGCCGCAGGCGGCCGACGACGCGGAAGTTGTGCGCAGTCCGGCTTGGAAAGTCGAAGAAGGCGCCGGCGGCGATCCAAAGTTCGGAACGGTCGGGATAATCGAAATCCGGCGGCATCACGCCGATAACCATAAAGGGCTGCCCCATCAGCTTAATCTTGCGCCCCAGGATCGTAGGGTCACCGCCGTACGCTTGATGCCAAAGGGCGTCCCCGAGGATGACCGTTCCAGCGGCACGTAACCTCTGTTCGGAGGAATCGAAGCTCCGGCCAATCGCGGGCTGAACACCCATCACGTCAAAGAAATCCTGGGACACATAGGCGCCAAAGGTCCGGACCGGCGTTTCTCCGCCACCCGCATTGACGGGTCCTTCGCCGAATGCTGCGATATGGGAACAGCTGTGGTTCTCACGCTGCCAGTCCTTGAAGTTGGCCTGCGCGACCTGCATAGGGCGCCCGCCTTCGTTCACTTCAGCGATCCAGGCGAGGCGTTCGGAGTCGGGATAAGAAAGAGGGTTGAGAAGGACGGCTTTGACGACGCTGAACATCGCCGTGTTGGCTCCGATGCCTAGCGCCAGGGTAAGAATCGCGGCGGTAGCGAATCCAGGACTCTTGCGGAGTCCGTGTAAGGCCAGTCGGAGATCGCGGCTGAGCCGATCGATCCATTGGAATCCAGCTTCATCCCGGCACTCATCCTTAGCCAGCTCGACTGGGCCGAACTCGCGGCGCGCCCGTGACTCGGCTTCGGACGGCGGTATTCCGCGCCGAATATATTCCGCAATCTGGCTCTCCACGTGGAAACGCATTTCTGCTTCCATTCTTTGTTCCCAACGGCGGTGCTTCCCGAAGAACGGCCAACGCATAGCGACCTCCTATTTGGCGGAGTCGAGGACCAGGGCGATGGCTTCGCATAACCGCTTCCAGTCGGCCTTCTCCTCCTCCAGTTGTTTGCGCCCGGCGGGGGTAAGGCTGTAGTATTTGGCTTCTCGCCCGCCCTCGGTTGTTTGCCATTCGGCTTTCAGTAAACCTTTACTCTCCAATCGGTACAGTGCGGGATAAAGCGACCCTTGACGGATATGCAGCGATTCCCTGGAAATCTGCTGAAGCCTCTGCACGATCCCATAACCGTGAATCGGCTGGAGGGCGCATATTTTCAAGATCAACATGTCGAGCGTGCCCTGGAGGAGTTGAGCGTCGCGCGGCGGTCCGGATTGCCTAGCCATTCGAGATATGCGCAGCATATCGCGGCATGCCTAGAATGTCAAGGCATCTGAGAGTCCCGTCAAATCGTAGCGAAAGATGAGTAAGGTCGGTGATGAAGTTCGTCCCGATGCGCAGTAGTGGTGTAGGATTCAGTGGGGTGGGAGTGGAATGGTGCCCACGACCACCTTTGCCGAACCCTTGCCATCGACTCGGGCGCTAGCGGCGACTTTACGCTCAGGTGGATTGCTTCCGGGTTGCCGGCCATGCTGGACCAAACCGGCTTTCAAGGCGCGGCTCGCACACCCAGCAGACAAAGGGCCCGACCCTTTCTCAACTGGAGATCGATTGGAACTTCTAAAACGTAAACCTTGCGATCAGAGTCCCCGTTCGCGGCAGAAGAGATAGCGGCCCACCGCCTCCGTTGGAGAGAATGGTCGCCTGTCCTCCCGGAGGGAGAGTCTCGTTGACTACGCCGAAGCCGGAAACCAACTGGCCTAGCAAGTTCCTGCTGAGCGGAGCTTGTGGATTCGACGTACTCCGGTTCCGACCCGCGCCTCCAACCGGTAACCCGGAAGCATTCGGTCAACCGGACGGCGGCTGCGCCTGAGCCTTTGCTTGCGCGGATTGCACACGGTCGAATAAGTCGGGCGCTCTCATGCCGCGGCACAATTCTGCAAACGACGGCCGCGGGCCTTGCCAGCGCAGGTCATCCACGGTTTCGAAAACCGGGGCATCCCGGCGCAAGGTGGCGAGCGTGCGAAACAGCAAAGCATCGTCCCAGGAGTCGAACAGCGATGCGGCGAGGCGGCTGGCGTTGCGCAGCGGCGCATTCCAGGCGTGCCAGTCCTTTGGAATCTTCTCCAGATAGCTCCAGCGCGACAACATTTGCGATGCAGCCTTTTCTCCCCAGCCGGCCACACCCGGAAACCCGTCTGCGGCGTCGCCGACCAGCGCCAGATAGTCGGGAATCGATTCCGGCGGCACGCCGAATTTGGCAATCACGCCGGCTTCATCGCGCACCACGCCGCGGCGCCGGTCCAGTTGCACCACGCGCGTGCCGGCCACACATTGCCCCAGATCTTTATCGGGAGTGCAGAGAATCACCTGGTGGACACGCGCGTCGCATGCGGCCTTCGCCGCAGCTGAAGCAAGCGCATCGTCAGCCTCGAACTCAATCATCGGCCAGACGGTGATGCCCATCGCGTCGAGCGCTTCCTCCAGAAGCGGAAACTGCGAAAGCAGCTGCGGATCCACACCCTCCGCAGTCTTGTAACCGGCATATAGATGATTGCGGAACGATTCCACCACATGATCGGTGGCCACACCGAGGTGCGTCGCGCCCTGCTCGATCATGGACAAGACCGAGCGAAGCACGCCGCGCACGGCGCCGATTTCCCGCCCGGCTGTGTCTTGCGCCGCAGGCACCGCGAAGTAGTACCGGAACAACTCATAGGTTCCATCGATCAGGTGTACGTCCATCTGGTCCGAGTATACGAGAATGGCCCGAATCTTTCGTCCAGCAGCCTTCCGGCAGTAATCAAAGTTTCTTACAGTGTGAAGGGACCGACCACATGCCGGCTACGTGGGAATTTCGGGACAGCGTAATACTTGTTACCGCCGTCGGCGATTGGAGCGGCGCCGGAACGGCTTCCGCCGTCACCGAAGCCATGGCAGACCCGCGGTTCGAACCGGGCACCGCCCTGGTGCTCGATATCCGGCTGTCGAAAATGAATCCGTCCGCCGACCGGGTTCGTGCGCGCGCCGAGTGGGTGGCCGCTCTGCGCGCGGCCGGTCTGGCCTCGCGATGCGCCATTGTGGTCGGCCCCAAAGCGCACCAGTTCGGTTTGGCGCGAATGGCCCAGGCACACTTGGAATCCCGCGAAATGGAAGTGCGAATCTTCAGGGATCTCGACAAGGCGTTGACATGGGTTGCGCCGCCCCGTCCGGAATGAAATGGAGCGAGGCTCTATCGTTCCATAAGAATTGGATCTTGTGCCTCTTTGGACTACGCGGCCCTCTTCGGTGTTCGTCTTAACTGGTGAATGAGCCGCCGCAGGGCAGGTGGGACATTCTTGCGTCGCCACAGGGCGATGAGGTCGGCGTAAGCCGGCGCTCCGGCGATATCGCGGTATACGCAGCCGCGCACGCGTAAGTGACGCCGGAATGACTCTGGCACGAGGGACACGCCCAAATGTCCTGCCACCAGGAAGACCGCGGTCTGCAGCAGTCGGGTCGGCTGCAGACGGGGAGCGGGAATCCCGCCTGAGCGGAGCGTTTCGAGAACGACTTCATGAAATCCGGCGACGGGCTGCTGGCGCGGTATGAGGAATGTCTCCGTCTCCAGATCACCGAGGCGAACTTTGTCCGTCGATGCCGCCGGATGGCCCGTAGGCACGGCCAGAATGAGACGTTCCTTTGAAACCACCAGCGAATCGAAGGCCGCATCCTGAATGGCGAGGAAGAGCAGACCGATGTCGATGGTCTCGCGCCGCAGAGCTTCCACCTGCTCGGCAGGTTCCATTTCGCGGATATCGACCACGATGCCGGGGGCCACTCGCCGGAAGCTTCGCAGGAGTTCGGGCAAGACACTGCAAACCGCGGTGCTGACGACCCCGATCACGAGGGAACCGGAGTCGCCTTGTCCGGCGCGCGTGGTTTCCCGCGCCGCCTGATCCAGCTGTTCGAGGATGCGTGCGGCCCGCGCGAGAAAGATCTCACCCGCCGCAGTCAGCCGGACACGCCGGTTGCTCCGCTCCACGAGTTGGGTCCCCAACTCCTCCTCCAGTTGCCGAATCTGGTGGCTGAGAGCCGGCTGCGCGACATTCAGCAGCAGCGCGGCCTTCGTGAAATGGAGTTGTTCCGCGAGCACACAAAAGTAGCGCAGGTGGCGGATCTCCATGCCGGTCAATCATAACAGGGGATTCGGGGATGGGCGCGGCCGGGCGCGCCTCACAAATGAATGATGCCCCGCTGGATCGCGGCGGTTGCCGCTTGTGTCCGGTCCTGCGCGCCCAGTTTCTGCAGAATATGCTGTACGTGGTTCTTCGCGGTTGTTTCGTTGATATCGAGGGTATAAGCGATTTGTTTGTTGCTCAGGCCGCGAGCCACCAACTCCAGGACTTCGATTTCGCGTTTGCTTAGCGAGGGAGAGTCCCTCTGCGCTTCCAGTGCGGCCGCCAGCGGACGTGGAAGATAGGTTCCGCCAGCATGTACTCTCCGAATGGTCTGCAGGAGTTCGTGGCGGAGCACTTCTTTGGTCAGGTAAGCCTGCACTCCCGCGGCGAGGGCACGCCGGATATCTTCATCGCCACCATACGAAGTGAGAGCGATCAGGCGCGCGTCGGGGAATTCCCTCCGGATCGCGAGCGCAGCCTCCACGCCGGACATCAGCGGCATCCGAAGATCCAGCAGAGTGATATCGGGTAAATGCTTGCGATAGCGTTCAAGCGCCTGGCGGCCGTTGCTGGCCTCCGCGACCACCAGCATGTCGGGCTGCCGGTTGAGGATCGCGCTCACGCCCACTCGGGCCACCAAGTGGTCTTCGGCCACGAGAATACGGATCTTCGAACTCACTGGGCAGTGCGCAAATTGTACCGAACGCCCTTGGGCGAACTCCAATAACCAATCCTTATCGTTCCAGAAGGCTTGGATCTGACTGGCAGCCGTGGCTCCCGCGCTTACGGGAGCGGTGCGGTCACTTCCACTTCGGTTCCGCCGCCCGGTTGGCTCTGCAGTCGAAATTCGCCGCCGATGCGCTCCGCCCGCTCGCGGATACCGATCAACCCGAAGTGGCCGCCCATTCCGGCAAACGCATCGTCCACCTGAAAACCACAGCCGTCATCGACTATCTTGAGGTTGACGATCTTTGGGGTTCTCTCGAGTTTCAGCTCGATCCTGGTGGCATGGGCATGTTTCGAAGCGTTGGTAACCGCCTCCTGGGCAATCCGCAAAAGATTGTGCTCCATTTCTTCCGGCAGATTCTCAAAGCCGCCCGTGACGTGAATTTCCAGATTCGCGGCTGAGCCGGCAGCCCAGGTGCGCGCGCCGGATTCGAGAGCGGCGGCGAGATTCTGATTGGTGAGCGCGGCAGAACGCAAATCCATTACCGAACGGCGGGCTTCCGTAAGGCTGTGCTGTGCCATGCGGCGCGCCAGATCCAGATAGATGTGAGCGGGACGCAGATTCTCGGGCAGGCAAGTCTCCAGCGCGTCCAACTGCGAGGATATGCCGACGAAAGCCTGCGCCAACGTATCGTGAATCTCGCGAGCGAGGCGCAGGCGCTCTTTGAAGACAGCGGCAAACCGTAAGCGGATCTGGCGCACGCGGAGTTGATACAACATCCAGCAAGCGAACCCTGCCAGCGCCACGCAAACGGCGCGAAACCAGCCCGTTTCGTAGTAATGGGGGAGAAGTTCGAACTGGTACGATGCCTGGGCCGGCGGAGAGCCGGGAACCTCGGCCCGCAGGCTGAACCGATAAGAGCCACGCCCCAGACTGTTGTAGGTGGCGACACGGCGACTGCCCGCAGCGGTCCATTCAGAATCTAATCCTTCGAGTTTATAGGAGTAGCGCACGCTCTCCGGCGCGCGCAGGCAGATCGCAGCGTACCGTATCTCGACACGGCCGCGGCCTGGCGGAATCCGCGGGCGCGAAGAGCCATCGAATGGGCGGCCATCGGCGGTCATCTCCGCAATGTACATTGGCAACGGCTGGGCGCCATGCTTCGCCTGCCCGGGTCTGTAAATCGCGATCCCGCGGGCCGTCGCAAACCAGAGACTGTTATCCGAGTGGCGCCCACCGCCCAATCCGAGATCCGATGGCGCTTGCGCGCTGCGCAGGCCATCCGCCAACCCGTAATTCTCGGACTCCAGAGACTGCCGCCTCCCCGCCGCGAAATCGCGCAATTGCTCCTTGGGAATCCGGCAGATCCCGCGTGTAGTGCTGAGCCACAGGGCTCCGCTGCCGTCATCGGCGATCTGCGAAATATTGTCGCTCAACAGGCCATCGCGCTCGCTGAATCTGCGAAAACGGCCTGCGCTGTAGGCGTTCAAACCTCCGCCAAAGGTCCCGATCCACAGAGTGCCGTCCTTATCCGGATACAAAGAGCGGATCTGATCGCTACCGAGGCCGTCGGCAGTCGTATAGAGCTGGTTGCCGGATGGAGTGACGCGCCACAGGCCGCCTTGTATAGATCCAGCCCAAAGAGAATGATCCACTCCTTCGGCCAGCGTGATGAACGCGCCTTCCAGCATGCCCGGGTTGCGAGCCGGAATCACCGTGCGGAATTCATTGCCCCGTAGCTTTGCTAAGCCGTTGGGGAGAGCCAGCCAGATCCATCCCGAAGAATCTTGGATCGCATCGAATACTCGTTTCCTGCCCTGCGGATCAGGAGGAATAAAGGTGCGCGCCCGGCCATGCTCCCAGATCTCCAGCCCCTCGCGGGCGGAAACCAGCAAGGTACCTGACGGCATCTCGCGAATCGAGTAGACGCGTTCTTTGTCTCGCCCGGCGCGAACGGCCTGAAAGAGATCACCGCGCGCGAATGTTCTGAGTCCCGCATCCAGAAATCCAACCCATACCTTGCCGCCGCGATCTTCATAGATCACGTTAGGCTCATCACTGGGCAGGCCTTCGCTTGTGCCGTAAACCGTAAACACATCATCACGGAACCGAAGCAAACCTCGGTTACTGCCAACCCACAGGTTGCCTTCGCGATCTTCGAACAGGCAACGCACTCCATCTTGTGCCGGGCCTTCGGCCAGCGTGTGGAAACGCTCGCCCTCCAGGCGAGCGAGACCGCTATTGGTCGCCACCCAGAGATTTCCATCGCGGTCTTCCTTGATGGCGCGAAGTTCGAATGGGTCGGTCAACCCTTCGCGGGAACCAAATCGGGAAATCCGGCCGTCGGGAGATTGTCGAAGCAGTCCCCGAAAGCCGAGTATCCACAAGTTGCCTCGATGGTCTTTCAATACGGCCGAAGGAAAGTCGCCTTCCAACACGGCAGGCTCGAATATGTTCCGGAAACCGCCATTCCCCAGGCGCGCGACCGAACTGGTTCCGGCCACATACAAATTCTGACTGCGATCCTCCCAGACACCTCTCACCACACGCAAGGGAATATCCTGCCCCCGCATGAAGTTCTGAAACCGCCTTCCATCAAACCGGCTCAGGTTTCCGCCTGCCACGATCCAGAGGGTGCCGGCATGGTCCACGAACAGAGCGGACACAGCATTTCCCGGCAAGCCATCCTTTTGCGTAAAGGTCTGGAACCGGCCGCGAGCGTAGCGGGTGAGTCCATTGGGAGTCCCGATCCACAGCGCGCCATCGGGACCGGCCGCCAGCACATTCACCGAATTGGATGGCAAGTTACCGTGATCTTTGCCGAACGCCACAAATTCGTAGCCATCGAAACGCGCCAGGCCCTCATCGGTACCCAGCCACAGGAAGCCATCCGTGGTCTGGGTAATAGCGCGAATGGTGTCCTGGGGTAGCCCCTGCTGCTGGCTCCAGACGGTCACGGAGTATTGCGTCAGGGCTTTGCCCGGATTCAGGGCATAGGTAACCATCGGGCACGCCTCGATCCATAACAAAACGCAAAGCCAGTGCTTCATTTCCGTCCATATTTATACATCAAGTCATAGGATGTCGGGCAACAAATCCGAATTCATCATGATCCGAATTCATCATTGCCCGCTATTAACCCCGATGATAGACTTCGCACATTTGCATCGGTTTGGAGGGTGGGTGAATGCGTCAACTACTCAGAGGCTTAGTCTGCGCTCTGGTCGCTTGTTCCGCGGCTTTCGCGCAAACGTCGACTGCGCAAATCAGCGGCACGGTCAAAGATGACACGGGCGCCGCCATTCCCGGCGCGCAAGTGAAAGCGACCCAGTCAGCCACTGGGGCCGTGAGAACTGTCATCACCGGAGCCGATGGCAGCTACGTGTTGGCCAATCTCCCGATCGGGCCCTACATGCTGGAAGTGACTAAAGAGGGTTTCAGCAGGTTCGTCCAGACCGGGATCGTGTTGCAAGTGGATGTGAACCCATCGATCGACGTTCCTCTGAAAGTCGGCTCGGTCAACGAACAAGTTCAGGTCGAGGCGGAGGCGGGTCAGGTGGAGACGCACAGCACCGGGGTCGGGAACGTAGTGGACAACCAACGCGTTGTGGAGATGCCGTTGAACGGCAGGAACCCGCTCGAGCTGGTCCTTCTCAACGGAATGGCGACGCTGCCTGGTCCTGGCGCAATCAATAACGTTCGCAACTACCCCACGATTGTCATTTCCGTGGCCGGCGGGCAGGGGGGGAACAGCGCCATGTACCTGTTGGATGGCGCCCTCTACGAGGATCCATACAACAACCTGACGCTTCCTCTTCCCTTTCCAGACGCGCTGCAGGAGTTCAAAGTGGAAACCAGCGCCTTGCCGGCGCAGTATGGATACCACTCCGGCGCCGCGGTGAATGCGGTAACGAAGTCGGGCACCAATGAGTTTCACGGCGATTTATTCGAGTTCCTTCGCAATGGAGATTTCAATGCCCGGGACTTCTTTGCGGCGCAGCGGGATACCCTGAAACGGAATCAGTTCGGAGGCGTGATCGGTGGTCCGGTAAAGAAGGATAAGCTCTTCTTCTTCGCCGGACTGCAACATACCTCGCAGCGCTCCGATCCGAATTCGCTGACGGCCTTTGTCCCTACGGCCCAGATGCTGGCAGGAGATTTTACGGCAGTGGCCGCCCCGGGATGCGAGAAGGGGCAACAGATCAATCTCAGCACTTCGGCCGGGTTTGCAAACAACCAGATTCCCGTTTCACGCCTGAATCCGGTCGCGGTGAACATAGCGAAAACCATGACCCTCTCCGCTGATCCGTGCGGGCGAACTTTGTTCGGTTATGATGCCGGTCTCGACGAAACCCTGGGAGTGGTGAGGATTGATTATCAGAAGAGCGCCAAAAACACCATCTTTGGCCGTTACTCGGTGGGATATCTCAATAACCATTCCACTTATGACGGCAAGAATCCCCTTTCGATCAACAACTACGGTGTGAATGACCTGAATTACCAATTCGCCATCGGGGACACCTATCTAATTGGATCCAGCGTCGTCAGCTCATTTCGCCTCTCGGCCAGCCGCACCAACGTGGTGAAACTTCCGGACGCGTACAAGTCACTGGCGGAGTTCGGCGCAAATTATACACCCATAGGCGGACACGTCATCGATATGACTGTCGCCGGAGTGGGCGGGGGCTTTGCGATTGGTTCGACCGCATCGGTTCCCGGCGAAGCGCACACGGGAGCGAATCCCTCGATCTCCGAAGATGTGAGCTGGGTCAGGGGTTCTCATCAGATCCAGTTCGGCGGGAACATCTACAAGCGAATCATGAACTACTGGTCGGGAGTAAACGCAGTTGGCACGGTCAGCTTCAACGGGACCGTGACCGGTCTGGCACTGGCGGATTTTCTCACGGGCAATGCCGTGTCGTTTGGCCAAGGGACCAATTACGGCATGTACCTCTATCAGTATTACGCTTCGCTTTACTTGCAGGATTCCTGGAAGCTGTCGCGGCGCCTCTCGCTGAACTATGGCGTTCGCTGGGAGCCCTATCTCTCCAATCAGAACAAATACGGACAACTCGATCATTTCGACCCCACCTTGTTTGCCCGAGGCTTTCACAGCACCACCTTTAGTTCCGCCCCTGTCGGGATGGCCTTTGCCGGGGACGCGCAGTACAACTGCGGAACCGGCTACAACTGCAACACCTGGGATAAATTCTTCCCGCGCGTCGGATTGGTTTGGGATCCCACGGGCAAGGGAAACATGTCGGTCCGCGCATCGTATGGTATGTTCGGCGACCGGCTGCACCAGTTCTTCCCGAATCAGATGGGGTTCGGTCCGCCGTTCGGCAGCAACGTAGGCTTGTCCAATGTGAACCTCTCCGATCCCTGGGCCAACTACCCGGGCGGCAATGCCATCCCGACGCTGTCCGCGTGCAATCCGATCGGTCACGCCAGCCACACCTGCGCTTTCCCCACGGCCGGCCAATATGTGACGTTTAATCTCGGCGATTACCACCCGATGTACGTCAATGCATGGAACCTGAGCGTCCAGAGGCAGGTCGGGAGCTGGCTCTTTTCGGTGAACTATCTGGGCAATTCTTCGATCCATCTCGGAACTTCTGAACCGCTGAACCCGGCTGTCTTCATGGGATTGGGTCCTTGCACGCTGAACGTCGTCAATAGCGCCGGGCAGGTAGTTCCGACGAGTTTCTCGACCTGTTCGACCACAGCCAATCAGAACCAACGGCGTGTCTTCTATTCGCAAAATCCTCTTGCCGGGCAATACTACGCTGGAATCGGGGCATACGATCCGGGCGGCACGGGCTCGTACAATGGCATGTATCTCTCCGCCAATAAGAGGTTGGGCCACGGAGTAGCGGTCACCGCCAATTACACCTTGTCCCACTGCATCAGCGACATTTACGATCAGCAGACGGGGTCGGGCGGCGTTTCTCCTTACCAAAACCGCAGGCAGGGTCGCTCCAATTGCGCCGGCTCCGATCAGCGTCAGCTTTTTACTCTCAATGCGGTTGCGCAGACACCGCGATTCTCCGACCGGACCCTGCGGCTGTTTGCGAGCAATTGGCAGGTCGCGCCGATTCTGCAGATCAAATCGGCCCAGTTCTTCAGCATCATCCCCGGCACCGATCGGGCCTTAACCACCGCTCCGGCCCAGACCGGAAATCTTCTGAGCCCCGACCAGATCTACCCCAGCAACCAGGGCGTGTCGCATTGGATCAATACCTCGGCATTCGGTCTTCCTGCGCTCGGCACTTACGGAAACCTTGGGCTGAATAACATCAAAGGACCCGGCGTATTTCAACTCAATATGGCGCTTTCCCGCACGTTTGCGATTCAAGAAAGAAAGACCATTCAAGTGCGGGCAGATTTCTTCAATCTGCCCAATCATCTGAATCCCTCCGTGCCGACGGGGTCCGTAAGCTCCGCGACGTTTGGTCAGATTCTCACCGATATCAGCGGAAACAACGGCTTGGATGCCGGCGACCCCCGGATCATTCAGTTCGCCGTGAAGTTCGTCTTCTAACTAAGGGCGAGCCGACCCAGGTACGCACTACGCACAAAACAAAGCAGATAATCCGAATGGATCATGGCGGGCGGCCTGGGAGTGGCGTAGAATAAACACTGCATCCGAGGAGGGGTTTATCCATTGCCAAAGCCCATCGCGAATCTCGGCCTTTTCTTCAGTCCGGTGGTTTTCGCCTTCTTCGCAGCCTGGGGGCCGGCTGCGGGGCAGCCTGCGGCCAAGGATTCCTCGGCGCCCGCCTCCGGTTCGGCTGCTGCCGAACGCGCGCTGCTCGACCGGTATTGCGTCACCTGTCATAACGATAAAATCAAGACGGCCAATTTCTCGCTGCAAAACCTGGATCTGACAACCGCGGCCGATCACCCGGAGATCTGGGAGCAGGTGATCCGCAAACTGCGTGCCGGCATGATGCCGCCTCCCGGAATGCCGCGCCCTCCACTGGCGCAGTACGAACACCTGCGGGACTGGTTGGAGGCCGAGCTCGACCGGAAAGCGGCCGCCCATCCGAACCCCGGCTCGGTTGTCCTTCACCGCCTCAATCGCACCGAATACGCCAACGCGATCCGGGATCTTTTGGACCTCCAGGTGGATGTGAACACGCTGCTGCCGCCGGACGACTCCGCACGAGGTTTCGATAACGTGGCGGGTTCGCTTACAATCTCGCCAACCCTGCTTGAGGCGTACACCACCGCCGCCACCCGCGTCTCACGCATGGCAGTCGGTTATTGGAAATCGCCGACGGCGGCTGCGTACATTGCGCCTCCGGACTCCTCGCAAAACCAGCACATCGAAGGGCTGCCGTTGGGCACGCGCGGCGGTATGGCGGTTCGGCACACGTTCCCGTCCGACGGCGAATACCACTTCTCGGTCCAGAACCTCGGCATCGGCAAATTCATTCCCGGCGAGAAGCTGCAATTCCTCATTGACAACGAAATGGCAGCGGTCCGTGACTACAAAGGCGTGGGTTTAAGCGCTAACAATTCATCGGACAACGACGGAGAGATCAATGTCTCTCTGCCGGTAAGGGCAGGCACGCATTTGGTCGGCGTCACCTTCCTCGCGACAAACTATCGGCCGTCTCTCGATTTCATCCGGCAATACGAACGAAAATCGCTCGAAGACAATCCCATACCACAGCTGGAATACCATCCCGCCGTCGGAATTCTGAGAATTCAGGGGCCGTTCAACCCTACCCAGCCGACCGATTCGCGTTCGCTGCGGAAAGTCTTTACCTGCCAGCCGGCTAACGAGGCGCAGGAAAGCGCTTGCGCCAAAGAAATCCTCACTACGCTGATGCGCCGGGCGTACCGGCGGCCCGTGACAGCGACGGATTGGGAGTGGGTCCAGACCTTTTATCTGGAGGGCCGGAGGGAAGGCGCCTTCCGGGATGGAATCGAACTTGGTCTGCGCCGCATCCTGGCCAGCCCGCCGTTTCTGGTCCGGGCCGAACGGGAACCCTCGAACCTACCCGCGGGCCAGCCGTACCGGATTACCGACCTGGAACTTGCCTCGAGGTTGTCGTTTCTCATCTGGAGCAGCATTCCGGACGATGAACTCATTCAGGTTGCCGGCCAGAACCGATTGCATCTGGCACCCGTACTGGAACAGCAGGTGCACCGGATGCTTGCCGATCCCAAAGCCGACGCCCTGGTGGAGAATTTCGGCGACCAGTTGCTGTACCTGCGGAATCTCCCGGCAACTTCCCCGGACGGAGTCTATTACCCGGATTGGGACGATGAGTTGCGCAAGGGTTTCCGCCGGGAAACTGAATTGTTGTTTCAGAGTATTATTAAGGAGAACCGCAGCGTCCTCGATCTTCTCACGGCAGACTACACATTCCTGAACGAGCGACTCGCTAAGCACTACGGCATCCCGAACATCTACGGGTCGCAGTTCCGGCGTGTGACGCTCGGGCCGGATCTTGCCTATCGCCGGGGTCTGCTGGGACAGGGCAGCGTTCTCTCGCTTACCTGGGTGCAGAACTTCCGGACCTCTCCGGTGAAGCGCGGCGTCTGGGTGCTGGAGAACATTCTGGGGACGCCGCCTCCGGAACCGCCGCCCAACGTGCCGCCGCTGGAAGATACCAAGGGCGACAACAAGATCATGACCTTGCGCGACCAGATGACACTGCACCGCAAGAACGAACCGTGCGCGGGCTGCCACAAACTCATGGACCCGATCGGATTCGCACTCGAAAACTTCGACGCGGATGCGAAATGGCGGACCAAGCAGGGCGGCGAGGGCGGAGTCCCGCTGGATACCGCGGCCGTTTTGTGGGACGGCACCAAGGTCAACGGTCCCATCGAACTGCGGCAGGCTCTTCTGCATTACTCGCCGCAATTCGTGCGGACAATCGCGGAAAAGCTGATGACGTTTGCGCTGGGGCGCGGCGTCGAATACGAAGACATGCCGGTCATCCGCTCCATCGTCCGAGACGCTGACCGCGATCACGACCGGTTTGTCTCGATCCTGATGGGCATTATCAAGAGCGCACCGTTCCAGATGCGCACCAAAGAAGTTGAAGAACAGGCACAGGTGGCGGAAGCCAAGCCGATTACAAAGGGGGCCAAATGAACTTTATTGAAAAGAAATTCATCCCGCGCCGCACGTTCATCCGGGGCGCCGGTGTTGTTCTGGGGCTGCCGCTTCTCGATTCGATGGTCCCAGCGCAAACGCCTTTGAATGAAACGGCCGCGGTTCCGGCCCGGCGATTTTTGGGCATCTGGCATCCGCACGGCGCGGCGCCCGGCTACTGGAGCCCCTTGCAGGAAGGCGCGAATTTCGAGTTTTCGTTCATCACCAAGCCGCTGGAGCCGTTCCGCAAGTATGTCACGCTGATCACGGGCATGGATATGCCCGAGGCGATGGCCACCACCGAGGAGCCCGGCGGCGACCACGCCCGCGGCGCCGTTTTGCTCTCCGGTTCCAGACCGCGCCGGAACGCCGTGAGCCCGTACCTCGGTGTCACGATCGATCAGCTCATTGCGAAGAAATACGGCCGCGATACCATCCTGGAATCGATACAACTCGGCGTCGAGCAGGATGGCAACTACGGCAATTGCAACTGGGGTTACAGTTGTGCGTACACGAACTCCATCTCCTGGACTTCGCCGGTTCAGCCGCTGCCGACCGAGGTGAACCCGCGCGTGGCCTTCGAGCGCCTGTTCGGGGACGGGACCAACCCGGAAGAGAGAAAAACCGGGCGCAAGCAGAACGCCAGCATCCTGGATTCGGTTGCCCAGCAGATTTCCTATTTCAAGAAGCCATTGGGAGCGGTCGACCAGGCTCGCCTGGACACCTATCTCGAGAACATTCGGGAAATCGAGCGCCGCATCCGCATCGCGGCGGAACGGTCCATCCAGGAACCTTCGGAGGAAATTCCCTTCGGGCTGCCGGAAAACAAGCACCTGCATTACCGGCTGATGTATGATCTGCTGGCGCTCGCGTTTGAAGGCGACCTGACCCGCTCCGCCACATTTATGCTCGGGAAGGATCTCTCGGGCGCCAGTTTCGCCGAATCCGGTTTCAACGGCCCATGGCACGGCTCCTCACATCACGGCGACAAGCCGGACAACGTCGCCAACTACGCCAAGATGAATCGCTACCATGTGCAGAATCTCGCTTACTTTGCGGAGAAGTTGAGTAAGACGCGGGACGGCGACGGCACGCTTCTCGATCACGTCCTGATCTACAAGGGGAGCAATATGGGTAACTCCCACCGCCACGCGCATGTCAAGGTGCCGATCATCTTGTTGGGCGGGTTGGACGGTAAGTTCAAAGGCAATCGTCATATCGTATTTCCTGACAACACGGAACGCACTTCGAATATGCTGCTCGCCGTACTGCACAAGTACGGGATTGAAGACGTCCCCAAGTATGATGTCAGCGGCCGCCAGGCGGGCGTCAGCAAGGCCTTCGGCTCCAGCACGACCCCGATCGCAATATGAGCCATCCGCGAACCACGCAGGTTGTCGTTGGGACGGTCGCCGCACTCCTCTGTTTTGTAAAACCGGCCACGGCCCAACTCAGACGGATGACGAGGCCGAAAGTCGAGCGCCCGGATGGACCAGTTTGGGAGGTAATCCGCAAACACTGCACCGAGTGCCACGGAATCGACGACTATGCGTTTTTCGCGCAAGACCGTGCCGCCTGGCAAAAGCTGATTGCCGATAGACACAAAAGCGGCGAGGCCGATCTGTCCGAGGGAGACCGGAATCTCTTGCTGGATTGGCTGGTCTCGAAATTCGGCCCCGAGACCAAGCCGTTCCCCCGAACCTATGTTCCCCCCGAGATCACCACGTTCTTCTCCGATCCGGAAGCCATTCGTCTACTGAATCGGGCCTGCACGAAATGCCATGGTTTAGAGCGAGTGGAAACGACCAGAAAGGCGGCCGAGGCCTGGCGGGTAACACTTGTGGATATGCGGGAACGGGGGGCGCAGCTCTCCGATCAAGAATTGGAGCAACTTGTGGAATGGCTCGCCCGGGTCTGGGGCACCAACGAGGACAAATGAGACACGCGATTGACACTGCAGCGATTGCCCTCCTGTTGGTGTCGGGTATCTCTGCCGCCAACCGCAGCGAAGTGGCCGATGCCGCCATGCAGGGCGACCGATCCGCGGTCCGCGCGCTGCTCGAGAAGAAAGTCGACGTGAACGCACCGCAAGTGGATGGCACGACGGCTCTGCACTGGGCAGTCCGGGCCGGCGACCTGGACATGACCGAGACGCTCTTGAAGGCCGGGGCGCGCGCCTCCGCTGCGAATCAGTCGGGCGCGACGCCGGTGTTGCTGGCCGCCCTGAACGGCAACGCCGCCATCCTCGAACGCCTCATCCAGGCTGGCGCCGACTCCAATGCGCCGTTATCCGAGACCGGCGATACCGCGTTGATGATCGCGGCACGCACCGGCAAAGCGGACGCGGTACAAGTGCTTCTGGATCACGGAGCCAACGTAAATGCGAAGGAAACCTGGGGCGGTACGACAGCCCTCATGTGGGCAGTCTCGGAACGTCATTCCGAAGTCGCGAAGCTGCTTGTGGAACATGGCGCGGAGGTGAACGCCAAGTCGAACTTCGTTCCGTCCGCTTCAGGAAGAGGATTTGAAGGAACGGCGGCTATCGTACCAAAAGCGAACCAGAGCACGGAGGAGTTTGCCAGCGGCTGGATGACGGCGCTAATGTTCGCCGCTCGAGAAGATGATCTTGAATCCGCCCGCATCCTCATCCGGGCGGGGGCCGACGTGAATGCAGTTGGGGGAGACAACAAAGACGCGTTGGGACTGGCCCTTTTCAATGGAAGCTACGCCGTCGCGTCCCTCCTCATCGATAGTCATGCTAATGTGAACCACGCCGACGCGCAGCGGTTTACACCGTTATTCTGGGCCGTGGATCGCCGCAACATGGAAACCGCGCCGAACTTCCCGTGGATGGTGACCACGGAACCATTTCCGCTTATCCAGAAGCTTTTGGACGCCGGCGCGAATCCGAACGCTTTGGTGAACAACACACCCAGGGCGCGCATGCGCGAGGGCTCGCCGCGGATCGTTTATGCGACCGCCTTGACGCGCGCCGCCTTTGCCGGCGATATCGAACTCGTCAAGCTGCTGCTGGCTCACGGCGCCGACGCGCACATTCAATCGAGCGATCGCGAGACGACCTTAATGGCCGCCTGTGGTCTCGCTTTTATTAACGGCTATCACAAGCAAAGGCCATCCGGCGAACGGCTCGAAGTCGTCAAGCTCCTCGTCGATCTCGGCGAAGACGTAAATCACGCCGACAGCTACGGAATCACCCCCTTGATGGCGGCTGCGAATTTCGGCGACATCAACATCGTTCGCTACCTGATAGACAAGGGCGCAGACCTCGGCGCGCACGATCTGGGGAAAAAGAACGACGGCAACTTCGGCTCGAGCGTGGAACCCCTTATGCCCATCGATTATGCGATCGGCGTGGGAACGTTCGTGCCCAATAACGCCGTCATCATGCATGAAGATGTGGTGAAGCTGATGAGCGACGTCATGAAACAGCGCGGAATCAAGCACACCACCTCGGAATGCACGCTGAGAGGATTCACCTGCAGCATCGCCAACGTGGATCCCAAGACCGCGACCCCCGCCGAGATCGTGAAGATAAGGAAGATCCAAACCGGCTATCAGGTGGATGGCATTACGGGCGGATTAGCGGTTCAGGATCAACAGAAGAAAGACAAGTAGCGTCGCGAATGGCGCGCTCACCGCTTGACAATCGCGGGGCCCTTCTGGCGCGAACTCGATTTGACTGAGGCGTGCCGACTAAACACGACGCGGTTTTCTGTTCCGGCCCGCTCACTCAGCGAACTTTTTGAAACTGAGGCCTTGAGAACCGAACGCAGCCATGCCGTTCCGGGATCGCGGTCTCGCGATTTGTGCCATTGCATGGACTCCTCCAGTTGTGGAATCTCAATGGGAGGTGGAATCAGTTTCAGCGGGAGGTACCGCTGATAGAAAGTCGCCAGCCGGCGGTGGAGCGTAGCAATCCGCGACGTGCCAATCAGGAGCTGAGGCACAAGGTTGAACGCCGTCGTCACCACCTCAATTCGCCGTTGTTGGCCAAAGCGTTCTACGAACCACTCGTCAAAGCTCGGCAACTGTTGCAGTCTCCCAAACCGAACCACGACGTGTCCGAGGCTCAAATAGGTCTCTAGCGAGAAATCCCGCTTGATCCGGCTGTTCCCGGACCATACCAGGCAAGTGAAATCATCTTCAAACAGCGGTTCCGATGGATGTCCGGGAGACAGATAACTGCTCGGTGTGACCGCCAGATCGATTTCACCTCTCTCCAGTGGCTCCGCGATGCCTTCGGCGTTCCACATGAGCTCAACGCTGATGCCGGGAGCGAGGCTTTGCAGCCGCGGAAGCGCTTCCGTCATCACTACCGTCTGCGCGTAGTCTGACATCTGGACACGAAATTTCCGGGTGGAGGTCGCGGGATCGAAAGCGGGGCTGCCGTTCAGGATTGTCTCGGCATGCAGGAGGAAGTCCCGCACCGGCTCGACCAGGCCTTCCGCCAGCGGCGTCAGCGTCATCTTCCGCCCCACTTGGACCAGCAGAGGGTCATGGAAGGCATCGCGCAAGCGCGCCAGAGCGCCGCTGGTCGCCGATTGGCTTAGGTGCAGACGTTCACCCGCACGGGAGACGCTCTTCTCCGCAAAGAGCGCGTCCAAAGCCACGAGGAGGTTCAGGTCTAATCCGCCGAAATCCATGGCGCCAACGAATCGGTCCCGGCGATACATAGGGCCGAATGGATCTATGATACAAGATCCTCGCGGGGACGTGGCCGTGTCAGGGGCGAGACGGCCGACGAGAGAACCTTTCCCGGAACCCCAGGTCAGGCGCCAGAAGGAATGAAGCCGCGACCTGGAGCAAGGATCTTGCTGGGGTCCACGCTCTTATCGATCACGACGCCAAAGAAGGGGAACATCATCTCCTCCCAGGTCATCTCTCCGTAGTAGACCGTCTTGTTCGGATTGGGATTCCACTTGTTGTTGACCGAGTTGTCGTAATGCGCGTCCACGTGCAGCTTGGTTCCCTTCGGAACCTTGACGACCGTGTTATACCCGAGTTGCCAGTTGAAGTCGTAGTGCGGCACGCTCAGCACCACGTCTTTCCGGCCATCCGGGTAAATCAGCGTATACGTCATGTCCTTTCCGCGCACGTGCATGTGCGGCATCATATACACCAGATCGACGTCCTGATTGAACGTGACCTCCGCGGGAGGGCTTTGCCAATTCGGGTTGTTCGGCGGAATCGCGAACAGCTTGGAGTCGGTGGGCGCCGAGGCACTCAGGGAGACATATCGGTACGGTGGCGGCTCTTTCGTCACGGTAAACCCGATAAGGACGTGGTCGGTTACGGCAGTCCCATTGGGCGTGTAGTGCAGGTTGATGGTGATATCGCTGCCGGCGCGAACCAACTTGGCTGCCTGAAAATCTCGGTAATCGGCAACCGGATTTCCGGGCAGATAGCAGTCCTCCGCCATGCTGCGGAAGCGGTGATTGGGAGTGCCAGGACCGAAAGTCGCGCCTTTTTCCGGAACCGCACTGCCCTCGGCATCCCGCGGTTTGTCGTCCCAGTACGGCTTGAAATACTCAACATCGGGCGCGTGCGGGTTAAATCCGAGGCACATGTGATGTGTCACCTCGCGATGTTCCGGCCGGATCTGCACGGAGGTGATCCACGTATCCTCCTTGAATCCAGTCGGAACAGTGATCGAGACCCACTCGATCACATTGTTCTTAGGATGCGCCGGAACCGCATAGGTAGGGCCTTGCACGATAATATCCGGTTGGATCTGCCAGCCCTCCGGCCATTTGACAGGCGGCGGCGCATCCTTCGCGTCTCCTTCAGGGGCTCCCGCATCCGCCCATTTGGCGATAGCTTCGATCTCGCTCGGTTTCAGCGAATGATCATTCGAGAAATGTCCGAACTGCGGATCGGCGAACCATGGCGGCATTTTCCGAAGAGCCACGGCGGTCTTCATGGCTTTGGCCCACGGCCGGACGTCTTTGTACGTCAAGAAAGACATCGGCGCCACTTCACCCGGCCGGTGGCAGGTTTGGCAGCTCTTCTGCAAAATGGGCAGAACGTCTTTGTGAAAAGTCACGGATGGAGAATCCGCGGCAGCCAACGTGCCTGCACAGATGATCGCGGCGAGCAAGGCATTTCCTGACATACGTCCCCCTAGTGGTTTAGCCGACAACCAGTATCAGTTGAGTTCTACCAACAGTCAAATCGATTCTTCCTATCGCCCATAGGGCTACCCTATCGGGCCCGCCTGCCTTCATTGACGGCATAAATAGGAGCCATTTCGCAAACCGATTTTGGGAGAGAAGCCACCGAGCGTATAGTAGCGTGGTAGCGAAAACCCTGTGCTCAGCCGGAAACTTGAATATCTGATGTCCCTGGCCAAAGAGGGCCACTTCGCGCGCGCAGCGGCGGCTTGTCATGTGTCCCAGCCGACCCTTTCCGCGGCTATCCAGCAACTGGAAGCCGAATTGGGAGTGTTGATCGTCAAACGCGGACAACGCTTTCAGGGCCTGACCGATGACGGGCGCCTTGTCATCGAAGCCGCAAAACGCATGGCCCATGAGCGGAACCGCCTGAGGGAGCAACTCCGAGACCGGCATAACGATTCCTCGGGCACGCTGCGCGTCGGCGTGCTGGGTTCGACGGTGCCTCTGTTGAAGAGTTTGACTCTGCCTTTCTGCGAACGGTTCCCTCATGTCAATCTGAGCGTGATGCTCCAAAGCCCTTTCGATGTTCCGCAGGCGTTCGAAGCATCGTCGCTGGATGTGGCCATTACCTATATCGACCCGAGGCTGCGCCGTTATTGTCGGTTGCAAGTTTTGTACACCGAACAGTACGATCTTCTCATTCGAAAAGGCACGGCTTTCTCGGGGCGCAAGTCTGTGCGATGGGATGAATTGACGAAGCTTTCTCTCTGCCTCCTGTCTCCCGACAGTCCCATCTTCGGCAAGTCTGAGTCTGAAATTCTCGCCAGGCTGCTTACCAAGACTCCGCATATCGTTACCAACGCAATCTGGATGGTAATGGATCATGTCAAGACCGGCAAATGGGCTTCAGTTCTTCCAAGGCCGGTCCGGATCATGGTTTCCGACGATCCGGAATTAGAAGCGATTCCCCTGCCGAACATCGGCAAGGCTACGCCCGTCGGAATTGCGCTTCCTAAGCGAGAATCGGGTTCTCCCCTCGCCGAAGCCTTTTTCGAGATGGCCGCTTCGAGTGAGACTTCGTCGTCTCTGCGGGTCGCGCTTGGAATTTGGGATTTCGAACGGTCCACCGCGGGATCAGCCGGCTCGGTGGCCCGGCCTCCGCGGGTTTCGATCCCGACCGTCCGGAGCGCGAGACGGCCTCAGAACTATCGGGCCTGATGCCTTTTCACTCAATGAGAGATTTCTCCGGACGAATCAGGAACGTCCAAATCACCGCGCCCAGCAGCATGACACCCGAAGTGATGAAGAAGGGAATCGTCCAGGAGTTCTTTCCGAAATAATATCCGAAAACCAGCGGTGTGAAAGACGCTGCGAGGGCGCCCGCCATGTTCATAATGCCGGTTACGGTGCCGCTGAACGCACCGCCTACGTCCATCGGAACCGCCCAGGCGGGCCCGATAACGAATTCCAGGAAAAAGAAGGATGTTGCCAGAAACAGCACCGAGGCCCAAGCGCTCTCCGTCGTGGCGGCAGGTATCAGAAATGCGCCGGAGAGCAGAAATCCGGGCGCGGCAACAATGGATCGTGACAGCCGGGCCCGGCCGGTCCTTTTGAACATGAAATCCGACAACGATCCCCCAACCAGGTCGCCGGCCATCCCGGCGAAGAGGGGAATCGAGCCGATAATCCCCAGCGTTTGTAAGCTCATGTGACGGTGTTCCCGCAGGTAGGTCGGATACCAGGTCAGGTAGAAATTCGTTCCGAAGAAGAAACAGCAATAGCCGAGCGCGATGGACCACATGTTTGACGAGCCCAGGATGCGTCTCCACGGCGCGGCTTGGCGTGTGGCAGAAGAACTCTTCAGAGAACCGTCGGGGTTGTATCCGCGAATCTGACCCAGTTCGTCCCGGTTCACCTGCGCATGTTCTTCCGGACGGTTGCGATAGTAAGCCGCAAATACGACTGACCACACCAGGCCGAGCGATCCGAATATATAGAAAATGGCGCGCCAGCCGAAGGTGAGCATGATGCTCCCGGCTACAAATGGTGTCACCGCCACGGCAAAGCGGCTGAAAAAATGCGTGGTGCCTTGAATGCGTCCTCGTTCCGATCGCGGAAACCAGAGCTGCATGCCCCGGCTCGCGACTGGAAAGGCGCCGGCCTCACCGAGACCAAGCAAGAATCGCGCGGCGAACAGCGAACCAAGACCGAGCGCGGCCCCCGTCATCATCGCCGCAATCGACCACCAGGACATGATCGTGGTGAGGACCCGCTTCGGGCCGAACCGGTCTCCCATCCATCCCGCCGGTATTTGCCCCAGGGCATAGGCCCAGGTAAAGGCGCTGAGCACCAGCGCCATCCCCGTCTTGCTCAATCCGAACGCTTTGGCGATTTCCGGCTGAGCGACCGAGATGTTGCTCCGATCCATGTAACAGATCAGATACATCAGGCTGATCAAAAATAAGATCAGCCAACGTGTTTTGGTTGGTGCGGGGGCCTTGCCGGCAGCTGCTGTCGCCGGCTGAGCGGCGGCTGTTGTATTCGCCTTCAACTCATTGTCCTAGGCAAGCGAAGGAATTTCGGCAGAGCTTTCCTTCACCGCGATCTCCACTGGTTGCCCCGTCTCGGCCGAATGATCGGCCGCCTGGTAAACCTGCATCACCATGCGGGCCTGCTCGGGTGTAACCAGCGGCTGCCGGCCGGAAACGACACACTCGAGAAAATGAATCGTCTCGGCCGCCATCGGGCCTGCATAAACATGGCCGACACTTTCGCCCGGCATCGAAGAAATCGGAAACTGAATTCCCTTGTGCATGGTAGTGACGTAAACATCCCGATGCGTGTCGTCCACCATCACGGCGCCGTCTGTGCCCACCATCTCGATCCAGCAGCTCGAGAAATTGGGATACGCGGGCGGGAGCACCCATCCCGCACCGACGGTGAAAGCCGTGCCGTCGTCCATAGTGACCAAAATCCACGCGCAGTCTGGGACGTTGTATTGCGGTCCCATGATCTTGTGCACTTCCTGCGCATACACGCGAACCGGCTTTCGCGGCGCAAGGCACCACAACACGAAGTCGATGTCGTGGGTGGCCTCCATCGCGGCCGGGGAGAGCTTCACCCGCCCGCCAATCTTCTTTCCCAAGTTGCGCGTGATGTGGCGGCTAACCAGGGCCGTCACCGGCTGGCCGATTGTGCCGTCATCGATCGACCGTTTGATGTACGCGAACTTCGGGTTGAACCGCTGGGAATACCCGATCGTAAAGAGCAGATTCCTGGAATGAGCTAACGCGATCAGCTCATCGGCTTCCGCGAGTTCGAGCGCAATCGGCTTTTCCAGAAACACGTGTTTGCCCGCTTGCAGGCTCTCCTTTGCAATGGGATAGTGCGTGGGTTCCGGCGTCGTGGAAATGAAAACTGCGTCGATGGTCTTGTTGTCGAGAAGGGTTCGATAGTCAGCTGTGGCCGTGGCGGGGCTAGTCAGATCCGAGATTTCTCGCAGCCGCTCCGGCTTGATTTCCGCAATGTGCAAATCTCCAACAAACGGACTCTTCGCGCAAGTTTCGGCGCGGATCCCTCCACACCAGCCTGTGCCAATGACTGCGATGTTGATCCTGGATCGCATACTCTAAGTGCTGTCCTCAATTCCCGCCGCCGGTTTTGGGCGGGTTCTTCAAGCTCGTATAAATCGCCGCTACAAATGTGTCTGTGGCCGACGGCCCCGAGGTAGCGCCGAAACGATCGTCGTAATCCGCCGTGACGCGTGCCTCCTTGACCTTGTCCAGCGTGGCGCCGTTCTTGATCAGGCCCTGAACCCGATCGCGAATAATCACCAGCATATCCCGATACTCGGCCACCTCCCACTCGTCGCACAGCCGGCCATGTCCGGGTATAACCAGCGTCCCGCCTTCTTCGTCATGTTGATAGACCGTCCGGTCCAGAATGTGGTTCAGCGCCGCAATCTCCCCCTGGATGCTCCCGCCGTTTTTGAGATCGATGGGAGGGTAGGAAGTCGTCGAAAAGATATCGCCGGTTACGATCACATCAGAACGGCGAAAATGGACGATTGTGTCGCTATCGTTGATGGCGTTGGGTTCGTAAAAGATCTCAACCGCTTCGCCATTGTGAAATTTCCGGCGGCGGCCTTGAATGAAGGTGTCCGAAGGCCAGCCATCCGCAGGCTGCTTGAGAGCCAGCAGATGGTTCTGCACGTTCTGGTGGCCGATGATCGTGGCGCCGCGCCCGGCGTCGGCGAACTGCCCGGAAAAGAATGATCCTTCGACGCTCGGGTCATGGCCGCCAGCCCGCAGCTTGACATTCCCACCGGTAAACTCGGAACCGAAGTTCGTGTCGACAATGAACTGAATCGGCTTGTCCGTCAGTTTGCGGACCGCCGCCAGTACCTTGTCTGTAAGCTGGCCGGCACCGCTGTTCACCGCCAGGGGGGCCTGATCGCCTATTTGCAGAGCGATATTTCCACCATCGCCTACCAGCATATAGAGATTCCCTTGAACCGGAAGGACGTGTATTTCGCCGTCATGAGGATTCGGATCTGCCGCCCGGCCGACATGCGGCGGGCCCGAAGCAGGCGTCAACTCCGCCCGCGCCGCTGCTTCCATCGGCTGCCCGTCCTTTAGCTTCGCCAGGATCTCCGGATACATGGTCTCCGGCCCGCCCAGAGTCGCCAGCAACGGAATGTGCTTGCTGTCGGCGAACTCCCGAAGGAACGGGTGCTGGCCCCATACGTAACTCTCCACCTGGTCTTCGCGCCGGCCCAGAATCTGTTCGCCGTCATCGCAAGCATAGAGCCAGCCGTCCGGCTCTTTCGCGTTACGCATGAGCGTATACGTCCGGCTGAACGGTTCGGCTAGATACACCGGATCATTCACAACGGCAATGTAGGTGATGCGATCGCCATGCCGGATGAAGTGCTCCGTTACCGTCGCCTCATCGCTTTGCGCCAGACCATTGGCGCGAATCCAACCGCGCTTTAGGTGCGTCGTGTACACCGTGAGCGTGTTGCCTTCGTATTTTCCAGTCGAAAATCCCGACCACGTGTGTTGCGCGTAAGCCGGCGGATGAGGACGATCGTCCATCCAGATGGTGCGTGTACCTTCGCTGATCTGCCAGTAATGCTTGATCGAGATCAAGCGTTGCGTGTACGGGTCCCGCTCCTCCCAAAACCGCAGGTTGCCGGGCTGGTTGTAGGTATACGGGACTGTGTAACCCATGCACTGGTGCTGCCGCCCTTGGATGCGAGCCGCGCTCCACGCTAATGCGTACAGTCTTCCGGCTTCGTTCACAGGGATTCCGCCGTATTCCACCAGCGCGCCCGAGGCCGTGATAAGCCCCGAGTCTTGGCCGGGTTGCGGATACCAGGTCCCCGACAGATCGGGACCCGCCGGCAGGTTGGTGCGGCCGGAAAAGTCCAGACCCTGTCCCCACGCCAGGACGCCTGCAAAAACGAAAATGCCATTGAAGAGCTTCATCTCAATTTCCCCGATTGCTTATCTGGCCGAACACGGCGTCGAATTCCAGCCCTTTGCGTCAGGCTGCTTCCGAAAATGCGAGGCGGTCAGGAAGGGCTGCGCGAGATAAACCGGATCTTCGACCGTAGTGGTAACGGACAGGTAAGCGTCGCCGTTCGGCTCGTTGACCCGGTCGAAGTATTCGGTCAACGTGGTGTTCGCGCTATAAGGCACGCCGTTCTTCCGCAAGTATCCGGGCTTCAGGTGGGTCGTCACCACTTTTAGCGAACCGACCGGGGTCACTCCACGCCCGACGGGCACCATCTCCCAGAGAGCCTTCGAGTACCCCTGCCAGCTGGAACCAGCATCGTCAGCGGACGCAAAATGCAGTACTCGCGTCTGCCGGCCGGCATCCACTTCGACCGTCAGCGTCTGATCGTCCTGCCAGGTAATATGCAGCCGGCCGGGCACACGCATGAGGTTCGGAGCGCCATAGCTTCTGCATTGCTCCCCGGCGGCCTCGTCGTTCGCCGGATCCCACGCATCCGCAAGTTTGCGGCCTTGCTCATTCAGCGTGACGCCGGTGTAGTCGCCCTTGACCGGGGTGACCATTCGAAACCGCCAGTCTTCGGTAACGACCGATACCCAGTATCCGGTAATGTCGTAGAGCGCGGCCGCTTTCGCGGTCTTCGGCGGCTCCGGTGGTCCACCGCGACCAGCACGTCCCTGGCCGTAGGCGCCGGCCGCGCCGATGAATCCGAGACTGGCCGCAAGCGCCAGCCGTGCTCCGATACCCAGGCTTCGTGGCATTGGTTCGTCCTTAGTGGTCGCTGGAACTCAACCATCGTAATGCGCCGGAACTGAATCTGTACAATGAATTGTCCCGATCATAGCTATCCGCTGCCGCGATGGTTTCTCTCGAGGTATCGGCGCTGTCAATACCAGTCATCCAAACAAACGATTTTACAGATGGCCGGGACCCGCATATAGTTTCTCTCTGAATTCCCTTCCGCGGTGAGAGACAGCAGAACGGGGGCTGTCCGTCCGGAGGCGGGTGCTTTAGGGGAGCATTTCATGAATATCAGGTGCCTTGCTTGCATGGCTCTTGTTGCGAGCAGTCTGGCCTTGGGCCAGGAAGTGGCTCAAGTCAGCGGTATCGCGACCGACCAATCCGGAGCCGTCGTTCCGGGTGTCGAAATCACGCTGACCCAGACCGAGACCGGCTTGAAGCGGACGACCGTTACCGACACTGCCGGGCTGTACACGATTCCCAACCTGCCGCTGGGGCCGTACCGCCTGGAAGCGATGAAGATGGGATTCCGGACATTCGTGCAAACCGGCATCGTTTTGCAGGTGGGCAGCAACCCTACAATTCCTGTTGCCCTGGGCGTGGGGAACGTGTCTGAGCAGGTATTGGTGGAAGCGAATGCCAGCCAGGTGGAGACGCGCAGCGCCGGTGTGGGTACCGTGGTCGAAACCCAGAAAATTCTCGATCTGCCCCTCAACGGCCGCCAGGCAACGGACCTGATCCCTCTGTCCGGGTTAGCCGTTGTTACGGCCGCTACGCCTCCCACATACACCATGAACACCGGGCCAAGCATTGCCGTGGCGGGAAGCATGAGTTGGAGCGTTCAATACAACCTGGACGGGGCGCCGCACCTCGACACCTACGTAGGCACCCCGATGCCGCTGCCGTTTCCCGACGCGCTGCAGGAGTTCAAACTATCGACCAGCGCCCAGGATGCCTCCAACGGCGGCCACTCCGGAGCCGCGGTCGACGCCGTAACGAAATCCGGAACCAATGTTCTCCACGGAGATCTGTTTGAGTTCTTCCGCAACTCGAATGTGAACTCGCGCGACTTCTTCGCCTCCGGGTCCGACGGCCTGAAACGCAATCAGTTTGGCGGCACTCTGGGCGGCTCGATCGTGAAGGACAAACTATTCTTCTTTTTGGGATACCAGGGGACCACCATTCGCCAGAACCTGGTGAACGGCGCCGCGTACGTCCCGACGGCCGCCGAATTGAAGGGAGATTTTTCGCAGTACATTGCGGCGGGCTGCCCGAGTGCCGCGGCGGTTGCGAACTCCCCGGCGGTGTTGAGTCATTTCACGGGACCGTTCACAATGAGTCCGGCAGCGATTAAGATCTCGTCTTACCTCCCCCAGAGCAGCAATCCTTGCGGATTCGTTCAATTCGGCACCCCGGTCCATCAGAACCAGCTGCAGGCCCCCGTCCGCGTCGATTATCAGCTCGGTTCCAAGCACAGCGTCTTCGCGCGGTATATGATCACACGGATCGAAACGGACGTGCCTTATACCATCACCCACAATATCCTCGCTACCAACCAGGTTGGCCAGGATGACCAGGCCCAGGCCCTCGCGCTGGGAGATACGTATCTGATCGGCTCCCAAACGGTGAACTCCTTCCGCATTTCCGGAACCCGCGTAGGCGCCCGCACTCCTGGCGCGATACCGTTCAAGCCGCAGGACGTCGGCATGAACTTCTACAGCTATTACGGGTTTGTGCCGATCCTGATGGCCGGTGTCGGATTCAACATCAACATCCCCACCAACTTTGCGGTCGGCTATGACAGGGTCACGAACTTCGGTGCGAATGACGACGTGACGCTCGTGCGCGGATCGCATCAGTTCAGCTTCGGCGGCGGCGTTTCCCGTTCGCTGCTGAACGCGAGCTCTTACGCGTGGTCCCAAGGGTTCTTCGTATTCGCCGGAATTTTCGGAACGCCCCTCATCGATTTCCTGACCGGGAATGTGGTGAATCTGCACCAGGCGAACCCGAATCCCGATAATGTTACGCAGAACCACTTTGGGCTCTATGCTTCCGATACCTGGAAAGCCACGCGCAGGCTGACCGTTTCCTATGGTGTCCGCTGGAATCCGTTTCTACCGATGGCATTCAAGCATGGCGACACGTACAATTTCAGCCTGAGCAATTTTTACAATAATGTGCGCAGCAAAGTGGTGCCCACCGCTCCTCCCGGATTGCTCTACGTCGGCGACGCCGGCGTGAACGGCAAATCTGCGATGAACAACCAGTGGGGCCATGTGGAACCGCGAGTGGGGCTCGCGTGGGATCCTACGGGCAGCGGAAAAACCGCCATCCGGCTCGGCGGCGGTATCGCTTACGATTTCATCCGCATGGACATCCACGAAAACACATCTTCAGTCGCGCCGTTTCGCATCACGGTGGTGCAAGGCTTTTCCGGACCGGGCTCACTGCCACTCGATAATCCCTACGCGAATTACCAGGGAGGCAATCCCTATCCGTTTAGCTATAACCCCCAGAATCCCACGTTCCCCTCTCTTCCGTATCAAGGCTTCCTGCCAATCGATCCGAACTTGAAGACCTCCGCGCAGTATTCCTGGAACCTCGGGATTCAGCGGCAATTGACTTCGAACCTGTTCGTGTCGGGCACTTATGTGGGCACGGAGATCGCACACATCTGGACGGGAGTGGATCTGAACCCGGCCATCTGGCTTCCGGGAAAACCGGTCATCGCCAGCCCTTCGAGCGCTGCCCAATTCGGACAATGCGCAGCCCTGCAGGCCAACTGCGGCGGAAGCGCCGAAAATTTCCGGCGCTTACTGGAGGTGACGAATCCGTCCGCGCCCAATGTGAATACCTACGGTTCCATCACGAGCCTCGATGCCAGCGGCACCCAGAATTACAATGGACTCCTGCTGAACTCGCGCTGGCAAGCCGGACAGAATCTGAATCTCGGCGCCAACTGGACGTGGTCTCACTGCATCGGCCTTCCGGCATCGAACATCTCCAACCTCGCGGCGGTGTATCCGCATCAGCCCTACCAGAACAACGGCGCTCAGAATCGTCACCTGGATATGGGCGATTGCACGGGCAACTCCTTGGACATCCGAAATGTTGTCAATCTGACTGCGGTTGTGAATACCCCCAAGTTCTCCGGCACGTGGGCGCGCCGGTTGGGCAGTGGCTGGAACCTTTCCACCATCTATACGTGGCGCAGCGGCCCGCCGGTTACTCCGCAGTTGAACGCCAGCACGGACAACGCACTCAACGGCTTCGCTCCTTCGGGTGCGAATCCGATTCCTCAACGCCCGAATCAGCTGTTGCCCAGCTTATACGCGACTAACCAGGGGCAGTCCTGTTCTCCTGCTCCTTGCGTAAGCTATCTCAATCCCAACGCAGTGGGCGTTCCGGCGCTGGGAACCTATGGCAGCCTGGGCGTCAGTTCGCTTCGATCTCCCGGCTTCTGGGAATGGGACCAGGCGATCACCAGGCAGTTTCCGATTCGCGAACGCGCCCGGGTGGAGTTCCGCGCGGAAGCTTTTAACGTAACCAACTCCGTCCGGTTGGGCGCTCCCAATGCGACCATCAGCGGCACGTACGGCCAGATCACGAGCGACCAACCCACCACTGGAGCAGGCACCGGCGTCAGCCCCGGCACCGGCGGCAGAATCGTTCAGTTCGCGCTGAAATTCCTGTTCTGACTAAGGCGGTCGCGGTTCGGTGGCCAATACGGAACCGCGGCCGTGAGGAAGTGGATTTGTTGAATCGCTAGTGGATCACCCCGCCCGCAGGGTCGCGGATGCGCTTGTTAAAGAGGTCGACCTCGTCGGCAGGCGCACAAAGATCCTCCATCAGGCCCGTCCATCCGTCCACGGTCTTGATCGCGTCTTTCTCCAGTCTGCGGAACTTCTTGGTTTGACTGATGAAGGGCTTCGTGTACACTTTCGGATCCGTGATGGTTAGCGTCAGCTCCATGACATCGTACGCGGTCCGGCGGTATCGCTCCTCCAGAACCATATCGACGCTGTGCGGATATCCGAAGTGGTCGACCCAGGTCCGCTCGTCCACGCCGGTCGTCGTCACGACGAACGTGTCTCCATCCCACCGGCCAACCGAGTACCCCCACCAGCGCGGCTCGTCGGGGTCCATCAGGACCTTGCGCCCATCGGTCCAGATGGTGCGCGTTCCATAGCCCCACTCGAATTGCTGAACGGTTCTGTCGGGCAGGACCATCATTTCCAACGGATCGGGATAGATGAGCGCGCGGGAAGGCCCCATCGGATTGCAATGCTGATAGGGATCGGAGTCGTTGGCCGGCGGGACCGCTCGGCGGCGCCCGATGTGTTCCTCGGGATGCGCCGCCGCGTCGGCGCTGCCCAGGATCCGCCCGTACGACGGCTTGTTGGCGTCGAACATCTTTTGACCGAGAGGAGTAAACGGCGGAACATCGTTGTTGAATCCGCGATCGCCACAGTCGCGGCAAGTTCCCCCACCGCCATATCCACCCGGCGAGCTGTTCCGCGACCAGATACCGGACAGATCGTGCTTGTCGTACGGCTTGTTGTCATTGGCCGGGTCGTGCGCCAGGATGCCGCCGCGACCGCCTCCTCCGCGCCCGCCCTGCGCAAACAGAACCGGCGCCGCCGCAGTTACGCCACCGAGAATCATGCCTGCGAAAACCAGTCTCGTTTTCATGGCTCGAACGCTACTCCTTCTTCTGTTCCGAACTCGCCGGAGGCGCCGCGCCGCCCTGCGGAACCTCGCCCGGGCCCCCTCCTGCCACACCCAGCAGTACATCGCCCTTGTCATTCAGAAGCTTTAAGATCGCGCCAACCTGAGTGCCGGCCCGCGAAGGCGCCAGTGTAATTGTGATCTTTGTGCCGGGCGCCAACGCGGCCTCTGAACGCCTCTTTCCCCATCCGCCTTGCTGCAACTGCGCCGGGTTGGGATAGAATTCGGCACTCCAGTGCGTGACACCGCCCTTGGCCTCGGCGACATCGAAGAAGAGTTGTGGATGCGGGTTCGCATAATGGAACTCGGTCACTGTCCCTTCCAATGTGATCGGTTTCGATAAGTCGTACGAAGTTCCCGTTCCATGGTGGGCTGTTGCCGGAACGGCAATCGACAACAGCGCGGCACTGGCCAAAAACGCTTTTATGGTTTTCATAGCTATCCTTTCTAGCGCGCCACAGATTTGGCCGGAGCCAGCACTGCCGGGGCGGGCCTTGCAAATTTCGCGGCGTCGATCGCGACGCCGGACTGGAATTCGTTTACCTGGTAAGTCGATTGGCCGTTAGTCCAGGTCACCGTCCAACGGAATGGTCGTTTGACGCCGTTTACCTCGCGATAATCGGCATAGTCGATCTGAATCGGATTTGTACCGACGGCAGTGCTGGAATAGCGAAGCTGCCGCGCCAAGAGTCCCGTCTTGTCATCGAAGAACAGCTTCACGCGCGTCCTACCGGCGCCCCTGCCTTCAATAACCTGGACATCGTTGTCCCCGATCGTCGTGATCGGGAAACCAGAGCGCCACTGACTGAGCGCCTGTCGAATCTGCCCTGCAAAAAACAACTGAGCGTCCAGCAGCGCGCCGTCCAGTTCCGCGCCCGGCGCAAGGGGCAGAAGAGGAACCGGGTTGCTCACCGACGCCACCCACCCCGCGGTGCCGTTGACAACCGTGGTGTCGTCCCCGTTTTGGGTGTGAATGATCATCGTCATTTGCGCAGGAGCTTTGGCATACAGATCAAAAGGCACCTTCTCGTGATAGCTGTCGTATCCCTCATAAGTGCCCTTTCCGACCACACTGCTGCTCGATGCGAGACGTTGTGAGCCGCCCAAAGCCGTTACAAACTTCTCGAGAATCTGATCGGCCGACGGCCCGCTTGCCGGCTGAGGAGGCACCTCTATTTCATTCGGATCCTCTTCCGGCGTGCCGTATTGCACGGCCAGGCTGGGAATGTCCTTGGGCCTCTCGTTACCGTGATGGCAGGAGTAGCAGGTGATCACATGTCTTCCACCGAAGTTGGTTTTGTTGATGGCGTTTACCATCTGGATCATGGTGCGCGCTGTGCGTTTTCGCGGCACGTCCTCGGCGAACTTCTTCCAATCCTGCAAGCTTTCCGCTACATGACAGTAAACGCAGTTCAAGCCTACGGCCGCTGAAAAGAACCCCATTGTCGCCATGAACTCGCCCACAGGAATTCCTTTGAGCACCTGAACGTTTTGGAACACCTCTTCGGCGAGCGGCTGCTTTTCCCCGGCGGCCTGAGCGGCGATTTCCTGAAACCCGCCTCCCAGCACCACCGCCGCGAACAGCGGCAGACGCCGTTTCCAGTTCATCGAGTGACGCTCCTCACTGCAACCAACGCCAAAGATAGTATATGATTCCGGGCAAGGGCCGCAAAATCGTTGGTGACGATTACTTGTATCCTTCCGGTGGATAGGCTACTCGTTGTAGAATTGCTACCCATGAACGAAGGACCCGAAACAGGGCGAAAGCCTCTGGCTCCCTACCTGCTCAGTCTCGTTCGGATTCTCGCCGGCCTCCTGTTCCTGCAGCACGGGGCGGAGAAGCTTTGGGGATTCGCCGGCGGCCGAATCGACCATGATTTCGGCACGCTCCGCGGATTCGCTGGGCCGTTGGAAGTGGTAGGCGGCACACTCATTGCCCTAGGACTATTCACTCGCTTCACGGCATTTATCCTGTGCGGCGAAATGGCCGTGGCGTACTTCCGGTCTTGGGCGCCTCGAGGATTCTTCCCGATTCAGAACGGCGGCGAGGAGGCCGTGCTCTTCTGTTTCATCTACCTGTGGCTGGTCACCGCCGGAGCCGGCAACTGGAGCCTCGACTATTTGATTGCAAAGCAGCGCTCTCCGCGCCACGGCACGATCCGGGAGACGATTGCATCGTGGCACGGGTACGGTCTGTCCATTGTTCGCACGATTCTTGCCTTCACCTTCTGTCTCCACGGATTCCGGCTGGCGTTCGGTCTGCTCCCGGTTCTCGCCGGCCGGAGAGTCGGGACCGCGATGGCGCTCGATCTCCTGCCTCGGTTTCTCGGCTACTGGGAGATTGTTGGCGGCGTCCTGTTGTTTCTGGGCCTGCTGAGCAGGCCGGCTGCCATGATCTCGAGCGTGGTCGCGCTCGCTGCCTATGCTTATGGTGCCGCACCCCGGGGCCTCTGGCCGATCCGAAACGGCGGCAACGAAGCCTTGCTATATACCCTCGTATTTGCATACATTGCATTCGGCAGCGAGGCCGCATGGAGGCTGGATCGATGGATCCGAACTCGGCCCCGACGCCGGAATGAACCCATCGGCAAGGTAGCAGTCACAAGGAATTGAGCGATTCCTTTCAATCAGTTGACTGTTGTGCGCGAACAGCGTCTGGTAATGTGAAATCAGCAGGAAGGTTGCGAACGTTTTTTTGCCGGCCGGCAAGCGTTGCATTGAGAGTGGTACTGAACTCCTCGTAGGGCCGTTAAAGCCCGTAC
>CAYTJD010000004.1:0-18420 GCA_964438005.1 uncultured Solibacteraceae bacterium | reverse complement strand
TAGTGCGACATGCCGCCCGACGCGATGATCGCGACCTTCTCCGGCCGCGATTGGATCACCTTCAGGATCGCCTTGCCCAGCGCTTCGCAGCGGCGCGGCGTCGGCAGGGGCGGCAGATAGGTGTTCACGAAGATCGGGACTACCGGAATGTTCCGCCCGCCGAGCACCCACTCGAACACCGCGGCGAAGGAATGCCCCAGCTCGGCATCCTGCGAGTAGGCCATATCGAAACCACCGGCCACGAGCTCATCGAGCAGATTCTCGGCGAACGGCAGATGAGTCGGCAGATCAAAATCTTTGGTCGCGAATTTTGCGATCGTGCGCTTGCCGGCGATCACAGCGAAGGTCGGCACCGAAGAAAGAAAAAAAGTCTCCAGGTGATCGCTGCCGATGATGATGGCGAGATCCGGTTTGGTTTGGTCAAGCACCTTGCCCAGCTCGCGCATCGCCGCGATATCGGCGTCGAGCTGCTTCGGGTCCTCGCTGGGAGGACGAGTGAATAACTGCGGTGCGTGCACCGTAGCCATCGCCGCTACAATCTGTCCCATGTCTTATGACCTCCCGGCGGTCTTGCTGTCCGCCTCATCCACAAATTCGACTCCCAGTTCCACCAGCTTGGCGCGCAGACCGTAAAAATCCAGGCCCAGTTCGCCCTTGCGTAGCCGTTGGCGCGACTTCTCTTCCTTCGCCAGCCTCTGTTCGCTGGCCTGCGCTACCGCCGCTGCCTGTTCCCGCGGCACCACCACCACGCCGTCGGCATCGGCGACAATCACGTCGCCTGGATTGATCATAGCGCCGGCACAAACTACCGGAATATTCACGTCACCGGGCGTACTCTTGACGGTGCCCTGCGCGGAAACGGCTTTCGCCCAAACCGGGAAATTCATCGCCGCCAGTTCCGTGGTGTCGCGCACACCGGCATCGATGATCAGCCCGGCCACCCCGTGCGCCTGGCAGGAAACGCCAAGCAGTTCCCCAAACATCCCGTCGGTCGACTCTGAAGTCGTCGTAACCACCAACACATCTCCCGGCTGGACCACGTCGAGCGACGCGTGGATCATGAGGTTATCGCCCGCCTGGCAGGAAACTGTGACCGCCGGCCCCGCCACTCGAGCCGCCGCATAAATCGGCCGCATATAAGTGCGCATCAACCCGGTTCGGCCCTGCGCCTCATGCACCGTGGCCGTCCCGGCATTGCCGAGAACCTTGAGGACCTCCGCGTCGGCGCGCTGAATCCGTCGAACAATTCTATGGCTCATAAATTGATCATCCGTGTCTTGACTCACGCCACCAGCGCCGCGGAGTTGGTCACCGCCATGCGGCGAATCTGGTCCGCTGCGAAACCCCCGTCGAGCAGGGTCTGCGCGAACATTGCGAAGCCTTCCGCCACCGGTGGATTGATGGTTTGTCCCAAGTCCGTCGAGAGCAGACAGCGCTCCGGACCCACCTTGCGAATGCTGTCCATCACCACCTCCCACGGCGCCTTGCCCGTATGCATGGTGGTAAAGCAATGCTCGATCATCGCGCCGGCATTCGCCAGCTCCACTTGCTCTTCCGCCGTCAGGTTCTGCGACGGAAACTCCGCGTGCGTCACCAGAACCTTCCGGACTTTCATCTCCCGAGCAGTTCTGACGAGGGCGAAAATCTCTTTGCGGCCCAGGTGCCCGGTCGCCAGAATCATGTCGTGCTTGGCGATCAACTCGAGGCACGACCTCGTGGCCGGCGTCAGCTGTCCGCCGGCGTCCAGCACCGTCATACGCGGCGGTGCGATCCCCATCGCGGAAATCTCCCGCTGGATTTCCGCCCAAAACGGCAGCTTCTTGTTGCCGCCGGTCGGCAACCCCGCCGTTTCGTTCTCCGCATCCACCGTGGGGAACCACACGATCTTGGCGCCGGAGCGGCCGGCGATATCCACCGCCACTGGATTTAGGCCGCCCACCGAGTGATTCAGCGTAATCGCGCCGTATGCCTGAATGCCGGGCACCGCCGCCGTCACCACCTTGGCGCGCTCGGCCGTCGACATATAGTGCGACTTTAAGACAAATCCCTTAAGCCCATGACCCAGAAACTCTTTTGCCAGCCCGAGGTCGTCGATGCGGCGCGCGATAATGTCCGGGGCGACATGCACCTGCAGGTCGTATCCTCCCCGGATGGCGTCCCACGCGGCCGCAGACACAGTCGTGGACGTGGAAATAGCTGATGGAAGAGACATTTAGTTCGAGACGAAGAAACTGTAAGTATATTCGGTTGCAACGCGCGGCGTCAAACCGCGCAATTCTGCCAAGTCAGTGTAGGGCTGCCGGAACAAAACGGTAAATTTCGAACGTCGGGCGCTCGTAGCTGTCGGAAACCGCCGCCACCATTTGCGGCTGGAAACCACGCTCGGCGGCGAAATGCGCCAGTTTTTCATCCGCACCCACGAACACCACATACTCCTTCGCATGAGTCACAAAAAGATTGTCAGGACGCGAAATCAATTTCACCAGGCGGTCCTGATCTCCGGCCGGAACCGCCGAGTTGCCGCCCGCGAGGCCCACCAAGCCTAAGGCCAGGCGGCCTCGGTTCAACAGACGCAAGCTGTCCATAATTCCCCAGTCGGCGGCGAAAATCTCGTGCGCCGGAGCTTTGCTGAGGTAGTCGGACAACGGAAAGATCGCGTCGCTCCATTCGCGCGAGCCGCCGTTGCGGACGATGCGCCAATAATATCCATTCGTGACTGCCAGCCCCCACGCCATCATCAGGGCCAGAACGGCCGCCAGCACGGGAACGGCCGAAGAACCTAATCGGCGCGAAGCCGCGGCAAACGAGATTCCGACTACCATCTGCGGCAACGGCCAGAGCAGAATCGTATGGTGGACACTCGAACCAGCGCCCGCCGTAAGAAACATCTGGACCCAGGCAAGCGTTATGGCGAGCAGCGCGAATAGAATCGCCCGCAGTTCCCGTCCCTGGGTCAGCGGCAACAAGAGCAACGCCACACAGAGCGCCGCGAACAGGAGGTTCGTACGGGGGCTTCCCGCCACCGAATCCACCGCCGTCGAGAGGCGCTCCAGCGCCGTGCGCGCCCGGTGCGGATGCGCCGTTTCGAAATCCTCGAAAGGCATGAAGCGGTACAAGCCCGTCCCATTGGCCGTCAGCCAAAGCATCAGCGCTTTCTGCTTCAGGCTTCCCTGCTCCATTCCCACCGTCCCGCGTAGCGTTCCTCCGCCCGAATTGACGTTGTACACGATCAGTGGGAGGGCGCCAAGCGTCAGAGCCAGCACCGCAATGCCGAACCGGCGCCATTGAAAAACCGCCCGCAGCTCGCGCGGCAGGGTCACCGCCGCAGCGATTCCGAGTGCCAGGAAAATCCACACGCTCAGTGCCTTGTCCCACAAGGCCAGGCCGAAGAGGAAAAAGCCGCCGGCCAGAGCCATGTCGCGTCGCTCTTGCCAGTATTTCACCAGCAGAAGGAGGCCTCCAACGACAAGCAGATGCTGCAACACCACGGGGCCCCAATCGAAAACAGCGCTCAGAAGGTACATCGAATCCACCGCCAACAGACCGGTTCCAATCACAGCCGCCCGTTCGCCCGCCAGGCGGCACAATAACAGATAGAAGAGCCAGATGCTGGCGGCGGCGGCCAGCAGCATCGGCAGGCGCGTGGCCCAGACTCCCGTGCCAAACGCCCGGATCATAGGCCGGAACAGCCACGATTTCAGGGTGCCCAGGTAAGGCAGAAGCATCAGGGGCACCAAGTGATGACCCAGGGCAAGCGCGTATCGCTCCGCGCGCGGCGCCAGGAGCGCGGACGCGAAGATCGCCTCGTCATTCTCCAGACCAAGCCGCGGGACAAACGGCAAACCCGTCACCAGGAAAAGCACGCACGCCGCGGCAGCAAACAATCTGCCGCGCTTGCCGTTGTGAGTCGGTTTCTGCACTTGGTGTAAACACCGTGATCGTAGCACTACACCGAGACTAATGACCGTGTCGATTCTGATGGCGCTGCCGTTGGAATCGATGCGGTCCGTCACCCTGAATTGGCGATCAGGGCACGACCTTTTGCGGCGCCGGGATCGCCCCGAGTTTCGCTGTCTCCACCGCGGCGAGGCGCGCCCTGTTTTCGCGAGCTTCCTGCCCCTGCGTTCCGGGAATATCCTTCAACACGCCCTGTGCCCCGATGAACAAGGGTTCCGCCTCGTTGTATCTCCCCAGCGCGGTGAGGACGGCGCCGAGCAGGCTCTCGGCAGACGCGGTTTGCCAGTTTCCTTTGGGGAGAACGCGCCGGCGGATCTCCACCGCGCGGCGGGCCAGCGGTTCCGCGGCCGTTGCTTGCCCTTGCGCCAAAGTCACACCGGCGAGGTTGACCAGACACTCCGCGACTCGTGGATGCTCGTCTCCGAACGCGGCTCGCGCGATGGGGAGCGACTCTCGAAGTAAGACTGCCGCCTCCTCGTACTGGCCCCGTTCGCGCAAGACATTGGCCAGCTTATTTAGCCCGTTGCTGATGTCTGGGTGGTTCTTGTCCAACACATTTCGTCGAATCGCCAGTGACTGCCGAAATAGGGATTCGGCGCCAGGGAGGTCGCCCATTTGCTGTGTGGCCATCGCCAGGTTGCTCATTATCCGCGCGACGGCGGCATGCTGTTCACCGAACACTTTGCGGTGCACAGCCAACGACTGCCGAAGGAGCGCCGCAGCGTCGGCGAGTTTGCCTTGGTCCATGAGCACCAATGCGAGATCGTTCTCCGTCGTGGCGGTTTCGGTGTGTTCTTCACCATAGATCTTGCGGCGGACTCGAAGGGCCTCGGCCGTGAGCGTCTCGCTGCGTTTCAAATCTCCCAGATCCCGGGCGACACGCGCGAGCTCGGACGCCGTCACCGCGACGTCGGTATGCTCGGTTCCCAGCAGTCGGCGCCGTATGGCTAGCGCCTCCGCGAGCAGCTTGGAGGCGGTTGAAAAATCACCCTTGTCCCTGACCAGCACACCCAGATCGTTGAGGGTCTGGGCCAGAGCTTCGTTCTCCGGCGCGTGGCGGCCGATGGCCAGTGCCTCTTCCAGCAGGGCTTGCCCCTTGTCATTCGCGCCCAGTCTCTGGTAAACCCTGCCGATGACGGTCAGCATTTGAGCCTGCATTTCCGGCTGGCCCGCAAGCTCCTTATGGACGCGTTCCGCGCCGGCATCCAGCAGACCTCGCACCGTGGGCTCTTTGATTTCATGAGTGGAGAACGGGTCCGAGGCAGTGAGCAGGCTAGCCAACAGGTCGCTGACTTTGGTCGCCTTTTCAGCTTCAAGCCGCGCATGGTTCCGTTCCGCCGCGAGCCGTGCTGTATAAAATCCGGTCAGCGCGACGAGTAGCAGTACCGCAGCCGCCGCGGCCGTGACACCGCGCCATCGCCGCCGCAAGAATTTCGACGTACGGTAGCCGAGCGTATCCGGCCGCGCCGCAATTGGTTCGTGATTGAGGTAATGACGCAAATCCTCGGCGAACGCCGCCGCTGAGGCGTAGCGCTCGGCTTGCCTGTGCTTCAATGCCTTTGCCAGGATGGTGGCCAAATCGCCGCGCGCTGCGGGAAGCCTCGGAAATTCGGCATCGATGAGGGCCCGAATCGTCTGCGCGGGTGAGCCGGTCCGGCGTTCGCCGCCCAGCAGCATAAACAGGAGAACGCCCGACGAGTAGACATCCGTCGCTGTCGTGATCGAGCCGGCCACCAGCTGCTCGGGCGCCGCAAATTCAGGCGTGAGAGCCAGGCCCCCTTCGCGCGTCAGGGCAGTTGCCTCCGCGGATTCCCGGGTGTCTTCGAGCAGCTTCGCGATCCCGAAGTCCAGCAATTTTACCGTACCTTCCGGTGTGACCAACACATTGGAGGGTTTGATATCGCGGTGGACGATCAAGTTGGAATGCGCGTGGGCGAGCGCGTCCAACACGTCCAGGAACAGCCGAATGCGCGCTTCGGTTCCTAAGGCCCGGGTACGGCAGTAGCGGTCGATTGGTTCGCCTTCCACGTGTTCGAGCACGAGGTATGGCTGGCCAAAGGGCGACACGCCGGCATCGATCAAGCGCGCGACACGCGGGTCCGCGAGGCGGGCCAGTATGCTGCCTTCCCTCCGGAACCGCTCGCCGCCGGCTTGACCGATCAACCCGGCATTCAGGAATTTCACCGCCGCACGGCCTTCAAACCGGCCGTCGCTTCGCTGTGCCAGCCACACTGTCCCCATCCCGCCCTGCCCGATCGGCGCAATGAGAGTATAAGATCCAAGCGTCTGGCCGGCGAGAGAGGCTTCGGGTCGCTGTTCTCCATCCGCCCGAACGGCCGCTTCCGCGGCCAGGCCGATACACTCGGTTACGAAATGGTCTTGCTTCGAATCGGAAGTCAGGAGGGACTCGATTTCGGCCCGCAGCTCCGGCGGCACATTGCGCGCGGCAAGGAGGCGGTCGCGCTCCGCTGGTGCCAGGTCGGCAACCTCGCGAAACAGAAGCGATATCCGGTCGTCCATCATGCGTGTCCATCCCTGGACTACAGGGCCGACGTCTCTATACGATAACCCGGCGGCAGTTGGATGCCGATAGCTGATGGTACTGGTGGATGGTCCCGGTGACTCTGGAACCGGCGGGCCGACGGCTTTAATACCGAGGCCGGCGCCCTGACGGGATGCGGCTCAAGACAAAACCGGTAAGGCGGCAACGCAGTGACCGGGACACCGTACTAGCCGCCAAGTTCTCGGCGCAGCCAGGCGCGGGCCAGCCGGATTTCATGCCTGACCGCTTCTGCCGAACGGTCCACCACCGCCGCCACTTCCTCCGCGGTCATTCCCGCGAAGTAATGCATTTCCAGCACTTGGGCCAAAGAGGGGTTTTCCAGCGCCAGCGCCTGCAAGGCCCGATCGACTTCCAGCACCTGGAGCGGACGGTCGCCGTTTTCGGCCAGTTCGATAGTGGCATCCCACGCCACTCTCTGCTGACCGCCCCAGCGCTTGGCTGCGCCAGCCGAGCGGGCGTGGTCGATCAGCACTTGCCGCATCGCACGGGACATCACGGCAAGGAAGTGCGCCCGGCCGGTGAAATCCCAGGCCGCGCCGTGGAACAGCTTCAGCCAGGCCTCATTGACAAGAGCGGTGGGCTGGAGGGTGTGCCCCGGCTGATTTCGCAGAAAGGTCTGGGCAATGCGTTGCAGTTCGCCGTACACAAGGGGCGCCAGATCCTGAAGCGCGGTTTCATCGCCCTGCCGCCAGCGCTGCAGGAGCAATGTGATGTCGGTGGCCATCTCTTCCCCGCTATTGTCTCGCAAGGGGGCCTGGCGCAGCGCGGAACTTTGATCCCCGCACTACACTGATACTAATGACCGTGTCGATTCTGATGGCGCTCTACAACGAGGAGGAGTTTGTCGGCGCGACTCTCGAGCGTGTCCTCGGTGCTCCCCTACCCGAGGGGCTCGACCGCGAAGTGATCGTAGTCGACGATGGCTCCAGCGACGAGTCGGCCCGCATCGTCGAAGACTTCGCCGCCGTCCATCCCGATACCGTCCGCTTGATCCGCCACGACCGCAATCGCGGCAAAGGCGCCGCCATCCGCACCGCACTCGAACACGCCCGTGGCGAATTTAGCATCATTCAGGACGCCGATCTCGAATACGACCCCCGCGAATACCCGAAGCTGCTCAAACCGCTCATCGAAGACATCGCCGATGCCGTCTACGGCTCCCGTTTCCTGATGAGCAGCGAGCGGCGCGTGCTCTATTTCTGGCACGCCTTGGCCAATCACCTCCTCACCACCGCCTGTAATATCGCCGCCGACCTCAACCTCACCGATATGGAAACCTGCTATAAGGCGTTCCGCACCGCCTTAGTCCAATCCATTCCGATCCGTTGCGACCGTTTCGGCATCGAGCCGGAACTCACCATCAAGCTCGCCAAACGCCAGGCGCGCATCTACGAAACCGCCATCAGCTACCACGGGCGCACCTACGAGGAAGGCAAGAAGATCGGATTCCGGGACGCGGTTCAGGCCTTCGGCGTCATCGTTCGGTTTTGGATGAGCGGCGACATTTACGCCGAGCCGGGGCAGGCCATCCTGGATGCCTTCTCGCAAACCCCAAAATTCAATCGTTGGATGGCCGACACCATCCGCCCCTATGTCGGCAAACGCGTCCTTGAGATCGGAGCCGGCATGGGCAACCTCACGCGCCAGCTCGTATCGGGCCGCCAAGTCTACGTAGCCACCGACATCGATCCCGAGCACATGGCCCGTTTGCGCGTCCGCATGCATCACCGTCTCAATCTGCAGGTGCATCATTGCGACGCCGCCAGCACCACCGATTTCGCCCCGTTCGCCGGCCAGATGGATACCGTCATCTGCCTCAATGTGCTCGAGCACATTCGCGAGCACTGGATCACCCTCGCGAATATTCACTCGGTTCTGATGCCCGGTGGACGCGCCATTATTCTCGTGCCCCAGGATCAACGCATCTATGGAGCCATGGATGCCGCTCTCGGACACGTGTTGCGTTATTCCAAGGAAGAACTCCGCACGCGCCTTGAACAGGCTGGTTTAACCGTGGAGCGCATCATGGATTTCAACCGCGCCTCGTGGCTTGGCTGGTACGTCACCGGGAAGCTTCTGAAGAAGCCCACAATGGGCCGCTTGTCGCTACGCTTGTTTGAAAAGCTCGTCTGGTTGTGGCGCCGAATCGACCGGCTGGTGCCCTGGCCTTCGGTGTCCATCATCGCGATTTGCGTCAAACGCTAGACGCGCCGTCACTGCCCGGACACAGCCCGCAACTTTCCTATCGAGCTGCGGTTTCCCGCCGATATGTAACCGGTAGGCTCGTGAGGTAGCGTCTGGCACTCATAGGACTCGGACGAGCCCGCGCTTGGCACGTGGATTGCTCTGTCTACGGCTTCGTGATGAGAACGGAACAACAAAAAAGACGAAAGATAGCTCCAACGAGTCAGCTTCGGGAAAAAGAAGCAGCCCGGAGTCGTGAAACTTTTGGTCTACTTCTTCGTCTATATGGTTACGGATTGAGTCACGCTAATAACAACAAATGAAAGAAAAAGCGGACCAGAAGGGAGGAACCCATGAACCGGACTGAATTGAACAAATACAAGAGGCTCCTGGATGCCAAGCAAGCGGAGTTGGGCGAGGGGCTCCGCAACCGTGAGGATATCGCGATCGAGAAGACCCCCGACGCCATCGATGAAGTGCAGCTGGCCGGCGAACGGGAATTGGCGATTCGCAATTTGGATCGCGAATCCGCCTTGTTGCGGAACGTGCGCCTCGCTCTCGGCCGCATCGACGATGGCAGCTATGGCACCTGCCTCCACTGCGAAGAGGAAATCAAACCCAAACGCCTGGACGCCGTACCATGGGCTAAATACTGCATCCGGTGTCAGGAAGCCGCCGATCGCCACGACTTTGAAGAGCCGGGCGAATCGGTAGACGAACTTCTGGCCGCCTAATTCGTATCCCGTCGGGCGCGAGAGCAATCTCGCGCCCGACGTGTTTTTGGCTGTGTGTAGTTTCGCTACTGAATACCCTCCAATGCGGGGAATAATTGGGGCATTTGACCCGTCCCCTGCACTCAGCCCTCAGGTACTATATACCCAACATGGAATTTGTCCGTCGGTCAGCCGGTTCTCCGCGCCGCCTCGGCGTTCTTGCCGGCACCTTCAATCCTGTCACCGTCGCCCACCTGGGCTTGGCCGACGCCGCGCGAAGTGTCTGCGACGAGGTGCTGTTTGTGCTCCCCCGCGTATTTCCGCACAAACAATATTCCGGTGCTTCGTTAGAGGAACGGGTCGGACTGCTGGACACCGCGTTGAGTGAGTCTCGGGGGTATTCCCTGGCGGTTGCGGACAGTGGCCTCTTCGTTGAGATTGCGGGAGAGTGCCGCGCAGCCTACGGGCCGGGTGTGCGCTTTTCTTTCTTGTGCGGACGCGACGCCGCCGAGCGAATCACCGGCTGGGAGTACGGCTATCCCGGTGCATTTGCCGCGATGCTACGCGAGTTCGATCTCCTGGTCGCGCGCCGCGATGGCGACTATATACCCCCGCGGGAGTTGTCCTCCGGAATCGAACGGCTTCATTTACCCGACGGATTTGACCTGGTCTCGGCCACCGAGGTTCGCGAACGCATCGCCCGCGGCCACGAATGGGAGCATCTGGTTCCGCTCACTATCCGGCATCGTGTAGTGCAGATTTACAGTCCCAACCGTACGGTTACTGAGTAGGATTGACCAGCGGAAATGTCACGATGTTGCTGATGTAAACATCCTGGGCGATATAAATGTGAGTAAGGGGGTCGGTGGGCATGTCGCTATTGAGTTGCAGCGTGACCACGTAGGTTCCGACCGTCCCCGGCAGCAAGGTTGCCGTGAGAATGTTCGCGGTCTTGCCTCCCGCCAGCGAGGAGACGAAATTCACGGGCTGGGTGACAGGGCCGCCAACCGGATATTTTGCTCCCGTATTGATCAGGTTCTGGTTCTGTTCGCTCACTACCGGAAGACCCAGACCGGTGGCATACAATTGCAGAATTTCACCCGGGACTGCTGGATTGTCCGGCGTCACCGGTGCGTTGGCAATGCTCGCGCAGCACAGCCCGGTGGTTTCCGGTGTCAGGATCAACTGCGCCCCGGAACCGCCCGCCGGTCCCGCCACGCTCGTAGTGTAGGCGATGCCGTTTCCGTCCGGGCCCGAGATGCGCGCATGCAACATGATGTTCCGCGCGAACGCGATGCCCGCCGTGGCGCTGACTTTCGGATCCTGGTTGATCACCACCACCAGCGCATCACGAACCGAGTCGAGTGTGTCGCTCGCCTGAACAGTGTAGTTATACGAGCGGTTCTCGATAGTCACTGTCACTACGTCGCCGGCCTGAATCGAGCCGTCAACCAGAATCACACCCGTGGCGCTGCTCGAGCTGTGGAAAATGATTCCCGGTGGAGGGTTAGCCGTTGCACCCGTTTGCGAGTAGATCCCCGGGTTCTGATCCACAATGGTCGCGGCCACCGGCGTGGTCGCCGTAACCCGCCCGTCGGGACCCACCGAACGCACATAGGCATTAATGCTGCTGCAACGCGTGATCGAGGGTATCGTGCACGGCTCGACAAAGCTCGCCACCTCCCATGGAATCTGCGCGTTGATCTGCGTCGGTGAGACGTAGAACAGCGGCGCCCGAATGCCGTTGAAGTAAACTTCGGTTCCCGACAGCAACGTCGGCAGTTGGTTCTGCGTGAGATCGGCGGAAGCGGGCGCGCCCGACATCAGCACGCTGCCGGGACTTGCAATAATCGACACCACCGTCCCCGCCGCCACCTTGGCCGCGTCTCCACCGCCAGTCAGCGTGCCTCCGGCTCCGGTGGAGGTAATCGTCGCATTCGTCGATACCGACGTCGTGTAGTTGATATTGTTACCGGCATCGCCCGCCACCCGCGCCGCCAAAAGCACCGTCTGCGTGGCGAGGTCCGGCGCGGCATAGACATCAGGATCTCCCGCCCCGGCGTTGATCGCGTTGACCAGCGCGTTCACAATTACGTCAAACGTGTCGTCTTTCTGAATCTTGTATGTATAATCCCGGCCTTGCGTCTCCCCGCTCGTGCTGGCATTCGTGGCCGCCGGGCTGATGCATCCGGTGGTATTGACGCCGGCAGCGGGCGGGCTGCAAACCGTAATCGTCACCGAATCGTTCGCCGTGATCGTTCCGCCCAGCGTCACGCTGCCCAGCGCAAAAATGTTAATGCTTGCCGCGTTGCGAACGCCCTGGTACGGGATGCTATTCTCGCCGATCGAGTACACCGTGATACGGCGATTGTAAGCATCGCTCACATAGAGGTTCGTGCCGTCCCAAGCCAGCGACATCGGCGTGCGTAGCGAATCCGCCGCGTCCGACGCCTGGTTCACACCACCGCCGATCTGGCCGATCACTACGTCCGCGGCCAGCCCGTTCTGCGTCGGAATCTGCTCGAAAACCAACACCCGGTCGTTCCCGCCGTCGGCAATGAACAAACGGCGCCCATCGGAAAGCGCAAACCGCGGGAAGTTCAGGGTTGAATTGCAAGAGGCCGGATAGGTCGGATTACCCGCCGGGTCGGTTCCGCCCTGTGCCGTACACAAAACCGGCACCTCTTTGTTCACCGTGTCCGCCGCGGCCGTGGCGGCGGTGCCCGTAAACGCGTTGTTCGCGACTCCGCTCTTCATGTCGGGTTGCCCCACTGCCACATCCGCGGGCGCGGCGTTGGCTGTAGGGATGCTATTCCAGATCAGGACGCGGTTATAACCCAAATCCGAGACGTACAGCCGGATGCCGTCCGACGTCACCGAAACCGGGTTCAATAGGTTCGAAGCCGTCGCGCTGGTATTCTGCTGAGTCAGATCCGGTTGGATCGCGCTGGTGAGATTCGGCTGTCCCAGCACCACGTCCGCAGAAGCACCGTTGGCCGTCGGAATCTTGTTATAGATCAGGACGCGATTGTTTTGCGTATCGGCCACGTATAGCTTGCCGTTTTGGATCCAGACACCCTGCGGGCCGCGCATCGACTTTGCAGTCGGCGTGTTGCCCGGAACGCTCTGGCTGGTAAAATCCGGCTGCCCGACTACGACGTCGGCCGGTTGGTCGTTGATCGTCGGTATGCTGTTCCAGATCAAAACCCGGTTGTGGTCCGTATCGGCCACCACCACGTGGACTCCATCGGAAGCCACGGCGGTCGGCAGGCGCAAACCGTTCGGCGTGCCAGGCACGTTCTGGGTGGTCGTGGTGAAGTCCGGTTGCCCCAAGACCACGCTGGCTTGGCCCACGCAAATGGGGCACGCGCTGGTATTCGCGAGTTCCGCGGTGGGCGACGGAAAAGCCGTAGACACGTTCTTGAACAGAAGCACCCGGTGATTGATGGGTGTCGCCCCGATCCGGTTGGCATCGGCGACAAACAAAGTGTCAGCGGCATATGCGAGGCCGCTCGCAGCTCCAATTACAGTGTCGCTGGAGTCGGTGCTCTGCGCCGTAAATGCCTGCTGGCCCACTATTAGACGGGCTGCCTGCCCCGTGATGAAATCGGCGGCGCACGCTGCCGCCGCATAAACGAAGAAAACCCAGATACACTTCATGCGCGAAATAAAAGACCGTCGGTAAAACTGATTTTGACTCTCAATTATAGCAAGCACCTGGACGAACTACCCCCGCCCCGGACTGACGCCCGCACGACACACGGGTGTGAGCCTGCGGCACGGTCCGGCAGCCACGCACATCCTGGATAAAGCCTTGCCCTGGATGGACATCCAACCCTTTGGCCGAAAAGACACAGCCCTCCCGTTGCAACCCGGTTACCACGCGTTACCGCGACTTCCGGTACCACTCTAGCGTTTGCCGCATGCCGGCCTCGAACGAAAACTGGGGCGCGTGCCCCAGCGCGCGGACGGCTTGCGTGGTATCCGCCTGAGAATGCCGCACATCCCCCGGCCGCGGCGGGCCGAATTTCGGCTCAATTTCGACGCCCTCCAGTTTCTGCAGCAGAGCCCACGCCTGGTTCAGCGTAATGCGGCCGCCATTGCCGCCGTTATACATCATGCCGCTGACATTGGGCGCGCGCGCCGCTTTCAGATTGAGCGCCGCCACGTCCTCCACAAAAGTGAAGTCACGCGATTGCTCGCCATCGCCGAAAATCGTGGGCGCCCTCCGCTCCAGCACCGCTTTCATAAACAGGGAGAGCACTCCGGAATACGGGCTCGACGGATCCTGCCGCGGCCCATACACGTTGAAGTAGCGCAGTGACACCGTCTCGACGCCGTACACGCCCGCGAACACCCCGCAATAGTATTCGCCCACCAGCTTCTGCAGCGCGTACGGCGATTTGGGATGCGGATTCATCGTTTCGGCTTTGGGAAGCACCTCCGTGTCCCCGTATGCGGACGACGAACCCGCATACACGACACGGCCGGCTTTGCCATCCCGAGCCGCGCGCAGCACGTTGAACGTCCCGTCGACATTCACTTCATGCGACGGCACCGGATCCTCAATCGAGCGCGGCACGGAGGGAATGGCCGCCTCATGGAAAACGACCGCCGCTCCCCGGATCAACGGCGCAATTTCGTCGTAGCGCCGGATATCGGCGCGTTGAAAATCGATCGAGCCGCGGATTTCTTCCAGGTTGGCTTCCCGTCCCGTCAGCAAGTTGTCGATCACCAGCACGCGCCGCGCGCCTTCGCGGAGCAGACTCCGCACAATCGCGGAGCCGATGAACCCGGCCCCGCCTGTCACTACGTAATGGTTCTCCACCGGACCAACCAGTTTACGCCCCCGTTCGCCGGGCCGGCGGCCTGGGGGTATCCGTTAAGTCCTCCGAAGCGCTCACGTTAACAGAAATCCGCGGTAAAGCCGTATCCTAGGAGGGTAGGTTTCGATGGATTCGATCGGCCGGTACCAAATCGTGCGGGAGCTGGGGCGTGGCGCCATGGGTGTCGTTTACCTGGCGAATGATCCCAACATCGGCCGTGCTGTCGCCATCAAAACCATCCGGCTGAGCGAGGTGCACAAGCCCGAAGAGCGGGAGCGGCTGCGGGAGCGCCTGTTTCGCGAGGCCCGTTCCGCCGGTATGCTTTCGCACCCTGGAATCGTCACCATTTATGACGTAGATCAGCAGGGCGACCTGGCCTTCATCACTATGGAGTTCGTCGACGGTCCAACTCTCGATTGGGTCCTCTCTCAAGAGATTGCGATTACCCCCAGCCAGATGTTCAGCGTCCTCGGCCAGACCGCCGCCGCTCTCGATTACGCCCACTCCAAAGGCATTGTGCACCGCGACATTAAGCCGGCCAACATCATGATCGCCTCCGATGGCGCCACCAAGGTTACCGATTTCGGCATCGCCAAGATCACCACCAACGACCACCTCACCATCACCGGCACCATTGTCGGCACGCCGCACTACATGTCCCCCGAACAGGTGCAAGGGCTCGAAGTCGACGGTCGCTCCGACCAATTCTCCCTGGCCGTGATCGCTTACGAGATGTTAACCGGCGAAAAACCGTATACCGGCGAGCATCTCACTACAGTGGTCTACAAGATCGTTGCCGAGGAGCCGCCGGCGCCGCGCCGGCTCAACGTCACGCTGACCAGCGACATCGAGAACGTGCTGCGCAGAGGGATGGCGAAGAGGCCGGAAGGGCGTTATGCCACCTGCCAGGAACTGAGCATCGCTCTGGAGACCGCATGCTCCGCCAGTCCCGGCTGGAAGACCATGGCCCGCGGCGGCAGTCTCAGCGGACCAACTCTGGTGGAGCCGAACCCGGGCGTAATGTTGCCACCTGGCCGGCCGCCGCGGCTATCGGAATCGACGGCCGAACGAACCACCACCAAGAAGCCTGGCTTTTGGGCGTTCTTGATGGCAATCCTCGTGGCTACCGGCCTGCTGGCGCTGCTCGGCTGGCAAGCCGCGCCCTGGCTGGCGAAGACCACCACCTCCCAGCCGGCTCAAACCAATCCTCAACCTCAAGCGCAGACACAGGCTGCGCCCGTGGCGCCGCCCCAGCAAGCCGCGACCCCGCCGGCAACGCCTCCGGAAGCTGCGGACAAGCCGGACCCTCTGCCGGCGCCTTCCGAGCCCGCGCCCGCGCCACCTCGCGAACAACAGACTGCGGTAGCCAAACCACCGGAGACGGCGCCTGCTGCTTCTCCTGCTCCCGCAGCCGCGGTCACCTACCCGGTAACCATCGTGAGCAGCCCTGGTGGCGCTACGGTCACGCTTGACGGCCGCTCGCAATCCGCCTGCATCGCCCCCTGCTCCGTCAACGCCGCGCCTGGCCACCATACCCTCGCGATTACTATGCCGGGCTATCAGATCGAGCACCGCGACGTCGAACTCGGCAACGGCGGCATGGAGTTGCCTCCAGTCATTCTGCGCTCCCTCGGCGGCACCATTATGGTGACCAGCGAGCCTCCCGGCGCCTCGATTCTAGTCAACGGCAGGAAACTGACCCAGGTGACCCCGGCGCAACTCAATCTGGCGCCCGGCACCTACAACCTCACGGTCGAGAAAGACGGCAAGCAAGGCAGCCGGGCTGTCGAGGTCCGCGGCGACTCGATGAGTTATTTGAAAGTAACGCTGGAATAACCGCTACGCCGTTTCCCCGCGCACCAGGTCCTCGTACGTTTCTCGCTTTCGGATCACGTGATAGCGGTTTCCCTCCACGAGCACTTCCGGCGAACGCGGACGGGAGTTATAATTTGACGAAAGCACAAATCCGTACGCGCCCGCCGCGCACACCGCCAGGTAATCGCCCGGCATCACGTTGGCCATAGCGCGGTCGCGCGCCAGAAAATCGCCGCTCTCGCATACCGGGCCCACCACGTCGGCCGTGATCTCCGGCAACAGATTCTTCCGCAGTGGAATGATTTCATGGTGCGCGCGATACAGGGACGGCCGGATCAAGTCATTCATTGCCGCGTCCACCACGACGAATTCTTTCGGCCCGTTCTTCTTGCGGTACAGGACCCGCGTCAGCAGCACTCCGGCGGCACCCACGATCGACCGCCCCGGCTCCACCACGATACACAACCCGCTCGCGCGCAGCCGCTCGTGCAGGCTCGTGATGAATTCGCGAATGGCCGGCGCCTTTTCTCCTGGACGGTACGCGATGCCCAAGCCGCCGCCCAAATCCATGTGACGGATCGGATACCCCGCAGTTCGCAGCTGCGCGGCCAGCGCCAGCACCTTGTCCACCGCTTCAAGAATCGGGCTCGCGTCCAAAATCTGTGACCCGATGTGGCAGCTAACTCCTTCCGCCGAAAGATTACTCAATCGGCGCGCCCGCTCATAGACGCGGGGCGCTCCCGACATCGCGATGCCGAACTTGTGCTCGCTGAGACCTGTGGAGATATAAGGATGCGTGGCGGCGTCGACGTCTGGATTCACGCGAACCGAGAACCCCGCCTGGACGCCACGCCGCGCCGCGAGCGAGTCAATCAGCACAAGCTCTGCTTCCGACTCGCAATTGAAGCTATGGATTCCATGCTCCAGAGCGTACTCGACTTCGTCGGGAGTCTTGCCGACGCCCGAAAATACGACCTTGGCTGGATCACCGCCGGCCTGCAGCACGCGGTAGAGCTCACCGCCGGAAACGATATCGAATCCCGCTCCCGCCTTGGCCAGCAACGAAAGAATCGCCTGCGACGAATTCGCCTTCACCGCATAGCACACGTTGTGCGGCAGGTCGGAAAACGCCTCGTGATACGCGCGGTAGTTGTCGAGAATCGTGTCCGCCGAATACACATAGGCCGGAGTGCCCACCGCGCGGCCGATGTCTTCCAGCGGCGTTTTGTCGCAATAGAGGTCGGAGCCGGAGTACGAAAACATAAGAAAAAGTCAAACGGCAAAAGTCAAACGTGATTCGGTACCGCCGCGCCTATGGCGCGGCAACTTCTTTTTCCGCGCCGTTAGCGCTCGCGACCGTCTTTGAGAGTATGGCACGGAGTTGATTCGATTCGTCAACCAGCCCCTCCAGCGGCTCCCCGGGCGCCATAATCCAAAGGCCGCTCCGCCAAATCATTCATAAAAAAACGGGCCGCGCCGCGGCGCCACCATCCACTTTTGACTTTTGACCTTTTCATTTGACCTTCATCGCCATAACGGTCTGATCATCAAATGCCGTTCTGGCAAACCGGTCGATGTCGTGAAAGATCTCCGCCACGACTTCCGCCGCCCGCCGACCGCAGTGCTCGCGCACCACATGCGCCAGCCGGCCCCGCCCATATTCCACGCCGGCTGGATTGATGTGATCGGTAATGCCATCCGAATACAGCACCAGCAGGTCCCCCGGCACGAGTTGGAACGGCACCTCTTCGTATTCCCGCGAATCCAACAGACCGAGCGGCACCCCTTCGACACGGATCTTCAGAATCTCGTTGCCGCGGCAGATCATCGGCGGTAAGGCCCCGGCATTCGCCATCACAATCTGCCGGGTCGCCGGATCCCACAGCAACACGCACAGGGTGACGTAACGCGATTCGACGCGCCGCTCCACCAGCGCTTCGTTCAGCGCCTTCAACAACTCGGCCGGGCGGCGCCGGCGCGGCGCCAGCATACGCAGCAGTCCGCTGACCAGGCCGCCATAAAGCGCAGCCGCGGCTCCTTTCCCGCTCACGTCCCCCATCGCAATAACAGTCTGCTGGTCTTTGTGCTCGAACACGTCGTACACATCGCCGCTGATCTGTCGTGCCGGACGCAGCCGCACCGCCGCTTCCATGCCCGCGATCTCCGGCGCTCCGTCGGGCAGCATCACCCGTTGCAGTTCCCGTGCCGCGGTCAGGTCGTCTTCCATCCGCCGTTCGCGCGCCGCCAGTTCTTCATAGAGCCGCGCGTTGTCGACGCTGCTGGCAATCTGCGGCGCCAGCACCGTCAGCGTCCGCACCTGATCATCCGTGAAGAAGCCGACGCGCTCGCTCTCCAGATCCAT
>CAYTJD010000003.1:0-15620 GCA_964438005.1 uncultured Solibacteraceae bacterium | reverse complement strand
ATGGAGATCTCCGGCCACAAGACCCGCTCCGTGTTTGATCGCTACAACATCGTCTCCGAGCGGGATCTCCACGAAGCTGCCCTAAAGGTCAGCAGCTACATTTCGGAGTCTGAGAAAACTCGCGATGGTGACAATGCGGTGACAATTGCCGAAAATGGCTCCGATTTCAGTACAGGACCACCCACGACTAAGTTGTTGAACTGATTGGTGCTGGAGGAGGGAGTCGAACCCTCATACCCAGTGAAGGATGCGGGATTTTGAGTCCCGTGCGTCTGCCAGTTCCGCCACTCCAGCAAGTGTTGGCTTCTTCGAGTTTACTCTACTCGCACGGGTCCGGCACCAGAGGGCGCTACTTTTCCGGGCGAAACGGTTCCTCCGCTGCCCCCGCGGCCCCATTGGTCCAGGAATATTCTTGTCGCGCGCCAGCGCAAAGGGCGCCCGAGAACTTTACTTCTTGATGTTCTTCCCGAAGTTGAAGGCCGGGCCGACGGAAAACCGGACAGTCCAACGGCCGTCTTTCAGCAGGTCGTTGAACAGGTGATCGTGAACCACATCCGCCTGCGTTCGCATGGCAAAATGCCGCGAAAACAGAATATCGATGCCGCCTCCGAACCCGACGAACCCGACAACATCGGTTTTGTGCCCGGCGGGAACCAGTTGGCCCACAATCGCGCCGGCGATCGGATCGGCCGGCTGGGGAGTCGCCGTTTCGTGAATGGCTCCGGCAAAAAGAGGCCGCGCAAAAATAGTCGCGCGTCGAAAATGACGGAACGCCAACTGGGGACCCACTGCAAAGGTTTGTGTCCGGGAATGAAAGGGCACCACGAGGTTGTACCCCGGGGGAATCCGGCCCGCCTCCGCCAGTTGCGCCAGTTGTGCCGCTAACTGCTGTTGCAGGTTGCTGGGTAACAAGCTTGGAGTAATGGTTCCGTCGCCGGCTGCAAGCGTGTAATCGAAGCCTACGGAATACCACGTTTTCGGCCGGAAGCCGATCTGGGTGGCAAAGCCATTCTCGAACAGGCTGACGTGCGGGCTGTTCAAGAAGGTGTATCCGGCGAATGCATCGTAACGAGTGACGAATTCCTGCTGGCCGAATGCCGGACTATGCAGAGGGAGCAGAGCCAGCGGCATTAGGAACAGTCGCATCCGCCGCATTCGATGACGCGGCGCGCGTTGCGCGGCACGCATGAGGACACCTCCTTTGAGTAAGCCGCCGTGAGGCGCTTTCCGGGCGGCAACGCGGCCCAGATAGGCTGGTCCTCTCTGGGCCGCGCATTGTTATGGTTCTATTGCTCCCCAAATAGGAAGTTCACACCGGCGGAATAACGGAAGTTGTGCACATTTCTATCGAAACCGGTGATTGGGCCCGGCAGGCGCGTCAGGTAATAATCTGCGCCGATGGGGCGGAACGCGATATGCTTGCTGACCTTGATATCAAGACCACCGCCGGCCAACATTGCAAAACCGGTTCGGGACGTAACCAGGCGCGCGGAAACCGGCAGATTCGGATCCAGGGCAATGGCAGGCGGAGGATTGATGGCCGCGGGAGGAACGATGAGTTGTGTGCTGGCGGTTGAGTAAGCGCCGCCAAACAGACACTGGACGAACGGCTGGAAACGCGACTCGTTGTGGTATGTGAAGCGCGGACCGGCCACGAAGTTAAGTACGGTGCTGTCGACGGTAGCGTGATTGATCGTGCCCTTAGTAACCGCACCTACGTCAACCACTCCGCTGAACCACTTGTTGAAGTTGTACGCGAACTGACCGCCGCCGCCGTTGGCATTGAAGGAAGGCAGAAGGCCCGAACTCGGGTTGAAGCGCACAAAGTTGTAGCCCAGGAAGGTCTCATATTGTTGAATTTCAGTCGCCGATGCCACCAAAGCTGACAGCACGAGCGCTGCCATTACGATTAAGCTCTTTCGCATTCTATTTCTTTCTCCTAAGGTCGGTCCGGGTGAAGCCCCGGCCGCCTCTCGACGTGATTATCGAAAGATGATCTAACCCCTTACCTGGAATGCAGATTCTTATTTGCCGAGGCAGGGCTATTTTTTTTGGATGGCTGCCAAACCGTGCTACGCGGATTTTGGCTTTCGGCGAACCGTGGAGTTACTCTGCCGCGAGAGATTTTTCAACAAGTGCTTAGAAGAAGACGAATGGTTTCGCGCGCGGCGCCGAAACTCTTATCGCTTGTGGCTCTGCACGTAGTCGATCGCGAATTGTTTCAACTTCGGGTTGTTCATGCCCAGGTCGGTGGCTTCCTTCGCCGCGCGATCCACGTCCCAATGATCCACCGCCATGCGCTTGATGAACCACATGGTGGCGGCGCGCCCTCCGCCGGCGCAATGGATGAACGCGGGTTCGCTGCCCTTCTGCGTAATCGCTTCGAGAAACTTGTCTGCCGCGGCCGGATCCGGAGAATTTCCATTGAGCGGGATGCTGAAATACCGAATGCCGGCGGCCTTGGCAGCGGCCTCTTCTTCTTCCAGGTTTGCCCCGTTCTCGGTCGGCTCGCGCAGATTGATAATCGCGGCGAACCCCATCTTCTTGATATTCGGGATCGACCCCGGCTTGATCGCCCCCGAGCACGCCACCGTGGTCTCCAACTTGCGGAGATTGACGATGCCGTCCACGTTTTCCTTCGTGACTTCCTGTGCCCGCAGGGGCGTCAGGAATGTCCCGCCGGCCGCCAACAAACCCATCGTCATTATGAATATCGCCTTCACGGAAGCCTCCTGAGCTGGCCCTGATCATACCATAGGCATCCGGCAAAAATTTTCGCCACGCCGTAACCTTTCGTGCCCCTCTGCGGATTACCCTAACGAGAACGGTCCACGGAGGGCGATGACGCAGAGCACCGATGACCGGCTGCGGATTGAGGCCGCGCAACGCGACCCTGCGCGCTTTGCCGAGCTCTATGAAGAGAACTTCTACCGCGTGTACGCGTACGTGGCGCGGCGCGTGGGGGACCGGCACCAGGCCGAGGATCTGACCGCGGACGTCTTCCGCGAGGCGCTGGCCGGGATTGGAAAGTTTGAATGGCGCGGCGTCCCCTTTGCAGCGTGGCTGCTCGGGATTGCGTCGCGCGCGGTTGCGGATTATTGGAAGCGGACGGGCCGCGAGGCTGCGAATCCGCAGGACCTGGAGCGGGCGGGCTCCGACGAAATCGAGCGGCGTGCGATGCTCTTTCAGCTGGTCGAGCGCCTCCCGGAGGCTCAGTTTCGCGTGATTTACATGCGTTTTGTGGAGCAGAAGAGCATCCGCGAAATTGCCCTCGAGTTGGAGCGGAGCGAGGGCGCCGTGAAGCAGCTCCAGCTTCGGGCGATCGAGAATCTGCGGGCTCAACTGGAGGGCGCTCATGGCTGAGCGGTTGGAACAACTCGATCAAGCCATCGAGGCGTTGCTGCGACGCGCCGCGCCCGATACCGGCGGAGATCGCGAACTGAGCGCGCTGGCCGAACTCGCGGGCGCGCTGCGCGATCTGCCGTCCGAGGATTTCAAGGACCGGTTGAAAACGGATTTGCAAAGGAGAGCCGCAATGACGACATCGACAGCACCCGCGGCCGGCGTTGGCGCCGGGTTCCGCACCATCACACCCTTCCTCATTCACAGCCAGGCGCCCGAGCTGGTCGAATTTCTGAAAGTCGCGTTCCACGCCGAGGAGTTGAAGCGCAACACGGCAGGCGAGGCGTACGGATTCTACTCCGAGGTCCGCGTCGGCGATACCGTACTCATGATTGGCGGAGGGACCGCGGCGCGCCGGGGCAATCTGCCGTCGGCCCTTCATGTGTACGTAGACGATTGCGATGCCGCCTATCGCCGCGCTATCGACGCTGGGGCGGTAACCCTCATGGGCTCCCTGGGAGAGCCCGCCGACCGGCCCTATGGCGAGCGCTCCGCCTTTGTGCAGGACGCCTTCGGCAACTACTGGTACATCGCAACCCGGTTGACTCCGCCTCCGCCGATGGAGGGCTTAGGATCGGTCATGCCCTATCTGCACCCGGCGGGCGCTCGCCAGTATATCGATTTTCTGAAGCAGGCATTCGGCGCCGAAGAACTGGGCGTCTATGAAAATGCCGGGCGCGTGGCGCACGCGGCCATTCGAGTCGGTAACACCGTGCTCGAACTGGGCGAGCCCGAAGACCGCACCGGCATCCCCACCAACGGATTGTTTCTGTTCGTGGAAGATGTCGAAGCGGCGTATCAAAAGGCGCTCGCCGCAGGCGCCACGGCGATCCGCCCGCCCGCCGATATCCCCTACGGAATGCGCTCCGCGATTGTGCGCGATCCCGGCGGCTACCTCTGGTGGCCGGCCCGCTGGGTCGCGTAGGCGACCGGAGGCATCAGTCACTTTACTAACACGATGATCCCGTTCCGCGCCGCCAGAGTCGTGTGGGCGGCGGCGCGGGCCAGTGCCTCGATCCCGCCCAAGCGGCTCGTTTGCCTCCGGTATAACGAGCGCCCGATCAGAGCCGCATGCGGGTAGATGTATCCCTTGGAGAAACCAGCTTTCAGTCCCAGGCGGAGAGTGAGAAACGGCGGCGTGTCCCGGTCGGTCACGTCGTATTGCTCTACAACTTCGCGGGAAGCGGCTGTGTGGCCGACGCCTGGTTCCGAGGCGATCAGCCTGCCTCCTGTCTTCAATGCTCCCCATGCTCCCGCGATCGCCCCATCCAGATCAATTGCATGGTGAAGCGAGTCGAAGAACACCACGGAGTCAAATTCGTTCGTAAAGGGGAGCCGCTCATAGTCGCAGATCACAAAGGCCGGCTCGCGCGGCGTGGTTCGGAACAGCGAACGGGTATTTGCCAGTTCAATGGCCTGGCTGTTCACATCTTGTCCGACCACGTCATAGCCGGATTTGGCAAGAAAGTAGGTCAGCCAGCCGGGGCCGCACCCGCATTCCAGGACCCGGCAGGGCGGTGGCGGCAACAGGAGAAAAACGGCGCCGACTTCCATGAGCAGTTCCCCGCGGCGCGGGTCGGACAAGGGCTTGTTTAGGGCATCCTCACGGTTTTCTGCCCCGATCTGTTCATAGAAAGTAAATTCCCCCGGCCTGGGCATCGCAGATGCTAGTTTATCGGATCACTGCCGGCGGTTTCGGCTTCTGCGTGAGATCACCCAGCCGATGCTGGAAATCGCGCATCTCCGGGCACCGTCGGCGGTTCGCCCGCTCGAATTCAACTGGATCGGCCTCCAGCGCTCCGGCACGCCAATTGCACCACAGTCCGCACCACGGGAGGTGGAGCCATGAGAGCCAAGCCGGATTTGATTCCCGATTGCGATGTGCACGGCACGCCGATGTATCGGGATCAGTGCCGGGGGTGGGCGCTCGGCTTACCGGATGGCCGCGACGTTGTCGTCTGGCGCTGTTCCCACCACGGCTGCGGCCGCTATTTTCTCGGGACCCTGGGCTACCGCTCGTGTATTCCTGCCGACGACCATGCGCCACCGACGCCGCGCTGCGCCCGCGAAGGCGCCTTCCTGGTGGTGCAACGGGCGTGGAACCTATCGATCTGCCCGGTCGACGGCTGCCCCACGAGGCAGCTCTGGCACGCGCCCGATCATGAAATGGCGGAGGAGTATCTCGCGGCGCGTTAGGCGGGCCGCGGAGTATACTGCATCAGGAGGCGGGATGCGTCGTTTTCTGGTGTGGTGCTCGCGAACGCTGGTCTTCGGACTTGCTCTTTCCCCGCTGAGGGCTCAGTGGATCAACTATCCCACCGCCGGCGTGCCGCGCACGCCGGCCGGAGCGCCGGATCTCGCCGCGGCGTGCCCGCGCGGACCCGACGGCAAGCCCGACTTCTCCGGCCTGTGGCTGACCGAACCGCGGCGGGACGCTACGCCCAACTTTCCCGGCTGCGAGCCCAGCGCCGAGGAGTTCACCAACATCGGATTCTCCCTGAAGGATGGTTTGCCGTATCAACCATGGGCCGCGGAGCTGGTGAAGAAGCGCCGCGCCGAGCTGCGCCTGCACGATCCGCTTTCTTACTGCCTGCCCGTGGGGCCAGTTCGCCTGCATACGTGGTCGACGCCGCGGAAGATGGTGCAGACGCCCGGGCTCGTCGTCATTTTGAACGAGCTGAACGCGGGTTATCGGCAGATCTTCACCGACGGGCGGCCGTTACCTGTCGATCCCAACCCCTCGTGGAACGGCTATTCGAGCGGCAAGTGGGAAGGCGACACGCTCGTGGTGCACACCGCCGGCTTCCGCGATGGCCTTTGGCTCGACAGCACCGGTAACCCGCTCACGGACGCCGCCACGCTGACCGAGCGCTTCCACCGCACGAATTTCGGGCGTATGGAAATCCAGGTCACCGTCGACGATGCCAAAGCCTACACACGGCCCTGGACCATCGTGCTGAATCAGATTATTAAACTGGATACGGACCTGCTCGATTTCGTCTGCAATGAGAACGAGCGGGACACCTCTCACCTGCAGGTGAAGTAGCCCTTCACTCGTCGCCGGCAGGCGGCCCGAATGCCCCGGCCAGATCCTTCTGCTGCACTTTCTCGACGTTGAACCTGGCGGTGCGCTCCTGCATGGTCTGCAAAACCTTTTCGGCGGGTGGAAGGTCGTCTTTGATCCAGCGCAGCGGGTTGATGCGCGCCACCACGAACGTTCGCAGATACGGGCTCTGGAGGCCGCGTTCTTTCAGCTTCGCCACCACCGCTGCGACTTCGTCTTCGAGCTCCGTCAGTTTCCCCGCCAGTCGCTCGTGAATCTTGAGCGTGGCGCGGATCGGCTCATCGGAGAATTCCTCCAGCCGCCGGAGGATGGGGTGGTAAGCGCCGCCGGCAAACGTGCGGCGCTGCTCGTAGGCGATGCCGAGCGTCGCCAGCGCCGGGTCTTCCAGGTAGAATTCGAAACTCGATTCCGGTTCGCGGCCCCGTTCCTGCGCCAGCCATCGATAGATACGGATCACCTCAGTCGAGCGCTCTTTCAGGTTGTGCGCCTTCTCGGTGTTGAGTGCGAGAATCTGCTGCGCGATCTCGGGCTCGGGAATCACCAGCGCCGTAATCGACCGCGCCCCCAACCGCTTCATGGCCTCCAGGCGGTGATAGCCGTTCGGGGTCCAGAATCCGCCTTCCGGCGCGGGAACCGCAATCACCGGGTCGAGAAACCGGCCGATCTTCTGAATAACGCCCGCCAGCCGCTTGTGGTGTGCGTCGGAGAGATCGCGCTGAAAGGGAGTCGGTTGGATGCGATCGATCGGAAGGATGGCCAGCAGGAGCGCTTTACCGCCGAGCGGGTCGAGGTAGGTGCCGACTACCAAACCCTCCTCGCGCTCGACTCGCTGGGCGAGCGGGGCGAGCTCGGGTGTGAGGGCCGCGGCGCAGTCGCGCGGCTCCAGGCCGGCGGATTTCGACGCGCGCTTCCGGCGCACCACCCGCTTCTTCTTGGTCTTGGTCTGGGCGTCCGCGGCCATGCGACGTTCTTATTGTCGCATCCGCTTTGTCAGCCGGCTTCGCCTTCGGCCTTCGGGTGGTTGGTGAAGCTCTCGCAGGCCGCCGCCACCGTCGGAAAAAAGGGAAGGATCGTATCGAGGCGCGTCACCTGGAACAAGCGGGCCACTCGGGGTTTCGGCGCCGCGAAGCGGAGCGCGCCGCCCGCCTTCTTCGCGGCGTTGAAACACTCGAACATTAATTCCGCCCCGGAGCTGTCCATGTGTTCGATTCCGCTTAGATCGAGAATCAGTTTCCGCTCGTTGTTTTCCAGCAGTTCATTGATGACGCCGATCTGGCCTTCAGGCCACAACAGAATGCTCCCGGTCAGCTGCACCACTACAATCCCCGGCTCCACCCTCGTCGTGTTGAATTGCAGGCTCACACCCACGCTCCTGAGCGGCTTGAAAGAAATATAGCATTTCAGAGGAACTTTGGCGCGCAACCAGCCGCGGTCGCGGCCCACCAGGGCCAGAGTTAACAAGAACTGTAGTGCCCCGGGAGGTTAACCAACGGAATACTGGTCGGGCCGCGCGTCCTATTGTATAGTCCAAACCAGCAACCGCCCTCGCCAGGACCGGCGGGAGACGCTAACCTTGACCATGCAAACTTCCAACGCGACCATTCCCCAGACCCCGGCTCCGCCGCCTGTAGCTGCGGCTTCCAAGCCCATGATGCGGCCGACGATGCCTGACAAGATCGAGGACTTGGGTATCTCGCGTGCCGTAGTCAGCGACCTGATTCTCCGCTACCTCTGGCTACATGGGTCGGGAACGCTTTCGTCGCTGCATCAGACGCTGAAGCTGTCCTTTCCGGTGCTGGAAACGCTCTTCCATCAGTTCCGGCAGCAGCAACTGCTGGAAGTCAAGGGCATGGTCGGCAACGACTATTCGTTTTCGCTTACGGCGGCCGGTCGCGTCCAGGCGACGGCGCGTAACGAGGTCTGCCAGTACGTCGGGCCGGCCCCGGTATCGATTCAGGAATACCATCAGGTGGTGAACGCGCAATCGGCTCACGTAAAGCTCAGCCGTGAGAGTCTCCGTGCGGCATTCCAGGACCTGGTTTTGCCGGACACCCTGCTCGACCAGCTGGGGCCGTCTCTGATCGGCCACCAGTCCCTGTTTCTCTACGGCGGCACGGGAAACGGAAAGACCAGTATCGCCGAGCGCATTCTGCGCATTTATCAGGACACAGTGGTGATCCCGCACGCGGTCGAGGTGGATGGGCACATCATCTCGATGTACGATCCGGTTGTGCACCGCGCGGTAGCCAATACCGACGATCAGCTGGACCAGCGCTGGGTGGTCTGCGAGCGGCCGTGTATCACGGTAGGCGGCGAGCTGGATGCGACCATGCTCGAGCTGCGCCTGGATGACGCGACGCGCGTCTTCATCTCGCCGTGCCAGATGAAGGCCAACAACGGAATTCTGATCATCGACGACTTCGGCCGCCAGGTGCTGTCGCCGCGCGAATTGTTGAACCGCTGGATCGTGCCGCTCGACCGCCGCGTGGATTACCTGACTCTCGCGTCCGGTATGAAGTTCCAGGTGCCGTTTGAGCTTATGGTGGTGTTCTCGACCAACCTCAACCCGCGCGACCTCGCCGATGAAGCGTTTCTACGCCGCATTCAAACCAAAGTGCTGGTGGAAAACGTGAGCGCCGAGGTGTTCGACGAGATTTTCCAGCGCGTCATTCAAAAGGGACAGTGCCCCGCCGAGCCGGGCTGCGCCGAATACCTGCGCGACCGCTGCTTCGCCGCCGGCGCCAAGTTCTTGCGCGCCTGCTATCCGAACGACATCTTCAAGCTGGTGAAGGCCATCAGTGAATACGAAGGCCGCCCGGTGCGCATGACCAAACAAAACATCGACCACGCTGTTTCGCTCTACTTCGCCAAGCAGGAAGAGACATCGACGGACTAGCCGGTGGATGTCGCGGACGAAGCCGGGATCACGTCTGCAAAGACGAACCCATCCCGTTCGACGATCTCCCCGGACTCAATGTCAATCGGCCGGGCGAATCCCGGGGCGTCGTACACGAATGTGTGAAACTCCCCGTTTTCCCCGCAGGGATCGACCGTGGACGGCAGGCGCCGCAGAAACGCCGCGTCGAAATCGCAGCCCGCAAATGATCGATCCAGCTTGCGCGGGTCCACACACGTGATCTTCGCTTTCACCCCGGCGGCAATCATATCGTGCGCGAGTTGCTGCGTGGGAAGCTCCCACAGAGGAAAGAGTGGTTCAAGGCCCGTGCCGGTGAGTTGCCGTTCGCGGTAGGCGCGAATGTCTCGCAGGAACAGATCGCCGAAAGCGAAGGCGTGGATCCCTTCCGACCGCGCCCGGTCGCAGACACCGCGCAGGATCTCTTCATATTCGGCGTTCGAACAGGGCCAGGGCAGCTCCACCGGCCACAGAGGCAAGCCCGTGCGCGCGGCCTGCAGATGGACCAGCGAACGCCGTACCGCGTGCATGGCCACCCGATCGGCCGCGCGGTTGAACGTGGTAACCAGGCCGGCGATGCGGATTTCGGTCTGCTGAGACAGCAGGCGCAGCGCCCACGCGCTGTCTTTGCCGCTGCTCCAGGACAACAGTACGTTCTTCAAGAAAGTCTTACGCAGGCCGAGGCTGCCGTTGTAGCAGATAGTGGATTACGGCGTGACCTCCGAACAGAGCCAGCGTGTAGAACGCATCGCCCAGCAGTTGGTTCTGGTAAAACGGAATCGCCGCGGTGTAACACGCCGCTAGCCCGGCCGCGGTGTGGGCATACCGGTGGCCGCCGGCCCAGACGGCGAAATTCGTCGTCAGGAAGAACGAGAGGCTGGAACCAAGGGCGCCGAGGGCGATGGCAGCCGCGCCGGGTTTGCGCCGGATCACGCGGCCGATCAGCAGAGGAATCAGCCAGGACGCATACACCCACCCCATGCCGCGATAGAGGCCCATCACCACATCGCTCAGCAGCAAGGCGAGAAACGTAGCCATCACGCCGGTGCGCAATTTCGCAAACTGGACACCCGCGTATAACGCAATCGCCAGAATGGGAGTGAAATTCCAGGGATGCGGGAGCAGCCGCGCGCACGCGCCAAGCCCGATCATCGCCGCCACGATTTTCCTGTTCGCGTCCATGGGTTCCATTCTACCCGGAGTCCGCAAATCCGTGGCGTGCCTCGGTGCGTGCGCTTCGGTGGAACCGTGTATGCTCTTGATGAGGACCGATCAATGATCCGGATCGCCGTGACTCTAGCCGCCTGCGCACTGGGCGCCTCGCTGAGCGCACAATGGCCCGACAAAACTCCCGGCATTCCGCGCAAGGCGGATGGCCGCGCAAATCTCTCCGCGCCCGCGCCTCGCGGCCCCGATGGCAAACCCGATTTTTCCGGCGTCTGGGAGCACCTGAACTCGCGCGACAGTGCCTATTACCTGAAGGGAATCGACATTCCCTGGCGGCCCGCCATGCTGGCGCAGTTTCAGGAGAACACCGCCAATAACCAGATCAACAATCCCGAAACGCGTTGCCTGCCGCGCGGCGTCCCCAAGGCGGATGCCTTTGACATTCATAAGATCATCCACACACCCGAGCTGCTCGTAGTCCTGTACGAATATCAGAACATGTTCCGGCAGATCTTCCTCGACGGCCGGGCTCTGCCGAAGGATCCCAACCCTACCTGGATGGGCTATTCGGCGGGACAGTGGGAAGGCGACATGCTGGTGGTGGAATCGAACGGCTTCAACGGCAAGGCATGGCTTGCGGGACAAGGCAATCCGACCTCGGACGGCATGCGCCTCACCGAGCGCATGCGCCGCCGCGACTTCGGCCACATGGACGTTCAGATCACCATCGACGACCCCAAAGCCTACACCAAGCCCTGGACGGCCGAGTTGCATCCCGAGCTGATTCCGGACACGGAGCTGATCGAGTTCGTGTGCGCCGAAAATGAGCGTGACATCCGCCACCTGGTCGGGAAGTGACAGCGGCCATCGTGCTACGATTCGAAGAATGCGGCGGCAATTAATTGGACTGGTACTCGCGTGCGCAACGGCAGCGGGACTCGGCTTCGCGATTCTTCACGCACAGCCGAAACAGAATCCGAATTTCACTGGCGGGTCGGTCACGCCGATCGAGGACAATTCCAAGGGCAATATCGCGCACTTCCGGTTTCCGGCGGGCGTCCGGACCAAGTGGCACAGCCACGAAGGCGGGCAGATCATCCTGGTGGAAGAAGGAGTCGGCTTGTACCAGAACATGGGCGGGCCGATCATCGAACTGCATGCCGGCGAGGTGACGTATTGTCCTCCGGGCGTGGTGCACTGGCATGGCGCGGCGCCCGACCAGGGCGGCGTGCAGTACAACATCAGCCGCGGCGGCATCACCTGGATGGAAGAAGTGACCGACAAAGAGTTCCACGGCCCGCGCCAGCGCCAGGGGCATTGACTCACGGCCGCTCCAGCAGATTTATCATCCGCGTTCGATTATCTCAGTACAAGTGACCCGGATTGATCCGAATACAATCACGGGAAGCCACGCGTGAAGACGGCACAGCCGAGTGAGGCAACCTTCTGGACCGCCAGTATGACTAGTAACTACGAAACCTTCCATCGCTAAGTACTCTATCGTCATGCCAGACGAAAGATACTTGCTTTGAAGATCTGGTCACTATAGACTAAGCCGCACCTCGGAAGTTACTTCACTCACAAAGGAGAGCCCGATCATGGCTCTGAAACAGCTTAAATCCGTAACTGCGTCGGCGGGGACGCTAGCAGCCGCTTTTTTTGTAGGAACAGTGTTGATTGAGTCCCCTGGCGTGCGCGCCGACTCCGGACAGTCGGACTCACGTATACAGATCGGTTACAACATCGCTCCCGTGAAGCTCAATCTCAAGGGACTGAATCCGGCCTTGGTTGGAATCGGCAGCTACATTGTAAACGCGCAAGCAGATTGCAACGGCTGCCACAACAGCCCGGACCTCGGCGGCGAGTGGGCCGCCGGCCATAACCCGTACTTTGGACAACCCCAGACGGTGAATGCCGCCGGTTACCTGGGCGGCGGCACGCCCTTCGGCCCATTTCCAGGAACCGGGACATTCATCCCACCGCAGTCGCCGGCAGGGCTGTACGTCTACAGCCGGAACTTAACGCCCGGCTGCGACAACGCTCCGTGCACCAATCCGCTTCCCGAGGGCGGTCACACGCTTCAGGAGTTTATTACCATCCTGAGGACGGGACATGATTTTGACCTCGCTCACCCGGCATGTTCGACCGGCAAGATGGGCGCCTATGGTTGTATTGCTTCTCCTCCGTTCGCCGCGGGTATTCTGCAAGTCATGCCTTGGGCCGTACAAGGCAACATGTCCGACAACGATATTGCGGCTATTTACGAATACCTGAAAGCAATCCCCTGTATTTCGCACGCGGCTTCGCCCGGTCTGCCGTCCAATTTGTACCAGGCCTGCCCGGCACCCCCGGCTCCGGGAGGCCATGACTGAACGGTTCCGGCCGGGCGGACTGGCCGGATTCCATGTGGTTGGCGTGCCGCACTTACTTACCCGTCATGTGCGGCACGTCTTTTTCATTTTCATTGCACACGAATTCGATCAGCTCGGTGTCGGGCATGAGGGCGTGATGGACTGAGACGGTCCACGGTTTCGTGTAGGCTTTCGGGTCGTCGACCGTAATTTGAATCTCCAGGTTTCCGAAATTAACACGACGGAACCGCTCGGTCATTTTCGCCGCCGCGGTCATCGGGCTCCCTTCGACGTCGAGCCAGACGTCGTCGCGGAAACCGTTGGACTGGACCACCAGCGTGTCGCCGTCCCACTTGCCGGCCGAGTAGCCGTACCACCACGGCTCAGCGCCGTTCGGCGGTAGGGGCCGGCCGTCGGTGAAGATCTGGCGGATGCCGCCGTTGGCTTCGTAGAGGATCAACAGCAGCGCGGGCGTCTGGATGATTTTGCGCGGCTCGGGATGCGTGTGGAGCTGCATCAGGCCGAGCGGCAGGCAGTGCACGTCCGGGTTGTCTTTGTTGTTGGCAGCGACGCGCTGGCGGCGCAGGTCCGCCGCCCACGGCTGGAAGGGCAAACCATCGGGAAGCGTCGAGCCGATATCGAAGAACTGGTTCAACCCGGCGCCGCGCAATCCGATGCCGATGGTGCCGACGCCCGGCGGCGGAGGTGGCCCGCGGCGCGCGTCTGGACTATCGACGAACCGCCAGACACCGGAAAAATCGGGATGTCCATCGGCGGCGCGGGGCGCTGAAGCTTTCAGATCCATCGTTCCATCCGCGGTACGCGGAGCCCGCGCGTTCGGATAGGAAGGCCACTGCGCGCAGAGGGGGAAACCAACTCCTGCGAGAAGCAGAAGTCTCACTTTCCGCGGCCTTTCGGTCCCTGCGCCATCATCGGAATGGCGATGATCCAATCCTTGTTCTGCGCGTTGTCGCGCGCCACGGCGTAGAGCGTCTTGCGATCTGGCCCGCTGAACGCGACGCTGATGACGCCGCGCGGCGTGGGAATGGTGCCGAGATCTTTGCCTTCGGAAGAGATCACCTGCACGCCCGGCGCGGTGGTCGTCACATAGAGGCGGCCCTGGGAATCGAAGGTACTGCCGTCGCCGTTGCCGCCGAGCTTGGCAAACTCGCGCTGGTTGGTCAGCGAGCCGTCCTTCTGCACATCGAACACGGCGAGGGATTGGCCGTTGGTGACCCAGAGATGCTTCTCGTCGGCACTCAGCACAATGCCGTTGGTGGTGAGGTTCTCGCCGTATCGCGCCACCTTGCCTTTGGCGTCGGCATGGAACAGCCCGCCCATGGTGAAGTAGACGCCGCCTTTACTGTCGGCCGCAATATCGTTGAGCACGCCGCCAATGCAATCCCACGGATCATCGTTATAGCGGTTGGCGAGAGCCTTGCGTGCCGGCACGAGCTGTTCGATGGAGGGGTTCAGGCCGCGGTTCGCGACGAAGATGGCGCCCTTGGTATTCGTCGCCATCGAGCCGCCGGTGTTGGTGCCGCTGAACGCGACGGAGGTCTTGCCGTCTTTATCGAGCTTGATGACATCGCTGTTGTCGTTCTGCGCGATGAGCAGGCCGCCGTCCTTGGTGGCGATGATGCCGTCGGCATTGTTGCCGTCCACCTGCCAGACTTCCTTCCATTGCGCGCCGGCGGCGATCACGCCCGGGATCCCCGTGACGGTATACGCGCGCGGACCGCTTTCCTGCGCGCGGGCTCCGCCGCGGCGGGGCCCGCCGGCTCGCGAGGGCGGAGGCGTCTTGCAGGCTTTCAACACTTCCGGCTCGCGCTCATCGGCCGCCGATTGCACGCCGGGGCCCGACCGCTTCCCGGACGGCGGCACGATCTGCGCCGGCACGGCTGCCGCCAGGAGCAATCCCAGCGCCATCACCAACGTTCCCGTCGATTTCATTGAACCTCCTCAGTCCAGCGTTCCAGAATATCAAGCTCGCGGCTGTGCGGCGAAAAGCCGTCTACGATAGACTGAGACAAATTCCAATCACGAGAAGGAGTTCCCCGATGCGCCATTTGATAGGTTCGGCTGCTCTCGCGTGTTTCGCGCTCGGCTGCGCCGCGCAGACATTTCCGTATGACCACATCCATGTGAACGTGCCGGACCCGGCGGCGGCCGCCAACTGGTACGAGAAATATTTCGGCGGGCGCCGCATCACCGAGGCGCCCGACCGGCTGATGTTCGGCAGCACCCGCTTCATGTTCCTCAAGAAAGCGGACGCGAAGCCGAGCAGCGGCAGCGCCGTCGATCACGTGGGCTTCTCCTTCGCGGACCTCGACGCGAAGATGAAGGAGTTCGAAGCGGCGGGCATTAAGATCGTGACGCCGGTGCGTGACGTGCAGGGGCTGTTCAAACTCGGATTCGTGGAAGACCCGTGGGGCACGCGCATCGAAGTGGTGCAGGATCCGGAACTGCTCGGGCTGCACCACGTTCACATGCGCGGCCCAAACCCGGACGATGTGTTCGCCTGGCTGCTGGCGAAGTTCGGCGGGGAGCGCACGAAGCTGAAGGGGCGCATCGACGCGGTGAAATACAGCGCGCCCGGCTTCAGCGACATGTGGATCCTGGTGCAGAAAGGGGACTCCGAGCCGAGCGAAGGCCACGCCATTGACCACATCGGCTGGCGCTCCTCGGGCCCGCTGGCGAAGACCATCGACAGCCTGCGCGG
>CAYTJD010000002.1:0-24166 GCA_964438005.1 uncultured Solibacteraceae bacterium | reverse complement strand
CCAGGACAACGGCAGCGGTATGCACACCCACCAGAGCTTGTGGAAGGGCGGTAAGCCGCTGTTTGCGGGCGACGGCTACGCGGGACTGAGCCAGCTCGGCCTCCACTACATCGGCGGCCTGCTGAAGCACGCCCGGGCTCTGTCGGCGATCATCGCCCCCACCACCAATAGCTACAAGCGCCTGGTGCCCGGCTACGAAGCACCCGTCAACCTGGCTTACTCGCGCCGCAACCGCTCCGCTGCTTGCCGTATCCCCATGTACTCGGCCAGCCCGAAGGCGAAACGCGTCGAGTTCCGGCCGCCCGATCCTTCGGCCAACCCGTACCTTGCCTTCGCCGCCATGATGATGGCTGGCATGGACGGCGTACTCAACAAAATCAACCCCGGCGAGCCGCTCGACAAGGATATCTACGATCTGACGCCCGAAGAAATGAAGAGCGTCCCCTCAATGCCGTCGTCGCTGGACGAAGCCCTCACCTGCCTCGAGGACGACCACGCCTTCATGATGAAGGGCGACGTGTTCACCGAAGAGCTGATCGAGACCTTCATCGATTACAAGCGCAAGAACGAGGCAGATGCCATCCGTCTGCGGCCGCACCCCTACGAGTTCGCCCTGTATTACGACATTTAGAGTTGTGGGGCAGGCATTCCTGCCTGCCGCCGGGCTTCTGCCCGGTGCACGATGCCAGGCACCATCGTTCAAGTCAGTATTTCTTTCGGAGGCCTTCCGAAACGCTCCGTTCCGGAAGGCCTCATCACGCCGCTTGGCCTGGAAGGCGACCGCCAGGCCCATTCCGCCATCCACGGCGGCCCGGACAAAGCCATTCTCCTCATTGCTTCCGAAGTCGTCGACGAGCTTGTGACGCGCGGCTATCCGCTCTTCTATGGCGCGCTCGGCGAAAACCTCACCACCCGCCGCATTTCGATTCGGGATCTTCGCATTGGCGACCAGATCCGCGCCGGCGCCGCGCTGCTCGAAATCACCGACCGGCGCGGACCTTGCAGCGCCCTTCACGTGTACGGCGAGTCCCTCAAGGCGGAAATCTACGACGCCCAAGTCAAGGCCCGCGATCCGTCTTCTCCGTGCTGGGGAATGAGCGGCTTCTATGCCCGCGTGCTCCACGGCGGCCTCGTGCGTCCCGGCGATCCCATCGAGTTGGTGGCGAGCCTCGCGTGAGCGGCTTAACCCGCGTTCAGATTCACGCTGGTCTCGTTCGAATCCATGGCGTCAGGACCGTGTAGACCGGCACGGCGGTAGGCCGCGCTTTCCGCCGCCGGATCAAACGCCGGTCGATTAGATGTCCCAGGGCCGTTTGTACCGACCTTTTGGAAATTCCTGTCAGTTCCACCAGGATTCGGTGGCTCATGGGTACCAATTCCCGGCCGGCGCCGTGCGTGTGACGATACAGCTGCAAATATACGAGAAATGCGGCGCTGGAGTGGCTGTGGGCGACCAGGTCGCGCATCAGTGTGTCTATGATATACGGATCGCATTTCATCTCTGTAGCAATTATAGCTATAGCAGTAGTTGCCTGGATTCGGCCAGCGCGCATTGATTTCGCAATCTTTTGCTGGCATGCTTGACGCTATGATTCGACGCATTAAATTTCTCGGCATCCCCGTGCGGGATCAGGATAGGGCCTTGCGGTTCTATACCGAGAAGCTGGGCTTTCGCATCCTTACTGATCAGGAGTTTTCTGATTCTCAGCGGTGGATCGAGTTATCCATTCCCGGCGCCGAAACCGGCGTTGTGCTCTTCACGCCCGAAGGCCACGAGGATCGCGTCGGGGCTTTTGTGAGTACTTCTTGGGAAGTCGATAATATCGAAAAGACTTTTGGGGAATTGACGGGCCTGGGAGTAGAATTCACCGGACCTCCCCAAAAACAGCCTTGGGGAACATTCGCCACCATGAAGGACTCGGAAGGCAATCAGATCCTCCTCAGCTCTCGTTGACAGTCCCGGCGCTTCAGTCTGTGTTCGGCCCAACGATATAATCGAGTCGGGCCCCGTTGGCCCGACGCATGCAGAACCTCCTGGACGGCGTGGAGTTTCGAGATCCCTCGCGCGCCCGCGTAGCCGCGCTCCGCTTGGCGGCGGCCCTTCCTGAGCGCATCGCTGCCCGCATCCAGGTCCTGCTCGCGTCCGTTTCCGATCCCGATACCGCCGTCCGCTTTTTGGAACGGCTACGCGCCGAAGCGCCGTCTGCTTTTGATCGCGTCGCCAGTTCCACCGCTGCACTGCGGTGTGCGATCCACCTGTTCTCGTTCAGCAATTTTCTCTCGGAAGCCTTCCTCAAACATCCGGAACGCATTTTGCAAGTGGCGAATTCCGGGAGCCTCTACCACGTGCTTACGGCTGAGGAATATGAGGAAAGGCTGTTCGATTTCCTGGGCCATGAGCGAAAGCGCGTTCCGGAGCCGCAGGAGCTCGCGGCTTTCCGCCGCCGCCAGTTGCCGCGCATCGTGATCCGGGACGGTTGGGGAATCGCCGCGCTCAGCGACGTTACAGAAGAGCTGTCGAACCTCGCCGACGCCATCCTCGACGTCGCCTACCGCCGCATTCGTGAAGAGATGGTTGCCGTGCACGGCGAGCCCCGGCTCGCGGACGGCAGCATCTGCGGCTTTTCGGTCATCTCATTGGGCAAACTTGGCGGCAAGGAACTTAACTACAGTTCCGACATCGATCTAATGTTCATCTACGGAGGCCCTGGCGAGACCGACGGAGCGCGCTCGCTCACGAATAAGGAGTTTTACAAGAAAGTCGCCAATCAGTACATTGCGCTGCTCTCCAGCTACACGAGCGAAGGCCAGTGCTACCGCGTCGACCTCCGGCTCCGGCCGGATGGTACACTCGGCGAGATCTGCATTTCGCTTGAGGGCGCTCGTGCTTACTATGAACAGCGTGCGCGCGACTGGGAAAAGCAGATGCTTATCAAGGGCCGTGTTTCCGCTGGTGAGCGTGAGCCCGGCATAGCGCTGTTGGATTTCGTCGAACCCCTGATCTACCAAAGCTCACTCGATTTTCGCGCAGTTGAAGCAGTTTCCGAAACGCGCCAGCGCATCAGCGAAAAGATGGCTGCCAAACGCAGCTCCAATGCCGGGCTCGATGTGAAGCTTACTCCTGGTGGGATCCGCGATATCGAATTTCTTGTGCAGTGTCTCCAACGGCTTCACGGAGGCCGCGAGCCCTGGGTGCGTCATGGCGGGACGCTCCTCGCCTTGTTCCGCCTGCGCGATAAAGGCCTGCTCTCTCCGGCGGAATATGCCCGCCTGGCAACGGCCTACCAGTTCTTGCGCCATCTCGAGCATCGGCTCCAGATCCTGGATGACCTCCAGACCCACACTTTGCCCACCGATCTCGACGCCCTGGATTTGCTGGCGCGCAAGATGCCACCGGAAAGCTCGGGTGCCCTGCTGAACGGCGACGCACTCACGCGCCGGCTCCAGGAGCATCTGGGCGCCGTTCGCGAGATGTACGAGCGCGTCATTCACGCGCAGAGACCGATGTATTACACCGTCCCCGCTGAGCCGGAGGTTGTTCCGGAAGAAGCGGAGACCCCCTCCACCAGCAATTTGACGCGGTTTCTGGATCAGCGCGCTCCCCGCCTCGCCCAGGTTGTGCGGGCAGCCAGCCTCTACCGCGGCCGGGAACGCTTCGAACACTTTCTCGAAAAGGCTTTCGCCGCCCCTGAAATTCTCAAACAACTCGATTCGGATGCTTCGCTCTCGGCATCCGCCCTGGACATCTTCGAGCACAGTCCCTATTTCGCCGATCAGCTTCTGCGCTATCCCGAATTGCTGGACGACATTGCCTGTTCCGCGCAGTTGGATAGCGAGCCTCTCGAAACTGGCGATGCGCTCCGTCGTTTCTATCGTCGCCAGATGCTGCGCATCCAGAGCGAAAGCATTCTCCAGAAGCCTCCCATCTTCGACACGCTGGGCCGAACGTCGGCGCTCGCCGACCGCGTCATCTCCGAGGCCTATCGGATTGCCCTGAAGGAAGCGCCATCGCCCGCGAACGGCGCCTATGAGCCTGGCGACCAGATGATGGTCGTCGCGCTGGGTCGCCTCGGAATGCGGGAATTCGACCTCGGCTCCGACGCCGACCTGGTATTCGTCATCCCCGACCAGGACTCCGCCGAGCAGATCTTTTGGACCGGCGTTGCTGAGCGGATGATCCAGATCCTTGGCTCCTACACCGGCGAAGGAGTGATGTTCACCATCGACACGCGGCTGCGGCCCAATGGCCGCGAGGGCGATCTGGTGCAATCGGAAAGCTCCTACAAGAACTACTTCGATCAACATGCCGAAGCCTGGGAAGGCATCACCTATATGAAATCCCGTGCGGTGGCCGGCAGCGCGGAGCGTGCCACCGAGTTCCTTCATGAGCTCCAGGATGTCGATTGGCGCCGCTACGGCCAGAGCATGCGCTCCCGCAAGGAACTCTCCGAAATGCGCGCCCGGCTCGAGAGGGAACAAGGTCCGCGGAACCCGCTCAAAGCGGGCATCGGCGGTTACTACGATATTGACTTTGCCTTGATGTATCTGCGCTTGAAAGGCGCCGGAATCTTTTACCGTGTTCTGAACACCCCGGAGCGCATTGACGTGATCGAAAAGATGGGCCATCTCGAACGCGAAGATGCCGGCTTCCTGCGCGAAGCCGCTACCTTCTACCGCGCCATAGATCACGGCCAGCGCATCGTCACAGGCCACGCCGAAGGCAGTCTCCCGACTTCGCAGTCGCAATTCGAGGTCCTCACCAGCCTTGTGAAACGCTGGACCCCGGCATCCCTGCACCAACAACGCCTGGATTTGACTCTCACCGAAATCCGCCAGCGCACTCGTGAGTACTTCAATCGCTTGTTCGGGCGCCAATAACGCCGTTGAACGAACGTTCTCCCGCATCTTGTCGCCGGCTGGTATTCCCCCGTGACAAACTAGACGTTTCATGCTTCGTTCCCTACTGGGTGGTTCCGACCTCATCCGCCAAGGCGCTCAGTTCCAGCGCCGCCTTGCCCAGCTCAAGGCTGAGCTGGGCGAAGCGGAATTTCCCTGGTACCCGTACCAATCCCTCGGCAATATCCCTGTCCTGGACCGCCTGCTGCAGGGCCCGTTTCACTCTCTGCTCGGTCAAGCGAAAGGCTCGCGCGTTCTGGACATCGGATGCGCCGATGGCGATCTCTCCTTCTTCCTGGAGTCGCTCGGCTTTCACGTTATCGCCATCGATCATCCCGACACGAACCACAACGGCATGCGCGGCGTCCGTAAGCTGAAAGAAGCGCTGCATTCCAACATCGAGATCCTCACCTATGACGTCGACTCCCGTTTCGACCTGCCGCAAGGCCCCTATGATCTCGTCGTGGTTCTCGGCATTCTCTACCATCTGAAAAACCCTTACTATCTGCTCGAGCTCTTGGCGCGCCACGCCCGCTTCTGCCTCCTGAGCACGCGCGTGACTCGTTTCACGCCGGAGGGTCTCAACATTCGCGACACTCCCGCCGCCTACCTGGTGGGTCCGGACGAATTGAATCAGGATTGGACCAACTACTGGATCTTCTCCGAAGCCGGGCTGAAACGTCTGATCTTTCGCACCGGCTGGGAAATTGGCAGCTATCTGACCACCGGCGACACCGTTCAGTCGAACCCACACACGGTCGAGCACGATGAGCGGGCCTTCTGCCTGATTCGCAATCGCCGCCGCACGGACCCCGCACTCACCGCCCATCTGTTGAAGGGATGGCATGAACTGGAGGAAGGACACTGGCGTTGGACCGAGCGGACTTTTTCCGTCGAACTGCCCACTGTTGACCTCCGCTCCGGCGCCATGCTGGAGCTGGAATTTGTCTTTCCCGACGCTCTGAAAGAACGAGCCCAATCCGTTCAGATTGGAGCCGTCATCGGCGATACGCGACTGCCGGTGGCAAGTTACTCGGAACCCGGCGAGCAGGTGTATCGGGCGGCGGTGCCGATCCAAATCCTCAGCAGGCCTAAAACGGTGGTCCGGTTCGAATTAGATCAAGCGGTCCCGCCCGACTCGCGAGACCGGCGGGAGAGAGGCATCGTGGCGCTGAGCGTCGGATTCCATTAAATCTCTGATCAGGTCTTCAGAAATTTACAATCGAGGCGAAAGAGCTGGGATCGAGGCTGGCGCCGCCGACCAGAGTGCCGTCGATTTCGGGCTGCGCCATCAGGGACTTGACATTGTCCGGCTTAACGCTGCCACCGTAGAGAATTCGAATGGCGTCGCCGGCGGCCTTGCCGAATTTTCCACGCACCTGCGTGCGGATGGCGCGATGGGCGTCTGCGGCGATTTCCGGAGTCGCGGTCTTACCTGTGCCAATGGCCCAGACCGGCTCGTACGCGATGACGATGCGGTCGAACTGCTGCTCCGTCAGACCGCCGATTCCTTTTTGAAACTGGCTGATTAAGACAGCTTCCGTGCGTCCGCCTTCGCGCTCTTCGAGTCGCTCGCCCACGCAGACAATGGGGGTCAGTCCGAATTCGAGCGCGGCTTGCGTTCGCTTCAAAACCGTTTCGTCCGTCTCGCCGAAATACTGGCGGCGTTCACTATGGCCGATGATGACGTGCGAGGCGCCGGCCGCCTGGATCATCGGCCCTGAGATTTCACCGGTGAACGCGCCTTCCTTGGCCCACCCAATATTCTGCGCGCCCACCTGGATCGCGGTGCCCTTCGCGGCTTCCACGGCCGCGGCCAGACTCGTGAACGGCGGGCAGATCACCACTTCACAATGCGAAGGATGACCGGCGGCCGGGCGGAACTTCTCGAAGAACACAACGGTCTCCGCGGGCGTCTTGTACATCTTCCAATTGCCCGCCATCACTGGTTTTCTCATGCAATCTCCGGAAGAAAGCTGGCCCCTTTGGCGATTCGGGCGCCAAAGTTGGCCGCCACCGTCTGCCCGATGTCGGACAGAGTCTGGCGAAGCCCGAGGTTGACGCCGGCGCGGACTTTCGGTCCCAAGGCCAGCAGCGGTACGTACTCGCGGCTATGGTCGGTCGAGGGTGTTGTCGGGTCGCAGCCATGATCCGCGGTGAAGAGGGCCAAGTCCTCGGAACCGAGCATCTGTTCTAAGCGCGGCACCCACGCGTCGAACTGCTCCAGCGCAGCGCCGTAGCCTTCGATATCATTCCGATGTCCGTACTGCTGATCGAAATCCACGAGGTTGACGAAGATCAGGCCGTCGCGCGTCTGCTGCAGGGCGTCCAGTGTCTTGGCCATGCCGTCGGCGTTGTTCTTCGTCTTATCCGATTCGCGGATGCCCCGCCCGAGAAACACATCGGAAATCTTGCCGATGCTATGGACGTCGACACCGCGGTCGTACAACTGATCGAGGAGCATCCCGCGCGGCGGCGGCACGGCATAATCGTGGCGGTTGGGTGTGCGCGTGAATTTGCCGGGCGCGCCGACAAACGGCCGCGCGATCACACGGCCCACTTCGTTCGGGCCGCGAAGAATCTCGCGAGCAATTTCGCAAATCTTGTACAACTCCGGAACGGGGATCACCTCTTCGTGCGCGGCCACCTGAAACACGCTGTCCGCCGATGTGTAAACGATGGGCGAGCCGGTTCGCAGGTGCTCCGCGCCGAGTTCCTCGATAATCTCTGTGCCCGAAGCTGCTTTATTGCCGAGCGAGCGCCGTCCGGTGCGGCGTTCAAACTCGCTCATGACTTCCGCGGGGAATCCGCGCGGGTACAGAGGGAACGGTTTTTCGAGGTGAATGCCAACCATTTCCCAGTGGCCGGTGGTCGTATCTTTCCCCGGAGAAGCCAGCGTGCAGCGGCCGAACGCGCCCGTTGGCGCTCCGGAAGGAGCGATACCCATGAGCGGCTTGATATTGCCGAGGCCCAGCCGGGCCAGGTTCGGGAGCTTCAAACCGCGGAGCCGCGCGATATTGCCCAGCGTATCGCTTCCCGCGTCGCCATACTGTGCGGCGTCCGGCATCTCGCCGATGCCGACGCTATCGAGAACAATCCAGATTACACGCCGAAACACAAATTCGAATGTAACACCGTGCTTTCGGCGCCGCGAGTTATTGCTGGCCACGCATTGTCCCCTGCGATCGCGCGATCCCAAATCGAATGCATTAGCTCAACGCCGGTGTTTCGGAAAATGGCGCGTACGCGGCAAGTGAAACGGCAGAAATTGTGTGGCGAAACTAAGCCGCTCTTCAAACTTCCTAACGAAAGACGGTATTGAGCACCTATATTCGTTTTCCGTAAAGTCGAAGTGCGGGCTCAGGGATTGTGGAACAGGAGACAGCGACGGTGGCCGACAGCCCATTGCCAGTCTGGCAGAGTGCCCTGCTATCGCGGGGCTGCGAGGTGAGAGCCGAAAGTCAGTTCTTCCCGCTGGAATTGCGTCCGGCCGGTGATCGCCTGGTCTGCACGCCGAGCGTCAGCGGATTCCTGATGCCGTTCAATGTGAGCGTCACTATCGGTGAGCCCGTGGCCATCACATGGGACACTGAACTCTCCCGCTACATCGTCAACGGAAGCGGAGAGACGGTCGCGGCCTAACTGCAATACCCCGGTCTTCGGCCAGCCAGCCAGCCAGGCAGAGACACTTCAGAAGTACGTCAGAAGTACGTCGGTGAAGTACGTCGGTTGACAATCCCGCGAGCGAAGTGATACACGATATGAAGCGTTAAGCGGCGTGGGAGGAATGATGCGAAGGACCGTTGTCCTTGCTACCGTTTTGTGGGCTTTGATTCTTGTTTTTTCGGCAATCGCGCAGGAAGGGCATCCTCTGACAGGTTCCTGGCACGGCACTTGGGGGCCGAATGCTACCGAACGCAATCCGGTGCTGCTGTATATGAAATGGAATTCGAAGGCCATCGAAGGCACCATTAACCCGGGTCCGAACGGCGTGCCGTTCACGGTGGCGACGATGGACCCCAACAAGTGGACGGTGCATTTCGAGGCCGATGGCAAGGACAAGTCTGGGAACCAGCTTCACATCGTCATCGATGGCAAGATCGACAACCTGGGCTCCTATAACCGCACGATCGCGGGCACGTGGACACAGGGTTCGGTTAAAGGCGATTTCAAGGTCACGCGGGACTGATGTTCCGCCTTTTCATACTCGTGATACTTTGCGGCGCGCCGGCGGCATTTGCCGCGACCTCTCTGCCGGAAGGTCCGGGCCGCAAGACGGTGGAGCGGGTGTGCGCGAACTGCCATGAGCTGGATGTGATTACCGATAAGAGGTTGGACCGGGCGCAATGGCAGGATATCGTCAACGAGATGATCGGCTTCGGGGCGAAGCTGAGCAAGGCGCAGGCGGCCGACGTCATTAATTACCTGGCCAAGAACTTCGGTCCAAAAGACCGCGGCCGGGAACTGGTTGAGGATGTCTGCACCTATTGCCATAGCTTGCAGAAGCTCAACGGCCAGGAGTTGAGCAAGGAAGAATGGCGCGACCTGATCAAAGGGATGATCTTCGAAGGCGCGCCCGTTACCGACGAAGAGTTTGCGCTGATCGTCGATTACCTGGCGCAACATTTCGGTAAGAAGGATCCGTAATCATGAGATCGCACGCGCTCCGGTGGCTCGCTTTCGGTGTGTATCTTGCGGCGCTGCCCGCGTGGGCGCACCACGAACTGTCGGCGGAATTCGACGAGAAAAAGGCGGTGACATTGCGGGGAACCGTCTCGAAGTTTGAATGGAACAATCCGCATGTGTATTTCTTCGTGGACGTGCGGGACGCACGTGGTGGCCTGGCGAACTGGGCGCTCGAACTGGCCAGCCCTTCGGAGTTGAAGCGGAGCGGCTGGACGCGCGAATCACTTCACGTCGGCGACAGCGTGACGGTCGAAGGGAGCTTGGCGCGCGATGGAAGCAAGCTGGCCGAAGCGAAGACTGTGACGCTGGCGAGCGGCAAGAAGCTCTCCGCGCCGACGAGTGAAGCACTGGCCGCGCCGCCGCGAAGCAATCCGCCGCCAAAGCCGACGCCGATGGGGCCGGATGGACATCCGCGGCTGGGCCCGGTGCCGGGCGAAAAAGGATATTGGGCTTACCCAAGCGCGGCGTCGCTTGTCGAGAGCACCGCCGGTCCGATCCGGATGAACGCGAACGGGCTGCTGGCCAACCTGGCGGACGCCGGCAAGGTAGCGCCCTTTCAACCTTGGGCCAAGGGCTTGTATGAGTATCGCCAGCGCGTGTTGCTGAAAGACGACCCGATGGTAAGCTGCCTCCCGCCGGGCGGACCTCGCATGATGATGGCGCCGCACGGAGTGCAGTTCCTCGAACAGTCGGACCGGCAGCGCATTTTCGTGATGTCGGGCGGCGGGAATCGCAACTGGCGGCTGATTAATTTGGATGGCCGCCCGCTTCCAGCAATCGAAGATGAAAGCCCCACCTACTTTGGCTATTCCACGGGGAAGTGGGCGGGCGACACGCTTGCGGTCAACTCTGTCGGGTATGCCGAGCGGTTTTGGTTTAGCAATGGAGGGCTGCCGCACACCGAACACCTCAAGCTGACGGAGCGGTTCTCACGGCCGGACTTCAACACCTTGAAATACGAGGTAACCGTCGACGATGACGGGGCTTACACGCGGCCGTGGACTAGCGGTTGGACGCTTGAGTGGGTGCCGAACGAGGAAATCGAACAGTACTTCTGCCAGGACAACCCCCTGGACGAGCCGCACATGGTTGGGAAATGACGGGCCTTGGAAACGGAAACTGGTTTGTTTAGACTCGGAAGTAACGGCCGGCGGGCCGGGCAACGTCTTTTGTAGGACACAGGAGAGCAAATGATGAGATCGCGCGCTCTGAGTTTATTGGCTTTGAGTTTCGGCTTGCTGGCGGCGGTCGCCCCGCTACGGGCACACCACTCCTTCGCGGCTGAGTACGATAGCAAGAAGCCGGTGTCGTTGAAGGGTACCGTCACCAAGGTGGATTGGACCAATCCACACGTGTTCTTCTACATCGATGTCACCGACGAGGGCGGTAAAATCACAAACTGGGCGTTCGAGATGGGACCGCCTAACGGCCTGCAGCGTTCCGGATGGACGCGGAACACGATGAAGGTCGGCGATGTTGTGATGGTCGAAGGAACCATGGCCAAGGACGGTACCAACCAGGGCAACGCGCGCTCGGTGACGATGGCGAACACGGGCAGGAAGCTCGGCGCAGCTTCGAGCGAGGCGCTCAATCCGCCTACCGGCAGCGCGCAACCGAATAACCCGTAGGCGGAATTTTTGAGGAGGGGCGAGGTGCGACATCGAGGAGCGGTTCGCGCGGCGAGGTACACTGCGATCGGGTTGCTGATTTGCTGGCTGGCCGCGCCGGTGTTCGCGCAGTTTCCGACGCCTCCCAACGCTGGGATCACGGGGCCGCCGCGCCGCGGGCGGGGGCCGCGCCGTCCGGCACAGCCCACTCCGCACTGGCCGGATGGCCGGGTCAATCTCGGGCCGCTGCCGGGAGAAAAGGGCCTCTGGAGCGGCATGGCGGGAACGACTCTCGCCACCAACGCGCGCGGGCTGGACAACCCCGGGCAGAACCTGCCGTCGAATCTGAAAGTCACTGAGGTGCCGTTCCAGGATTGGGCGCGCGCCTTGTACGACTATCGCCAGGCAAAGCTGACTGCCGACGATCCGCACGTGCGCTGCAAGCCCTCCGGAGGCCCGCGGCTGTTTCACACTCCGTATGGATTTGAGCTGGTGGACGTGCCCGAGCAGAAGATCATTTACATGATCGAAGTGGGCGGCCCGCATACGTATCGCGAGTTTTACATGGATGGGCGCCCGCATCCCAAGGATCTCGACCCGTCATTTTTCGGACATTCGGTCGGCCATTGGGAGGGCGACACGCTGGTGGTCGACACCATCGGATTCAACGAACGGTTCTGGCTGAGCCGCGAAGGAATTCCGCACACCGAGCAACTGCATCTCACGGAAAAGTTCACTCGGACCGACTCGGAGAATCTGCGGTACGAAGCCATCATCGACGATCCTGGCGCCTATACGAAGCCTTGGTCGGGTGGATGGAACATCCGCTGGTCAGCGGGCGAAGAATTGTACGAATATATGTGCCAGGAAAACAACCGCGACGTGCGGCACATGTACGGCGGCGAACGCTAGCGCGGCCAGCAGGGCGTCGGTTCCCAGCCGGACGCATCCGCCTGCTTCTTGAACGTATACGTTCGGACGAACGGCTGCGTGAGATAGACGGGATCTTCCAACATCGCGGTCACCAGCAAATAGGAATCGCTCTCCTCTCCCGCGAGCCGGTTGAAATACTCGGTCAACCTGGCCTTTCCGCTGTACGGGACTCCATTCTTGCGTAGATAGCCGGGAAGCAGGTCCGTTGTAACCACTTTCAAGGTGCCGTTTCGCGCGGAGCGCGCCTCGGGGCCGCCGCCGGCGACGAAGCCGATGCCGCCGAGATCGAGCATCGCGCGCCCGGAAATTTGCCACTGTGCCGCAGAATAGCCCTGCCAGGAAGGCGCGCCAAGCTGCTCGGGCGGCGCGCCGAAATGCAGTACTCGTGTTTGCGTTCCGGCATCGGTGTCGATGCGCAGCGTAGTGTCATTCTCCCAAGTGACGTGCAGGCGGCCGGGACGCTGCATAAGGCCCACCGCGCCATACGCCCGGCACGCTTGCCCTTCGGCCGCATCTTTCGCCGGATCCCACGAGTTGGCGGAGCGGCGCGCCTCCGCGTTGAGCGGAAGGTACGCGATGTCTCCTTTTTGCGGCGAGACACGGAAGCGCCACTCATCGACAATCTGCGACACCCAGTAGCCGGTCACATCGATGGGCGCGCCCGCGCGCGGCGGAACAGGAGGCGGCGCGCCGCCGCGATTCTGCGCGAGAGCCGCGAAGGCGAATGCCAGAATGCACAGAGCGGGACGCATGACCCTTTACTTCAATTCCGTCATGATCGCGTGCTGGTTGCCTTTCGCGAGCAACTCGAAATGTGCGCGGTTCCCCGGATTGAACTTGATCTGCCCGTACGAATAATCGTTCACAACATTTTGCCCGTCAGGAGTGGTGGATTGCAGAGAACCGTCATCCAGATACACCAGCACGACATCCCGGCTATGAAAGTGCATCGGAGTGGGCTTGCCGGGCTGCCAGGTGTATTCCCAGGTGACGATGCGGTCGTTGTCGAGGAGTTTCTTCACGCCGGGCCGCGGAAACGCATCGGCGAAACCCGACGTGTTGGGGACCGCCGGTACCTTATGGTCCTTGAGGGCGATGACCAGGGTGCGCATCGAGCCCGGCGTGGCGGTGCTCTTGCCGCCCTTCGGCTCGAAAACGGCCGAGCCCATGTTGCGCGCGAACGAAACCTTCACCACGTCGTACTCATGGCGCGCGACCGGCCCCGGCATGTTCTCGCCGGCCGGCACATCCCAGACCAGGACGCGCTCGTTGTCGATCATCGGCTTCAGATCCGCGGCGGGCGCGGCCGTTGCAAAAAGTGCGGCGAGACACGGAATCAGGGCGGCTGATGCGTTCATGGCGTCGATTATTGTACATCACGGTCATGCCGCGAACTGATTTGGAAAGCCGGCGCCGTCCGTCGACAATAGAACCGTGGCCGATTGGGCGTTCGCGGTCCGCGCGTTGAAGTCTCGCAACTACCGTCTGTTCTTCGGAGGCCAGAGCGTCTCGCTGGTGGGCACGTGGATGACGCGCATCGCCACAAGTTGGCTCGTATATCGCTTGACCGACTCGGCCACCCTGCTCGGGCTGGTGAGTTTCGCGGGCCAGATCCCGATGTTCTTTCTCGGCCCGATCGCTGGGGTCTGGGTCGATCGCTGGGACCGGCACCGCACCCTGGTCGTGACGCAGTCTCTTTCCATGATCCAGTCTTTCGCGTTGGCGGCGCTGGCGCTGGCACACGTCATCAACATCTGGGAAATTCTCGTCCTCTCCCTGATGCAAGGATTGATCAATGCGTTCGACATGCCTTCGCGGCAGGCGTTTGTTGTGCAGATGGTGGAACACCGCGACGATCTGGGAAACGCCATCGCGCTGAACTCCTCGATGGTCAACGCGTCGCGGCTGGTTGGACCGGCGATCGCCGGCGTAATCATCGCAGCGTATGGCGAGGGCTATTGCTTCCTGATTGACGCCGTGAGTTTCTTGGCGGTGATCGCTTCGTTGTTGTTGATGAACATCACCGTGACGCAAACGCGCGCCGCCCAGCGCAGAGTCTGGCAAGAGCTGCACGAAGGATGGCGCTATGTGGTGGAGTCGGTGGCGATCCGGTCAATCTTGCTGTTACTCGCGATTGTGAGCCTGGTTGGGTTTCCGTATTCGGTCCTGATGCCGATCTTCGCGTCGGATATTCTGCGCGGGGGACCGCATACGCTTGGGTTTCTGATGGCGGCGTCGGGAGTGGGAGCGCTGGTGGGCGCGATTCTGCTCGCTATGCGCAAGAGCGTGCTCGGTCTCGGAAGATACATTGCTATTTGCGCTGCGCTGTTCGGCGCCGCGTTGATGGGCTTCTCCCTGTCGCGCTCGCTCTGGCTGTCGCTGCCGTTGTTGGCCGCTACCGGCTTCGGCTTCATGCAGCAGATGGCCTCCAGCAACACTGTTCTGCAGACGATTGTGGAAGACGAGAAACGGGGACGAGTGATGGCGTTCTATGGAATGGCTTTCTTGGGAATGGCGCCGTTTGGTAGTCTGCTGGCCGGAGGCCTGGCGGCACGGATCGGTGCGCCGGCCACGCTGTTGTGGTGTGGTGCCGCGGTGCTGGTCGCGAGCGTCTGGTTTGCGCGCCGGTTGCCCGCGATCCGCGCCGAGGTGCGCCCAATTTATGTGAAGCTCGGAATTTTGCCAGAGATGGCGCTTGCCGTTCAACAGGTTTCGGCCCTGCAAACGCCGCCCGAGGACTGACACGATGCCGGCGGCCGCGCCACCGATCAATAGAAGAAATTCACAAGCCGCCGCAGAAACGGAACATTAGGCCCGTTGGCTTGCGCGGGCGTGTCTTCGGGCAGCGGCTTCCATTCCCGGCAAGCTTCCTTCAACTGGACCAGGCACATGGTGACCGCACTGCGCTCACTGCGGCCGATGGCTGAATCCGCGCGCTCCTGCGGCGCGTATTGCCCGAGCGAGATCCGCAGCAGGCCGCTAAACGCGTCTGGAAGCCCGTGCTTGAGACACAAACGCCGCGCTCGCGGCAGCATTTCTTCCAGATCACGCCGTCGTTCCTCATACGCCGACTGCTCGGATCGCAGATCGTCGCTGATCGCGCCTCCCAAAGTGGGCAAGCGGTAATACTTCTGATACGCGGTTTCCCATTGGTCGACGGCCGTGAGATATCGTTCTACCGCGGAGCGCAAAGCCTCGATAAAAGCCGCATCCGGGATTTGGTCGACCGGCGCCATCCTCTCAGTCCCGGGCCTTCCGGCGCCCGTAAGGACGCGCTGTATGGCGAGGCGACCCCAATTCGAGCGCTTGCATGCCGGACACGGCTGGCGGCCCGAAAAGCATAACGAGATGATACCGTTGTTCGGCCAGGCTCAACAAGGAGACGCCCTCGCCGCCAAGGTTAGACCGAGGGCCTGATGAGCTGAGGTTGCGCCGTCAGCGGCTTGGCAGAGATAGCGCCCTCAATGTTACCCTGTGTGTAATAATCTGTTTTCGGCCTGAAGGCGCAGTTTCCGTGCAATCTCGACGAAATTTCATCGGCAAAGTAGCCACCGGCTTGGCCGGCACCCTCGCCAGTTCCAACGTGCTGGGCGCGAACGACCGCGTCCGCATCGGCGTCATCGGCGCCGGTGCGCGCGGCGCCGAACTGCTGCGCGAAGCCGTGACCTGCGCCAACACGGAATGCGTGGGTGTTGCCGACGTCTATACCAAGCAGTTGGACGGGGCCCGGGTGCTCGCCCCCGGCGCGAAGGGCTACGCCGATTACCGGCGCCTTCTGGACGACCCGAGCCTGGACGCCGTCCTCATTGCCACGCCCCACCACCTCCACGCCGAACAGTTCGTTGCCGCCCTCGACGCGGGTAAGCATGTCTACCAGGAACGGACGCTCGCGTTTACCGTGGAGCAGGCCAAGCGGATGCGCGCCGCTCGCGAGCGCGCTGGTCAGCGCACCATTCAAATCGGTCATCAGACCTGCTCCTCGGGGCAGGCTGTGGATGCCGCCGCGTTCCTTCGGCCCGAACTCATGGGCCGCATCACGACCATCCGCGCCCACTTTTTCCGCAACTCGCCGCACGGCAAGCCGCAGTGGCGGAAGCCGGTTTATCCCGACATGACGCCGGAGAATATCGCTTGGCAGTCCTTCCTCGGCGACGCGCCGGCGCGGGAATTCGATCCCCACCGGTATCTGAACTGGCGCCTGTACTGGGATTATTCCGGTGGTAGCGTAACCGAAAATCTCTCGCAGCAAATGGCCTTCTGGTATAAGCTGCTCGGCCTGCAGATCCCCGCCGCGGTAACCATGACTGGCGGTGTCTATCTCTGGAAGGACGGCCGCGAGGTGCCCGACACCATGCACGTTTCCATGGAGCACTTCGAAGAGATCCTGTTTAGTTGGGACTCGGGATTCGGCAATAATCATCTTGGCGTCGCCGAGGACGTGCTGGGCACCGACGGCTCCGTTTCCCGAAGCCAACAGATCCGGTATCTGCCGCAGAAGGTGAACCGGCCCGCCGCGGGAGAGATGATAGGCTCGACTCGCACCGAGCCCCGCGCGCATGTGCAAGACTTCTTCGATTCGATCCGCACAGGCAAAGAGCCGAACTGTCCCTTCGATATCGGCTACCGCGTGTCGATCACCTGCCGCATGGCGATCGAAAGTTTCCTGCAGCAGCGCACCGTGTGGTGGGATCCGGCCCGCGAAGAGATCGTGTAAGGGCGCCCGCACCGTGGACTTCGAGTACACGCCGGAACAGATTCAACTGCGAAAATCGGTGCGCGAGTTCGCCGAAGCCGAAATCGCGCCCCACGTGATGGAGTGGGACGAAAACCAGACCTTCCCCTCCGACGTGGTTCGCAAGCTCGGCCAGCTCGGCTACTTGGGCTCTATTTTTCCGGAAGAGTTGGGCGGCGCGGGTCTCTCCTATATCGACTACACCATCATCATTGAAGAGCTGTCCCGCGTGGATGGCTCGGTGGGTATCATCGTCGCCGCGCATACGTCGCTGTGTTCCAACCACATTTACAAAATGGGGAGTGACGAGCAGCGAAAGCGTTACATTCCCAAACTCGCGACAGGCGAGTGGCTCGGCTGCTGGTCGTTGACGGAGCCGGAAGCCGGTTCCGACGCCGCCGGTACCCGCACCACCGCGGTGCAGGAAGAGGGTGGCTGCTGGGTGCTGAACGGCGCCAAAACGTTCACGACTAACGCCCATTACGCCGATGTGTGCGTCGCCATGGCCGTGACCGACCGTGCCGCCGCCCAGCACGGGATTTCGGCATTCATCATCGAGAAAGGGACGCCCGGATTCCGGCCGGGCAAAAAAGAAAACAAGCTGGGGCTCCGCGCCAGCGCCACCGGCGAAGTCATTTTTCAGAATTGTCGCCTGGCTCCCGCACAACTCGTGGGCAAATTGAATGACGGCTTCGTCGACAGTTTGAAGGTGCTGGATGGCGGGCGTGTTTCCATTGCCGCCCTCGGCATCGGCATGGCCCAGGGAGCCTATGACGCGGCTTTGAAGTATTCCAAACTGCGCAAACAATTTCACCGCCCGATTTCGGAATTCCAGACGATTCAGAATAAGCTCGTGGACATGGCCGTCGATCTCGACGCCGCGCGCCTCCTCAACCTCCGCGCCGCCTGGATGCTGGATCAGGGCAAGCGCGTGACCCGCGAGTCGTCCATGGCCAAGCTGTTCTCCTCCGAGGTTGCCGTGCGCATTGCCAATGAGGCGGTTCAGATTCATGGCGGCTACGGGTTCATCAAGGACTATCCCGTAGAGAAGTTCTACCGCGACGTGAAGCTGTGCACGATCGGCGAAGGCACCAGCGAAATCCAGCGGCTGGTGATCGCGCGCCAGCTCCTGAAAAGCGGATGACCGAGTGGGCGCAGAAGATCCGGAGCGGCGGCCTCCGCGCTCTGGCGCGCGCCGCCACGGGCGTGGAGAACCGCGATCCGCACGCGCTCGCCGTGTTACGGGAACTCGCGCCGTTTGCCGGCCATGCGCGTATTCTCGGTATCACCGGACCACCGGGAGCCGGGAAAAGCTCGCTGGTCGACGCGCTGGCATTGGCGCTTCGAAAGCAAAGTAAGACGGTCGCCGTGATCGCCGTGGATCCGACCAGCCGCGCCACGGGCGGCGCGCTCCTGGGTGATCGAATCCGCATGCAACAACACCACGCCGACACCGGAATCTTCATTCGCTCGATGGCCTCGCGCGGCGGCCGCGGAGGTTTGGCCCGCGCAACTGGCGACCTGGCCCTGCTGATGGATGCGGCGGGGAAAGATTTCGTGGTGATCGAAACAGTCGGCGTGGGCCAGGACGAAGTAGATATCGCGGACCTGGCGCACGTGACCCTCGTGGTCCTCGTGCCCGGCATGGGCGACGACGTGCAGACCATCAAAGCCGGCATCATGGAGATCGCGGACGTTTTCGTGATCAACAAGTCGGACTTGCCGGGCGCCGATCGGGTCGAGCGCGAGTTGCAGGCTATGCTGAGTCTGACCGACGGTCCCAAGCCCGCCATCGTGCGCACCGTGGCCACCGAGGGGACCGGCATCCCTGAATTGCTGGATGCGGTCGAGCATGCCTCCGCATTGCGCAAACCACCCGCGCCGGGCGGAGCCTTTTGCTCCATCGATCACCTGGGAATTGCGGTCTATGATCTTGAGGATGCCGTGCGATTCTATGAGAGTATCGGCCTGGCGGTGAACCATCGCGAAACCGTCGAGCAGGAAAAGGTTCATGTCGCTATGTTGCCCGCGGGCGATTCGCGCATCGAACTGCTGGAGCCCTCCACTGCCGATTCGACTGTTGCCAAATTTCTGGAAAAGCGCGGACCCGGACTGCACCACGTAGCTCTGCGCGTCCCGGATCTGCGGGCCACGGTCGGGCGTCTCCGTGCATCGGGTGCGCGCTTGTTGAACGAGCCGCGCGCGGGCGCTGGCGGCCACCTCTATGTATTCGTGCACCCAGCCTCTACGGGCGGCGTGTTGCTGGAGCTTATTCAGGAGAACGCATCGTGAAAGCGGAGATCGGAATCATTGGCGGCAGCGGGCTGTATTCCATGCCCGGATTCGAAGCCCAGGAGGAAGTTCACATCGAATCGCCCTTCGGCCCCCCCTCCGAGAACTACGTTCTGGGTAAGCTGGCAGGCCGCGAGGTCGCGTTCCTGGCACGGCACGGGCGCGGGCACCGGCTGTCTCCGTCGGAGTTGAACTTCCGCGCCAACATTTACGGCATGAAAAAGCTCGGTGTGGAGCGCATCCTTTCGCTCAGTGCGGTCGGCTCGCTCAAGGAGGAGCACCACCCCCTCGATTTCGTAATTCCCGATCAGTTCTTCGACCGCACGCGCGGCCGCGTCTCGACCTTCTTCGGCGAAGGGCTGGTGGCGCACATTAGCTTTGCCCATCCGGTTTGTCCGGAGCTTTCTTACGTGGTCGCCGACGCTTGCAAGGCTGCTGCCGTCAATGTGAAGCGCGGCGGAACGTACCTCTGCATGGAGGGCCCCGCATTCTCGACCAAAGCCGAATCCACCGTCTATCGAAGCTGGGGCATGGACGTGATCGGTATGACCAACCTCCAGGAAGCCAAGCTCGCGCGCGAGGCGGAAATCTGCTACGTGACCATTGCCATGGTGACCGATTACGACTGCTGGCACCCCGATCACGATGCGGTGACCGTGAACGAGATCATCGCGCACCTCGTCAAGAATGCGGAGAATGCCTGTCGGGTGGTCGCGGAGGCCGTGGCCAGAATGCCCATAGCCCGAAGCTGCCAGTGCGGCTCCGCGCTCTCGCATGCCATCATTACCGATCGCAAATGCGTCCCGGAGGCCACGCGCCGCAAACTGGGGATCCTCATTGACAAGTACTTCGTGTAGCGGCATCGCGCAAGAGTTGCTGGCCCGGTGTCTGGCAGGAGCTCCGCCCGACGAGCTGCCGCGCGCGCTGCTGGAGGAGCCGTGCGGCCAGGCGCTGTTCGGAATTTGGGTCGAAGGACTGGCCGACCGCTTTGACGCGGCGCTGTGCGATGTGTATGCGCGCCTGTTTGCCCAGGCTGCCTCTCACGTCGATCCGGCGCTCAACGCAGAGATGCTGGTGACTCGATATCAACGCGTCCGCCGCGTCCGCGCTGCGGTTGGAAATCCGAGCCGCGTCTGCGTGCTTTCGAGAGTGACGCTGGGCGCCGACGTAGCCGTCACCAGCGTGCTGATGGCCGCGGCGCGGCAGCGTTTTCCGGAGGCGGAGCTGTTCCTGGCCGGCCCGCGCAAGAATTTCGAGCTCTTCGCCGGCGATCCCGGCATTCGTCATGCTCCCGTAGAGTACCGTCGCGGCAGCCTGACCGAGCGGCTTCGCGCGGTTGCCGAGTTGAAGAACTTGTTTCGCGAACCCCGCACCTTGGTAATCGATCCCGATTCTCGCTTCACGCAGCTCGGTTTGTTACCCGTGTGCGACGAAGACAGGTATTACTTCTTCGAAAGCCGCGCCTATGGCGGAGCGACTGACCGCACCCTCCCCGAACTGGCGGCCGCCTGGGCGGAGGAGACTTTCGGCGTGAGCGGGGCGAAGCCATTCGTGGCGCTGGAGAGCGCGCCGCGGCCAGGTCCGCAAATCGCCATCAGCCTCGGGGTCGGTGAGAATCCTGCAAAACGCGTTCCCGATCCCTTCGAGGAAGAATTAATCTCTCTGCTGGCTCGTTCTGGCCCGTGTCTGGCGATCGACGCTGGCGCGGGCGGTGCCGAAGCGGAGCGCGTGCGGCGTGCCGTGGCCCGTTCGGGTGTTCCGGCCACGCTTTGCGACGGATCGTTCGCAGGCTTTGCATCGATCATCGCGGGGAGCCGTCTCTATGTCGGCTATGATTCCGCCGGCCAGCACGTAGCCGCGGCCTGCGGCGTACCGCTGATCAGCGTTTTCGCCGGATTTCCCGCCCCGCGCATGTTTGCGCGGTGGCGTCCCACGGGAGATCGCGCCACAGTGATTCGTGTCGATCGCCCGGATCCCGCTCAAACCATCGAACGTGTCCGCGAGGCTTTGAAGGCTTATGCCTGACCTGGAAAACGCCCGCCGCCGCCTCGCGTCCGCCCAATCGGTCGCCGTGCTCACCGGAGCCGGTATCTCCGCCGAGAGCGGCATCCCGACGTTTCGCGGCGCCGGCGGCCTCTGGAACAACTATCGCGCGGAGGACCTGGCCACGCCGGAAGCCTTCGCGCGCGATTCACGTCTGGTTTGGGAATGGTACAACTGGCGCCGCGAGGTGATCGCCAGGGCCAAGCCGAACGCCGCGCACCAGGCACTCGTAAACCTGCAGGTCGCCAAGCCCAACTTTACTCTCATCACGCAAAACGTCGACGGGCTGCACGACCTTGCTGGCAGCGGCCGGATTCTCAAGCTGCACGGCGACATTTGGCGCCTGCGGTGTACCGCCTGTGGTTCCAACTGGCCCGACCGCCGCGCCCCGCTGCCGAAGCTGCCTCCGCACTGCGCTTGTGGCGGCCTCGCGCGTCCCGGCGTGGTCTGGTTCGGTGAGCCGCTGCCGGAAGGCCTGATGAAAGAAGCCGAACACGCCGTGGCAGCGTGCGAGGTATTTCTGGTAATCGGAACCTCGGCCGTGGTCTATCCCGCGGCAGGCCTGGTGCCGTTCGCCAAGCAAAGCGGTGCCACCGTGATCGAGATCAATCCGGAACCGACGCCGTTTTCCGAGACCGTAGACTTCGCCTTGCAGGGGCCGGCGGGCGAACTGCTGCCAAATTTACTATAAGGTCATCCCGAACGGCCCGGAAGCAGCTACTTTGCCGTCACGGCCACCAATTCCGTCACCGGCAGCGGAATGATCTCGCCATCGACGCCGCCAATCACCGCGGCGGTGTGCGAGAACGCCAGCGGGTCGCCTGTCACAAAGTGGACGACGCGGCCCAACTCGAACGTACGCGGCGGCCGATCGAAATTCGCGCCTACCGTCTCGGCCGTCACTTCAGCGCTGTCCACCAGCGAGACGCCGTCTCCGGCAGCGCGCTGTAGCACCTGACGCAGCAGCGGGTAGTGAGTGCACCCCAGGATCAATGCGTCGATCTCAGGTTTTCCCGCCAGGTATTGCCGCACCAATAGGTCGGCTTCCGGGGATTCGGCGAGACCTTCTTCGACCACGTGTACCAGCATCGGACACGCCTGCGACCAGACCCGCAGCCCGCGCGCTTCCAGGCGCCGCTGATAGGCCCCGCTCCCGATGGTTCCCTTGGTGCCGATGACGCCCACGCTCCCCGTGCGCGTCACCCGTGTCGCGGCTTCCACACCCGGGTCAATAACCCCCCAAACTGGGACCCGGCATCGCTCCATCAAGGCCGGAAGAGCCACGGACGAGGCCGTATTGCACGCCACCACCAAGCCTTCCACTCCTAATCCGGAAAGGAAGTCCGCGATTCCTATGGAGAACTCCACCACCATCTCCGGCGGCTTGCGGCCGTATGGTACGCGGGCCGTATCGCCGAGATAATAGAAATCGCGATGAGGAAGACGCCGCCGAAGCGCCTGCAGCACGGTCAGCCCGCCCACACCGGAGTCGAAGATACCGATCGGATGATGAAGAGGGGGAATCGTCATCGTTATCTAGTTCCATGTTTGCACGTTCCGGGCCATATCCGAGGCACTTGTCCGACCCATGCGATAATCGAGGTTCTCCATGAAAGCGCGCGTCTTTGTTTCGTTCAAGTCCACTGTGCTCGACCCGCAAGGAGCCACGATCTGCTCCAAGCTCCGTGATCTTGGATACCCGGCGATTGCGGACGTGCGGCAAGGCAAGTTCTTTGATATTGCGCTCGCCGAGGGAACATCGCGAGAACAGGCCGGTCAACAGATCGAGACCATTGCCCACGAGGTCCTGGCTAACCCGGTCATCGAAGAGTATCGCGTCGAAATCCTGGACTAAGCCTTAACAGGCACTACCCACCGGTGCCATAAGTGTACCCAGCCCGGCCCCCCCTTTTATAATGAAATCATGTGTGGAATTGTTGGCTACGTAGGTTCGCGGAAGGCCGTTCCCATTATTTTGGAGGGCTTGAAGCGTCTCGAGTACCGGGGATACGATTCCGCGGGACTGGCCGTCTATTGCGGCGATAGTCATCTGGAAGTGCGCCGCGCTCAAGGCAAGCTGCGCAATCTGGAAGAAGCGATCCAACTCAATCCGGTCGACGGAACGTTCGGCATCGGGCATACACGGTGGGCGACTCACGGCCGCCCCACCGAGGAGAATGCGCACCCCCATCGCGACTGTCATGGTGACGTGGTGGTGGTGCACAACGGCATCGTCGAGAATTACCTTTCGCTCAAACACCAATTGCAGGCCGAAGGTCACGCTTTCAAAACAGAGACCGACACCGAAGTCATCGCCCACCTGGTGGAAAAACACTTCAAGGGCAATTTGGAAGACGCCGTGCGCGCCTCGGTTAAGCAATTGACCGGTGTGTTCGCGCTGGCCGTCGTGTCCAGTTCGGATCCCAATAAGATTGTGGCCGCGCGGTCGGGGCCGCCGGTGGTCATCGGCATTGGGGATAAGGAATATTTCGTGGCTTCGGATGTTCCTGCCATTCTGACCCACACGCGCGACATGTTCTTCCTCGCCGATGGTGATATGGCCATCCTTACGGCGGAGGGAGTGCGTCTGAGCGATTTTCAGGGGCGTCCGGTAAACCGCCAGATTTCCCACATTCTGTGGGATCCGGTGATGGCCGAAAAAGGCGGCTACAAGCATTTCATGCTGAAGGAGATTTACGAGCAGCCGCGTGCCGTCAAGGACACCACGCTGGGACGCGTCGGGCAGGAAACCGGGCGCATTTTCCTCGATGAGATGGACATCGCGCCGGCGGAGTTTGCACGCTTTCGGCAGATCAAGATTATCGCCTGCGGAACCGCTTGGCACGCGGGTCTGGTCGGCAAGTATCTGATCGAGCGGCTCGCGGGAATTCCCGTGGAAGTCGATTACGGCAGCGAATTCCGCTATCGCCACCCGATTCTCGGTCCGGATACCCTGACCGTGGTGATTTCGCAATCG
>CAYTJD010000001.1:0-16028 GCA_964438005.1 uncultured Solibacteraceae bacterium | reverse complement strand
CCTGATTCGCTCTCTGGGCGAGCAGTTGAAGCTTCGCGTGATTTCTCTTTCCGGGAAGCCGGCCGCGGCGATCCTGACGATTGAGTTTCAGCGTACGATGACTTACAAATACGGTTTTTCCGACAGCAGCTTCCACCCGCTCGGCAGCATGCAACTCCTGTTGTGGAAGGCCATTGAAGAAGCCAAGAACGCAGAATTGTCCGAGTTCGACATGGGCCGCACGGATTGGACGAATGAGGGCCTGGCCACTTTCAAGGACCGGTGGGGGTGCCGACGTTTCCACATTACGCACCTTCGATATCCGGCGATCACCACTCGGCTCGAGAGAGCCAGCCTCCGGACGAGATTGGCCAAGCCGCTATTTGCGTGGGCACCGGACACTATATTGACGGTAGCCGGCAACCTGCTTTACCGTCACATGGCGTGAAGCGGCGGGGAGTGAACACTAGCTCCGCAGTCGCAGCAAGAACCAGATCATCCCAAAAGCCAGCAATCCGCACGCCGACACCTGCAAGGGGCGGAGAGCGGGTGCGACACGGCTGAGGCGGGCGAATGCAAACCCGATCGCGGCGGTTGCCAGGACTTGGGCAATCGCCGCGCCCGACAGCACCAGCGCGGGCCGGTAGCCGGTGGATTGCAGAAACAAATGGAAGTACAGCCCGTGGAACGCTCCGAGCACGGCCGCGATGAACCACCGCATGCCGGCTTCGGGAAGCAGCAGAATCTCCACCGCCAGGTAAGCCACCGTAAGCGCAGTGGCCGCCTCGACGAAGCGCGGCGCCGGCTGCCAGCCTAAGTGCGGCGCGATCCAGACGGATACGGCCTGGCCGGCGAGAAACATCGCGGTCAACACAAGCAGTTCCTTGGCGCTGCGGCCCGCCAATACCAGGGCGGCGAGAAACAGAATCTGCACAGGGCCGCCCCAGGCCCGGATGAAGCCGCCGCCGGACTGAGTAATAGCGGTTTCAAGCGGAGTAGGCGGGCGGAAGCGCAGCGTCGCGCGCGAAAAGGACAGGTCGAACACGGCCTGATCGTTCTTACCGTCCATGTACGCGCGCAGCAGGTGCACATGATTGGGCACGGTAATCGAATGAAACGTGCAAGCCACATCGATGCGATCGGGCGGGGCGGCGAACTGATAATCGGCGGTGCAGAAATAGGTAGCGTCGGGCTCATTGGACCTGCAATCGGAGGCAACCAGCCGCGCGGCGCGGCCGCCGCTGGAAAAATGGATGTTCTGGAAAATCGAACGGCTGGGATCGCGCATGTGCGTCAGCTCATAGAGAGGCATGCGCAGTTCGTAGTGGCCGCGATCTCCAGTGACGGTCAAGTCCCCGGAACTGATGCTCATCACGTGCCCAAAAGCGGGAGAGACCAATAGAACCAGCGAGACGGCGCGGCTCATGCGGCGCTTCCGGGCGTGACTTTGGGCGCGACTTCAGATCCTGAAGAGAGCTGTGCGCCGATCCGCGTCTTGCGGATCCGGATATAGACAACCCGAATCAGGGCCAGTACCGGCACCGAGAGGAACGTGCCTGGAATTCCGGCGATCTCGGCGCCGGCAAAAACACCGAACAGCACGAGCAAGGGATGGAGCTCCACGCCCTGCCCCATAAGATGCGGAGACAGGATGTAATCCTGAAACACACGATAGGCCAGCAGAAACAGGAGCACGGCCAGCGCGTGGGAGCCGGAAAGCAGAGCGACCGTGAAAATGATCGTGCCGGCGACCAGCGGGCCGACCATGGGTATAATTTCCAGCATACCCGCCAGCGCGGCCAGCAACACTCCATAAGGCACGCTCAGGATGGAAAAGAAAATCGCGTACGCGGTGAACGCCGCCAACGCCAGCAGGGTCAGCGCCCGGATATAGCTGGCCAGCATCAAATTGACATCGGCCAGCACATCATTGAGCACGGCACGGCTCTGCACATCGGCGACCATGTCCAGAACATGCTGGCGCATGACGTGCCCATCTTTGAGAAAGAAGAAGCCGAGGATCGGGATAATCACCACAAAGATCAGGTTACTGGCGACAGTGAGGGCTTTCAGACCGGCGCCGGGCAGCGCGGAAATGAGGTTATTGGAACTCTGTACGATTTCTTGGCGAATCCAAGCGACGACCTGATCCTGGATCGAGTTTGTGCCGGGAGCCTGTTGGGAAGCCGGCTTGAGCCAGGCGGACGACATCTCGGGAAGCCTCTTGGAGAGACTATTGGCTTCCTCGACCACACGTGAACCGATTTGGATTCCCGCGAGCACGACAATCCCCATGAAAATGATGTAGGCGAGAGCCAGGGCCGGAGTGCGTGTGCGGTTGCCGGGCAGAAACCGGTCGAGGAGACTGACCAGCGGGGCGAGCAGGTAGGCGAACAGCAAGGCCAGAATAAAAATGAACAACGTCGAGCGGACCAGGTAAAGCAGACTGAGCAGCAACAGAATGAGAGCAGCGGTCCAGGTGTAGCTCGCGGCGCGGCGGTCGATCCCCAGCATTCGTTGAGCCAATTCTACCCCGGATCTACGCCCATGCCATAATGTGATCACTTGAGGAGCACCGGTGACGCGAGCACCGGCGTTAGGAAGGAGTAACCTCATGCCGGATTCTACATTCACGCGACGAGCGGCGCTGCTGGGCGCTGCCGCTTTCCCTGTGGTACGAGCGGCGGTCGCGCAGGGGCGGCCCCGCCAGATCGTGATCTCGAGCGCCAATGGTGTGGCGGCGTGCGCCAAGGCGCTGGAGGTGATCCGCGCGGGCGGCGACACACTGGACGCGGTGATCGCCGGGGTCAATATCGTGGAGCTCGATCCCAAGGACAATAGCGTCGGCTATGGCGGGCTTCCCAACGAAGACGGTGTAGTGGAACTGGATGCCAGCGTGATGCACGGGCCGACCCGGCGGGGAGGAGCAGTGGCATCTATTCGCGGCATCAAGACACCGTCGAAAATCGCCAAGCTCGTCATGGAAGATACCGATCATATGATGCTGGTCGGTGAGGGGGCGCTGCGCTTCGCCAAGGATCACGGATTTCCCGAGGAAGACCTGCTGACCGACCAATCGCGCTTGTCGTGGCTGGTATGGAAGCGGTCGCTCAAAGATGCGCAGGGGCACAACAACTGGGGGCCCGGGTTGGATGCGCCGCCGGCGGCGCGAAAAACCGCGCAGTTGGAAAAGCTGAAGCAGGAGTTTCCGCAAACCAGCAGAGAAATGCTGGCACTCGCGTGGGATCACGCGACCAACCCGCCGCACGGCACCATCAACTGTCTGGCGCTGAACGAAAAGGGCGAGATCTCGGGCGTCACGACCACCAGCGGCCTAGCCTGGAAGATTGCGGGGCGCGTGGGCGATTCGCCCATTCTCGGCGCCGGCCTCTACGTCGATCAGGACGTGGGCGCGGCCGGATCTACGGGCCGGGGCGAGGAGAACATCCGCATCGTGGGTGCGCACACGATCGTGGAGAACATGCGGAAGGGTATGTCTCCGAAAGACGCGGCGCTGGACGCGCTCAAGCGCGTGGCGCGCAACTTCGATAACGACCGAAAGCGGCTGGAAGCAATCGACCTCAACTTTTACGCGCTGCGCAAGGACGGCGAATTCACCGGCGCCTCGCTGTGGAACCGGAGGGCGTCGGGCGCGGCCCAGTTCGTCGTGGCCACTGCTGACGGGCCGAGCCACCGCGAGAACTCGGTTTACCTGCTCGAGCGGTAAGTGGAGCCGCCCGCAGGCTGCTCATTTTCTCATCAGCAGGGCTAGTCCGCAGGCAAGTGAGCGCCAAATCACGCGCCAAAACACGGCCTTGACATTTGCTGGTTTCGGGCACATATTTGAGTTGGGAACGGGTTCTTTCCGTTCTCCGGACCCTTTTCTCTGAAGAGGGTGTCGGCGGCCTCCTGATGAGGGACGGTCGCTTACAAGGAGGAAGTGCATAGAACCAGTCCACTGCAGAGGGCGGCTACCGGCTTCCTTGGCTGACCAGCCGTGAGTTCTGACGCGTCGTAGAAAGCACTAGATTGACGCCGCGGTGTTATACCGCTAGTCGGTCCGGCTCACGATCTTGGCGATGACAGGAGGGGCAGGCGGCCGCCTTTATCGTTGTCCTCTTTCCAATCCCCGCTCCACTTCCGATACACTGGTCTTTCTTCGGCAACTGTGAATAGCGTCGAGTTCCATGGTGTCTCCAAATGCTATGCGATTTACGATACGCCCGGAGACCGTCTCAAGGAGTTGGTGACGCTGCACCGACGGAAGCGGCACCGGGATTTCTGGGCACTGCGCGACGTCAGCTTCCAGGTCCGGCGGGGCGAGACCTTCTGCATTATCGGCGAGAACGGATCCGGCAAGAGCACGCTGCTGCAGTTGGTGGCCGGAATCCTACAACCCACCTCGGGCGCGATCGGCGTGCACGGGCGGGTGGCGGCGCTGCTCGAACTCGGCGCCGGCTTCAATCCGGAATTCAGCGGTCGCGCCAACGTCTACCTCAATGGCGCGATTCTCGGCCTCACCACGCGCCAGATGGACGAGCGCTACGACGAAATCGAGAGCTTTGCCGATATCGGTGATTTCATCAATCAACCGGTGAAAACATATTCGAGCGGCATGGTGGTCCGGCTGGCGTTCGCGGTGGCAATCCATGTCGACCCGGAAATCCTGCTGGTCGACGAAGCCCTGGCGGTAGGAGACGCCGGTTTCCGCCAGCGCTCGATGCGGAAAGTTCATGAGCTGCGGACCCGCGGCGTCACGATAGTCTTTGTCAGCCACGCGGTGGGCGACGTAAAAGCGATCGGTGACCGCGCGCTCTGGCTGGATCACGGACGGCTGGCGGATCTCGGCGATCCCGGCCAGGTGGTCGGCAACTATCTGGCGGCGATGGCGGAAAAGGATTCCAGCTATCAGCGGCGGCAAGGCGATGCTCGTGCGGGACTGCACCCCGAGACTGCCGGGGCGCCGGAAGTGGCGCGCACAATTCCCAATATCGATCACCGCCACGGTGACGGGCGCGCGGAAGTACTGGGAATTGCGGTTCTGAACGAACACGGCCAGCCCTTGCATGTGATTGAACCCGAGTCGCGGATCCTGGTCCGCATCAGCGCGCGCGCGAAGGACGATGTGGACCGGCCGCTGGTTGGATTCCTGATCCGCAACCAGCTGGGAATCGATTTCGCCGGAACCAGCACCGCGCGCGAAGGCTTGGATCTCGAGCCCATGCGGACAGGCGAAATCGTGACGGTCGATTTCTATCTCGACGTGCCGGAACTCTACCCGGCGGCGTTCTCTTTTTCCCCCTCGATTGCCGATGGCACGCTCTCCGAGTCGAAGATTTGCGATTGGATCGATAACGCCGTCGCCCTGCAAATGGAACGATCGCCGAATCTGGTTTATGGGTACGTTCACTTCCCCTGCCGCATTGAGGTGAACGCGCGTCTCCACCCTGCCAGTGAGGCAGTTCCCCTGGTGGAGAATCCCCGTGCCTGAGTTCACCGGAGAGCGCGTGATTCCGGGCGAGGTGGATGCCGATTTACTGAATGAGCACATGGCGCGGTACACATTTGCCGCGCGGCTGGCGGCCGGGAAGCGCGTGCTCGACGCGGGGTGCGGCGCCGGCTACGGTTCGGCGGAGCTGGCGCGCATTGCCGGGCTGGTGGTGGGAGCCGATATCGCCACCGAGGCCGTGGACTTCGCGCGCGCGCACTATCGGTCGCGCAATCTGCGATTCGAACAGGCTTCCTGCACCGCCCTGCCGCATCGCGACGCCAGTTTCGAGCTGGTGGTGGCGTTTGAAGTCATCGAACACCTCGCCGACTGGCGCGCGCTGCTTTTCGAAGCGCGGCGGCTGCTCGCGCCGGGAGGCCAGTTTATCGTCTCCACGCCGAACCGCCTGTATTACACCGAGTCGCGCGGCGTTCACGGAGCCAATCCCTTCCACGTGCACGAATTCGATTTCGAGGAATTTCGCGGCGCGCTGGCCGAGGTATTCCCGCACGTGGTGCTCTTTCTGGAGAATCACGTGGAGGGGGTGGCATTCCAGCCCTGTCGCGCCGGCAATACTTCTGAAGTACGAGTGGATGCCCGCGAGGCCGATCCTGGCGACTCCCACTTTTTTGTCGCGGTCTGCGCCCACCAGCCGCAGGTCGGCAATCCGACTTTCGTGTATGTGCCGAAGGCGGCCAATGTGCTGCGCGAGCGCGAGCGGCACATCGCCCTGCTGGAGCAGGAGATCGAGACGAAAAACGCGTGGCTCGCCCAAGCCCAGGCCGAGCATGAGAAGCTCCTCGATCTTCACCGGCAACTCGCAGAAGAACTGAACCGAAGCAATGCGTGGGCAGAATCTTTGGACCGCGAACTTGGCGAGCGGCGAGGCCGAATCGTAGAGTTGCAAGAGGAGTTGACGCGCGAACAGGCAAACGGGGAGAAAGTGGCCGAGGGCTATGCGGCCAAAGTCCGGGAATTGGAGGCTGACATCCTCTCCAAGGTGCAGTGGGCGCGTGATATCGACGCGCGGCTGACCGCGGACATAGAGGAACTCAGGAAGGATCTTGACGACCGCGCGGCGGCGGTGCTGCAGCTGGAAGCGCAAGTCGCCGGGTATCGCTCCTCGCGCTGGGTTAAACTCGGCCGCAGCTTCGGGCTCGGTCCGAACCAGTCTTCCCGTTAACATGGCCTTCCTCACGCGGCTCTTGCGCGCGCTGCCGCTGCTCCTGCTATCGCCGGTATTGGTGATCATCGCGCTCCTGACGCTGCTGGTGAGCGACCTTTGCGGCCGCCGGCGCGCTGCTACCGCCTTCACGCCGGCCCGCGCCTCTTCCGCGTCGGTTGTCATCCCGAACTGGAACGGCAAAGACCTCCTGGAGAAATATCTTCCTTCGGTGATCGAAGCTGCCACGGGTGAGCCCGATAACGAAGTGATTGTGGTCGATAACGGCTCGACCGACGGCAGCGTGGAGTTCCTGCGCGCGGCGTTCCCGTCGGTGCGCGTGATTGCGCTCGCGGAAAACCGCGGCTTCGGCGGTGGATCCAACGAGGGATTCCGGCAAGCCCGCAACGATATCGTCGTCCTGCTGAACAGCGATATGCGGGTGGCCGCGGATTTTCTGCCGCCGTTGCTCGAAGGCTTCAGCGACCCAGGCGTCTTCGCAATTTCGTGCCAGATTTTCTTCAGCGATCCCACGCGGGTGCGCGAGGAAACCGGGCTGACACAAGGCTGGTGGCAGGACGGCGGCTTGAAAGTACGCCACCGCATCGACCCCGAGGTTGACGATCTATTTCCCTGCTTTTACGGAGGCGGCGGCTCTTGCGCCTTTGACCGGAGGAAGTTTCTGGCGTTGGGCGGTTTCGACTCGCTACTGGCACCGTTCTACCTGGAGGACACGGACTTGGGCTACCAAGCCTGGAAGAACGGGTGGAAAGTCCTCTACCAGCCGCGAAGCGTTGTGTATCACGAGCACCGAGGCACCATCGGCAAGAAATTCTCCGAAGCGCAAATCCAGGCGGTGCTGAAAAAGAACTACCTCTTATTTGCGTGGAAGAACATTCACGAGACGCCGCGCCTGCTGTCGCATTTGCTGTTGAGCTGGGCGGGCGCGGTGCTAAGCGTGGTGTTCGGCGATGCGCCCGGCCGGCCGAACCTGGCGGCGCTGGGGCGCGCATTCCGCAGCCTGCCCCGCGCTGTAAACTCCCGGCGCCGGGCGCGGAGGCTGGCCCAGATTTCCGACACCGAGGCGTTCCTGCGCCCGCTCGGGGGCTACTATCGCGACCGCTTCGCGGAGATCGCAGCCACGCCCGATCGTTTGCGTGTCCTGTTCGTTTCTCCTTATCCGATCTGTCCGCCGGTGCACGGCGGCGGCGTCTTCATGTATCACACGCTGCGGGAACTGGTGAAGCACGCCGAAGTGCACGTGGTGGAGCTGCTGGACTCGCCGGAACAGGCGCCGCTCAATGAAGAACTGCGCGAGTTCTGCGCCTCGGCCGAATGGATCGTGCGGCCGAGCGGGAAGGCGGCGGGCTTCGGGTCGCTGTTGCCGTACGCGGTCCGCGAGTTTGCCAACGACGACGTGGAGTGGTTGATCCATCGCCAGATTTACAGGCGCCAGATTGACGTGGTGCAGATCGAATACACGCCGATGGCACAGTACGGAGGTGCGTACGGGCGCATTGTGACGGCGCTGTTCGAGCATGACGTGTATTTCCAATCGATCCGCCGCGGCCTCGGGCACTGGCCGGGGGCGCTGGCCGAATTCAAAGCACGCGTCGAGTATCTCCGCGCGCTGCGATATGAACTCGGAGTCCTATCCCGCTTTGACCAGGTGCAAGTCTGCACGCCAGCGAACCGGGAATACCTGCTCTCGTTCGCGCCGCGTCTCGGACCACGGCTGCGGGACGGCCTTCGCGCCGGTATCGACACCGGGCGCTATGAGTTCCAGACTTGCGGCCGCGAACCGTTCACCATGCTGTTCGTCGGCAGCTTCCGTCATGACCCGAACCGAGTCGCCGTCGATTGGTTCGTCCACTCGGTGCTGCCCCTGATCCGCAAGCGCCAACCGGGTGCGCGGCTGATCGTGGCCGGCTCCGACCCGCCTCCGCCTCACGTGTACGGGGATCAGTCCGGAGCGCTCCAAATGCTCGGCTATGTGGATGACATACGCGAGCCCTTGGCCCGTTACGCAGTCTTCGTCTGTCCGGTTTTGAGCGGGTCCGGCGTCCGGGTGAAACTGCTGGAAGCATTCGCAGCGGGCGTTCCGGTTGTCTCGACACGCGTCGGCGCGGAGGGTTTGGCTGCGAATGACGGAGAATTCTGCGCGCTGGCCGATGATCCGGCTGCGTTCGCCGATCGTGTGCTGGCGCTATGGGAAAATCCGCAAACCGCCGCCGGAATGATAGAGCGGGCGCGTGCCGAGGTGGAAGCGAACTGGGACATGGCCCTTCTCACGCAGCGTCTGGTCGACAGCTACCGGCAGATGGCGAAGGAAAAGCGGCCGGCGGCCGGCGGCTCGCCCCACCTATAGCATCGCCTGGATGAACGTCAGGTCCTGGAGAAAGAACTTCCGCTCTTCAGCGCGCACCAGAGGCGGAATCGCCGCCTCACCAATTTCCCGGATGGTCCTGGCATTCTCCGGCCTGCCGAGATTCGTCCAGTAGAGAGATACGTCCCTTTCCTTTTCCGTCAGCGACTGCGAAAGCCAGTCAATGAAGAAGGACTGGTGCCAGCGCGCTAACGCCTTATCGGTCTCCACGCTTCGAAAGCGGTCGGGAAGCCCCCGGTCATAGCGGCTCGTTTCCGGATTCCATAAGCCCGCTATATAGATCAGGCGCCCAAATAAAGATGGAGTTTGTAGTACCAGTTCATACAGTTCGACAACAGGGTTAGTATGACCGACCATGATCCTGCAACTGTCGTAAGTGGCCAGTATAAATGAGGGAGGCCAGTAAATACAATGCAATTGCAGAAAGAACCCATTACTTGGCTAACAATGGTTAGCTGATCGGAGATTCATTTAGTAGGGATGGGCAAGAGTCAGCTCCCTGACAGTAGCGGTTCCGCGGCAGCCGTGCGGCCGGACACAAAATCGCGAGCACCAGGAGCGGCTATGCGGACTCGATCACCAGCGCCTGCCTGGAGCCTTCGACGATCACTTCACCGCGCAGTTTCGGGACACCATTCACAAGCAGCGAGCCCCTGCGGTCGAACTCGACTCCCAGGTCGACGAGGTCGCCCTCTTTCAAATTGAGCAGATCGCTGAGGCGGATTCGGGCGCCGACGAGCGCGCAGTCCACGTCCAGCCGCAGTTCGGCCGAGAGCTTCTGCTTGATCGACGCTTCGATTTCCGGCGATACGGTCCGTTTGGTGGTGGACTGCTGGTCGAACTTGTGCCGCAGCATCTTCAAAGTAAGAGACGGGATCGCCAGGTTCACTTTGCCGGTTTTGTCTCCAATGCGCAGCTCCATCGCAATTACAACCACAGCTTCGTTGCGGGAGATGCGATTGGATAGCAGTGGTTCGGTCTCCACACAGTCGAAGGCGAACCCGATGGAAGCGATCGGTTTCCAGGCCTCGGACAGATCGTGAGGGATGATGCGGAAGAATCCCTCCAACATTCCCTTCTCGATATCCGTGAGTTCACGGTCCAGTTCGGAATCGATTTTGCCGTTGCCACCGAGCACATGATCGAGAATCGGGGCCAGTAGAGAATGATTGACTTCGGCAGCGGCGTACCCTTCGTACGGCAGCATGCTGAGATAGACAATGCACGTGGGCGACTGCATTCGCGCGGAAAACTCTCCGAACGAGAATTGTTCCACCGAGATCACGCTGCCTGAAACGAATGATCGCAAAGTCAGGGACAAACTCTGAGTGAGCAGGCGGACAAAAGATTCGTGCAGGACCTGGATGAGGTTCAGTTGGGAATTCGGCAGCCGGTTGGAGTGGCGGAAATCGAAGGGCGTAATGCTGCTATCCGAACCCAGCAGGTCGTCCCGCTCAGCGCCCTGTAAGTCCTCGTCCGGTTCCAGTGCGGAGGACGCCTTTCGCGCGCTATCGTCCTGATTTGTCATTGGCGACTTTGGAGACCACCCTCAAACCGTATTGCCCCTTCATAATGACCAGCCTTCCGCGAGCGGTCACTTTTCCATTGGCAACTAGAGAAGCGAGTTCGTCGCCCGATTGTCCCAGTTCGATAATCGAGCCAACCGTCATTTTGAAGATGTCCTTCAGCAACAGGCGCGCATGGCCTAAGCTGACATGGACATTCAGCGGCATATCGGCAACCGATTCGGGCAATGCGCTGGAGGTTCTCATAGTTTGGCCGGCGGATTCGTTGGGTTCCATAGCGTTTCAGATGGTCCCTTTTGCGGGAGCATCCGTCAGATCGAGGTCTGTAATTCGCATCGCCAGCACGCCATCGACAATCACCACCTCCGCGGTCGCCAGTAGCAGGTTCCCGACGAATACGTCAAAGGTTTCGCCCGCTGCGCGATCGAGTGAAACGATGCTGCCGGGCTCCAGCCTGGCGATCGCCTCCAAAGTGATGGGCCGGCAGCCCAGCCGTACTTCGATCGGCACCGGCACGTCCATGAAGGAGTCCACGTCCAACAAATTGCCAGCGAGGTTCATGCTCAGTATGTTCCGAACCGGTTCAGCACTTGAAATTCCAATCCTTCGCCGGCGTAACTGATTGTGGCGGCGAAAAGTTCCGCGAATATGCGGGTCTCTTCAGCTTGACACGTCAAGAGTTTGACAGCCATTTTCGCGGCAAGCCGGCCGGGTAAGACGATGGGGAAATTCGGGTTTGCCGGAAGGAACTCGAGTTGCTAAGAATCGACCTTGCATGGCGACTCCTCAGGGAGCACTGACTCCTCCTGCACCTACGCGGGCCGTGACACACGAGCCCGACACGGAAATTCCGGTGTCGGGCAAGCGCAAAGCGGCGATCTTCATGACCACTCTGGGCGACGAAGCTAGCGCGGCGATCCTGCGGCAGCTCACCGAAGAACAGGTACATGACATCACGCGGGAGATCAGTACTCTCGGCCGGATGTCACACGGGGAGCGGGAGACCGTCATGAAGGAGTTTCTGGTGACGGCGGAGAACCCGTCGGCGGCCGCGGCCGGCGGAGTCGAGTATGCCACTTCCGTCCTGCTGGCGGCGTTTGGGCCGGAAACCGGCAAGCGCATGGCGGAACGTCTGCTGCGTTCGGTCGGCTCGGATTCAGCGAATATCGACACGCTGCGCAAGGCCGACGCACAACAACTGGCGAAGGTGGTGCAGCGCGAGCATCCCCAGACTCTCGCCCTGATTCTTTGCAATCTCGACACCTCGAAAGCCGCCCGCGTGCTCAGCGAATTGCCTGAGAAACTGCGGCCGCAGGTGGCGCGGCGGATGGCCGCACTCGATCAAGTCTCTCCCGACGTCACGAACCGCCTGGCCAAGATTATCGGCTCCAAACTGCGCGTCGTCGGTGAATCGAGCCTCGAATCCTTCGGCGGCGTGCGCACCGTAGCCGAACTGTTGAACCGTATCGATCCCACCACCAGCGAGGACATCCTCAAGGAGATCACGAACGACGATCCGACTTTGGGCCACGAAATCCGGCAGATCATGTTCGTCTTTGACGATCTGCTGAATATCGCCCAGGACGCCCTGCGGAAGCTGCTGGGCAAGGTGGACCGCAAGGTCCTCACGCTGGCCCTCAAAGGCAGCAGCCCTCAGATCAAGAAACATTTTATGGGAGCGATGTCGCAACGCGCCGGCGAAATGCTCACCGAAGACATGCAGGCGCTGGGGCCGGTCCGTATCAAGGACGTCCAGAACGCCCAACAAGCCTTGATCGCGACAGCGCGCCAGATGGCCGAGGCGGGCGAGATCAGCCTTACAGCAGGCCTCGAGGAGTTCGTCGAGTAGACCTCCTCCTGCTTGACTCTCGCTCAGGAGCTCTTCAGATACGGGAGGATTTCCAGCTCCAGCGCGGTGAGGGAAATGCTGACGTCCCGAATGAAAAAGTAGAGCGAACCGATCAGCGCCACCAGGCACAGACCGAAAGACGGCACGGAAACGTAGTCGGCCCGGATACGCAAGATCTGCGCCGCGAACAGTGAAAACACGGTCAACCCAACGAACAGAATGCTGATCGAACTCAGAATGATCGCCAGTCTGAGAATCCGGGCACGCCGATAGAGAATCTGCAACTCCTCCACGATCAGGCCGCGCCGCTCCGATTCTACCGTGCCTTTCAAATCCCTGGTCAGCGCGCGGGCCCGGTCAATCACACGACTGTACCGGTTCGTCATACTCAACAACAGCAAGCCGACGCCGGAGATGACAATCACCGGCGCGATCGACGCCGACAAGATGCCGACGAGCTGAGTTATCGGAGTTTCGGCCAAACTACATTATTTCGTGGCGCACTTCGCTAAAGAGTGATCGTTGCTTTTATAGCAGTTGCCCGTGTCGTTCAGGCTCTTGGCCATCTCCGCCTTATCGGAACTTATCTTGCTGTGACAATAATTGCACGTCTTCTTTTCCTTCTTCGCGTAATCGGGGGTTCCGTATACCGAAGAAGTGCACACAACAAAACCAGCGAGCAGGACGGCACCGGGTGCCAGTAGCTTCAAGCGCATGCGTATTCACTCCACGAGAGAGAATTGAGATCTTCCGATCCCTTCAACCCTATTATCTTCCAAGAAACCGGGCGGTGGAGAGCGGAAGGGGTAGAGGTGAAGATTTCTTCATGCGTGCCAAAGCCGCCGCCTGGAGCGAGGCGCGGCCGCAAGTGGCATTTGCGGTTCGGTTGTTGATATCATCATTTCACTCTCAGCCAAAGATCCCCGCTGTGGGGAGGGAGATGAACATGGACGAAACGATCAGCCGGAGAGAAACACTGCGGAAAGGTTTGGCAGCCGCAAGCCTGTTGGCGATGGTGCCGGAATGGGCGGTCCCCGCCCTGGCAGAAGGGGAAACCGACGTCGAGTTCACCGACATCCCGAAAACCTTCAACCCCAATAATCCCGCCGCGCCGACGCGTTTGCTGGACATCCGCAAGATCGACGGGCCGCTCACACCCACCGACCAGTTCTTCGGCACGCAGCATTTCAATAAGCCGGAGATCGATCCGAATACTTACCGTCTAAAGTTCACCGGCATGGTGAACAAGCCTGCAGAATTCTCCCTGAACGAGCTCCGTGCGATGAAATCTACCGAGATCGTCAACGGCTACGAGTGCTCCGGCAACAGCGCGCGCGCCATGGAAGGCCTGTGCTCGAACGGGCGGTTCACCGGCGTCCGGCTGATCTCTCTGCTGAAGCAACTCGGCGTGAATCCGAAAGCCCGCGAGGTCGTGTTTATGGGGACCGATCGGGGACCGCTGGACATCGTCTTCCGGCAGCAGACGTTCAAGCTCGAACAGCAGTTCGGCCGCAGTATGACCTTGGAAAACGCGATGAAGCCCGACGTGCTGGTGGCGTACGCGCTGAACGGCGAGCCGCTGCCCCGCAATCAGGGCTTCCCAGTGCGGCTCCTCGTTCCGGGCTGGTACGGCGTTGCCAACGTGAAGTGGCTGTCGGAAGTCCACCTGCAGGAAGATCGTTACCTCGGCAATTTTCAGGCGCGTTGGTACCGGACACTGCGCGGCGTGGGCGGCACGGGCGAGGACGCCGATCCCCAAACTCAGTGGATCGAAACCGAAGTCACCCGCATGCACATCAAATCGGTGATCGCGCGCGTGAAGAAGACGGCAGGCGGTCACCAAATTTTCGGGTTCGTCCTAAATGACGGGAGTCCGGTAAAGTCGGTGGAGGTTCAAATCGACGGCGGTTCCTGGCTCCCGGCCAAAATGGATAGATCCAACAGCCAGTACTCGTGGAAGTTGTTCACTTGTGACTGGCAGGGCGCCACTGCGGGTGAGCATACGATTGTTTCGCGCGCCGCTGACGCCAACGGCGTGGAGCAGCCCACAGCCACCGATTTGAAGCGCAAGAAGACGTTCCTCGAAGACAACGGTCAGTTCCCGCGCAAGGTCATGATTTCCTAGTGCGGGGCGGGGCGGCCCTCCATCCAGATCTTTCCGGCCGGGTGGCCGTGGTCACCGGCGCGAGCCGCGGCATTGGCAAAAGCCTGGCGCTGCGGCTGGCGCGCGAAGGAGCTGCGGTTACAGTCGCGGCCAAGAGCGAACAATCCACAGACCGCCTGCCGGGCAGTATTCACGAAACAGCCGAGGCGATCCGCGCGGCGGGCGGCCGCGCCCTTGCAGTAGCCGCCGATGTGCGCGACGAAACCTCCATCCACAACATGATTGATCGCACGATCGCGGAATTCGGGCGGCTCGATATTCTGGTCAACAACGCCGGAGCCATCTGGGCACAGCGAATTCTGGATACCCCGCCCAAACGCTTCGATCTCATGATGGGGATCAACGTGCGCGCGGCCTACATCGCTTCCTATTACGCGCTGCCGCACATGATCAAACAGCAATGGGGTCACATCCTGAACATGTGCCCACGGCTGTCAACCACAGCCTCGCCGGGCAAGGTCGCTTACATGATTTCAAAGCTCGGGATGGCGCGGCTCGCGATCGGGCTGGCTGTCGAGCACGAAGCCGACAATATCGCCGCCAACAGCCTCTGGCCGCGCACCATCATCGAGAGCCAGGCATCGATCAACTGGGGAATGGCGGACCGGTCGCAATGGCGCACGCCGGAAATCGTCTGTGACGCTTCGCTTGCCATCTTCGCGCACGAACCGCGGGCCTGCACGGGCCGGCAATGGATCGACGAGGAAGCGCTTGCGGAGTTGGCCGGCGTCACGGATTTCGATCGGTACTGGTGCGAGGGACGTCCTCCGGCCAACCCGATCTACATTGACAGCTGGTAGCTCTTTTGAGCTACCGCCACTTACACGCTCTTCCCGGTATCCGCGCCACACGGGCTCCGGATGGGCATTTAGTACCATGAGCCCCAAAAAAAGTACGGTTTCAGCCGTTTGGCCCTGTGAAGCTCCTATGCAACTACGCTACTCTGACATCAACTGCTGTCTCGGTTGTAACAGAAATGCAGAAGAGAATGCCGGAACTCGATGCCGTCCGGGGCATCGCTGTCCTGGTTGTGATCATCCACAACGCTCCGGACAAATATCCGTATTCGTTGGTTGAGCGGTTCGCCGCCAGCGGGTGGATGGGCGTGGATCTGTTCTTTGTCCTGTCGGGTTTCCTGATCACAGGAATTTTGCTCGATTCCCGGGAATCGCAGGATTACTTCAGGAATTTTTACGCGCGGCGCTGTCTGCGGATTTGGCCGTTGTATTACTTGCTGCTTGTCTGCCTGTTCGTAGCGGTCCCCTTGATGTCCTCGCGGGAATCTGCGCTGATCTTTTCGGCGCGATCGTCGCCCTGGTGGGCGTTTCCCCTGTTTCTCCAAAATTTCTTAGTGTCGAGACCGGCCGGGGCCGTGAGTCTTCTCGGCGTTACGTGGTCGTTAGCCGTGGAGGAACAGTTTTATCTGGTCTGGCCCTGGGTGGTGCGCTACTGCTCCGGAAAGCAGTTGCGGCGA